>CAMXQE010000096.1 GCA_947246015.1 uncultured Lachnospiraceae bacterium | reverse complement strand
AAAACTGCTGATTAAACAACAATGTAGCTGTTTGCATAAGTTGTAAAGTGATGTAGAAATAATTAAAACGATTATTCCAGAAGCGCTTGGGAATGCCATAGGAGAGTATCCTCTTGCGGATAAAATAAAACTACAATCACTAAAAGTGAAATACAGAGGATTTTACGCTTTTCTTACTTATATTTCAAAAGAATTTCGATTGTAAATATTATTGTGTTGATTTTTATCTGTGGCTGTTTTGATTGCTGCGACTAAAGGTCTGCGTCTATGGTTTGGGGTGTAGTCTTTATTGTCCGATTTCAGGGAATGTACTTTTAAATTTGTCCACCCTATAGGCTACATTATACTTTTAGCAAAACCCCCATACAATCTGGCAAAACCCGGTAGTTTCGCCAAATTGTATAGGGTTTTGCCGAAAAGTATGGGGTTTCGTAGCGTATGAGTAAAGCGATAAAAATAATATAGAGAAATAATAATACGGGTAAAGGAGCTGCCAAGGCTCTTTTTTTGTTGTCTTGACATTTCCATTGCCCCGATGTATACTTTTCGTATAAATATGAAAAACATGAATCAAGGAGACGTGATACAATGTCAATGCCAAAAGGAAAACACATATTTGGAACTGTCAAAGTTGGAGAACGCGGACAAATTGTTATTCCGAAAGAAGCACGGGAGATATTCGACATAAATCCCGGAGATACTTTGCTTGTTTTGGGCGACGAAGAACAGGGAATAGTAGTAGTCAAAGCTGATGTGATGAAAGAAGTGGCTGTTAAAATTTTGAAAGGTTTAGGTCATTTCAAAGGAGAAATTGATGATGAAAATAAATGAAACCACATTGCCCTTTTTAGAAAACGATTGCATTCAGCAGTTTGGCAACGAAAAAGGGATTACTATTTTTCAGCGGGCAGAATCAATATATCAGGAGCTTCTGAATAAAGCCGATTATCGTAACAGTGACGCAATTCAAAATCATTTACAATTTAAAATGTTTCCAACTATGGCTTATTATAAAGCGCTGCAAACAGAGGGAATAAGTCAAGAAAAAGCATTGGAATATGTCAGGAAAGAAACTCACAAAGCCGCAAGCGTCCAAAAAGAGGAAATGAGTAAATTGGGAAATATGCCCTTTGCTTATACTATTTACCGAATGGGTGTAAAGAAGCATATGAAGAAAAATTTCCCAGATAGCGGATGGAAAACAGAATGGTTAAAATGCAATGGTAAAGAAATACACTTTAATTTGCATAGTTGTATTTACTGGGAATTAACAAATATGTACGAGTGTCCAGAATTATGCTGTGTATATTGTGAAAATGATGATATTTCTTTTTCCGGCTTGTTACCTAAAATTCGCTTTGAGCGGACTGGTACATTAGGGAGTGGATCGCCCTATTGCGACTTTCATTTCATAAAAGTGTAACAATAATTTAAAAGGATATGCAAAGACCGCCGCTATGGGAAATCGCCCCATACGCGGCGGTCTGTCATTTTCCCCCGCACTGGATTATTAACTTGGAAGACGGGGAACTTAGAGGTAATATGCCTTATAGTCGTTTGGTGCAATAAATGGGAGTTTCGTGCAATGGCGTTTGATAAGATACCCCTTAATCCGATATTATGTATGATAGGAGGTTGGTGCGATGAAGATAGCAATCTGCGATGACAGGGAAGATGACCGTGGCGCGCTTAAGGCGCTGCTGGAAGCCTACGGGCAGGATTTTGAAATAAAGGAATATGATTCGGGAAAAAGTCTGTGCGGGGATATGGAATTTGTACGGGAATGCGGCATCGTATTCCTCGACATCAACATGGACGGCATGGACGGGCTGGAGGCGGCAAAGCAGATAAAGGCGGAATGTCCGAAGGTACATATCGTATTGGTGACTGCCTATGTGAACTATGCGCTGGATGGGTACAAGGTAAAGGCGAGCCGTTTTCTCTTAAAAGATGATTTGGAACAGACCCTGCAGGAGTGCATGGATGATATCCTGCGGGAGATACGGCAGGAGGAGCGGGTGGTGGAGTTCGGCTTTGTGGAGGGGAATTTGCGCCTCCGGGTGGATGACATTATTTATATCGAGACGAGCAAGCACAAGAATGTGTTCTACACGAAAGACCAGATGTACAGCATCTATAAAAAGATGGATGAACTGGAGGAGGACTTGAAGGGGATGGGCTTTGTGCGGATACACCAGAGTTTCCTCATCAACATGAAGTACATTGATAGGATCAGCAGCTATGTCATGGTTCTGACTACGGGGAAGGAGATATCCGTGCCGAAGTCAAGGTATCCGGAAGTGAAGCGGCAGTACACATTGTTTAAGGGGGCGGAGTGATTATGGGACGGTGGATATTTTCATTCTGTATCATAGCAATCGAGACATGGGGGAGCGTATATTTCTTTGATACCTTTTTGAAGAAAACGGATGTGGGGCGGCTGGGAAAGTGCAGATATGTTGTTTTGTATTTTGCTGACATGGTAGTGGCGCTATTAGGAGGACATTTTGATTTAATGGGAATCAAGGTCATGCTGATAATCCTTGTTTCCATCACATTCTGCACAGTGTTTTACGAAGCGGGCTGGAAACAGCGTATCTTCTTTTCCGGGCTGAATTATGCGTTGCTGTTTCTGACAGACCTTTTTTTCTTGCAGATAGAAAATATGTCCATTTCCCCAAACGTGGTGCTTACTTTTCTGCTTCTGCCCTCAAAAATGCTCTGGCTCTGTTTGGTGTTCATAGTCCGGAAAATATGGAAAGGACAAAACAATTATGGAGAACTTTCCCGTAAGGAGTGGCTGAAATTTTCCATGATTCCGCTGCTCACTGTGGCATCCATGCTGCTAATGTTCTTCTGTAACAGTGCAGAGGCAAAGGTACAGACGGCATACCTTTTTCTGTCGGTGGGGCTGATATTCATCAACATCCTTGTCATAGAGCTGTTGCAGGGTATCCTTGAAAAAGAGGAGCTGTTCCGGGAAAGCGCGCTGGCAGGCCAGAAGAAGGAGAGCCAGCTTGCCCATTACCGGGATATGCAGGCGGTCTATGAGCGGCAGGGGAGGAAGATGCATGACTACAAGAACCAGATAAGGACAATGCAGGTGTTGTTGAAGAAAGGCGACACGCAGGCTGCCGCCGCGCTTGCGGAACGGCTGACGGAGAGCATATCGGTGGAGATGGCGGCGGTCAATACGAACCACTCCATCGTGGATGCGGTACTGAACCAGAAGTTCCATGCCGCAAGGGAGCAGGGGGTGTCCATGATATTCAAGGTCAGTGATATGAGCGGGCTTAAACTGGATGAGGAGGAAACGGTGATCCTGCTATCCAACCTGCTGGACAATGCCATCCATGAGTGCGTGAAGGTCGTGCGCAAGGGGCGGAAAGCCGTCATAAACATCAAGCTGGTGCAGGAGGACGGGAAGCTGATCTTTTCCGTAAAGAACCCCGTGGCGGAAAAAGTGCAGGTCACGGATGGCATCGTGCTGGATTCCAATGGAGGGATGCACTGTGTCGGCCTTATGAACGTAAAGGCGGTGGTGGACAAATACGGCGGCGATTTTGCCATCTCCTGTGACGGGGATAAGTTCCAGGCGGTGGTGATGATATAAGCTTTATGGTTATTTCGTGCAATTTATAGTCACTTGGTGCAATCCGGGTTGGAATCTGAGGTACATCTGCCGAAAATTTTTATGAAGCGGCATATTTTATATGTGTCAGGCAAAGCAGGTTTTATCAAGGAGGCGGTTGCGGCTAGGATAAACGGAATTATCTATTTATTTAAAACAGGGAGGTGTTGATATTGATTATTGCCGGAACTATAAGAAACAGCGTGGGCCTTGCATCATTAGAAAGCAAATGGCAGCAAAAGAAACAGGACATAAGTAAAGGCAGTAAGGAAAATCTGACAGCGGAAGAACGTGAACTACAGAGATTTCAGGAACAGGCAGACAGTATACGGGAAAGCAAGAAACCTGCAGATATTGATACGAAACTTCAGGCAGGCGGGGAGCTTACCGCAGAGGAGATTGAGTATTTAAAGAAAAACGATCCCGAAGCCTTAAAGCAATTTGGTAATATGTCAAGAGAAAAATGAAAAAGATTTTCTTGGAAAAGG
>CAMXQE010000095.1 GCA_947246015.1 uncultured Lachnospiraceae bacterium | reverse complement strand
ATATGATCCGTAATGGAAATGAAACGTACTTCGTGATCCGGGAAATAGCGTTCCAAATATTTTCCTGTGTCAATGTAATCACGTCCGAACCTCGAAAGGTCTTTCACAATCACACAATTCACTTTTCCGGCTTCTATGTCTGCAATCATTCTCTTAAATGACGGACGGTTAAAATTCGTTCCCGTGAAGCCGTCATCTATGTAGGTGTCATACAAAACAAAGTCGTCCTTGTCTTTTAAGTAATCTGTAATCAGTTTCTTCTGATTTCCAATACTGTCACTCTCTGCCTTATCGCCGTCCTCTCTTGATAACCTAATATATTCAGCCACGTTGAAAAGTATATTTTTCACGGGGAAACAACTTCTTTTTTTGTTTGTTCCTGTGCATGGGTCTGAATAATTCGGTTTACAAGCTCTGCGACAGTGATTTTGGCTAAAAATTCTCTTTCAATGGTATAGCGTATTGTTTCCTGCCTGCCATTTTTCAATCGGCTATCCCTCCTGCATATAATCAATTAAAAGTTATGCAACCTATTCATAACAACATATTAGATACAGCTTGTCCGATATGCTAAGGTATGCTGCTTATATTTTCCTTTCGGGTTCGGCTTTATGCTGCCACCATGTGTTGCCGGCTATTCTGTAAAGGATTACCGAGGTAAACCGGGAATAAATGCAGGCGGCGGCATGGCTTTTTGAAGTTAAATTGGATAGAAACTTATGGAATTTTACACAGATTTTACATAGATCATCTTTTGGATTTTACATAGATCGGATATCATTTGACGATAAGAAGATTCTTTAGGGAGGATTATGGTCAGATGGATTTCTTTGGATTACTGACAATGGTTGGCGGGTTGGCGTTATTTTTATATGGGATGAAAACGATGGGGGATGCGCTGTCCAAGATGGCAGGCGGCAGGCTGGAGCAGGTGCTGGAGCGTATGACGAATAATCCTGTGAAGGCCGTCCTGCTTGGGGCAGGCGTAACAGCGGTGATCCAGTCTTCTTCCGCTACGACGGTTATGGTAGTGGGGTTTGTCAATTCCGGTATTATGAAGCTCTCTCAGGCAGTCGGCGTGATTATGGGTGCAAACATCGGCACCACAGTTACTTCGTGGATTCTCAGTCTTTCCGGTATCGAAAGCGGGAATTTTTTCGTAAAGCTTCTGAAACCCTCGTCCTTCTCCCCGGTATTGGCGCTCATGGGCGTGATACTGGTAATGTTTATTAAAAATACGAAAAAAAATGATGTAGGGACGATTCTGATCGGGTTTGCAGTGCTTATGTTTGGAATGGATACCATGAGCTGTGCGGTAAAGCCGCTTGCAGACGTACCGGAATTTACCTCGCTTTTTACGGCGTTTGAGAACCCTCTTTTAGGTATGATTGTAGGAGCGGTTTTAACTGCAGTGATTCAGAGTTCTTCCGCTTCTGTCGGTATTTTGCAGGCGATGTGCGCCACCGGGAGCGTAACGGTGGGAGCGGCGCTTCCGGTGATTATGGGACAGAATATCGGGACCTGTGTCACAGCTTTACTTTCCGGTGTCGGGGCAAACAGGAATGCAAGAAGGGCGTCCTTGATACATCTTTATTTTAATCTGATAGGTACATTTGTGTTTATGGCAGTATTTTATGCTATGAATCATTTTGTACAGTTTGCTTTTTTGTCGGATGCGGCAAACGGTGCGATCATTGCAGTGATACACAGCGTGTTTAATATTGCTTCGACAATCGTGTTGCTCCCTGCTTCCAGACTGCTGGTAAAACTCGCATACTTTACCATCCCGCAGTCAGAGGACGAAACACTGGAAACGTCAGGAAAAGTGCTGGACGATAGGTTTCTGGAAAGACCTGCGTTTGCGGTTGCACAATGTAAAAATGCGGTGTGCGATATGGCGCAGCTTATCTTAAAGGCAATGAATTTATGTGTATACATACAGAAAAAATATGATGAAAATGCTGTGCAGGAGGTTATGGAAATTGAGCAGGAGGTAGATGTCAGGGAAGATGAGTTATCGTCCTATCTGGCAAAGCTTTCCACAAAGCCGCTCTCTGAACGGGACAGTAAAACCATCAATAAATACAGCAGGTGCATTATGGATTTTGAAAGGATATCCGATTATACTAAGGGCATAGCATTCGCACAAAAGAAGCTGTATAAGGGCAAAGAAAAATTTTCAAGAAAAGCGGCAGCCGAAGCAAGGCTGATTTATGAGGCAACCCTCGAAATCGTTGAATGTACGGTTTCCGGTTTTATACATGAGGACAAAGAGATGGCGTTTCGCATTGATCCGCTTGCCGATGTAATCAGCCGGGTAAAAAAGGAAATCCGAAAGAACCATAGCAGGAGGCTGGAAAAGGGGAAATGTTCCGTGGAACTTGGCATGGCGCTTACAGACATGGTCACTTCCCTGGAGCGCATTGCAAAGCATTGTTCCAATATAGCGGAATGGCAGACGGCATCCGAAACAGACCAGCACGCATTGCATCAATATGCACGGAGTGTCAAAGAGAGGAATGAACTGTACAGGGAACTGCTTGAAGGGTATACAGCAAAATATTCGTTGGAAAAACTTGAGGAAACATAGGTTATCTGTATAATGTAATTGTGCAGAGGCATTTATTTCTTATTGCCGTAGCGCGTTTTTGAATGATAAAAATTTCAGAAAAAGGAAGTCAGCGCTTATGTCGTTAATCTATATTTTGGAAGATGATAAAAATATTCAGGAGATAGAAAGTTATGCCATAAAGGGAAACGGTTATGATGTACGTGCGTTTGACGACGTAGAGGCTTTTGACAGGGGAATGCAGGAAATGAAGCCGGATTTATTGCTTCTCGATGTCATGCTGCCGGGGGAGGACGGGCTGTCCGTACTGAAAAGACTCCGTTCAGATAAAGATACGAAAGAACTGCCCGTCATACTTGTGACAGCGAAAGACTCAGAAATAGATACCGTCAGGGGGCTTGATCTTGGGGCGGATGACTACATCACAAAACCATTTGGCGTGATGGAGCTTATGTCACGCATCAAGGCAATTATGCGACGTGTCAAACCAACGAGCGATGACGTGGTCTTAAAATACAAAAATATATATCTGGATCAGGACAGACGGATCTGCCTTGTGGATGAGGAAAATGTGGAACTGACATTCAAAGAATATGAGCTGCTCAGGCTCTTTCTTTCCAATCTGGGTATTGTGCTGACAAGGGAAGCGATCATGGATACGGTATGGGGGATGGATTTTGCGGGGGAGAGCAGGACTGTTGACATGCATATCAAAACACTTCGCAGAAAGCTGAAAGAGGCGGGCAGCCTGATCATTACTGTGAGGAATGTGGGGTATAAACTGGAATGAGGCGGGAAATAAACAGACGGTTCACCGGCATTGCGCTTTTTTCCGTGGTGATCACCACGATCGTGATGACGGCGGTGTTTTATTCACAGTTAAAAAAACAGGTTTTTTCCGATCTGGCTGTCGTGGCGGATTTACTGATTGCTGGAGAGCACTGTGAGCGAAAAATAGATCATTTAAGAATTACACTGATAGATGCGGACGGCAAGGTTTTGTTTGATTCTACGGTAGACGGGCAGTCGCTTGCCAACCATCTGGACAGGCCGGAAATTGCGGAGGCGGTTTCTTCCGGAACCGGTATGGGAATCAGGAAGTCGGATACCCTGTCGGAGAGTGTATTTTATTACGCAAAAAAAATGGATAACGGGCGAATACTCAGAGTAGGAAAGGAGGCGCACAGCGTTGCAGCTGTTCTTTTGTCTGCCCTACCGGTGGTGCTGACAACGGCGCTGCTCCTTGCGGTCATCTGTCTGATGGTATCGCACTATCTTACCTCTGCCATAGTGAAACCGATTGATGAAATGGCAGGGGATATGGAACATATTGACGAGGAGAAAAGTTATCCGGAACTGATCCCGTTTACAAGAAAAATACGCTTACAACATGAGGAAATCCTGTCTGCCGCTAATATAAGGCAGGAATTTACCGCCAATGTAAGCCACGAATTAAAGACGCCTCTTGCGGCAATATCAGGTTATGCGGAACTGATGGAAACGGGACTGGTAGATGAAAAAGAGATGAAGCATTTTTCAGGGGAAATCCGTAAAAGTGCGGCAAGACTGCTTACCCTGATCAATGACATCCTTAAACTCTCGCAATTGGATGCAGGAAACGCAAAAGATATCCTTGATGTGGTGAATCTGGCGGAAATTACAAAAGAGAGTGTGGAAATGCTCTCTTTCGGGGCGGCGAAAAATGGCATTGATGTAGTGTATGAAGGAGATGACAGGGCGGATGTCCATATCGGAAAGGAACTTGCTCAGGAGCTTGCCTACAATCTGATTGAAAACGCCATCCGATATAACAAACCGAATGGCAGAGTAATTGCAAAAGTACAGAAAGAGGGATTGCAGATTATCTTTTCGGTAGAGGATACCGGTATTGGCATTCCGCCAGAACATCAGGAGAGAATTTTTGAGCGCTTTTACCGGGTGGATAAAAGCAGGTCGAAGGAACTGGGAGGCACGGGTCTTGGGCTTGCGATTGTAAAGCATATCTGTAA
>CAMXQE010000094.1 GCA_947246015.1 uncultured Lachnospiraceae bacterium | reverse complement strand
ATCAGGAAATGTGCAGTAAAATATGGCGGCGATATGGACTGTATTGTAAAAGGCAGCAGGTTCATTCTGTCGGTCATGGTAAAAAATTAACCAGAAGGAAGGAGAAGATTTATTATGAGTATTTTAGGAGTAAACGGGGCTTTGGCGGGTGCATACCAGTACGCCAACAGGACACAGAAAGCAGGAACGGGCAGTGGCGTGGGCTTTGCGGAGTTTGCGGCTGCAAAGGCGGCGGAAAAAGGGACTGCGACAGGGATGAGTTTCAAGGATATGTGGCAGGCGAGATTTCCCGGAGCGTACTATCATGTGATGGATGGCTCCGCAATATCGCAGGGGGCATGGGACAGAAATGATTTTCCTCTCGAAAAATTCTTTCAGGATGGTACGGATGAGTCCGCATTAAACTGGAAGCCGACAGGAGCGGAGCCGGAAGCAACCAGTTCACAGGTACAGTCAAGGTGGAATTCTACTTTGGGGCAGAAGTCGATTATCGTGCCGCCGGAATTAGAGGAAAAGATGAAAAATGATCCGGAGTTAGCAAAGAAGGTAATGGCGAATGTTGAGAATTTTATTGCTACATACTCAGCAACTTCTGTCAGGCCGGGCAGGATATGTTCGTGGCTGATTTCCCTTGATGAAAATGGAGAAATTGAAAAATTCCGTGTAACAGGTGGTGGCGGTAACATATCCGGGCCGACAGAGGAAGAACAGCGCCAGTTTGAAACGGAGCAGGCAGCAAAGAAGAAAAGGCGTGAGGAATACGCCCGTCTGAATGAGGAAGCAGCCCTGAAACGCAAACTGATGGAGCAGGAAACCGATGCGAGGTATTATCAGAGCAGCATAACCAAAAAGGCGGTTTCGGCTGCGGCATATGAGCAGAACATCATGGAGGCATCGGGCATTTTGAAGTAAAGAAGGATATGCCCGGACTTACCGTAAGGGGGCATGGGCGGTTCCGAATGACAGAGGGGCCGCCACTCAAAATTTTTCAAGGAGGATGATATTATGGCAATGGAGATCAGCAGTAATTACAGCAGCTATGCAAGTAGTTATGCAAATGCCGCAAACAGTAAAAAGCAGACGGCAGAGAGCAAGGCTGCCACACAGACGGGCAGCATCGGTGAGGCGGGGCTTTCCAAAAAGGCACAGTCTCTTCTGGAAAAGCTGAGGAAAACCTACGGTGACATGGATTTCATGGTAGCTGATTTCGACAAGGGGGACAATGCAAAGGAAATCCTGTCCCGCGGCACGAAAGAGGTTTCTGTAGTATTTTCCAGTTCGGAGCTTGAAAAGATGGCTTCTGACGAGAAGTATGAAAAGGAATACATGGATCGGGTGCAGGGCGCACTCCGGATGTCGGAACAGATCAACCGGGAATTTGGCTTTACATCGGCATTTGGGGAGAAGTCCGGCAATGGCGAAATAAGTAAGATAGGAATTTCCTTTAATTCAGGAGGCACAACATCATTTTTTGCAGAACTGGAAAAATCCAGCGCAAGGCAGAGGGAACATATCAAGGAAGCATGGGAGGAAAAACGTGCTGCTAAGAAAGAGCAGGAGAAGAAGGCAGAAAAAGAAAAGCTGGAGGGTAGATATCTGCGGGAGGATACGGGCGTGAAGCGGACGATTGTCCAGGCGGACAGTATGGATGAGCTTCTGGAGAAGATCAGGGGAGTTGATTGGGATTCCATAAAGGCAGAAAACAGGCCCCAGAGCGGCGGACGCTTTGATTATACCATATAGGATAGCAGAAGGCAGACAAAAATAATGGCGAATTAAAGTACCCTACAAACCGTCCAGAACAGCAGGCCGGATTTTCTTGTATTTACTGTAAAGCATAAAATGGCTTCGAGGTTTTGGATGGTTTAGACAGTATGGGTTTACACCACATTCCGCAGAGGCGCATAAAACTTTGCCCCTGCGGAATGCCCGGACTTATGGGCGGCTCTGAACGACAGAGGGCCACAATTAAAAAATTGGAGGTATCCACAGTATTATGAAAAAAATTTTTATATGTTGGTTAGCGGTTTCTGCGGTAGTCATGCTGGTGATACCGTGGGCGGCGGCTACATTTGTAAAAGGTGATGCAGGAATGGCAGTCTGCTTCCTTCTGTTTTTTGCCATCAATCCAATATACTCTGTGGCTATCGGGAGCTTTGCGGGAAAGGATATGAAGCGTCTGTGGAGCCTGCCAGTTATCTCGGCGGTGCTGTTCCTGTGCGGCACATGGATTTTCTTTGATATGGGCGAAACGGCGTTTATCCTGTATGCGGCAGCCTATCTTGTTTTGGGGATAGTAGCTATGTTGATTTCCATGTGCATCAGGAAGAAGGTGTGGGGGTAATTTCCCCTTGTATGGCGTGGAGAGTGGAAGCATGAAAGGAGTTTCAATGCGTAAATGTATTCGGTGTAATGGTACGATGGTTGAGGGCTGTGGCATAAAGGTAAAGGGCGGAGCTTATGGGATCGTTTTGACTGATGATGAGAACAAGTGGTGGGGCGGACGTATTGGTACACCCAAAGTCGCGGTTTGCCCTAATTGTGGCGAGGTTTCTATTTATCTTGAAGATGTGGATAAATTGAGGAATGACAAAAAGTAAAATCACAGCCCTACATCCCCAATACCCCACAGAGGATAAGCAGGCTTCCCTGGTTTTAGGAAGATAAGCAAATCGGGGAGCAAGGGCGGCTCTGAACGACAGAGGGGCTGTATGAAACTTTTTTGAGGGCTGTCTCGTGTTATAAGCAGAAGGGAGGTGTTGGTCATGAAGTTTGACAGGGGAAGTTAGGCTGTATGTTTGCATGAAGGAATAAACTGCTCGGACTTATACAAAGGGAGCAGGACGGCTCTGAATGACAGATGAGCCGCAATAAAAAATGGAGATAATGGAGGACTAAAAAAATGAATGTAAATGGAATAGGAACAACAGGATATCCGGCATGGCAGGGAGCAAGAAAGGCACAGCAGAATGCCGCAGGAAAAAGTTTTGCAGACCAGGTAAACAATGTGGCGGGCAAAAAAGGCCACACTGTCTATATGAAAACGGACGATATGCTGTATTCCGGCGGGAACGGAACGGGGCTGTCTTTTTACATCAAGTATGCAGAATGCTCAACGGAAGATGATCCGACTGTGATTGCAAAGGGTGTTGACGAGAATGGGGATGAGTTTGAGCAGACCATACATATCAACAAGATAAATCCCAGATCTGCGACAATCGTGGAGATGCGGGCGTTGGAAGCATATACGGGAGTGGAAAAGCAGAATGGCTTTAGTTCCCTTCCGATGGGAACCGGAAACATGGGGCTAAATGACAGACGGGATTTCATGGATATGTTTAAGAATGCTATAAGTGATATGAAGCTGCTGAGCCAGAAAAAGGCTGCGGCATATTACCAGTACAGTATGCAGGCTTATTGGGATTTTATGAGCAGAAAATAACGACGGGCTGTCGGGACTTATTACGGAAAGCAGGGCGGCTCTGAACGATAGAGGAGCCGCCAATCGAAAATGACTGGCAGCAATGGAGGGACATTTAGAAATGGGAGTAAACAGTGTAAGTGAGTGAAAGGATATATGGATTATAAGCAGTTCTGGGATTTTTTGAATAAGTAAACTGCCCAGATTATAGAAAATAGCGGAGGACTAAAAGAAATGAATGTGAATGGAATTGGAGCAACAGGCTATCAGGCAGCAGGAAATGTAAAGGTGCGTCAGGCGCAGGATGGCACACAGAGTTTTGACCGGGAGTTTATGGGAATGGCATCACAGACACCGCCTTCTTTTGTGGGAAAGGTCTGGACGAAAGAAGAACTGATGCAGTCGGTTGATAAACAGGTGCAGAACAACCAGAGCAAGAAAATGTCCGTTTCCGATATGATAAAGGCAACCTGCTTAGAGGGGACAAGAGCAAGATTCCGTTTTGCGGGAGAGGATAAGATATACACGTTTGATGAATACATAAAAGAGCTGGATAAGCGTTCAAAGAACAATGTGTAAGTAGAGTACCTGCTATAATGCGTTCCGTGCGGCAAGACAGGAGATAAATCCCGGCATTGCCGCACGGAAGTGCAGGGCGGGGTTGATGCAAAGGCATAGGTGGTAAATAGAGTCAACGGCGTTAGGCATACGCGGTTTCTGACAGATTGGGGAATAAGGGAGTAGAGTTGCCGGATCAAAGTGGAGGAGGTATTGATGAAAAAAAGAGCAGGGTTCCTTTTAGCAATGACGTATATGTTGGCTTTAGTAGGATGTGGTACATTCCATAATGTGAAAAAAGTGGAGAACAATCTTTTGCAGCCTGCGGTAACATCAGAAGAAATTAATGTTGTGTCAGCGTCGGGTGGTGTACAGGAGCCGGTGCAGGACACTCAACCAGCAGTTGATGATTTGCCACAACCGGAAGAAACGGATTATCAGAAGGATGTTGGGCAAGGTAATTTTGATATGCAGGAAAAGGAAGAAAGTTTAGTGGATGTTACTGAAGCCGAGGAAGCAGAACAGGATAGTCAAATAACTGTCCGTCAAGACATAATAAACATAAATGAAATTAGTGAGCAGGGAGGAATAATTGAATTTGCAGGAGATATGACATATAAAGAGTTTATAGATTTGAATT
>CAMXQE010000093.1 GCA_947246015.1 uncultured Lachnospiraceae bacterium | reverse complement strand
ACACATTGTTGTAGTTGCTTCCAATTCCTGAAATTGCCATGATTTTGTCCTCCTTGAAATATTTTTATTTTGAATGGCGGCCCCTCTGTCATTCGGAGCCGCCCATGCCCCCTTATGGTAAGTCCGGGCATAATGCCCTTCATCAACCAAGCAGGGAAGCACTGCCCACAGCAGTTTCCGTCATAACATTAGCATCATAGGAATTTGCTGCTTTTGCCATCTGCCTCTCACTGCTCCATGACTGCGACAGCCTGCTTTTCTCCAGTTCCATCCTTGCAATCTTTTCATTCAACATTTCCTGCTGCTGTTTTTTCGCCTGCGCCCGCTTTTCCAGATATTCCTCCAGAATCTCCTTCTGCCTGTCTTTCTTTTCGCTCGTCCTTTTATAAAAGCTGTTCTGTGAACGCACATCAAACTCGGAATCATAACCAACTGGCCATGAATCTGCCCTGTACTCATTCAAAGTTGCGCCGACTGTTATCAGCACGGAACAGTTCCTCGGCGCATAGGAATCACCCCAATCCCTCTGGATCAGTGAAAGAACCTTCTCCCTGTACTGCGGGTCATCCTTCATGGCCTTAAATGCCGCCTCCGATATATTCACCGCCGCATTGCTCACCGTCCTATGGTTGGTGACTCTGGAAAGGTCTTCATAAAATTCCTTCTTGAATAATTCCATTTCTTCCGCTTCCGATAATTCCTGTGTGCCACCTGTTTTTTCTAAAGCGAACTTTTCTGTACTGTTTACATTTTTAGTGTTTTTCGTTGTCGCCACATTGCTCTGATAATAATTCTGTCCTACTCCACTAATTGCCATTTTCTAATCCTCCATTTTTTCTCTCAATTTCTAATCTGTCAGGAACTGGAAATACCTACCCTATGCCTCGTTACTCACAACAGTTTCCGTCATAACATTTGCATCATAGGCACTGGAAGCCTTTGCCATCTGCTGCTTACTGCTCCATGCTTTTGCCAGCCTGTTCCTCTCTAATTCCTGCTTTGCAATCTTATCATCCAATGCTTCCTGCTGAAATTCCTTCATACGCGCCCGTTTCTCCAGATATTCCTCCAACAGTTCCTTCTGTCTTGCTTTTCTCTGCCGTCCGGCATCAGCTCCTTTTGCAGAAGAACTCCCGGAATAACCGACATTCTCCTTCATGCCCTGCGTATAGCCGTAACATTTCTCCCATGTGTCATCTATGTGCATATATGAAATCTCCGGAATATTTCCTCCAAAATCTACAGCCCAGTTCTTTGCCAGTGCATCCAGAATCTTTGTCTCATATTCCGGGTCTGTCTGCATCCTCTTGTAGGCCGCGTCCGTGATATCAACCACTTCGTTCTTATTTCTCTGTGAAGGATGAACATACAAACTGTTCATCTTCTCATTAAAATATTCCTTGTATTCCTCCAAAGTCATATCTTCCGGGGAAACAGGGCTTTTTTCTGTGACCTTTTCTGCAAATCCCGCCTGCTTTTCCTCCTTCCTTACACCCCTATAACTTTTTGCCGACTCATAATAACCCCCATAAACCGAACCTACTTCCATTACTGCATTCTCCTTCCTTTTTCATAATTTTTTATCATATTTCCTTTTGTTGAAGCATCACTATAACCTTGAATACATCCCTCCCTGTTTTGATATCCATATAACCCAGATAACGGTCTGCCACGTCCTTTACATTTTTCAGACCAATGCCATGCTCCATCAGTACATCCGGCAGGCTGCTCTGTTTCATTGTTGCCGGAACAGCCTCCCCGTCTTTCCATTCCAGTTTCCCGTCAAAGCTGTTCTCCACCTCTATCAGCAGAAAATGGTTCTTCCTTTTCAGGGCAAGGCTGATACGGCGTTCTGCCTGTTCCAGTTTCTCACAGGCTTCTATAGCATTATCCAGAAGATTATTCAGTACGATCCCCATATCAAATGCAGAAATGGTATCCGTATCCCTATAATCAAACTTTACCCTGAATGCAATCCCGGATTTTACCGCCTTTTGATATTTATCATTGATGATGACATCCGTCACGGCGTTTCCCGTGCTGAACTTATAATCCAGTTCCTGCATAGTTTCATCCAGATTACCAATGTACTTTTCTACCTCACCATATTTTTCTCCGGCGACAAGCCCTTTGATGTTTGCCATATGGCTTTTCATTTCATGCCTCACTTTGCGGATACTGCCATAGAAATCTTCTGCTTCCTCCAGCCTCCTTTTCATGGCCTTCACCTGTTGTTCTTCCACAAAATGCTTTTCCCTTTCATCCCGCAGTTCCTTGTACTTCTGAAAAATATAAATGGCCGAGATTTCCCCAATACAGATCAAAACCGCAATCACCGGTATTTTCCATATCATCTCCCTTCGTTCCATAAAAAGGAAAAATACTTCCTGCTCTATCTGCACTGCAGAAATATCCACAACCATCCATGCAAGCATGCTTCCTACAATATTAAGTGCCGATAAGAACATGGCATCATACCAGTTCATAGCAAATGGCTTTTTTACAATCCTTCCGATAATCCCTACCATGAACAAAATTGCCAGTGTGTAAAATATACCATTCAAACTCTGGCCGATTGCCAGACTTTTATACATGAGAAGCATATAGTCTGCACTCTGGACATCCAGGCGGCTCAGCATATCATCCATTAAATACTGATAAATACTGTTTGAAATCAAAAAGCTCATACAATGAAAATTGTAAAACAATAACAAAACAAAGACTGCCTTTTCCAGATGCCTCCCATATTTTATACGGCTGTACCCTAAAACAAGTGCCGCCGGTCCCGCATACCGCACCCACGTCGGAACAGCCGGGCATAAATACAAAACTACATTGACAGCCGCAAATATCCCCACGTGAACCGCTGTTTTTTTCTCCTTTTCCGGTCTGAAAAAAATAACCCAGATAATCAGTAAGAATATGACTTTTAGAAGTACAAAACATAATCCATATAAATTATTGAACAATTCGTATCCCGCCTGGCTCATCTGCCATCCTCCGAAATATATTCCAGATATGCCTTTACAAAATCCTGATATTTGTATTTTGAAATCAGCAGGCTGCTGCCGTCCTTCATCCGTACCTCAGTCCGGCTGTATCTTTCCACATATCTCATGTTAACCAGATACCCTTTGTGGATACGGAAAAAGCCTTCCCTGAGCTGGTCTTCAAACTCGCTGATCTTGCCATAGCACTCTGTTTTCCCATCACGCATGAACATGATTATTTTCCTGTTGCTGCTCTCAATATAATAAATATCATCCACAAGGACATTCCTTGTGACGTTCCCATTCCGGATCAGTACCGTCTTCGGTTCCGTGTTCTTTTTCACTTCCAGATGACGCCACTCACGTACCGCCTGCGTGAACACTTCCGCAAACTCCGTTTCATTTACCGGCTTTACAAGATACTGGAATGCGTTGACGGAAAAAGCCTTCGGCATGTACTCCGGATAGCCTGTCACAAATATCAGAAGCGGCAGGCTCCCCCACAGCGCCTCGTCCTTTTCTTCCTTCCACTTCCTAATCTGTTCCGCTGCGTCCATGCCGTCAGTGCCTTCCATAGAGATATCAAGGAAGAGAATGTCTATCTGTTCCCTGTCTTCCTGTTCCCAGAACCGCAGCAGTTCCCCGCCGGACGAAAATTCAATAATCCGGCAGTCCGCATCCTGCATCCCTATCAGTTTCTTTATATAAATGCGTATATTTTCTTCGTCATCACAAACTGCTATGTTCAACCTGCTTCACCTCTTGTTAAATGTTTTATCATCCATAATCCCTATTGTTTTCCACCCACTTATTTTATCGGCCAAAATGAACGAAATGGAAGAAGGGGTGTTGTATCTGGACATTTGGCGGTAGTGACTGGGCATTATAGTCTGCCTTTTTCCGCTCTCGTATATTACCTCTAACCTCCCCAACTGCCAAGCTAATAATCCAGTGCGGGGGAAAATGACAGACCGCCGCGTATGGGGCGACTTCCCATAGCGGCGGTTGGCTTTTGTATCTTATTCGGCATTAAGTTCCACCAAAACAATCTCCGGACGGTTATTGAAACGGAATGGTATGATGCTGTTTCCAATGCCGCGGCTGACCACCATATTCGTGCTGCCATTTGTATATAATCCAGCATCATATTTGGGGAACAATCCCTGATTTGGAGCAACCAATCCACCGATAAACGGCAGCCGGAACTGTCCGCCATGAGCATGGCCGCTTAATACCAAATCGACACCACAGTCTACATATGTTTCAAACAGCTCTGGCCTGTGTGACAACAAAACAGTGCATCCACTTTCGTCATCAATCAGATTCCCTAATTTCGTACTAACCATAGCGGGAACTTCACCAAACATATCGCCTTTGACCGTAAAATCAGGATCAGCCAATCCGATGAGTGCTATTGTTTCCCCGCCTCGCTCCAAATAAACTGCTTCATCCTCCAGTACGATAACCCCGGCTGCTTCAAGCCCGGCTTTCAAGATATCATATTGGGGACTTACTGCTTCATGGTTGCCTGTCACATAATAGGTTGGGGCAATCCTGACAGATTCCTGTGCAAAGCAGAGCGCTATCCACACATCCGTGTGCTGGGCATCTATGAGGTCGCCAGTTATTACGATGCTATCCGGCCTGCTTTCGGATAGCAATTTTAACAGTTCCGCATTGTTTTTTCCAAATTCAGCATTATGCAGGTCTGACACCTGCGCTATCCGAAAGCCGGAAAATGTGGCAGGGATACGGCTGCTTGAAATTGTAACTGCATCCACCATCAATGCCGTATTGCCCCATGCCGTCCATATTGCCAGCACAGCACTTGTCACAACAATACACATGACTGCCATTTTCTTTTTACTGATTCTGATTGCTTTCATTTTTTCCGTTTTTTCTTGATGATATGGACTGCTACAGCAATAACAATGACTGCGGCAATAACACCAAACAGCGGCAGCCATGTATCAACAATACTTTGAAATACAGCGTCCCATTTAATATTATCAAGCATATCGTTTATTCCTCCATTCGCTTATTCTGATGTTCCATTACCATCCGTTTGCAGGACAGATATGTGGCAAGAAAGTAGCTCCCATATACCACAAGGAACAGTATGACTGTAAAAATCATGTTTGTAGAAATATGGATATTCATAAATTCCTCTACAATCTCCATCGCCTTTCCCATCAGGATAACAGAAAAGACACCCGCAACAGCAAGGGGAGCCGCAAAGAAAATGGCTGTCTGGGACAGAAGTGTGCGGTTAATCTGCTCCCTTTTTGCCCCCAGCTTTTGGAGCAGGCCATAACGGTAAATGTTATCAGTTGTTTCCGTAAGCTGCTTCAAAGCCAGAAGTGCGGCGCAAATCAGCAGGAATATCAGACCGATATAGCAGCAGAGGAATGAAATCAAAGCATTTAATCCATAGAACATATCGTACATCATGTTCTTTTCCGCATAACGGTA
>CAMXQE010000092.1 GCA_947246015.1 uncultured Lachnospiraceae bacterium | reverse complement strand
TCCTCCCCTGCCGCTCATAGACCGCCTGCATATCCCGGTAATGGGCAAGCTGGCTTTCCGTCTTCCTCGCAGACTCAATACTTTCCCGCATTTTCTTCCCCTTTTCCAGTATCTCCCGGAGAAGCCAGATGACAAGGAAATTGATTGTAACCAGCCCGACTGAAATAAACAGGCAGACTGACAGCACTCCCGACCCATCTCCGCTGAACCGGAAATACATCACCAAAATGGCAGACAGGGCAAACAGAGGCATCATGCTTAATTTCAGCCACTCACCATCCGTAAGCTCCCTGTAATCAAATCCCCCTTTCCATATCCTGCGAAAAACGAAAAGTATGACAAGCCAGAATACTTTGGAGAACAACCCCCAGAACCAACCCTGTATTATCCACGCCACTCCCTGCATCTTCCATAGGTTTTCAACACAATATGCCACAAAATCCGTCAGAAATATCATACTGTAGTTCAGCACAGAGAAAAAGACATCCTGAATCCACCCGGCTTTGTAAATTATCCTGCCAAGCAAAACATACCCAAAAAGAAACAAAGGCAGTTTCCACATTCCAATCCAGTATCCCATAACACTGGCAGAAAACATCATTATGGAATAAGGTAAAAACCTGTATGGGTGAAGACCTCCTATTTTCTCCTGTTCTAAAAAAGTGTCAAAAAAGTACAGGCTTCCGTACACTTCTATGACAACCGTTAAAAAGAACATCCACGCTCCTATTTCCATAATCACTCCGCCCCCTTAAACAATGTGTACTGACGCTTCACTTCCGGATACCTCGACTTCGGCACGGATATCTCCTTCCCCGTAGTCAGAACCATGACATAGCTGCTGATCCTATCAATGTACTTCATGTTGATGAGGAAACTCTGGTGTATCCGCACAAAGCCCATCCCCTTCAAGTCCTCCTCCAGTTCATCCATCTTTTTGTAAATGCTGTACGTCTGGTCTTTCGTGTAGAACACGTTCTTGTGCTTGCTCGTCTCGATATAGATAATGTCATCCACCCGGAGGCGCATATTCCCTTCCACGAAACCGAACTCCACCACCCGCTCCTCCTGCCGGATTTCCCGCAGGATGTCATCCATGCACTCATATAGGGTCTGTTCCAAGTCATCCTTCAAGAGGAAACGGCTCGCCTTTACCTTGTACCCGTCCAGTGCATAGTTCACATAAGCAGTCACCAGAACGATATGCACCTTCGGGCATTCCGCCTTTATCTGCCTTGCCGCCTCCAGCCCGTCCATGCCTCCCATGTTAATATCAAGGAAAATAATCCCGCATTCCCGTACATAATCCATATCCCCGCACAGGCTTTTTCCTGAACCATATTCCTTTATTTCAAAATCCTGCCCGTAGGCTTCCAGCAGCGCCTTAAGTGCGCCGCGGTCATCCTCCCTGTCATCGCAGATTGCTATCTTCATCACCCTAACCTCCCATTATACATAATATCGGATTATGGGGTATCTTATCAAACGCCATTGCACGAAACTCCCATTTATTGCACCAAACGACTATAAAGCATATTACCTCTAACCTCCCCAACTGCCAAGCTAATAATCCAGTGCGGGGAAAAATAGCAGACCGCCGCGTATGGGGCGATTTCCCATAGCGGCGGTTGGGTTTTATGCTTTCCATCTTATGAAGCAATGAATCCATTTGCAATCTGCACAATCTCATCTGCCTCATTTGCTAAATATTTACTATGTGTAACAACAATTACGCATTTTCCCAGTTCGTGTGCAGTCTGCTTTAATAACTCAATAATTCCCTCTGCCGTCTGTTCATCTAAATTCCCGGTTGGCTCATCTGCCAATAAAACTTTTGCATTGCTTGCCAGTGCCCTTGCAATCGCTACCCGCTGCTGTTGCCCGCCAGACAGCTTCATTACATTTCTTTTCCATGCTTCCCATGGAATATGCACTTTTGAAAGCAGTTCCTCCGGCTTATCTGTTCCTCCCAATTTTACATTTTCCTCTGTAGTAAGATAATCAATCAGATTATATTCCTGAAAAACTAAGGATACATGATTCTTTCTGTGATAATTCAAACCTTTTGTAAGGATATCTTCCCCTTCATATAGAACGGTTCCTCCTGTTGGACTGTCAAGCCCTGCCAACAAAGACAAAAGAGTGGTTTTTCCTGCTCCGCTGGCTCCAATGATGGTATAAAACTTTTTTTCTTCAAAACGGATAGAAATATTGTCTAAAACTTTCCTTTCCTTCTGGGATTTATATGCATATTCCACATTTTTTGCTTCTAATATCATTTCATCTGTCCTCCTTAACTTATTTCTAAATACCCACGCACATAAACTGCTTTATAAATCCTGCAAGATATCTTTGGGATTTCTTTTCAATATAGCAATACCCGATACACATACAGATATTGTAATAAGCAGGGCAATGCCCGTGGCATCCTGTATTAACATCCCGGAAGTAATTTCTGCCTGCACACCCACCACGTTCTGCTCTGATTTTTCGTAAGAAAATGCCACTTTCCCCTCATCTAATAAATCCTGTTCCTCCGCACTCTGTATCTGCTGCTCTACCAAATAATCTGCTGTCAGACTTGCCACTTTGGGAGCCGCCAAAAAGGAAATGAACACAGCCACTACTGCAATCATAAGCGCTTCCGTCATAATCTGAGCCAAAATCCGAATTTTGGAAGTTCCCATTGACAACATAATTCCAATTTCCCTATTCCGGCTTTTCATCCAGAACTGAAAAATCAGAAACAGGATAATCAAACTTGCCCCTGAAATCACCCAGACTAAAATTCTGCTATACTTCTCCATTTCATTAAAATTTGCGGACAGGGTATTCATATTTCCGTTATTGTCAATCAAATCATACCGTTCCCATGCTATATCCGCCCCCATTACACTTTTCTTTACAGATTCATAATCATTCACATCTGCAATTTTAAAATATGCCTTCTCATATAATGGATCGCCAGCTTTTCCATCCACCTTTTCAGGGAAATCCAAATCCGTAAAAATAACATTTTCAGATCGGTAAGTATCTCCAAACATATAAGGGGCTATTGGTTGGTTCACCTGATAGATACCAACAACTTCTGCTTCATAAGTCATAGAATCCTCTTTATCATGGCAGTTACCGAATCTTATTCTGCATCCAATTTCTAATTGATTTTTATCTGCAAGCTCCACGGAAATGACACAGACATCTTTTTCACCTTCTTTAATCATTCTGCCGTCCGTGATAAAGGCATTGCCCGAAAGAAAATTGGAGTCCATAGACATATCTTTGTTCCCAATCAGCGACACACCTCCAAGATCACTATACTGATCCACATCCACATCCTCAATACGGATAAAATCAACTGGTCTTGCAGCGGTTGTAACTGTTGAAATATTGTAACCGGCAATCCCTTCTGTACCCGCTATTTTTTCAATATCCTCTACTAACAGAGTTTCAAAAGAATTATCCGTCCATGTTCTCCAGCTTTCTACTCCGTTTATTATAATTTTTTCCTGGTGGTATCCACCTGCGCTGCCTTCCTTATGATCAAGCTGCCCTGATAACTCATCAATTCTTCGATGTCTGTCCGCTTCATTTTCTTCTAGCAAAAGCCCTGCTCCGATTGCCTGCCTTGTATTATCCTGCATTTGAATCGTTGCTTTTCCACTGCTCATTCCAGACAACAGCAGCAAGCTGATGGTAAATACTGTTACAAACAGCAGGACACTTTTTACAGGTTTTCTAATGACAGAACGCCATGCCAAACTAAAACCATTCATTTACTATCCCTCCATTTTTGATAAAATATCTTTTGGATTTGCCCTTAAAATGGGCAGTAACGAAATACAGACGGCAATAACTGCTATACAGCCTCCTACAAAGAACATTGTTCCAATATCCCTTGCCTGTAAGGAAACTGATAAGAGAACTTCCGTGTTATCTTCCATGAGCAGTTTTTTCATAATTCCTGCCATCCCACTTCCTATTACACATGCACCAAATACAGACAAACAAAAGACGACTGCCGTTTCCATAAAAACCTGCATAAAAATGTTCGTTTTTCTTTTTCCCATACTGATAAAAACGGCAATTTCCCTTTTTCTCGACCGCATCCACATACAGAGTAATAATGAAGTAATTGTTATCCCTGCAGCCAACGTAAATATCAACATAAGTTTCATCACACGAACTATTCTGTTCAGCGGCACCTCCAACTGACGATATAATACATCAGCAGTTGTGATTTCTACTCTGTTACCCAAAAAATCTTCTAATTCCTGTACCAAAACATCTATCTCATCCGGATTTTTGGTATATACCGCTATCTTACGGTAACCCGCATTATCAAACAGCTCCTTATAGGATTCATTGTCAATAAAAATCTGGTTTTCAATACGATTGACTGCCGGCAGGGTATCCATTTGGTTTCTCTCGCTTCCCACAACAAAAACACCTATAATCTTTACATCAATTACACTCCCTGTTTCTGTTCCAACTTTCATCTCATCCCCTATTTCAAGACCATTCGCATCTGCCAACACAAAATTGATCACAGCCCCTTTTTCAGAGTCCTCCTTAATCATTTCCCCCTTCATCAAGCGATATCTTAAATCACTAAAGGCACTGTCACGTTCCAAATCATCATAAGACATCAGTGTTACTTTCCAGTTATTTTCTTCCTCAGAATCACTATTTGTAACAGGATTAAAATTAACAGGATAAACAGCGTTGCTGGTCAGACGGTTGACATATACCACTCCATCCAGATTCCGAATTGTTCTAATCTCATTTTCTGTAATAATTTGATTGCTTTCCTTCACTTCCAGTACTACCTTGCTTCCCATCTTTTCCTGCATAGTAGTTCGGGAATCTTCTGTTGCATGCAAAATCATGTAAGAGCTTAAAATCATGCTATTTATAAACAGCAATACCAAAAGCAGAATAAATGTCTTAGACTTCTTCCGGCATAAGTATCGGAATGCAAGCTGATAAAATTTCAAAATAAATACCTCCCGTTCAAGCTGTTCTATGGCATATAATAACTTTTGTCGCCGTTACATGATGTGTATCCTCAAAACTTCCATAGATAATAACGCTTGCCTGTTTCTTAATGTCAGCTACAGACGCCTGCTCCAATTCCGCAATCCCGGTTGAAGTATAGATGGTTGCAATCTGAACCACACAGCCCTCCTGATATGTCACCACTACATTTGTATCCTCACTTTCATATCCCGGTGCAGCCACTACACCAGTTTTCCCATCATCTTCAGTTATGGCAGCACTTACTGTACAGCTACCATCCGAAAAATCCACAACACTCCCTGTCATAGCAGCTGATGCGTACAGACTGTCTGCATCCACTTTTTCACCCACATTATTTTCTGTAGTATTATTTTGGTTCTCCGATGCAGCATCTTTATCCAGCATAGGTTGTTCTGTATTGCCATTGTCATTCGGCATAGGTTGTTCTGTATTGCCATTGCCGTCCGCATCATACGTTTCAGGATCAGTACTATCCTTTTCATCCTTATTTAATGACATATCTTCTGTATCAGATATATCATTTTGATACTGCCCTGTTACAGACATATCTTTCTCCCCCTGTAGTTCTTCCTGCTTCGTGCCGCATCCAGCTAAAGCCAATACACATACACCAATAATCAGACCTTTCAAAATTGTTTGTTTTTTCATAATTAACCTTTCCTCGTATAATAAGTTTGTAAGCAAGAAAAACAGCTTACAGACTTATTCTTTT
>CAMXQE010000091.1 GCA_947246015.1 uncultured Lachnospiraceae bacterium | reverse complement strand
CAAACAAGGGAAAGCACTTTGCTTTCCCTTGCAGAACTTATATATAGACTTTTACTACAATATCTTTAAATCTGTTAGCCTTTGTGTACTCCGGACGTTCAGCCATAAATGCCCTTACATCATCCCTTGTTACCGTTAAGGTACAGAAGTAAATATATTGTTGTCTAATTCCTCTTTTCGTTAATAGCCGCCTGTGCCGCCGCCAACCGCGCAATCGGCACCCTGTAAGGCGAACAGGACACATACGTCAGCCCAACCTTATGGCAGAACTCCACCGAAGACGGATCTCCGCCATGTTCCCCGCAGATACCCAGCTTAATATCCGGTCTGGTCTTCCTGCCTTTTTCTGCCGCAATCTGAACCAGCTGTCCAACACCGCTCTGATCCAGCCTTGCAAACGGATCTGACTCATAAATCTTATTCTTATAATACTCATCCAGGAACTTGCCTGCATCATCTCTTGAAAAACCGAACGTCATCTGTGTCAAATCATTGGTTCCAAAAGAGAAGAACTCTGCTTCCTCTGCAATTTCATCCGCAAGCAGCGCAGCCCTCGGAATCTCTATCATGGTTCCCACATGATACTTAATATCCGAATTCTTTTCCTTCTTTACCTGCTCAGCAGTCTCCACTACGACATCTTTTACGAACTTCAGCTCTTTCTTTTCACCCACCAACGGAATCATGATTTCCGGAACCACATCATAACCCTTTTCCTGCTTCACTTCAATTGCCGCTTCCATCACCGCTCTCGTCTGCATCCTTGCAATTTCCGGATAAGTAACGGCCAGACGGCATCCGCGGTGCCCCATCATAGGATTGAATTCATGGAGAGAATCACAGATTTCCTGTACCTCCTCTGCCGTCATCATCATTTTCACCGCCAAATCATCGATATCATCCTTCTCGGTAGGAACAAATTCATGCAGCGGAGGATCTAAGAACCGAATAGTAACCGGCCTGCCTTCCATCGCCTCATATAATCCTTTAAAATCACCCTTCTGGTAAGGAATCAAATCATTCAATGCCTTTTCTCTCTCCTGTAAAGTCCTTGCCAGAATCATCTGACGGATTTTAGGAATCCGGTCAGGCTCGAAGAACATATGCTCTGTACGGCAAAGTCCGATACCCTCTGCCCCGTACTTCACAGCATTGGCAGCATCCGCAGGTGTGTCCGCATTCGTCCGTACCTGAAGTTTACGGAATGAATCCGCCCATTCCATAATCCTCTCAAAATTACCGCTGATGGATGCTTCCATCGTCTTGATATCCCCGTCATATATTTTGCCGGTGGAACCGTCCAGGGAAATATAATCCCCTTCATGATATACATGTCCGCCCAGCTGGAACACCTTATCCTCTTCATTGATGGAAATATCCCCGCAGCCCGATACACAGCAGGTTCCCATACCACGTGCCACTACCGCCGCATGGCTGGTCATACCGCCTCTTACGGTCAGAATTCCCTCCGCCGCATGCATACCTTCGATATCCTCCGGTGATGTCTCCAAACGGACTAATATGACCCTTTCACCCGACTCATGGGCTTTCTTCGCATCTTCCGCCGTAAAATAAACTTTTCCTGCCGCAGCTCCGGGAGATGCGGGAAGTGCCTGTCCGATAACCGTGCCTGCTTTCAGGGCATCCGCATCGAACGTAGGATGAAGCAGCTGATCCAAAGATTTTGCCTCGATACGCGTTACTGCCTCCTCCGGAGTAATCTTTCCTTCATCCACCAAATCACAGGCTATCTGCAATGCCGCCTGCGCGGTTCTCTTGCCATTCCTCGTCTGCAGGAAGAACAGTTTTCCATCTTCAATCGTAAATTCCATATCCTGCATATCCCGGTAATGGTCTTCCAGCTTATTGGCAATTTCAATAAATTTTGCAAAACATTCCGGCAAATCCTCCTGCAGCTTGGTAATCGGCTGCGGTGTACGGATACCGGCAACTACATCCTCACCCTGTGCATTGATTAAATATTCTCCATATATACCCTTTGCACCGGTGGAAGGATTTCTCGTAAATGCTACTCCTGTACCGGAGGTATTTCCCATATTACCGAATACCATCGCCTGTACATTTACCGCCGTACCCCAGTCACCCGGAATATCATTCATCCGGCGGTATACAATCGCCCTGTCATTGTCCCAGGAACGGAACACTGCTTTTACCGCTTCCATCAACTGTATCTTCGGCTCCTGCGGAAAATCGGTTCCCATTTTATCTCTGTAAATCTGCTTGAACTTCCCGATTACTTCTTTCAGGTCTTCCGCCGTCAGTTCCGTATCGAACTTCACACCCTTGCTATCTTTGATTTCGTCTAAAATCCGTTCAAAATAAGATTTGGGAATCTCCATTACCACATCGGAAAACATCTGGATAAATCTTCGGTAAGAGTCATAAGCAAACCTCGGATTTCCCGTCTTTTTTGCAAATCCTTCCACAGCCGCATCGGTCAGGCCCAGATTCAGAATCGTATCCATCATGCCCGGCATGGAAGCCCTCGCTCCGGAACGCACCGATACCAGAAGCGGATTCTCGGTATCACCAAATTTCTTTCCCTGCTTTTTCTCCAGTCCTTCCAAAGCATCGAAAATCTGTGCCTCAATTTCTCCCGAAATCGTCTTACCCTGATTGTAATAATCTGTACACGCCTCTGTTGTCACTGTAAACCCCTGCGGTATCGGCAGTCCAAGTCTGGTCATCTCGGCCAGATTAGCACCCTTGCCTCCCAAAAGGTTTCTCATGTCCGCACTTCCTTCTTCAAATAAGTACACCCATTTTGTCATGATTTTCCCTCTCCTTAAAATAAAATTACTGATTTACCATATATTGTACCACATTTTCATGCTGTATACCACTCATTTAACAGTTCTTCTTCCCCTCCTTCTACCAGCACACGGTAAAAATAATCATTGTTTCCTGTTTTTTCGTTAATTTCGGCTATGGCTTCATAATATAAATAGCCGTCTCCCGGGACAAAGTACAAAATTCCCCAATATTCTCCCTCTTTCATGCGGGCGATTGTCCGCTTTTCCCCACTGTCCAGCGTAACTGCAACAATCTCTCCCGCCATGGCCGTATACAATTCCCCATCCTCTATCAGAAAAGAATAATTCGCGGACCCCGTAAAATCTACCGGAAGCTCCTCCAACAATTCTCCCGTGCTCCCGCTCCTTATTTCCATCCGGTATAAAAAAGTACGGTAATCATATCCTTCCGGTTTGTGTGACAATGTAAAACAATACAATCTGCCGTCTGCATAAATCACATTCTCTATGTACCCCTCTTCATCCATTCCGGCAAATGCATATAAGATTTCGTCTTCATCCGTTCCGGGTTTTACGCGCCCCAGCACATTCTGCTCCTTTTCCCTGTCAACCCCCCTGTAATACAGCCACACTCCGTCATAACCCAGTATGCTTTCGATACGGTCTGAGGACACGGTTCCCCTTTCTTTTGTATTGACATCCACCCAGGCATATTGCATACTATGGTTCCCGTCATATCCGTAACCGTAAAAAAGCTTATCTCCAATCAGCTTTTCATATCCGGCTCCTGCCAGAAAAACATCTTCTGCCAGTACTTCCGTATTGCTTCCGTCCATATCGGAACGCTTTATCTCCATCAGTTCATCCGTCAGACTGTCATATGCTTCCTGCACCTTTTCAACATAATATATTTTCTCATCCCAAATGGTAAACACATTACTTTCCACCGGAATCTCTTCCCCGAAAAATCCACGGGCTCCGCAATACACCCGGCTGTCATAGGCACACAGATTCGTAAAACTCCTGACCGGACTATTCAAAAAACCTTCTTCCCCCTGCGGCTGTCCTGCGGCCGCTTCTGTCTGCCCTGTCTGTCCGTCTCCTGCCTTTGGAACAGCTGACCGGCTCATCCCTGCCGCTATGATTACACCAATCAGAAGAAGCAGGGCTGCCGCCAGCAGGACTGTTCCTTTTTTGCCGATTCCTTTACCCTCATCCTTCCCAGGCTTCCCATTTTTATTCATTTCCGTCTTTTCTCCTCCAAACCGTCGCCGGCAGCGGACATGCCGCCCTGCATCACATAAGCTGCGGATTCCGGAATCACTGCTTTACTTCAATGGTATACTCAGCGGCAAACCGCTTTCCCGGCTGCACCTCGTTCCCCCACTTTCTTTCTTCCAGCGTCCCTTCAAAATCCACATGGTCACACAGTCCATACCATGGCTCGATGCAGACAAACGGCGCTTCTATTCCGGCCGGTGTCCATACCGCAACGACCGGCGTGCTGAATTCTACTTTAATATAAGGTTTTTTATCCGGAGTCAGCAAAGATATTTCCTGAAGCTGTCCATCCTCCATCACCATGGCATCCCGTTCGAACAATTCCGACCTTACCGGAAGCCGCCCCCTGTTCAGCTCATGCACCACATGATGGTCATCCACCAGCCCGTCCCTTCCAATAACCGTACAGCGGATACAATCCTTCTTACCAAACTCCAAATAGTAATCTTCCCGCTTGTCTTCCGGATTTAGCGGACAGTTAAATGCCGGATGGCCCCCGATAGAAAAATAGATAACCTCTTCGGACAGATTCTCTACCCGCCAAAGCACTTTCAGCTTTTTTCCATCCAGACGGTATCCTATCTCCAATCGAAAATCAAAAGGATAGATTTTCTTAGTTTCCTCATCCGCATCCAGCAGGAACCAGACTTCTGACGCCTCATGGGATACCAGCTTAAATTCCATATCCCTTGCGAATCCATGCTTCGTCATCTTATAAGTTTCTCCCTGAAAACGGTATTCTCCGTCCTTTAATACACCGATAAACGGAAATAAAACCGGCGATGTCTTCCCCCAATAGGCCGGATTTCCGCACCACATATATTCTGTTTCGCGTTCCACGCTGCGCAGAGACTTCAGCTCTGCCCCATGGCTGTCTATTGAAGCCGTAATTTCTCCATTGCTGATTTCACAAATTGCCATACTCTTCCTCCTTCTTCACAAAGCATGTTTCAAACATGCTCTTGCTTTCTATTCCACGGACAACATTCCTGCCGTATTCACTCCTTTTTGTCGGAAATTTCCACCGCTTCCACATCCAGTGCTTCCATCGTTTCCACAACTGCCTTTGCAGTCCTTGAAATACGGGAAATAATCCATATATCGGAAATCCCGTCAAAGATTAGCAATACTCCTATCAATACAACCATCGTGCTCACTGCTTCAAAAGGATTGTATATTAAGAGCGCCCCGAAACCTGCCGTTAAAATGCCGAGCAGCAATGCCACCCACCATTTATCATATTTCTCCCTGCACAATTCTACTGCCTGCAGCAGATTATGCCCTCCGTGCACCACTATAATAACACCGATTACCACGGGAATAATACGAATCAGCACATCAGGATCCAGGATAATCCACCCTCCCAGCACTGCCAGTACAATACCTGCCAGTAAATTCAGCTGCGACAGGAACGTCCCGTCCCGCCTGACAAAAAACGTAATCAGGTTTACAACTCCCGTCAACGCCAATACGCACCCCAGCCCGATACATACCACTTTGGATGAAATATCCGGCCAGACCACAAGCGTAATGCCAAACAGCACGCACAATACGGCCGATATCAGATAATTGGCTTTTAAAGTTTTAAAAAATCGATACATTTTGCCCACTCCTTCTCAGTCCTGACTTAACTTATAAAAAACTTAAGCCAATTATACCATAAATTAGGAAGTTTTCAATATTTGCCCTGCTTTGAGTTTCCCCATTTTTTCAGGACCGGCTTTTTGTTCTCTTTCATTGCATAAA
>CAMXQE010000090.1 GCA_947246015.1 uncultured Lachnospiraceae bacterium | reverse complement strand
CCCGATACGCCCGCAGTACATCAGAACAATCAGGACGATTCGGGACAAGGTTCCCATCCCTCTGGTAATGCCCGCTGACATTCCTACCGTACCAATGGCGGAAAATACTTCCAACAGCACATCTTCCATGGGAAACTCCTGTAGGGCGCAGATGAGCGCCGACGCAATAACTGCCAGCACCAGATTGATGGTTACTACGATGCTTGCTTTCCTAATCTCCCCTTCCTCCAGACGCCGTCCGAATACATTGCATCCATGACTGCCCCGCAGGTTTGCCCATACAAAAATCAGCATCACTGCAAAAGTTGTTGTCTTGATGCCGCCCGCCGTTGAACCCGGACTGCCGCCGATAAACATCAGTACTATCGTCACCAGCTTACTGCTGGCTGACATGCCTCCCACATCTATCGTATTAAAACCGGCTGTCCTTGCCGTCACTGAAGCAAACAGGGAAGTCAGTACCGTTTCCTTTCCGCTCATTCCAGCCATCAGATTGCCGCGTTCCAAAAGCCAGTACAGAATGGCTCCCCCGAAAAGTAAAATCACCGTCACCGTCAGTACAATTTTCGTATGCAGCAGATATTCCTTCACCCGCAGTTTTTTCTTCTGTAAATCATCCCATACCACGAACCCGATACCACCTAAAATAATCAGCAGCATAATGGTCACATTCACTATGATATCATCCGAATATGCCACCAGAGAAGAATATTCTTCTTTTTTCCCCATCAGGTCAAACCCCGCATTGCAGAACGCCGATATGGAGTGAAAGATTCCGTTGCAAATACCCTCCAGCCATCCCATTTCCGGCACAAATCTTATGGACAGCAGAACTGCCCCGATTCCCTCCACTGCGAATGCCGCAACCGTTACCTTTTTAACGAGCCTTACCACACCGCCAATCTGCATCGTATTCATGCTTTCCTGCAGAATCCCCCGTTCTTTCAGACCGATATTCTTTCGCATCAGGATAGCAAGGAACACGCCGATTGTCATAAATCCCAGCCCGCCAATCTGTATCAGCCCCAGGATAAAACACCGGCCGAATACCGACCAGTAGCTGTAAGTATCCACCACTACCAGTCCCGTCACGCAGGTCGCGCTGGTTGCTGTAAATAATGCCGTCAGCGGATTAGTAAAACTGCCGCTTCCGGAAGATATTGGCAGCATCAGCACAACCGTACCAATCAGGATAATCGCAAGAAAACCTACGGCTATCGTCTGTGTTGTTGTCAGTTTATCATGCCAGGTCTTTTTCATTTTCATTCATTCCTCTGCAAACTATTGTATTCAAGAATCACCTTAAGCATCAAATGCCGTCACGCACCCCTGTACAGTCAAAAATCCGGCTAAAAGGCAATTACCTGTTAGCCGGATTTGTTTTCTGTTAAAACAATTCAAAATACTTACCTGAAAAGCAGGATACGGGAGTCGGACCCGCCTCTTCAGCTTGGGAAGCTGACATACTACCGATGTACTAATCCTGCATATTCTGCCGGTTCATCCGTTCCGGCCTGGAAACCAGCCATACCAGCGAACCTTTGTCATTCCTTTACAAGAAAAGGCTCTATGGCATCCATAATCTCCTTCTCCTGTTCATTCGTTTCCAAAATGCGCAGTTCCAAATCTTTCGATAAGTCCATGCTGAATATCCCCATCACAGACTTTGCATCTACTACATATCTGCCGGAAACTAAATCAAAGTATCCTTTAAACTGTGCCATAATACTGACAAACTTCTTTACATCTTCAATAGACCGGAGCCTGATCATAATGCTTTTCATCTAAAGAATCCATCCTTCTATCAAAAATTCTTTTTACAAGAACCTCTGCATTACTTATTCTACTAAAAAAAATCTCATTTGTACAGTGTTATTTTTACGTTTTTTTATTTATGTATTTCAGTTATTATGACTTGTTATCTGTACGGAAGTCAATACGAAGAAACTGTTACCTGTTTTTTGTGTATCATCTTCTCTCCTCTTGACAAATTGGTAACTTGTTGCTATAATAACAAAGCGTAACAAGTTACCATAAGGAGTATTGTACATGGAACTGAAAGATTTGATTACACGTTTCTCTGAAACTGCAGAGAAGCAGGAGAAAGCCATTTTCAGCACATTATTTATTGCCGGAAATAAATTGCAGACACTTTTTGACAACCATATTCCGGAAATTTCACTGAAACAGTTTATGCTGCTGTCCATCGTCAGGCAGTCAAAAGAACCGTTAACTTTTACCCAATTGGGAAATCTGTTAGGCTGTTCCAGGCAGAATATAAAAAAATTAGCGGATGTACTGATGAAAAAAGGTTTTATTACAATTCAGCCAAGCCCCTTCGATACAAGGGCAATGTGCATCTGCCCCACAGAAAAAGTAAATGATTATTTCCAAAATGAATTTTCACAATATCAGGAGGAGCTGACATATCTTTTCGAGGTTTATACCAGGGAAGAAATTGAAACATTATTCCTTCTCCTGTCAAAATTATATGCAGGAATAGAAAATCTGGAAGCAAAGAGCCGGGAAGCCAGAAACTTAAGAATCAGTAAAACGGAAATGGAAAATCTTGAAACGGAAAATCCGGTAACATCAGAAAAAGGAGACGCAAAACAATGAAAGCAATCGTAATTTACAATTCACAGACAGGTTTCACAAAGCGTTACGCCCAATGGATTGCAGAAGCATCAAAAGCCGACTGCCTGGAATTATCTGAGGCGAAAAAGAAAAATATGGCAGCATATGATACCATTATTTTCGGCGGCTGGGCGTGTGCAGGCGGCATCAGCAAACTCGGCTGGTTTAAAAACAATATGGACAAATGGGCGGATAAAAAGCTGATTGTATTTTGCGTCGGAGGCAGTCCTATCGATAATCCGGAAATTATCCCTGCCCTTCACCGGAACTTTACAGAATCAGAATGGAAAAAAATAAATGTATTTTATTGTCCGGGCGGATTTTGTTACGAAAAAATGTCTGCCCCGTCAAAACTTATGATGAAGATGTTTATAAAAGCGCTTAAGGCAAAAAAAGATAAAACAGAAGCGGATGAAGAAATGATAAAAATGATTTCCTCATCCTATGATATTTCAGATAAGAAATATATCGAACCTGTTTTAAAATGTATGAAGGAATCATAGAACTTTCAACCGGGCTGCCCAATCATACGGTACTGCCTGCCATAGTATAAGTTCCTGCTTAAATTTCCCCATTATTTCCGGACAGTATCCGCTCCAGCAGATAAACCCGGTTAAAGGGTATGGAAAAGTAATATCCGTCTGCAAAATCCGCCGTCATCTCCATCACCTTCTTTGCAATTTCCACTCCTGCCGTCTCTCCCTCTTCCCGTGTCATTCCGGCGTCAAAGCAGGCAATAATGCTGTCATCCACCTCAATTCCGGCCATTTCATTTTTAATAAACAGAGCATTCCTGAGATTCACAAGGGGCATTACACCGCACAATATCCTTGCCCCTGTACGCTCCTTTACCTCTCTTAGCCGTTCTGCGGCATCTTTCGTAAAGACAGGCTGGGTCAGGAAAAAAGATGCCCCCTGTGCCATCTTCTTCTCCACCCTCCGTATTTCCGCATCCAGATTAGGTCTGCCCTGGTTCAGCGCCCCGCCGAATACCACAGGTTCCGCTGCAAATTCCTCCTGATTCAGTTCGCGGATTATTTTCATGAAGCCCACGGCGTCAAAATTAAACACGTTTTTCACATCCTGCCGCATCAGCGTGGGAACAGGGTCGCCCGTAATCACCAACATATTCCGTATCCCGTTCACATACGCGCCGAGCAGCTGGGAACGTATGGCGATGGCATTCTTGTCTCGGCAGCATACATGCGGCATGACACACAGTTTTGTTTCCTGCTGTACTTTCATCGCCATCAGCACGGAATCCGCCCGCGTCCTGCCTGACGGTGAATCGGGAAACGTCACCACATCCACCCCTTTATTTTTTAAAGAAAATGCCGCTTCCATCACCTTCCCGTCGTCCGCGCCCAGCGGAGGCGAAAGTTCTACGGCTATCAGCTTCCTGTCCGGAGATTTCCCCTGCCAGAAACCGCACTCCTTTCCTGCTCTGTCCAAAACAGCCGCTTCTTTCGGTGCGGCACACGTATACACCGGAGCTGTATCCGCCCTCACACACAGCTTTTGGATAAAAGCAGGCGTCGTCCCGCAGCACCCGCCCAGAAAAGCAACATTCAGCGTTCCGATTTCCGCCATCTTACCGGCAAAGTATTCCTCATTGTTGCTGAATACCTTCCGTTTCTCCATATACTTCGGGTACCCGGCATTGGGTAATGCGGTAAGGTAAACATTTTCCGGCAGTTCCATTTTCTCCAGAATCTGATACAAATGTCCGGGACCGACACCGCAGTTAAAACCGGCCGCATCGATGATGCCCGACTGCGCTGCCTCTGTTAACAGTCTGCGTGCACTGATTCCGGCGTTGCTGTACCCATGCTGGTTCACACAAAACTGCACGATTACAAACAAATCCGTACCATGCTCTGTATCCTGCTTCATATCCCGTATAACAGGAAGAATATCATCCAACTGGGAAAAAGTCTCAAAAATAAGGATATCAGCCCCGGCCTCTACCAATGTATCCGCGATTAGACGGTACTCATTATAAACTTCCTCTTCCGTCTTTCCGATGCTGTCAGGTATCGGGCCGATATCTCCTGCCAGAAAGCAATCCTCTCCTAATATCCTGCCGCATTCTCCTGCCGCCTGCCGCGCATTTTCCCATGCAGCACGGATATTCGCCCGAAGCCCTTCTTCCTCACAGTCCAAAGACATCCTGTTAGCTGCAAACGTATTCGTCCGCAGCAGCACAGCTCCGGCCTCCAAATACTCCCTATGTATCTGCCGCATCCATTCCGGCTTTGTCTGGTTAAAACGTTCCGGCAGCTCCGCTGCCCCGTACTTATCTGAGAAATAAGTACCGAAAGCCCCGTCGCATATGATTTTCTTCTGTTTTAAATAATCCTGTATTTTCATTCTTTTCCGCACATTCCTATATTCTTTATCCCATGTCCCTGTTTCAACGCTTTACATTCTGTATTCCGTGATTCCTGCAATGTCTTTTATAATTTCCCCCGCCATAATAAGGCCTGCCACCGAAGGCACAAACGATATGCTGCCCGGTGTAGAACGCCTGGTGGTGTTTTCCCCCGGACTGTCCATTCCGTTTCCTTCATTTCTTCCGTCTTTTTCGTCCATTTCTTTCACCGGTAAAGGTCTGCGCGGTTCTTCTTTTGAATATACCACTTTCAGATGCTCCACTCCTCTTTTTCGCAGTTCCCTGCGCATCACCTTTGCCAGCGGACACACACTGGTCTCATAAATATCCGCCACTTCAAACGCCGCCGGATTCAGTTTATTTCCCGCTCCCATACTGCTGATGACCGGAATCCCGTATTTTTTCCCCTGCATCACCAGTTCAATCTTAGCCGTCACCGTATCCACTGCATCCGCAATATAGGAATAACTCTGGAAATCAAACAAATCCTGATTCTCCGGAAGGAAAAAACAGCGGAACACCTTTACCTCTGCAAAAGGATTAATCTCCATAATGCGCTCCTGCATCACCTCTGCCTTATACCGGCCCACCGTACCGGACAACGCGATAATCTGACGGTTCACATTGCTCCGGGCCACCGTATCGTGGTCAATCAAATCAATCTTCCCTATGCCGCTGCGCGCCAATGCCTCTGCCACATAGCCGCCGACACCGCCAACGCCGAATACTGCTACCCTGGCCTGTCTCAGCCGTTCCATCGCATCACTGCCAAGCAGCATTTCTGTTCTTGCAAACCGTTCCTGCATCCCGTTAACCTACCTGTTCTCATTTACATAAATCTGTACCCTGCTCTGAATGATATCCGCCACTTCTTTTGCATTCTTCTGTCCTGCAAAATAAGGAGCCGCCTCTTCC
>CAMXQE010000089.1 GCA_947246015.1 uncultured Lachnospiraceae bacterium | reverse complement strand
TCCTGATGCAATTGAACAATGAAACTGTCAATTATTTAATATCCGCTGTACTAGAGCGTGCAGATGATAGGAATGAATTTTCAAACACGCCCTGAAATTAGTATGAATCATTTCCGGCAAATTATTGCAGAAATTTTGAAAAGAACACAGGAATTAATTGGCAAAGGCACGGAATACCGCCCCCGAAGGTTCTATTTCAAAAGACATCCTCTCTCCCGTCGCCGGATGAAAAAATTCCAGACGATTGGCGCACAAAGCCACATTCTTTGTTTGCTTTATTCCGCCCGGCGTATCTTCCATCCCGATACCGTACTTAGCATCTCCGAACAGCGGCAGACCTGCATTGGATAGCTGCACACGTATCTGATGATGCCTTCCTGTTTTCAGTTTAATTTCCAAAAGCGCTGTCTGCAGTTCTTTTGTCTGCCTCATCTTTATGATTTTATAAGCCAGTTCCGCCCTCTTCGCTCCCGGCGTTCCTTCCGCCACCACCTTTGAAATATTTCTTTTTCCGTCTTTCAGCAGATAATCCACTAAGACATATTCCCTGCCCGGCTCTCCGAATCCTTCTTCTTCCGTCCCGCCGTTTCCCAAACTCTCCTTTTTCACAGGCACGGCTACCGCGCAATAATGCTTGCACATCATTTTTCCCTTGCTCTGCTCACTCAGCTTTGCCGCCGCATTTTTTGTTTTGGCAAAAACCAAAATTCCTTCTACCGGTTGATCCAGACGATGAACCACCCCGATATACTCATCTTTCAAATAATTCTTTAAAGCGCTCTCCATATCCGGTTCCCCGGGCCGGGCTGTCTGTGTGGCAATACCTGCCTGCTTACGGCATACAATAATTTCTTTATCTTCGTACAGAATATCTCCGCTATCCAGTCTCATGCCATTCCCCGCTTATACTTTAAACCGATACCCGACTCCCCATATCGTCTCGATATACTGGGGTTTCGCCGTATCATATTCTATCTTTTCCCTGATTTTCTTGATATGCACCGTTACCGTAGCTATGTCCCCTATGGAATCCATATCCCATATTTCACGGAACAATTCTTCTTTTGTAAATACATGGTTCGGATTCTCTGCAAGAAACGTAAGCAAATCAAATTCTTTCGTAGTAAAAGCCTTTTCCTCACCGTCCACATATACCCGTCTTGCCGTCTTATCAATGCGGATTCCCCTGATTTCCACTACATCATTTACCTTTTGGTTAGAGCCTACGAGCCTGTCATATCTTGCCATATGGGCTTTCACTCTTGCCACTAACTCGCTGGGACTGAAAGGCTTCGTCATATAGTCATCTGCGCCAAGACCCAGTCCCCTGATTTTATCAATATCATCTTTCTTCGCGGAAACCATCAGAATCGGAATGTTTTTTTCCTCCCTGATTTTGCGGCATACCTCAAACCCATCCATTTCCGGCAGCATCAAATCCAAAATCACTAAATCAAAATCCTTTTCCAGCGCCCTCTGCAGCCCCATATTTCCGGTATGCTCGATTTCCACTTCAAAATCGCTGAGTTCCAGATAATCCTTTTCCAAGTCCGCAATTGCCTCTTCATCTTCGATAATCAGTATTTTACTCATATCCCACAGCACCTTTCTACTTTATTTCTTATAATATTTACTTCTCCTCCTGCTTTCATGCAGTTCCCTGCGGCCGATTCCCTGAACCGCTCTCATGCATTGTCCTTCATTTCAGAATATTTCCTGAACACAAAGTGCAGACACGTACCTTCCCCTTCCTTACTGGTCGCCCATATATAACCCCCATGGTCTTCAATGATTTTCTTCACAATGGAAAGACCGATTCCGCTCCCTCCCTTAGAAGAATTGCGGGACGCATCCGTGCGGTAAAACCGCTCAAATATATTCGGAAGGTCTTTAGCCGCTATTCCCTTCCCGTTATCCTCTATCTCTACCCGGATAGAATCCACTTCATCCAGAATACGGATATCAATGACTCCCTTTTCTTTATCCATATATTTAATACTGTTACTTATAATATTATTGATTACCCGCTTCACCTGCTCAGGATCTGCTATGACTACCGTATCGGGTGAAACCAGATTCGCATAATTCAGCTCAATATTCTTTGATTCCAAATCCAGTCCCACTTCCTCCACACAGTCTCCGAAATAGTCCGCCACATTAATCCGATGGAAATGATAAGGAATCCGGTTGTTGTCAATACCTGAGTATATGGTCAGCTCGTTTATCAGCCTGTCCATATCATTGGCCTTATTATAAATGGTCTTAATATATTTATCCATTTTCTCGGGTGTATCAGCCACACCATCCATGATTCCCTCTACATAACCTTTGATTGCGGTAATCGGTGTTTTTAAATCATGGGATATATTGCTGATAAGTTCCCTGTTCTGCTTCTCATGCTGGAATTTTTCATCCGTCGATTCCTTCAGTCTGAGCCGCATATCCTCATAATTCCTGTACAGCTCACCGATTTCCCCCTTATTATCCGTATTCAGCATATATTCCAGATTGCCGCCGGCAATATTCTTCATCGCCGTGTTCAATTCATTTACCGGCAGAAACACCCCCATGGAAATCCACCTTGTCAGCATCAGACTGGTGAAAACCAGGATAACTATAATGGCAATAAACATATCCACCAAAAGCTGCTTCGATATCAGAGAATTTACTTTGGTAACAATAAAAATACTGCCTTCCGTTCCGTCCGGAAAATTAAAATCCAGCTGTTTCACCAGCTTTGACATGCTGTCATAATAATAACTGGAACCGCTTCCGTCACTGGAATATCCGTATCTCGGCAGACGGCTGAATATCTTTTGGGCTGCTGCATCGTTTCCCGCATAATAGATATCGCTTCCTTTCCGCACAATAATGTACGAAGCCTTATCCTCTATCTTCTTATTCAGACCCTCCAGATACCCGCTGTCCTCTAAACTTCCTGCATTCAATGCCATCTGCTCTTTTACTTCCTCGAACACCTCTTCCGATATCTGCTCAAAACCATGCATCGGGTCCGACAGCATCGTATAGTCCGAGTTCACCATGCCAAATTCCCTCTCCGCATTCAGCAGATAACTGCCTATGCTGATATATGCCACTGCAGTAAGAGCCAGCGGCAGCAATACAATCGTCAAAAAAGTAATCAGCAGCCTTGTCTTAAATTTCATGCTTTTTTCCTTCGCCTTTCCTGTTAATCCGATTATATCATATGTTTCATAGTAAACTTATTAAAACTTTGTAAAATGGTATTGACTTTTGTAAAATTTTCATTATAATAAAAACAGTAATCATTACTAATTTAAAGGGAGGCATGGTATGGCACAGAAATACAGCAGACAGCGGGAACTTATCAAAAATTTTCTCTGCACCAGGAAAGACCATCCCACTGCCGACATCGTATATATGAATGTCAGACAGCAGTATCCGAATATCAGTCTTGGCACCGTATACCGCAACTTAACCCTGCTTTCCGACACGGGAGAGATACGAAGGCTCCGTTTGGGAGACGGCGTGGATCATTTCGATGCCGATACATCTCCCCACAATCATTTTATCTGTACCCGGTGCGGAAGCGTACTGGATTTGGAGATGGAAAGCATTGACCATATCCTGGAAAAAGCAGGAGAACACTTTGACGGAAAAGTAGACGGTCATGTCACATATTTTTACGGAACGTGCGGGAGCTGCTGTAACAAATTACAGGCATAAGCCTTCAAAACGATAAGTATATGCCTGAAGCCCCGCAATCCCTATATACGGCGGCGCAATCAGGCAATTACATAATAAAAACTTTATAAAAGACAAAAAAGAAAAGGAGAATGCACTATGAAATTTGTATGTCAGGTATGTGGTTATGTTCACGAAGGAGATTCTGCACCGGAGAAATGCCCCCAGTGCAATGCACCTGCTGAGAAATTCACGCAGCAGGCAGGAGAAAAAACATGGGCAGCAGAACATGTAGTAGGTGTTGCACAGGGCGTCAGCGAAGATATTCTGGCGGATTTAAGGGCAAACTTTAACGGTGAATGCACAGAAGTAGGTATGTATCTTGCTATGGCAAGGGTAGCTCACAGGGAAGGATATCCGGAAATCGGTCTTTACTGGGAAAAAGCTGCATGGGAAGAAGCAGAACATGCTGCTAAATTCGCAGAACTGTTAGGCGAAGTAGTAACCGACTCCACCAAGAAGAACCTCGAAATGAGAGCAGAAGCTGAAAACGGCGCTACAGCAGGTAAGTTCGACCTTGCTAAGAGAGCTAAGGCTGCTAACCTGGATGCTATCCATGACACCGTTCATGAGATGGCCCGCGACGAGGCAAGACACGGAAAAGCATTTGAAGGACTTCTCAAGAGATATTTCGGCTAATCAAAACGCCTGTTTTTAAAGGACTTTAAAAAGTAAGGGAACAAATCTAAAATGATTTGTTCCCTTTTCAGACTGCCTGCAATGCTGCTGAAACAAACTGCCATGGCATATATTCTCTTAATCCCGGTAATTGGAATAGGATGCAAAAATCCTCTTCACCACCTCATAAGACAGTTTACGCCTGCGGTACTCGTCAACGATACCCTTATTGTTCATCGTCCGCGGACGCGTGCCAAACCATTCCTCACTCACCCGGATATCGCAGAACTGCCAGATATAGACGCCGCTGCATCCACTATGTTCCAAAACTGCTGTCAGCTGCTTTTCCAGTGCCTCTGCCTGATATTCTTCCGTCCATTTTGAATGATGGTTATTCCGTAAACCATATATTGCGCCTGCGCCTATCTCTGTAATCAGAAAAGGCTTGCCCCTTCCGTCCGTTTCCTCCTGCACCCATTGATATAAACTGTCCAAATATTCTCCCGGCGGCGTATCATGATACCAAAGTGGATAAATATTATAAGAAACGACCTCTGGAAGCCCGAAACAGATATCCGTCTTAAATTTGCAGCTTGCCGAAGAACGCGGACGGGAAATATCAAGCGACTTAATAATGTCATACTGTTTTGCATAGCATTCTTTCCCGTATGCAGTATCGCTGGCGCACTCGTTCAGTATCCCCCAGATATAGATACAGGGGTGGTTATAAAGAAGCGGTATCATTTCCCTGATTACTTCCTCTGCCTGCGGCTCAAAATTCGGGTTCTGCATATCTTCGAGGCTGAGTCCCCTTGCATGATTTTCCTCCCATACTAAAATTCCCTGCTCGTCACATAAATCCAAAAAGATTTCGTCACTGGGATAATGTACGGCCCGAACAGAATTAGCCCCAAGATGCTTTATGATTTCCAAATCAGACGCAATCGCTGCATACGGCAGCGCACACCCGAACTGAGGATGGTCTTCATGCCTGCAAAGTCCTTTGATTCTGACTGCATGTCCGTTCAATAAAATCCTGTTCTTATCTATTCTTATTTCCCTGAATCCGAATCTGTCTATGCAATCATCTATAATCCGGCCGCCACTCTCCAATTCAGCTTTCACATAATAAAGCTTTGGATGTTCCGGCATCCATGTTTCAACCTGCTCAAATGCCAAATCCCCACATACTGTAAGTTCCCCGTTCGCGTGAACTGTCACTGCTTTCCACTCAAGCGCTTTATCCTCTATTGTGATACTGATATCGATTGTCTGGTCCTTATCCGAGACATTATTAAGGAAGATTTCCGCCTTCACCCTCCATTTCCCGGCTTCTGTATATGGCGTAACATGCAGGAATCTGATATACACTTCTTCCAGCTGTTCCAGCACGACGGGCCTGCTTATTCCTCCATAAGACATATAATCATTGGAAATATGAAGGGCGCTCTCACTGCTGAAACGGTTATCCGCCCTGATTTCAAGCGTGTGCTCACATTCTTCAAGATTTTTTACAACTACACTGAAAGCTGTATAAGCATTGTAATGGGAAACAATTTCCTTTCCGTCCAAATATACTTTTGCAGTGTGGCTCACGCCCTTCAGTTCCAGCCGGATTGTACCGCCTGCATAAAACTTTTTCCTGAATATTCCTTCTCCCCTGTAATCAGAAAAGTCGGAAAGGTTTTCCCAGCAGCAGGGCGTCGCCACCTGAAATATTTTACCCTGATGTTCTCCCTGACAGGGCATAAATTCCCACAGACTCCCTGTCAGCTCCTGTTGTTTTCTTACAATATGCGTTGTAAAAGTCCTGACCATATCCGTTTTTACCTCCCTATACTCCTGCTTATTCCTCGTATAATAAGTTTGTAAGCAAGAAAAACAGCTTACAGACTTATTCT
>CAMXQE010000088.1 GCA_947246015.1 uncultured Lachnospiraceae bacterium | reverse complement strand
CTGTTGATTTTGCAATCGAAGATGTAGGAGCAGAGGAAGAAGCGCCTGTTGATTTTGCAATCGAAGATGTAGGAGCAGAGGAAGAAGCGCCTGTTGATTTCGCAATTGAAGATATAGGAGCAGAAGAGGAAGCGCCTGTTGATTTTGCAATTGAAGATATAGGAGCGGAGGAAGAAGCGCCTGTTGATTTTGCAATCGAAGATTTTGGAGAAGAAGAAGCATCTGTTGATTTTGAAGTGGAAGAAACATCGGCAGAGGAGATATCATCCGGGGATATGATGCCGGATGAGGACGCAATAGACGATTTTGCGATTGAAGATTTTGGAGTTGTGGAACCGGAAGAAGGGGAGCTGGAGGCAGGAGATGCAGATGAGCCGGGGAATGAGGCTTCAATTTCTGGTGATGAAGTGGATGCAATGTTCGCAGCAGCGGATGCAGCAGCCATGGAGGAAGAAACGGCAATTGAGATAAATACGGAAGAGGATATGCTTGCTTTACTGGATAGTATGTCCAATGAGATTGAAGCGGAGAATGCAGCGGCAGAACAGGCGGCTGCAGCAATGGCCGAGGCAAATGCGGCAGCCGGGGAAGAAGAAGAGAGTGAAAAGGGGAAGAAGAAAAAGAAGAAACGTTTCGGCGGGAAAAAGAAAGATGAGCAGGAATTAACGGGAGAAGAGGGAGAGAATGCGGAGGCGGTTGAGAAAAAGCCGAATTTCTTTACGAAGATTATTGCTTTTCTGACAGAGACGGATGAGGAAGATGAGGATGAATTAAAAGAGGGATTGGAACCTTCGGATGAAAATAAGAGTATTTTGGAGGAATTAGATAAGGAAGACAAGAAAAAGAAGAAAAAGAAAGGGAAGAAAGGAAAAGGGGAAAGCGAGGACGGCGAGGGAGAGGCAGCCGATAAAAAGAAAGAGAAAAAAGAAAAGAAAGAAAAAAAGAAGAAGGAAAAGAAAGATAAAGCGGCTGCGGATACATTGGAAACAACGCCGGAGAAGCCTTCGAAGAGAATTTCTAAAAAAAGCATTGCCGTTATTGCGGGATTAGGTCTGACTCTGACAGCGATGATTATTGTATTCTGCAGTATTGTTCCGATGTTTTTTGATAAAAAGGCGGCAAGGGAAGCATATTATCAGTCGGATTACAAAAAGTCCTATGAATTGTTATATAATAAGAAACTGGATAACAGCGATACCATTATTTATAACCAATCCAAGATTATAGTCGAGATGAACCGTAAGCTGGAGGCTTATCATAATTATCTTGCCATAGGGGAAGAGGTTCGTGCCTTGGATGCCCTTATGATGGGTGTACAGAAATATCCGGATATTATGCTGGATGCTGAAGAGTATCATGTGACACAGGAAGTAGATGCGATTTATGAAACAATGTTGAATATTTTGAACGATAAATATGATATTCCAGAGCACCTGGCAAAAGTGATTATTGATTATGACGATTTGACTTATACAAGAAAGTTAGAATCTGTTGTAAATGGCACTCCCTTCGAGAATCCCAATGCGATAGTTTGGAGTGGAGCGGATGTCCTTTCCGAAGAACAGGATTTTTATGAGGATACGACACCGGATAATGTATTGGAGAATAGTACAGCAGCTACAGAAAGCAATGAGGGAGATATACAGGCAGATACCACTCTGCTGGAGGATGCAGAAGAACAGCCGGAAAGCCTTCCGGCAGATACCGCAGGGGAAAACGAGGCGGACGGGAGTTCGGAGGCAGAGCCTGAGACTGGAACAGATACAAATTCCGGGACTACTTACATACCGGAGGAACCTGTTTCGACAGACGCTTATGTACCGGAAAGTAATTCCGGTTCAGAGGATAACGCAGGAACATCTTCTAATGGTCAGGGTAAAATGATTCAAGGGGTGCGTCAGCCGATTGATGTTCAGATACATGGAAACTGAGAAATTCTGAAGCAGCATTTAGGAGAGGAACAACAGGAAGTGACGGTATATGACAGCGATTATTGATTATGATGCGGGAAATATAAGGAGTGTGGAAAAAGCGCTTCAGTTTCTTGGCGAGGAAGCATATGTGACAAGAGACAGGGAACGGATACTGGAAGCGGACCGGGTAATCCTTCCGGGAGTTGGTGCATTCGGAGACGCGATGGATAAAATAAGAGGATATGGACTGGAAGAGGTTATCCGGGAAGTCGTGGACAGAGGGACACCTTTTCTTGGTATCTGCCTTGGGTTGCAGCTGTTATTTGAACGCAGCGATGAAAGCAGCGAAGTGGCAGGATTAGGGATACTGGAAGGGGAGATACTCCGGATACCGGACAATGCAGGATTCAAGATACCTCAAATCGGATGGAATTCGCTGAAATATCCGAATGAGGGGAGATTGTTTGCAGGCGTACCGGAAGACTCGTATGTATATTTTGTTCATTCTTATTATCTAAAGGCGAAGGATGAGGGCATTGTGACAGCAACGACTGAATACGGTACTAAAATCCATGCTTCAGTAGAAAAAGGGAATGTATTTGCCTGTCAGTTTCATCCGGAGAAAAGTTCGGATGTGGGATTGGCCTTGTTAAGAAATTTCATTCGGATTTAAAGGGAGGGAAAACAGGATGCATACAAAGAGGATTATCCCTTGTCTGGATGTACATAATGCGAGAGTGGTAAAAGGTGTTAATTTTGTAAATCTGCAGGATGCCGGGGACCCGGTGGAAATCGCGGCGGCATATGACAAGGCCGGAGCAGATGAATTGGTTTTTCTGGATATTACTGCATCTTCCGATGCAAGGGCTACAGTGGTGGATATGGTCCGGCGGGTTGCGGAGAAGGTTTTTATTCCCTTTACGGTAGGCGGCGGAATCCGTACGGTGGAAGACTTTAAGATTATTCTGCGCGAGGGTGCGGATAAGGTTGCCGTTAATTCTTCGGCTATTGACCGTCCGGAATTGATCAGGGAAGCAGCGGATAAATTCGGAAGCCAGTGCGTGGTGGTAGCAATTGATGCCAAACGCAGGGTGGATGGTTCAGGCTGGAATATTTATAAAAATGGCGGAAGAATCGATATGGGAATAGATGCGGTGGAGTGGGCAGTCAGGGCGGACAGGCTGGGAGCAGGGGAAATCCTTTTAACCAGTATGGATTGCGATGGAACAAAAGCGGGTTATGATATTGAACTGACCAGGCAGATTGCAGAGAGCGTCTCTATTCCGGTTATTGCGTCTGGCGGCGCCGGAAAAAGCGAACATTTTTATGAGGCATTGACAGAGGGGAAGGCAGATGCGGCGTTGGCGGCTTCTTTGTTCCACTATAAAGAACTGGAGATAAATGAGGTAAAGGATTATTTGAAATCGCGCGGTGTACCGGTTAGACGATAAGAGAAAGGGTGCTTTTGGATGGCTATGATACAGAATGATTGGCTGGAAGCTTTGAAGCCGGAATTTTCCAAGCCGTATTACAGGCAATTATTCCAATTCGTGCAGGAAGAATACAGCAGGGTGGTGGTTTATCCACCGGCAGATGATATTTTTAATGCTTTTCATTTTACGCCTTTAAGTAAAGTAAAGGTACTTTTATTGGGGCAGGACCCATATCATAATGTGAATCAGGCACATGGGCTGAGTTTTTCAGTACTTCCTGAACAGAAAGAAATACCACCGTCGTTGCAGAACATTTATAAAGAACTTCATGATGATTTAGGCTGTTATATTCCAAACAACGGATTCCTGAAAAAGTGGGCGGATCAGGGGGTGCTTCTGCTGAATACTGTGCTTACGGTGAGGGCGCATCAGGCTAATTCCCATCAGAATAAGGGATGGGAGCAGTTTACGGACGCGGTGATAGAAGCAGTAAATGCACAGGAACGTCCGATTGTATATTTCCTGTGGGGAAAGCCGGCACAGAGCAAAATGCCGATGCTGACGAACCGGAGACATTTGATTTTGAAGGCTCCGCATCCAAGTCCGTTATCTGCTTACCGTGGATTTTTTGGATGCAGGCATTTCAGTGCAGCGAATGATTTCCTGAAACAAAACGGGGAGGAGCCGATTGACTGGCAGATTGAAAATATATAGTAGAGACGGAAGGGAAAAATTCCCTTCTGTTTTTTTATGCACACGGGCACCCATAGGAAATTTGTCAGCAAGGCTGACGGGTGTCCCGCGCGGCGGGTAGGGGAAAAATTTTTTGAATCGAAAAAAGTAGTTGACAAATCATGAGAGAAGAAATATAGTAGTTCTATAAAGAAACACTAGTGAAAAGGGTGATAAGTTGGACGGAGATATAAGAGAAACGGGTGTGCTGGAGAAATTGATGGAATTCGGAATGACGCGTCAGGAAGCATCAATGTATATCTGTCTGTATCAAAGCGGCGGATTGACCGGATATGAGGTGGCGAAGCAGACAGGAATCTCCCGTTCTAATGTATATGGGGGACTGTCCGAACTGGTAGATATCGGTGCGGCTTATCGGATAGAAGGAAGCCCCAGCAGATATGTGGCGGTGGCGGTTGAGGAGTTTTGCGGGAATAAAATAAGGTTTTTAACAGAAGAAAAAGAATGGCTGGCAAAGAATATGCCGGCAATGCAGGAATTGTCGGAAGGGTATATTACAATCGACGGGGCTGTGAATATCAGGAATAAAATTTTTTCTATGCTGAAAGGAGCAGAACAGAGGATTTATCTTTCGGCTCCGGAGAGTTTCATCGGAGAAATAAGAGGAGAGCTGGAAGCGGCAGCGCGCCGGATTAAACTGGTATTGATTACGGATAAGGATGTAGGAATGGAAAATGCAATACAATATCTTACGGACAAGAAGGAACAGCAAATCCGGCTGATTATTGATTCTGTATATGTCCTGACAGGAGATATTGAAGGAAGGAAAACAGACACCTGTCTGTATTCCGGACAGAGGAATTTTGTAAATGTTTTTAAGGAAGCATTAAGGAATGAAATTAAATTAATAGAATTGACAAGAGGAGAAAAAGATTATGAGCAACAGTAGGAAAACATTTGAAACAGCTAAGCAGCCATTTGTGACAAAGGAGATGGTAGAGGAAATCGTAAAAACATATCCTACCCCGTTCCATATCTATGATGAAAAGGGCATCCGGGAGAACGCGCAGGCTGTAAAGGAGGCTTTTGCATGGAATAAGGGCTTTAGGGAATATTTTGCAGTAAAAGCGACACCGAACCCTTATCTGATACAGATACTGAAGGAATATGGATGCGGCTGTGATTGTTCTTCCATGACGGAGCTGATGCTGAGCAAAGCGATAGGCATGAAGGGGGAGGAGATTATGTTTTCTTCCAATGATACGCCTGCAGAGGAATATGCTTATGCAGCGAAGCTGGGAGCAATTATCAATTTAGATGATATTACGCATATTGATTTTTTAGAGCAGATTTTAGGGAAACTTCCGGAGACGATGAGCTGCCGTTATAATCCGGGCGGAGTATTCCGTATGAGTAACGGAATCATGGATAATCCTGGAGATGCCAAATATGGTTTTACAACGGAGCAGATGTTTGAGGGATTCCGTATGTTGAAGGAAAAGGGAGTGAAATATTTCGGAATCCATGCATTTCTTGCCAGCAATACGGTAACGAACGAATATTATCCGATGCTGGCAAAGCAGTTGTTTGAAGTGGCGGTGCAGCTGAAGAAAGAAACCGGAGCAGCAATTAAATTCATCAATCTTTCCGGCGGTGTGGGGATTCCTTATCAGCCGGGACAGCAGGGCAATGATATACGGGTGATAGGCGAGAGTGTGCGTAAGGTATATGAGGAAGTCCTTGTTCCGGCAGGAATGGGCGATGTGGCAATATATACAGAGATGGGGCGTTTTATGATGGGGCCTTACGGAGAACTGGTAACACAGGTAATCCATGAGAAGCATACTCATAAAGAGTATATCGGTGTGGATGCCTGTGCGGTTAATCTGATGCGTCCGGCTATGTATGGGGCCTATCATCATATTACGGTATTGGGGAAAGAAGAAGCGGAATGCGGATACAAATATGACGTGACAGGTTCCCTTTGTGAAAATAATGATAAATTTGCGGTTGACAGGATGCTGCCGAAAGTGGAAATCGGTGATTATATCGTAATCCATGATACAGGGGCACATGGATTTGCCATGGGGTATAATTACAACGGTAAGCTAAAATCAGCAGAGCTGCTCTTAAAAGAGGATGGAAGCGTGCAATTAATCCGGAGAGCAGAGAAACCGAAGGATTATTTCGCGACTTTTGACGGAATGGAAATTTATAAGGAATTGGCAAAGGAATTTTAAAAAAGTACTTGTAAAAAACAGCCGGGTATGGTATTATATAACTCGGCTGTTAAAGAAATATTTGATAGCTTTTGTAGAAATAAGCCGGCGTGTCGGAATGGCAGACGAGGCAGACTCAAAATCTGTTGTGGGCAACCA
>CAMXQE010000087.1 GCA_947246015.1 uncultured Lachnospiraceae bacterium | reverse complement strand
CCTTTTCCAAGAAAATCTTTTTCATTTTTCTCTTGACATATTACCAAATTGCTTTTTATATTTTCACCCGCAAAGCGGGTTATATTCTGCTAAACCGGAAATACCGTTAAAGTATTTCCCCATTTGAGGCAATTACCTCCCGATACCAGCCAAATGACTTTTTCCGCAAACGTTTCAGTGTTCCCTCTCCGTCATCATTTTTATCTACATAGATGAAACCATAACGTTTAGACATTTCCCCGGTCGTTGCGCTAATCAAATCCACACATCCCCAGGGAGTGTAACCGATAAGCTCTACCCCGTCCTCATCTGCTGCTGCTATCATCGCCCGGATATGGGCTCTTAAATAATCAATCCGGTAATCATCCTTCACTGTTCCGTCCGCTTCCAATACGTCTTCTGCACCGAGCCCGTTTTCCACCACGAATAAAGGTATCCGGTAACGGTCGTACAATGCGTTCAGGGTGATGCGGAAGCCCAGCGGGTCAATGGGCCATCCCCACTGGCTGCATTCCAGATAAGGATTTTTTGCGGAAGCAAACACATTTCCTCCTGCGGTCTCACCCTGACCATCCGTACGCACACAGCGGCTGTTGTAATAAGACAAGGATATAAAATCCACTGTATTTGCTTTCAGTATTTCCATATCCTCTTTTTGCATTTCAAGCTGTATGCCCTGCCGTTCCAAATATTTCTTTGCGTATTCCGGGTATTCCCCCCGTACCTGCACATCGATGAAAAAGTAATTCTCCCTGTCCTTTTTCATGCTTTCCCATACATCCGCCGGATTGCAGCTATAAGGATACACGCTTCCTGCTGCCAGCATACAGCCTACCTGAAAGTCCGGGCTGATTTCATGCGCCAGTTTTACTGCCATCGCTGACGCAAGCAGTTCATGATGGGCAGCCTGATACTTTACCTGCAGTTCATTCTCTCCCTCCTCAAAGCGGATTCCCGCTCCCATAAAGGGCAGATGCATCAGCATATTGATTTCATTAAAGGTAATCCAGTAACGGACCCTGCCTTTAAAATGCCGGAAAACCACATTACAGTATCTGAGAAAGAAATCTGCCATCTTCCGGCTCTTCCATGAACCATATTTCTCCACCAGGCCAAGGGGCGCATCAAAATGGCAGAGCGTTACAATTGGCTCAATTCCATATTTCAATAATTCATTCACGAGATTGTCGTAAAACTGCAGACCCTCTTTATTAGGTTCCATCTCCTCTCCGGTCGGAAAAATCCGGGACCAGGAAAAGGAAAACCGGTAACACTTAAAGCCCATCTCTGCAAACAGTGCAATATCCTCCTTGTAATGGCTATACATCTCTATGGCTTTCCTGCCCGGATAGTTGGAATCTTCCGGCAGCTTCCGGTAATCCAAAATACCTTTCATCACCGGCATACGGTCAGCGCCATGGGGAATGACATCCACAATTGCCATGCCCCGTCCGCCTTCTTTCCATCCGCCCTCGCATTGATTTGCTGCCGTAGCGCCGCCCCACAAAAAATCTTTTCGCATACTTTTTTCCTTTCTTTATGCATTCGCTTCCGTTGTAAGCAGTTCATCCCCTGCCTGTATCTGCTTTCCGCCATCCACGGGAACCACTCTGATTTCATCTGCATTTGTTACTAACACAGGAGTAACCAGCGAATATCCTGCTTCTTTAATCAGTTTCATGTCAAATTCCAAAAGCTTCTGCCCTTTTTTCACCTTATCATCAACGGCTGCAAGGGGATGAAATCCTTTTCCATCCAGCTGTACGGTATCCATTCCTACATGTATCAGCAGTTCCATGCCGTTATCCGTTGTCATGCCAAGCGCATGACCGGTAGGGAAAAATGCTGATATGGTTCCATCCGCAGGAGCGTATAGTATGCCTTCTTCCGGAAGGATAGCAATCCCTTCCCCAAGAATTCCGGATGAAAATGCCTCATCCTCTACCTCTTCCAGCTTCACTGTTTTTCCTTTCAGGGGACTGTAAATTTTCATTTCCCCGGCTGCACGGTCTGCCAAAGCTGCTGCATCCGCCTCTTCTTCCCTGCTTTCCTCTTTTATATCTTCTTTGTAAAAAATCATTGTCAGTACAAAGCCTGCTATCATGGAAATCGCAATTCCCGCAAACGCCACCAGAATATTCCCCTTGCTTCCGTCCGGATTCATCATATTCGGCAGTTCGAAGATTCCCATACCGCCCAAAATGAATTTTCTGAAATTGCAAAAGCCGTAAAACGCACCCCCGATACCGCCTGCGATACAGCTGATGATAAACGGTTTCTTCAGCGGGAGCAGAATACCATAGATAGCCGGTTCCGTCACACCGAAAATGCCTGAAATGAAATTCGGGATTGCCATTTCCTTCAGCTTTCTGTCTTTTGTTTTAAAAAAGATTGCAAGTACTACTGCAGATGTTGCAAATGTGCAGGCGAAAAACGGCATCATCACATTATCATATCCCAGTGTCTGTACATTGTTAATGTAAACCGGTATAAAGCCCCAATGCATACCGAAGATAACCAGTATCTGCCAGGTCAGTCCCACGATTGCTCCTGCCAGCATCGGGCTGACGTTCCGGATTGCCAGTGTAAATTCCGAAATCAGCGTGGAACCAAACGTTGCAATCGGTCCGAGGAACAACACGGATACCGGAATCGTTATAAGCAGCGTCAGCATAGGTACAAAGAAGAACTTCACCAAATCCGGTATGTATTTATTAAAAAATTTCTCACATTTAGATGCAAACCATACGGCAAGGATAACCGGTATTACCGTTCCGGTATAATCCACCGAGATAACCGGTATTCCAAAAAAATCAATATACACCGGCGAACGGAACATCGTTCCGTCCAGAATATGATACAATGGTCCGGCCCCTGCCGACAATGTTCCTGCCTGTATTCCCGGATAGCACATGGCCGCCCCTATCGCAAGTCCAAGCATCGGTTTCAGTTTAAATTTCTTTGCGGCGGTATATCCCAGAAACAACGGTAAAAATGTAAACAATGCATCTCCCGCTGCATTAATAATCAGATATCCACCGCAGTCCGCTCCGTAAAAACCAAGTGTTACAAACAGTGTGTTTAATCCTTTCAGCATACCACATGCTGCCATAATGCCGAGGATTGGCTGGAAAATCCCAGATACCATATCAATCGCCTTATCAAGAAACCTCCCCCGCTTCTTATCATCGGATTCTGCCGCCCCTTCTCTGATGTCCAAAAGCTGCATCACATCCTCAAATACCTCAGGTACATGGTTTCCGATGACCACCTGATACTGTCCGCCACTTTTCATTACCGTTACAACGCCTTCCATATCTTTCAGCGTCTGGTCTTTGGCAATGCTCTCATCCTTTAATGTGAAACGAAGTCTCGTAATGCAATGAACCAGACTCATGACATTGTCTTTACCGCCGACGTTTTTCACAATCTCTTTTGCCAGTGCCTGATATTTCCCCATCTGTGTTTCCTCCTTATCTTTATTTTATCGTCTCTCTTTGTATCCCTACCATAACACACCGGAATTTCTCTCTCAATATTTCCGGAAGCGATAGATTCATTGTTACAAAAACAGTCAATAAAATACCGCCGTTTTTGTAACGGCGGTTCAATTCTTACCCCTCTTCCTTTTCTACGCCTGTTCTCGTCTTATCCAGCAGCAAATCGTTATGCAGCAGCATTTCCAGCGAAGATTTTGCATGTTCTTTGTAACGTCCCGATAAAAGAAGCGAAAAAAATATATCCGTCACATAGGTTGCGGCTGAAAAGGAAGTAATTACATCAAGGCTTATCAGCGAATCCCTATTGGGAATCTCCACAAGTTCATGACACCATTTTCCAATCGCTTCATTGTGCGGTCCTACAATTCCCACCACATAATTATTGGTTGCCCTGCGCAGATACTCAGCCGCCCGGATCATTGTCCTGTTCGCACCGGTAAAACTGATTAGAAAGGCAATCGTTTTCTTATTTTTCCGTGCCATCAGATAATGCCCGTTTATACTTTCGTAAGCAGAACTCTCCATGCCCAGCGTTGCAAACTTGAACGCCGCCGACTGCGCAAGGATATAACTGATTCCCGCACCGTAAATATCGATGCACTCCGCCCTCTGCAGCACATTATTAATCCGGTTCATACTATTTTTATCCAATGAGAGACGGGTATTCGTTACCGCCTTATCATAGAGAACCGGAAGCGTATGAATGATATCCGTATAGGTACTTTTATCATGTATCGGTTCGCCTTCAAGCATCCGGGAAATCCTGTTTTTCTGGTTCATTTCTTCCACAATCTTTATGCGCAGCTCCTGATATCCTGTCAGCCCCAGCTTCTGGCTGAGACGCACCACCGTTGCCTTGCTGGTAAATGAAGCCTGTGCAAGCTCCAGGGAAGACATTCCGGGTACCTTGTCCGGATTCTCCAGAATATAGCGTGCTACTTCCCTCTCATGATTGGTAAAATTTTCCCCCTGCTCCAACTTTTCTATCAGCATAATTCTCTCCTGTCTGTATCCATATCAGGCATTTACAAAACGTCAAAACCAGATAAAACCGGATCGTTCTCTGTTACAGAATCATATTACAGAATCATATTATAGGATGAAGTACCCCCTACCGGGTATGGTATAATGGAATTACCGGAAAACCATTAACCATACCTCCGGAAAGGAGTTATTCTGATATCTATCATACCATAAAAACAGCTTTCTTTGCCAGATATTTTCACATTGCAGACAGTTCAGGGCATCCGCCTGCCCCGCAATTCAAAAAGAAGTAAAACACGGCCCCTTACAGCAAAAACATATGTATCAGCTTCACCACATAATCCCGGTACCCCGCTTTCTCCACCGCTTTTGCCGCCACGATGGACACTCCGCCGATTCTCTGTCCGTCCAGCTTATAGACTGCTTCTCCGACCGCCTGCCCTTCCGCCACCGGCGCTTCTACCAATTCCGGCAGGGTAATCGTTTCTTCTATCTGCGATAAATTACTCCCCTTGGTATCCAGATAACGAAATTCCCCTGCAAAACTCAGATTCACTTCATCCTCCACGCCGCCCTTTACCGTAAGGGCAGGAAGCGCCTCTTTGTTTTCATCCACATAAACATTACTTACGCTGTAACCGAAATTCAAAAGCGCTATGGCGTCCTGAAAACGTACTTTATTATCCGGCGCCGCCATTACAACTGCAATTAAATCAATTCCGTCCTTACTCGCCGTAGCAGACAGGCAGTATTTTGCCTTGCTGGTAGAACCTGTTTTCAGTCCGGTTGCCCACTCATACTGTTTTAACAGCTTATTGGTGCTGGACAGGGTGAAAGTAGTGCTTCCCTGTCTTGTTACATGCGTAATATCTTCCATCCATATCTTTGTATAGTTGTAAACTTCCGGATGTTTTGTCACCAGTTCCCTCGACATGACCGCCACGTCCCGCGCCGTGGTATAATGCTCATCCGAGTCCGTCAATCCGCAGCAGTCCACAAAATGGGTATTATCCATCCGCAGTTCTTCGGCTTTCTGGTTCATCAGCTCCACAAATTCTTCCTCGCTCCCCGCAATGTACTCCGCTACCGCCACACAGGCATCATTGCCGGATGCTACGGCAATACATTTTATCATCGTATCTAAAGTCTGCACTTCCCCTTCTTCCAGAAAAACCTGTGAACCGCCCATGGATTTTGCATGAGCGCTGGTAATCACATCATCCTCCAAATGTATCCTGCCCGTATCTAATTTGTCAAAAATCAACAGCAGGGTCATAATCTTCGTAATGCTTGCCGGACTCCTTCTCACATCCGCATCCTTTTCACATACAATCTGCCCTGTGGATGCCTCAACCACGATATAAGAGGGTGCAGACACCTCCGGCACCGCCTGCACATACAATACATGAGACAGAATCAGACAAATGCTGAATATGCAGCAAACTGCAGTTCTCACCAATCTTTTCACATTCAACGCTCCCATTGTGTATTCTACTACTATAAATATAAAAAAACGGCTCTGCCTAGAACCGTTTTTCTATCAAAATCCGTAATATTAATACCATCTTGCCTTAAAATCCTCGTACCTGTTCACCAGCTTTTCTTTCTTTTCCTTAAGGTCAATGTGGAACGCATTCATCAGTTGGATTATGTAATCCACGGTCACCACCGCCAAAACCACACAGCAGAATTTACTTCCCATGGAAAAACTCCAGCGGTCAATAAACGCCATCACCCTCGAATGAAGGAAGAGAATGATAATCACTGCGTAAAATCCCCATGCAATCGTACTCTCCAGACAGACGATGCCCTTATAATTGCACGGCTTGTCGTTATAATCCCACCAAACCTCGCCAAACAGGCGCAGCATCAGCTTCCCGACCAGAAATTCAAACACAGTCGCCATAGCCGCTCCTACCAGATACAACTTGAACACATCCTTTTCCAAAGGATGCAATATCAAATACCCGATTACCGCGCCAAATCCGTAAATCGGGCAGAACGGACTCCTTGCAAAACCGCGGTTTGTAATCTTATGATTACAAAAAGACATATAAATCGATTCCACCAGCCAGCCCATCACACTGTAAATAATAAATGCAGATACAAGATGATAGACATCTGTCCCAAAAATTTCTTTTGACCACATAATCTTCTCCTCCTGCTTCGTATGTAACCGTGCAGGGACGCTTCCCTGCCTGCCGCACGGGATGCGTGCTGCGCAGCAGCTAATTTCCTTACGCACCCATGTGCAATCCGTCAGGAA
>CAMXQE010000086.1 GCA_947246015.1 uncultured Lachnospiraceae bacterium | reverse complement strand
TATCACACAAAACCTCTATATCCTCTTTATTATGGCTGGCAAGTATGACGGTTTTTCCTTCTTTCTTTAACCCCAAAAGAATATCCCGCACATCGTTTACCCCCTGATTGTCCAGTCCGTTCATTGGTTCATCCAAGATCAAAATATCCGGGTTTTCCATAATTGCCTGGGCAATACCGAGCCTCTGCTTCATACCAAGGGAATATTTTCCAACTTTTTTGCGGCTGTCAGGATCTAAGCCTATCCGTTCCATGCTCTCCCTGATCTGCTCCCTGCCTATCAATTTACGGATAGATGCCAAATATTCCAGATTTTTGTATCCTGTGTATCTGCTTAAAAATCCGGGATTTTCAATAATAATTCCCATATTGTCTGCAAAATCAATATCTTTTCCGATCTCCTTTTCCCCCACTACAACCCTTCCGCCTGTCGGTTTTAAATATCCAACCATCGTTTTGAACAGAACAGTCTTACCGGAACCATTCCTTCCTATAATCCCATATATTTTTCCTTTTTCAAAACTAATGTTAATACGGTCGAGTGCAACAACTTCGCCAAACCTTTTTGTTACATTCTCCACACGGATTGCTTCTGCCATATTCGCAAACCTTCCCTTCTTTAAATATAATCTGTTTCTTTTTTCAAATATTCCCGCCCGATAGCAAAACCGGCTGCCAGCAAAACAGCTTCCGTTACAATTATTACTCCGACCGGAAAGCCGCCTGTTTCATATAAACTGCTTCGCAGATACATCCCCCACATTCCATACATTGCATGGGAAACTGCGCAAATCCGGCAGCCAATCATAAATGTCACGCCTTCCAACAGGAATAACATCCCCGGAACAAAACGCCTGATGGGGAATAAATCCAATAACACGAAAAACGCTGCCATACTAATACTATGAAACAGCCACAAGACACTGATTTTTGCAAGCAGCCCTGCGGAAAGTAAAACCAATTTCCCCATAACAATATCGCAGGTCAAAACAATGAGCAGGAGCAACATTGCCGTCTTTATACCAAATACCACCCTTTTCACAAAATGCCTTGTCCACCAGTCTGAAACGGTTCCATAACGGTACAGGGAAAATATTTTCACCTTTCTGTTCCGTTCTGCATAAAAACCCACTGTCAACAGAAAAAAGCCAATCGGCAGAAGCCATTGTCCAAAAGGAATCAGCGGTATGGCTTCAAAATAATCGGATGGTACTCCTGCAAACAGCCTGATAAACAAACTTTCCGACATTATCCTTCTACCTCCGTTCCCGACTGAAACTCAATTTTTTTCACAAAAACAGATGATAAAACCATTAAAACCACAATCAATGCAAAAAACAAAGCCGCAGACTGCCAGTAAGACAATGTCCCATCTATAAAATTTCCCGGAACTGCCCTTGCCAATAAAGAAGTTTCCGTATAACCGTCCATCATTCGTAAATATCCGGTCAGATGCACCCCTATTACAGTCACCATTCCGGCTATTCCTGAAAGCAGCAGTGCAGCAACATATAAAAGCACTCCCATAAAAGCAAGATACAGATAAAGAAACAAAAATGTCACTGCAAATGCCTGTGGAACAGACATGGCCTTCATCATCGCAAGCCACGGAAATGTAATATTATACCTGGCTCCGATGTTGTTTGTGACATCAAGCGCCAGAGAATATACCGGACTGCTCCACATATTCCCCACAAACCCGAAAAAACTGCTGATGATTATAGTAAATACCGCCATAGCCGCAGTATAAAAAAATGCCTGCATCAATATATAGAAAAACATTCCCATATTCCAACGCTTTCTGCCGCACCGATATAAAAGCAGGTAAATATTCCCTTTCGTAAACGGGGCGTCTGCCACTACCAGAAGCCATCCCAGGACCAAAAAAAGCATATTCACATAATGCTGCTCAACCACGCAAAAGGCTTCCAGTATATTGACTGCTTCTCCTGTATCAGACGCATACCGCAAAAAACCGCTCATCCAATAGCCCATGACTGCAAATCCCAAAAAATATCCCATGATGACCCTGCCGTCTCTTTGCTCCTGCCGAAACATTCCTTTTATGATTACCGCAAAGCTACCCATTCCGATACCTCCTCACAAGTCCTGCCATAATGACGGTTGATACGGCAATGATATAGACACATTCTACTCCTGCCGCCAAAGGGTAACTTCCTACATCATCTCCCCTAAGGAGCCGGATTGGATTCAACCATACAATCCCATCCAGTCCGATCCACATGGATTCATACAATACAAACGGCGCAATCAGGGCAACATAACGGTTAGGAATCCATACCGCAAACAGAAATCCCATAAGCGCCCATACACATCCAAACAAAAAACCGAGAACGGTTTTCCCAATGGCAATGTACCAATCCCCATATTTGACGATATAGGTAAGCATAATTGTCTTATCCAGCATTCCCTCGTCCGAGCCTTGCGGCACGCCCGGAACGCCAAGAATATAAGCCATGATACAGGCAGACGCAATCGGAACTGCCAGCATGACGCCCCCGGACAATGCAACGCTGCATATACGGATTCTTCCAAAGCGTGTCGGGCTCATCCTTGAAAAAATCATACGGTAATACCCACTCTGATATTCTTCACAAAAACGAGTCGCATAAGCCAGTACGGGAAAGACAGCCGCAAAAGGACCAAATCCCGAAGCGCCAAACACATTGAACAAAATATAGTAGCTGCTCCGTATACGTCCCGGCGGTGTCCCCGTCGCCACCGCAGCCGTCAAAAGCGCCGCCACGGAAGCCATCCCGACAAAAAACCCCACATTCAGGAAACTTCTTTTCATATCCTTCCAAAAAAATCCATTCATTTTATTCCACCTTTATCAGCTCTCCCGTCACGGCATCCAGATAGATATTCCACGCTGCGCCGCTCTCGAACGCTTCCTGCCATGCTTTATCGCCGGACTCCATTGCATCCATCATTTCATTTAATGGAATGTAGATATGCCATGCCGGTGTCAGGATCAGTTCTGATTCCCGAAGTGTCGGATAATATACAAGCTCTGCCTGCGTCAGTTTTGCCTTTGAATTTCCGCAGAAAGTGTTGTTTTCCAAATATTTTCCCAAAATATCTGTCACCTGTGAAAACGTTAAAATTTTTCCGTTTTCAGACTGCTCTGTAATTTTACCACAATAATCCTCCAAACTCATCGTCGCTATGCCGTCCTCGGTAATCCATGCGGTTCCTCTCGGCTGAACCTCCCCACGCACAATCTGACCAAACTCTGACGCTACTCCAATCGTTTCATAAGAAGGCGTGAATGTCAGTTCATAAAATGCAGTTCCGTCAAGTTCATAGTACAAAGCCCTGGAAATATGTATTTCCGTAATGTCCAATACTGCCAGCTTCTCCAGAAGGATATCCTTCGCATGGGAAACGGGAAATTGGGCGGGAACGGTTTCACTCTCCCTTATAACATCAATTTCCGGAGCTTCTTTATAAATTACATCACAGTTCTTTTTTAATATTTCATCCACATAACTTACAGATGTATTTCTTGCAAAAGATACCTCCTTCTGTCCGTCCGATAAAATCATAAGAGAATCATCACCGAAATTCATCCATTCAACCGGCTTATCCTCTTCATTCATTTCACTTAACTCTTTTTCCCACTGCGCAAGATGTTCTTCGGTAATGTCCTGCACATTTCCGTTTTCGCTGTCAAGCAGTTCTTTCAGCTTTTCCGTATCCCAATCATCCCGTTTCTGCAAAGTCAGCGTCCGGGCTGTCTGCGGCGCTGCGGGAACTTCCGCACAAATCCATATGCCGTTTTCCTCCGTTCCGACCAAAGCATCGCAGCTTCCTTCTGACTTAGGCTTGTCTGTTCCTGCTGTATTTGTGTCAGACTCTTTTGCTACAATATTCTCCACCTCGCCCTCCAAAGAGCTTTTGGCATGGTAAACATCGCTGTCCGCAGATACTTCCGGTGCTTTCTGGCATCCCGTCAATACACATACCCCTAATGCTCCGGCTATTAGTACGCTCAAAAATTTTTTCTTCATTTCATATGCCTCCTGTAATTCCCTGTATGGGTTATGAGATGGATTATACACTTTTTCATCTGTTCTTTTTTACTTCGGCGAAATTCTACCATATTTTTTCTGAAATCAACCCGGAAATCTGTCACAAAAATCTTTATGAAAAAGCTGCCATGAACATATGACAGCTTTTTCAGTGTTTACAGGTTTTTCATATACAGCATAATCTCTGTTTCCATATAGTTTTCTTTACAATGCATTTCCATATCGCCATGATATTTTTCCACAATTCTTTGGACATTTGTAAGTCCTATACCATGCCCTGCATAAGACTTCTCGGAAAGCCTGCGTATTTCGCATATACCTTCGGGCATCCCCATGCAGCTATTTATCATATAAAGGAGCAGAACGCCGTTCTCCATCCGCATACTGAATTTTAAACGCTGCCCGTCTGTCTGAACAGATGCCGCTATTGCATTGTCCAAAAGATTTCCAACAATGACATTGAAATCGAAAGAGTGCAGATTCATCTTCTCAGGAAGCACAATATCTGTTTCCACTTTTTTTAATTCTTCTTTTGCCCTTTGCAGCTTGTAATTCAGCAGGCTGTCCAAAGCTTCATTCCCGGTATAAATATGTTCTGACGGATTCTGCATAAATTCCTGCATGGAATCAAGATATTCCATCAGTTTTTCTGACTTTGAACCCTTTGCCAGTCCTTTAAGCGCCAACACATGGTTTTTCATATCATGCTTTAATGCCCTGATACGGCTCTGCGACTCTTTCATAATCTCAATCTGGTTCTGATAAGCAATCGTCTGCTGTTTATAAATATCCTGTTCCCTTAGCTGCACATAATTTTTAAGCAAAATATGATACAAGTAAAAAACACACAGATTAAGCGCCAAAACCGCAACACACACAAATACCGCTGTCAATCTGCTAATGTTTCCATACATAAGTCCCCAAAATACCGTCACGCTTAACATGGGAATTGCAGACAGCAAACACATCTGCTTTTTATCAAGCGCTTTTTCCCTGCTTTCTCTCGGATCGGGAATATGACAGATAACCACCACGCAAATCAGCAGGAGCAAGGCAGAAACCGCAACCTGCTGCATTCCGACCATCTCTGAACAGGCAAGGGATACGGCTGTCCCGCTGCCTGTATCCATGCAGAACCAGACCATAGAAATCCATATTTTTTTCTCCCACGCACCACGATAAAAACAAGCCACGCCAATAATACCCGCCAAATTACACATTTCATAGGGAAACGATACATGAAATACACTGTAGGCGGCTGTTGTCAACAGATAGTATCCCACAAAAACGATTTTCCACATCAGCCTGTCCTTATCCCCTGCGGGCAGAAAGGTATCCAAGACCTTTTTCAGTAGTGCCGTATGCAAAATGCCTACAATCAAAATCATTGGCAATTCGTATCCTATTTTATAACACATTGTACATTTTCCCCTTCAGATACTGTTTTATTTTTGCCCTGACCTCTTTTCGGTATGGTTTACTGACACTCAGTACATCACCATTCATCATTTTTATGCTTTCATAGGAATACTCGCTCACATATCCCTGATGGATCACATAGGACTGATGTATCATCAGAAAGCCTGCCGGAAGCTGCTCCATGACATTTTTCAACTTCCCATAAAATTCCTCCTGTCCATCCTTTTTTATTATCAAAACCTTTTTATCCATGCTCATGAAATATAATATTTCCTTTATCGAAACACGAAAAATCCGGCTTCCTCTTTGATACTCAAAGCAGCTCCCCGCATACTTTTTCCTTTTCATGCTTCTTTCGAGCACTTCTTTCAGCCGTGCGGCGGAAATTGGCTTTATCAGAAATTCCAATGGCTGCATCTTGAAAAGTTCCATCGCATAACCCTGTTTTGAAGAAATATAGACGATATGGGTTTCTGTATCCTCCATCTCGTCACGGATAAAAGCTCCTATCTCAATCCCATTTTTCTGCAATAATTCAATATCAAGAAAAAGGATATCCAATCCGGCTCCTTTTTTCAAATCACACTCCAAACTCTCTCCGCTATACCATACCTCTATTTCAAATTTTACTGAAAATTCTGCCGAAAGCTCCTGAATCTGTTCCTCCAGCAAGGAACACAAAACTTTATCATCATCACATATGCCGACTCTGTACATACTATCGCTCCTTTAACCAATATCGTTTCATTGTACTTTACCTTTAACCTGCTATCAAGAGAAAAGCGTTCATTGGTTTTCCTCCAACAAACACTTTTCCGTTTTAATGCCCGATTCATCTAAGTATCAATATCTTACATATCGTCTTTATCTCCTTTTGAAACAGTTCACCTTTGTTATATTCGCATGGAATGCACAGTATAGCGCGTTCCTAGATATAGTTAACTCACCTGCTATTTCCGCGTGATTACAGGCTTTCCATCTGCATCTACCAACGGCGTTAATCCTCCTGCATATCCTGAGCATACAAACAGATAATTGACGCCTGTTTCCGTATCAATGAAAATTACCTTCCGTCCGTCTTTTGTAACGGAATTGCCCTCTGTATATACCGTTTCAAATCTTGGTTCTTTTTTCATAAAAAATCATCTCCTTTATAATTATAATTTATTTTTGAGAAAGTACAATACGCCTCTTTCATATGGCACAAATCTACCACAAAATGGTAACACATCTTGAAAATTCTGCCCACTTACTCTACATGAATTTCCTTTGAAATGACAGCCCTCTCTGCTGCGCTGCTGTTCATTCCTTCCTGCTCCATCAAAGACCAGTCATCAAGATTGTCAA
>CAMXQE010000085.1 GCA_947246015.1 uncultured Lachnospiraceae bacterium | reverse complement strand
CCTGTATGAAATCCTGCTATTTTATTGCGTAAAGTTTTTATTCTTCAAAGCTGCTACTCTCCCCCTGTGGACTTATCGCCCAAACCATCAACAGGGTGCAACGGAAATATCTATGGACGTACGTGTGTCAGCAAAAGCATTCTATTTAGTCAGGGCATGTTTGAAAATTCATTCCAACAATCTCTCATCCCTGTTCTCCTGTCCGCTCCATCCATAACAATAAGCCGCAGGTCTTTCAATATCCGGAACGGTAAGTTACGTTTTGGGAATGGTAAGTTGCGTATGTTTGTGATATAATGAGCGTTAGCGAGAAAAATGAGTTTACTCATTCGGCGAGCGGCGAATGGCGATCATGAATCTATGATTCATGATATAATGAGCATTAGTGAGGAGAGCATGTTTTGCATGTTCGACGAACGGCGAATGATAATCATGAATCTCTGATTCATGATAGAATAATCTCATGAAACCATGAATCCTGCAGAAAAGAGGTATGTTATGACAAGTATGACAAAAAAAGAACTGGCAATTGCAAAACGAAACGGAAAATATAACTGTGCCCAGGCGGTCGCATGTTCCTTCAGCGAAGAAGTCGGCGTAGACGAAGCCGTCTTATTCAAAGCCTGCGAAGGATTCGGCTCCGGCATGGGCTGTCTGGAATGCACCTGCGGCGCACTCACCGGCGCTGTCCTGCTCGCCGGATTCAAGAACAGCGACGGCAATCTTGAAAATCCTGCTACCAAAGTAAATACATACCAATATACCAAGCAGATGGTAGCCGCTTTCAAAGAAAAATCCGGCTCTACGGTATGCAAAGAGCTAAAGGGCATCGGAACAGGCAAAGTACTCCGAAGCTGTCCCGACTGTATTATGGATAGTGTGGAAATCGTACAGGAGATTCTGGGATTATGAATTTTCGTATAACCGGCAGGATTACCCGCTTTTTCCTGATGCTTCTCCTGCCCCAGCCCCTCTTTCTCTGGTGGCTGTGCATCGGGCGCAGGAATGCAGGAAGCTCCCTGACCGGAATCCTGATGACAGGCGGAATATTTCTTCTTTATCTCTGCTTCCTGCTGCGTCTCCATGTCCTTCCTGTCCGCTCCCATGGCGGCTGCACTATGCGTATCACCATACTTGACGGGGGACAGTATTTAATATCGTTTGGTATATGGGGATTCTTTATACAAGGTATCCTTTATTTACTTATGCTCACCGGGCATCTGCCCATTCTGACGGAATTTTACAGGACAAGCCCTGTGCTGTTTACGGCAAACCTGATTGTCGGTATCCTCATCCTCTTTTTCCTGCTGCTCAACGGGCAAGTGCGCATCCTCTTTACCTGTTACCGTCTCGGTATCGTAAAGCGGCTGTTCGTTACCCTTAACCTGTGGTTTCCCATCGTGAATCTCTTTCTGATGAAATACCTTTGCGATAAAGCCAAAGAGGAATGCGACAATGAAAGGTGCCGCTTTACTGCCCGCGCCGCAAGGGCGGAAAGCAGCGTATGCGCCACCAGGTATCCGCTGGTTATGGTACACGGCATCGGATTCCGCGACCTGCGCTATTTTAACTATTGGGGACGTATCCCGAAAGAGCTGGTGCGAAACGGCGCCACTGTTTATTACGGACACCAGCAGGCGTGGGGTACTATCGAGGACAATGCGGAAAGCATCCGGCAAAAGATTTTACAGGTTTTGGAAGAAAACCATTGTGAAAAGGTGAATATCATCGCCCATTCCAAAGGCGGTCTGGACTCCCGCTATCTGATTACCCGGCTGCATATGGAGCAGCAGGTAGCTTCCCTGACTACAGTTTCCACACCTCACCGCGGTTCCGAACTGATTGATGTCCTGAACCGGCTGCCGGACGGAATCTACCGCCTGATTTCCTCATGGTTTGACCGTACATTTTCCAAAATCGGGGACTGCCGTCCCGACTGCTACCATGCCAGTAAACAGCTTGCTCCTGCCTACTGCGCCCATTTTAATGAAATCACCCCCGACTGTCCGGAGGTATATTACCAAAGCTATGCTTCCGTTATGCAGCATACATGGAGCGACAGCCTGCTTTCTATTCCCAACCTGATTATGGATGTTACGGGGAATCCCTCAAACGATGGGCTTGTTACGGAAGAAAGCGCCAAATGGGGCGTTTTTCAGGGCACTTTCCGGAATAAATACCGCCGCGGCATCTCCCACGGCGATATGATTGACTTGAAACGGGAGGATTATAAGGGTTTTGATATCCTTGAAACCTATGTGGATATTGTGAAAAAACTGAAAGATATGGGATTCTGATTACCAGTCTCCCTTAATCTTCCCCCAGCAGGCGTACGGTTTCATAGCCATGCCCCGTCGCCGGTAAAAATTTCTCCAGAATATCCGCCGTTTTTATCTTCAGGCTGGACGTACATACACACGGATGGCAGCCGATATATTCCCCCTGCAATACATCCTCGTCAATGAGAAGCCGCACCGCATGATTCCTGTCATTTATCAGCCCCATAATGCTTACCGCTCCCGGCTCTATGTCCAGATATTTCAACATATCCTCCGGCTCCGCAAAAGACAGCCGCGCCGAATTTATCTGGCCGGAAAGTTCCTTTGTCTTAAACTTCTTATCTCCCGGCATCAGCAGCAGATAAAAGTTCGTCTTCTGCCGGTTACAGAGAAACAGATTCTTGCAAATCAGAACACCCAGTACGGCGTCAATCTCGCTGCAGGCTTCCATATTGTCTGCCGGTTCATGGTCCGTGCGCTTATATTCTATTTCCATCCGGTCAAGGAAATCATAAGTCCGTACCTCCCTTGGCAGCCTTCCTTCCATATTTTCCGGTCTTCCGTCATAAAGTTCCATCTTTCCGTTTCTCCTGTTTTGTCGCATTTGTATTATATACACATCTCATTGCATTCTTGTCATATCGCATTCTCGTCATATCGCATTCTTATCAGGGCAACTCTGCACCGCCTGCTGCCAAAACTATCACAAACGGATTCGTTCCAAGTCCATCGGGACAAACACATTCCCTCCATAATGAATCCCTGCTTCCTCCGTATAGCGATTTTTCCTCTCCGGCAGGCAACCGTCCTCCGTATGGTACAGCACTAAATTCTTTACTTCCAGCATTGCGGCCGTTTTTCCCGCATCCAATGCCGTGCTGTGGTGTTTCTCATATGGTTTGTAAATTTCCTTATCTTCTTCCATACAGAACGCTTCGCAAAGCAGCCAGTCACAGCCCTTCACATAACTCCGGCAAGCATCCTGATACGGTTCGTCCCCAAGACAGACGAATCTTGCGCCATCCGGCAGTACTGCCGCAAAGCCGAACTGCTTCTCCTTCGTGGAACATATATCAAAGAACGTAAACGGCATTCCCATCCATTCCCTTTTTGCACCATCCTCTACCACTTCGAGAAAAATCCGCTCTCCCAAAAATGTTGTGAACTTCCCCGGAAGCATCTGCCCGCACATAAAGTCCAGAATTGCCTTTACCTTGTCATGGCAGTAGACCGTCAGATTTCCCTGATATTCTCCTTTTCTCATAAGTGTGGCTATTTTCCGTATCACCCACACCACGCCGAGGATATGGTCGGTATGGGCATGGGTTACAAACATATGATGCACGTTCCCGAACGGAATCCCTGCCGCTTCCATCTGCACAAGAATCCCGTTTCCGCCGCCCGCGTCCACAAGAAAATATGCTCCGTTCACATGCAGGGCAAAACATGTATTGTAACATTTCGTCACCATGGCATGTCCTGTACCAAGCATGATAAGTTCCGCTTTCTGTTCCATCCTGTCTTTTGTCTCCTATCCCGCTTTTCCTCTATTGCTTTATATTCTGTTTTCTTTCAAATAGTTCACGCAGGGACTCCGTAAAAGGTGCCCTTGCCACTCCATACTCTGTCACGATTGCTGTTATTAACTCATGATCCGTCACATCAAATGCCGGATTATACACTTTTATCCCCTCCGGCGCCATCCGCTCCTTATACCACATCTGCGTCACCTCGTCCGCCGGACGCTGTTCGATGCGTATCTCCTCACCCGTCGGGGTTGCCAGATCAATGGTGGATGTGGGCGCACAGACATAAAAAGGCACATGGTACTGCTTCGCTACCGCCGCTACCACGGAAGTTCCTATCTTATTGGCAGTATCTCCGTTTGCCGCTACTCTGTCACAGCCGACAAATACTGCGTTTATCCAGCCATTTTTCATAACCGCCGCAGACATATTGTCACAAATCAGCGTCACATCCACACCGGAGGAAAATAACTCATAGGCAGTCAGTCTTGCCCCCTGTAAAAGCGGCCTGGTTTCGTCCGCAAAGACACGGAACTGATATCCTTTTTCCTGCCCTAAATAAACAGGCGCCGTGGCGGTTCCATACCGACATGCCGCCAACTGTCCCGCATTGCAGTGGGTCAGGATTCCATCCCCCGGTTTTACCAGTTCCAATCCATATTCTCCGATTTTCCGGCATACCTGAATATCTTCTTCTTTAATGGCAGCCGCTTCTTCCTTTAATCTGTGTTTCAACTGTGCCACCGGAAGATGGCTGTTTTTGCGGCATACCTCATCCATGCGGTTCAACGCCCATGACAGATTGACCGCCGTAGGTCTGGCGCTGTCTAAATATTCCTTCTGTTTTACGAACTCCTGATAAAAAAGCCCGTAATCTTCCGTATCCACCTGATTTGCCAGCACATAAATGCCAAAGGCCGCCGCCACGCCGATTGCAGGTGCCCCGCGTACTTTCAATAAATAGATGGCATCCCATATCTCCTGCGCCGTTTTCAGCCGGATTAACTCCGTTTTATTCGGAAGCAGCGTCTGGTCTATAATAACAAGTGCATTTTCTTCCTCATCCAAGGCTACCGTTTCATAATCCAAAATGCTTTTGCTTGTATTTACTTTACAGTCTTCTTTTCTACTGTTTTCTTCCATACGGTTTTCCTCCATGCCTTTCTCTCCCCGAATCTTTTGTCCATACCTTTTCTTTATATTTATTTCTTTATATTTATTCCTTTATCTTCCTGTTCTTTATATTCCTATTCTTTCTCTTCCTTATCTTTAATCCCTTTTCTGCTACGCTTTTTTCAGACAAACCAGATACCCTTCTTCCTCGCAGGCGGTAGTTACTTTTGTCAAAGAAGCCCATACCCATTTCCATGAAAGATCCGGATGGTCTATCTGATAGTCAATGGTAAGGCTGCCCGACCTGCTGCCCTGCAGCGCTTCGTCCACAGCTTCCCTGCTTTGCATCCACTTCCGGTATTCTTCTTTTCCACCGGAAATAATCTTATCCGCAAAACGGTCGAAGAAATCGCGGAAATATACTTTATCCCCGATTTTAACACTTTCTTCCGAAGTATGCAGAACTTCCGCATATCCTGTCTCATAATCCAGCCGGTATACTTTGTCATAAGCACAAAACAATGCCCGGCTGTACCGGTTGGCATAACTCTCCATCTCTATCCACTTCATTTGGGAAATATCCATCATGTAAAAACAGAACAGTCTGCGCTTTCCCTGATTTCCAAGGAAACGGATACGCACATCCAGCCATACCATACTGCCGTCATACCGTCTGCGTCTCAACTGCGTATCCACCATGGTTTTGGTCTGCTCCGCTTCCCCGCACCGTTCCAAAAGCGCCTGATAATCCTCGTCATACATATACTCGCGAATCAGCCGCCCTCCGGACAGAAGCCCCACGCTGCCCGGTTCCAGAAGCATATCGCAATACCCCTGATTCGCCCGCACAATCTCCATGCGGTCATCCACCAGCTCATATACACCCAGCCCGCCCGGCATATTCCGAAACAGATTCTCACCTTTCATACTTTCGTTATAAAGAGTCACAAAGTCACTGTCCTCGCTGAAAGTAAAAAAATCCTTTCTTTCCGGCAGTTCTTCCATGTGGTTTAACTGTTCTTCAAATTCCAGCTCCGGCAGGGGGCGGTAGAAATAATAGCCTTGAATATAATTGCACTCCACACTTTTTAAGAAATTCAGTTCTTCTTCCGTTTCCACACCCTCAGCCACTGCTTTCAGCCGCATCCATTTCGCCATGCGGACAATAGACTCAAGGATAATTGCCGATTTTCCGCCCTTATCCAAATCATCCATGAACTTCATATCGATTTTCAGAATATCCACCGGCAAATCTTTCAGCGTATTCAGTGAGGAATACCCGCTGCCAAAGTCATCCATCATAATCGTAAATCCATGGTCCTGCAAACGCTTTACGATTTCCAGTACATGCTGTGGGTCATCAGAATAAGAACTTTCCGTCACTTCCAGCCGCAGCAGACGCTTTTCCAGACCGTATTTATCCAAAATACTGATGATGTTTTCGCACAATTGCTGATTATAAAAATCCACTCTGGATACATTGATAGATACCGGAACCACATCTTTTCCTTCATCCAGTCTCCGGCGCAGCATCTGGCAAACCTTTTCCCACACATAGCGGTCCAGAACGCTGACAAATCCATTCCGTTCAAACAACGGAATAAATACCGCCGGAGAAATCATTCCCCGCTGCGGATGGTTCCAGCGCACCAATGCCTCAGCACTCATGATTCTCCCGCTTACCGCATCGCAGACCGGTTGGTAATACACCATGAACTGATTCTCACGAATCGCTTTTTCGCACTCACTCATCAGAATCTGTTCCATCACTACATGCTCGCGCATATTGTCATTATAGTAGGCATACGGCCTGACATAATTAGTCTTCACCGTGTCCATGGCAAGCCTGCTTCTGTCCACCATGGCAGCAATGCCCACCGAACGGTCTTTCACCAGATACAATCCATAACAGGAAGAAAAACGGTACTCCGCCCCTTCACTGACATAAGTAATTTCACCGGAATGCACAAAAGCACGGTCCCCCTCCAGAAAGCGGGCCGGAAAACAAATGGCAAAATTATCGCTTTCCATCCGCCCGTAAGTTCCCTCTATGCCATGTTCCCCTTCCACGCCATGGTAAGCGTGTTTTATCATTTCCGCCATCTGGATTAAGATACCGTCCCCCACCTCCCGTCCGAACAGCTCATTAATAATCTTAAAACGCTGTACATTCCAATACGCAATCACATATTCCGTGTCAGGATTGCGGTCAAACAATTCCTGCGTTGCCTGATAAAATCCCCTGCGGTTGTAAATCCCTGTCAGGGAGTCCCATATATTCTCCTGTTTTTCTACCTTCATCTGCTGTTTCCCCATCTTTTATTCCAGTTCCGTAACTTTTTATTCCAGTTCCGTAACCGTTCTCCCATACCCTGCATCAGCAGATGAATTTCTGTCTGCTTAC
>CAMXQE010000084.1 GCA_947246015.1 uncultured Lachnospiraceae bacterium | reverse complement strand
CTACCGGATACCAAATGGCAGAAATTAAATTTGCGAAAAAAACTTGACACTATCAGGGGATATTTCCCCTGCGTATATACGCAAGCAGTGCTTGCTATTACGCACTGTGTCATGACACAGGCAGTGCTTGCTATTTTGGAGATGGAATGCGAGCGGGTTTTAGTCTGCATGGACAGACTGCCCAAAACAAACAGGGGTGTTGTCGCCCGATTACGGCAGAAATTTTTTGAAACATATTTAGCAAATAGTAAGGTTTTTTGCCTATTTACCTTATACAATTATTTTGGGGTTGAACGGAAGGAAAGAACCCCTTTTGAAAACTGAATATTGAACGACATACAGGACGTGAGGATATGTGTAGCCACTATGTAGGTGCGCCATGATACGCCTGCTCCGATGATTTGGTAGTGAACGTGAAGGAATGGAAAATAATTCCTTAAAGCAAAGGCGTGTAGCGATAAAAACCTGACAAAATACACAGCAGTTGTGCGGGGCGATGAGGCATATCTGTGATAATGATACTTCTGAATTTACCGATTGAAATTCAGTCATATAATGACGGTGCAATTCCGATGTGGGCAGCGTAATGACCTGCCACTTGTATGTAACTTTATGGATGAAATGACAGGGGAAACTGAGAAGGAATTTTTAATTTTTTGAGCATCAAAACAGCGTGAGGGCAGTTATGAACGTAACAGTTTATAGCTGTCCTTTTTTGCGTTCATAAGGGAGGTATATATGGCTGATGAATGGAACGGACTGGCGGATATGTTGGCAAATTTGATTGAAAAATATGCATCGGAATTAGATATAGAAAATTTGCCCGATATAACAGGAGACAATCATGAGGAAGATGAGAGAAGAAAAGTAAAAGACTTAAAAGATGTTTCTTGCTAATAATGATTGCACAGGCTATAATAAACATGATAAATATGTCCAAACCATATTAAAGAAGATAAAGGAGACACAGATGGGGAAAACACTCATAAAGGAAACCATTCATGCTAAAGGTGTTGATATTGGTGTATATACAACAGATTTTGAAAATGAATTTATTTCATTGACGGATATCGCAAAGTACCGGAATGAAGACGACCCAAGATTTGTGATTCAGAACTGGATGCGTAATCGAAATACAATAGAATTTTTGGCAGTTTGGGAGGAATTGCATAATCCTGATTTTAACCGTGTGCAATTCGAGGCGGTTAAAAATGAAGCCGGATTAAATCGTTTTGTAATGACGCCGACCAAATGGATAGAACAAATGAACGCGATTGGTATTGTTTCAAAAGCAGGACGTTATGGCGGTACATATGCTCACAGTGATATTGCGATGTCTTTTGCAACATGGATTTCTCCCGAATTTCAATTATACATTATGAAGGATTATCGGCGTCTGAAGATGGATGAAAACAGCCGTTTATCTTTGAACTGGAATTTGAACAGAGAAATTTCAAAATTGAATTATCATATTCATACGGATGCTATTAAATCAAACCTGATACCGCCTGCTTTGACACAGGAGCAGATTGGCTATACCTATGCAAGCGAAGCTGATTTGTTAAATGTTGCGTTGTTTGGTAAAACTGCAAAACAATGGCGTACAGGAAATCCAGACAAAAAGGGAAATATTAGAGATTACGCAACACTCAATCAATTATTGGTTCTTGCAAATATGGAGAGTTACAATGCGGTACTGATTGAGCAGGGTAAGCCGCAGTCGGAGAGGTTGATTTTGTTGCATGATTTGGCTGTGCGCCAGATGCAGACTATGAGTTCCTTAAATACATCGAGACTGCCGCAAATGGGAACGGATGAATAAAAGTGCAATGGGCGTTGCACAATCCTAATTTTAAACGTATCGATTTCGAGACGTTTAAAAAAGTGTAGGCACAAATGTGAAGTGAGGATTATGAGTATGGAGAAAAAGGATTCTGCAGAAAAAATCAAAGTTTATACATACACAAGAGTATCCACAGCCATGCAAATAGACGGTTATTCCTTAGACGCACAGAAAGCCAGAATGAAAGCGTATGCCGACTATAATGATTATGAAATTGTCGGCACATACGAGGATGCTGGAAAATCCGGTAAGTCCATTGAGGGACGATTAGAATTTAACCGTATGATGGAGAACATCAAGTCGGGGAAAGATGGCGTTTCTTTTGTTCTTGTTTTTAAGTTGTCACGATTTGGCAGGAATGCGGCGGATGTACTTTCTACATTACAGGTCATGCAGGATTTCGGGGTAAATTTAATTTGTGTGGAAGATGGAATTGATTCTTCTAAGGATGCAGGCAAACTGATGATTTCTGTTTTGTCAGCTGTTGCGGAAATTGAGAGGGAAAATATCCGTGTGCAGACAATGGAGGGGCGTATCCAGAAAGCCCGCGAAGGAAAATGGAATGGTGGGTTTGCGCCATACGGATATCAGCTTGTGGATGGAGGACTTCAGATTAACGAGGAAGAAGCAGCCGCTATCCGTGTCATTTTTGAGCAGTATGTGACAACTGACACCGGCGCTAACGGCGTGGCAAAATATCTTGAGAATCACGGCATTCACAAGATACAGAGGCAGAACGGGAAAAATCCTCTTTTTGATGCGCACTTGGTTCGCCTTATTCTGAAAAATCCGGTATATTGCGGTAAAATTGCTTATGGACGCAGAAAGACAGAAAAAGTCCATGGAACAAGAAACGAATATCATCTTGTGGAGCAGGATAATTATATTCTGGTAGACGGACAGCATGATGCGATTATTGAGGAAGATGTCTGGCAGGCTGCACAGGTAAAACTTATCTCACAGGCAAAGAAATATGAACATGTAAATAAAGGTAAAGACACAAAAACGCATCTTCTTTCGGGAATTGTCAAATGTCCGATATGTGGAGTGGGTATGTATGGGAATAAGAGCATCAAACGCAAAAAGGACGGGACGAAATACAAGGACTTTTATTACTATGGCTGTAAGCACCGAACCATGACACGCGGGCATAAGTGTGATTATAAAAAGCAGGTGCGGGAGGAATTATTGGACGATGCGGTGGCGGAAGTCATCGTTAAGTTGGTTGGTAATTCTAAGTTTGCGGCAATGATGCAGGAGAAGATTAACAGCAAAGTGGATACTGCCACAATAGACGAAGAGCTTGCGTCATATGAAAAGCAGTTGAGGCAATATTATGCTGCCAAGCTAAAGCTGGCGGAGGAAATTGATTCTCTTGATCCGGATGACAGACATTATATCAAACGGAAAGCAGACCTTGATGACAGGCTCTATCGAATGTATGATAAAATAGAGAATGTGGAAACACAGCTTATTGAAACAAGGGCAAAGAAGCAGGCGATTGAAGCTGAGAAGCTGACGGGAGATAATATCTATAAGGTATTGATTTATTTTGAAAAGCTGTATGCTGTGATGAATGAGATAGAGCGGCGGCAGCTTATGGAAGCATTGATTTCTGAAATACAGATATATGAGGACAGGCAGCCGAATGGACAGTGGTTGAAGTCTATTAAATTTAGGCTTCCGATTATTGAGGAAGATATGGATTTGAGTTTGGAAGATGATAAGCACGTTGAGGTAATAATAATGATGCAGTATTGTGGAAAAGAGAAGAATTAGGGGGTCTAAACCACAAGATGTTGTGCTCCCCGGGCAAAAATTGGAGCGAAAATTGACCAGTTTTTGCCCTATTTTTTGCCCGTTTTTATAGATGCAGGGGAGTCAAAATCGGTTTTGGGGACGATTTGGGGATATTTTCAGAATGAGAAGGAGGTGGAAACCAGATTGAAAGAAGAGATGAATCCATTCTTTTTGGCGGTAGCGGAACTGGCAGAGAACAGGGGGTTTGAAGTCGACGGCATAAGAGGAGGAGCCTTGAACTTAAACTTAAATGGAGAGTTTGCGGCATCGGTTGATGAAACCGGCGCAATGAACTACCATCCGTACAAAGAGGTTTTCGATATGATGGATGAGGTAGCAAAGTTGCGGGAAGAGATTCCCGGTGAAGAACCAGAGGAAGGAATGCAGATGAACATGTAAGGCGGTACTTATTTTGAACAAAATAGGTACCGCCTTTTTAACAGAACAGGAGGCAGGAATGGAAAACGTAAGAAAAGAAAACTTTGAACTGGCCATGCTGGATGACTATGTTGTGCTTTACAGCGGCAGCAGGATAGACAGGAACACCGTGCCTGAAAATTTATTCTGCTATGATGTGCGGCATGATGATGACTGTCAGGGGATTGCCTGTGAGGTAAAGCCGCATGTGCTGGTCAACCATTGGGGAACAATCCTGTCAAAGACAGAAATCCCGATGACGGAGGGCGGCAGTTATTATCCAAGAGAAGATATGAATTATCTTGGGGAGACACTTACTGTGGAAGAGTATATGCGGCTTGACATGCGGCAGGATGGAATGAAGGAGGAGAACGGGCAGGACGGAATGCAGATGGAGCTGTAAAGGCGGTGACCGCTTTAGCAATAAAGCCGGGTGTGTCACTATAAATGATGAAAAGAAAGGAGGACCATACCAATAAAAAGTGGAACAGAAGTAACCTATGATGGCAGGAAATATATTTCCCTGCGGGAACTCTGCAGGGATTTAAACCTTCCTTATTCTCAGGTCATGCATAAGTATTACCGGACCAAGAGCATTGAGGAGCCAGTTGAATGGGCAAAAAAAGTGCAGGTAAAGAAAGCGGGATATGTCCTGTGGGGGCGTCAGTATGATACGCTGAATGATATCGCTAAGGAATTCGGGCTGAATACGGGCTCCCTGCGTGTGCGGGTTGCCGGAGGGAAAACACTGGCGGAAACTGTTTCAGAAATGCTTGAAAAGGAGACCATCCTATTCCGTGGCAGGGAATATGCGGGGATATCGTCCCTTGCGGTGGCATACGGTCACGATGGCGCCCTGATAAATGAAAGACTGATATATGGGATGACGCTGGAGCGGGCATTGTCCCAACCTATCCGCCAAGTGAACAGACCGGAATTTGAAATCGAATACGATGGGAAAATGTATGCAAGCAAGCGGCAGCTGTCCCGCGAAATCGGGATCAGCACGGGTTGCATCCATGAGATGATGGTCAATAATGACCTTGATTTTGAGACGGCAGTGGATATCCTTCTGGAAACGAAAGACCGGATAGGAATCCCAAGAGAAAAAATGATATCCGGGCTTCCGGTCTGCATCATTAACGGAAGGACATATAGAACGGTACAGGAGGTGGCGTGTGAATTCCACCTGTCGACAAATGCGATCGCAAACTATAAAAATAAGAACGGTTATACCGGAATGCTAGAAACACTCTGCGCGATGCAGGAAGAGACAAAAGAGTGCTATGTGGTGGACGGGGAGGCAAAGACTTGCAATGAACTGTTAAAGATGGGCTATACTTCCAGCAGTTACAGACAGGTGCCAAAGAAAAACATACCGCGTTGACACCTGCGGTATGAGTTTTCTGACCACCGACACCAAAGGCGACCTGTACCGGAATTATGCCGGCATAGCAAAAAAGTATTATGGGTATGAAACGGCGGTCATCGACCTGCGAAACCCGACAAGGAGTGACGGTGACAACATGCTCCATCTGGTCAACAAATACATGGATGAATTCCTTGCGGACAGCAGCAATCTCAGCGCCAAAGCAAAGGCGGAGAAATATGCCAAAATTACTGCAAAGACCATCATATCATCGGGAGGCGCAGACAGCTCCAGCTACGGGCAGAATGCATTCTTCTATGATGCAGCGGAGGGCGTGCTGACGGCGGCCATCCTGCTGATCGCGGAATTCTGCCCCGATGAAAAGCGCCACATCATCAGTGTGTTCAAACTGATACAGGATCTGCTGGCGCCATCCAAGATTAAGGGGAAGAACCAGTTCCAGCTGCTGATGGCAAAACTGCCTGACACCCACAAAGCGAAATGGTTTGCGGGGGCGGCGCTCAACACGGCGGAGCAGTCCATGCAGTCCGTCCTGTCCACGGCGCTGTCCAGACTGAACTCGTTTCTGGATTCCGAACTGGAGCAGATACTATGTTTTGATACTGCCATTGACGCGAAACAGTTCTGCCGCCGGAAAACGGCTGTGTTCCTTGTGATGCCGGAGGAGGACAATACGAAATACTTTATCATTTCCCTGATTTTGCAGCAGCTCTATAGGGAGATACTGGTGGTGGCGGATGAGAACGGCGGAAAATTGGATAACAGGGTCGTTTTTTATTGGGATGAGGTCGGAACCATACCGAAGATTGAAAGCGCGGAAATGATGTTCTCTGCCTCCCGTTCCCGGAAGGTGAGCATTGTACCGATGATACAGTCTTTTGCACAGCTGAATAAGAATTATGGGAAAGAGGGGGCGGAGATTATCATTGATAACTGTCAGGATACCATCTTCGGCGGTTTTGCACCGAATTCGGAATCCGCAGAGGTGCTGTCAAAAAGCCTCGGCAACAGGACGGTACTGTCAGGTTCCATCAGCAGGGGAAAAACGATCCGAGCCAGTCGCTCCAGATGATGCAGCGGCCGCTGATGACGCCGGATGAATTAAAGTCGCTTCCCAAAGGAAATTTTATTGTATCAAAGACTGGCTGTCATCCCATGCAGACAAAGCTGAAGCTGTTCTTAAAATGGGGGATTACCTTTGAGGAACCCTACGAAATAGAGGAGAAATCCGCAAGAAAGGTGGCATATGCGGACAAGCAGGAGATTGAGGAGGAGATCATCCGCAGATACATGTGCTGCATGGAGGAGGATGCAGAAAACACAGACCGCGGCGCAGCCAGCAGGAACGGAGGGATGCAGCAGGCGCAGATGAATGAGACCGTGGCAAGAGTCCGCCAGTCCCTGCGGACAGAAGATTAAAAACAGAAACGGGGTTAAGCATGACATATGACAGAAAAATCTATGAGGCAGACCTGCCCCACAGGGCCATAGCCGTATACCTGTACCTGCAGAACCGTGCGGACAGAAACGGAACCTGTTACCCTGCAATCGGTACCATTGCGAGGGAACTACACCTTTCTGTCAGTACGGTCAAGCGGGCAGTCCGTGATCTGGAGGAAAACGGCTATATCCGGAAGACACAGCGGTGGCGTGAGAACGGGGGCAGGAGCAGCCTGCTTTTTGAAATCATAAAATAGGCAACAAGGGGGCAGTGCGCAGACCGGGTGGACTATGGTATGGTCCACAGTGGTCTGTGCAGGGAAGAGAACACTTTAACTGTCAGGATAGAGAAAGAAAAATTAGATATTTAAAGTCTCAGGGGTGTACTTGTGTTTGCTGTGCCATTATGATTACCAATTTTAAAAATATTAGCACCAATTCTATAACAGATATAACAATTTGCAGAATACGTGGTAGGATACAAATATGCCAAAATCACCGAATATATAGTTATGCAAACCAAAGTACGCAAAGTATACCAGAAAAACAACAATCTGTACCAAAAGATTGAAAAGAAATTGCTTTTCAAGTACAATACGCTTACTTTAACATAAGATTAAGGAAAAAAATATGGAGTTGACAGAGAATGATAAGAAAGGATATACTGATTAGCCAAGCCAAGCCAAGCCAAGCCAAGCCAAGCCAAGCCAAGCCAAGCCAAGCCAAGCCAAGCCAAGCCAAGCCAAGCCA
>CAMXQE010000083.1 GCA_947246015.1 uncultured Lachnospiraceae bacterium | reverse complement strand
AGATGAATCACTGTCGGCGGCTCATCCGCCAGCTCCTCCTTTGTCAGATACTTCCGGTCCGTCTCGAACAGGTATTCCATATGACAGGAAATATCCCTCACCTCACGGACATTTTCCCAATAATTCATGATTTCGCCATAATAAGCGCTCTTGGTGTAATAACTGCTCCTCTCCCTGATAAAGTCCGTCAGTTCTTCCTCGGACATAATTGTCTCTTCCGTAATGCTTCCGCGATAATCACGGATACCATCCTCCATCCCGGACATATTTTCCGTATAATTCCCTAAATATTCTGACAACCCCGTATTTATCCGGAATTCCTTCTCCCCTTCCTCCTGCGTATAAACCCTGGCCCTGCGGACAGGCAGATTCCCGGAATCCATATATTCCAGCAAAAGGAGGATATCTGTTCTGCCATCTTCATCATAATCCTTGAAAGCCACTGATACTACCTGTGAAAACCGTGTCATCCCTGACAGCATATCATCCGGCATTTCTCCCGGAAAGGTATAAACTGCCTTACCCTCCGAAAGCAGCATAAAACGCACATCCCCAAACATGGTTGTACCATAGTCCGGATTTTCTGACGGATGCTCTAAAGGCTCAAAAGACGCAAACGTCACATTTCCCCAGCCATCCAGTTCCACCGGAAAAGACTGGTCTTTTATCTGCCCCTCTAAGATTCCCTCACCATCTGCGCTGCCGTTACTGTCTGTCTGATTTTCCGACTCCGTTTTTCCTGCTTCATCTTCTATACTTTCGCTTACTACTACTGCATTTGGAAGCGTTTCTTCTTTTTCACCTTCCATTCCCTCCGCTCCGCCTGTTGAACATGCCGTTAAAGTCAAAAACAGTAATATAGCGAAAATGCCGCAAAATTTTCTTCTTTCTGTTCCATTTCCCATATTATTCCTCATTTCTCCCACAGTCACCTGTCTCCGACCTATCCTTTACAATCCGGCTCTCCGCCTTTGGGGATTTCTCCCAAAGACTCTCCGCTTCATTCTTTCATAAACACTAAAAGCCCTTTCTTCCACATGTATATATTTGCCATTTACATTGTAAACACTTTCTGCAGATTTATCTTAGTACTATTTGTTCACATTGTAAACACCATCATTCATGTGTCAGAAAAGGGCTTATGGTTTTGCCAGACTGCAATATTTTTACTCTACTTTAAATTTCCGGATTGCCGCCGTAAGCTCCTGCGCTTCCTCATCCAGTCTTCCGGTAGCCTCGTTTAATTCCTTTACGGCGTCAATCTGTATCTCTGCTGCATTTTTCATCCGGTTGGTGGATTCCAGCGTCTGCCTGGATACCCCGGAAATATTTTCCACTGCTTCCATGGTCATGTTCTTTCCCCGCTCCATGTTCCGCATATTGCCTGCTATCTTTTCTATTTTTCCTGCCAGGCCGTCCACACTGCCACTCATCTCATGGAAAGCATCTACCGTATCGCCCATCGCCGATTCCTGTTCTTCTACAATCTTCTCGGACTCCCTTGCTACCAGTACCGTCTCCTTCGTTCCGCTTTCAATCCGGTTTACGATGATTCCAATGTGCTCCACGGCTTTCATGGATTCCTCGGAGAGTTTCCTTATTTCTTCCGCCACAACCGCAAACCCGCTTCCGGCCTCCCCGATACGGGCAGCCTCTATCCTTGCGTTTAAGGAAAGCAGTTTCGTCCTCGCCGCAATCTCTTTAATCGAAACAATGATATCCGTAATCGCTTTTGTCTCCTCCGCCAAAGCCTCTATCTTATCAATCACCTGTCCGGTCACTTTTGCCGTTTCTTTTGCCTTGCCTTCCAGCATACTGATAGCGGATACTCCTTTTTCCACTACCGCCTTGCTCTTTCCGGCACGCTCCATAGCGCCTTCGGTTTCCCTGTCCACCAGCTCAATCTGCACCGCCAGCTCGTCCATTTTGGCAAGACAGTGTTCCACTTCCTCATTCTGCCGGTATACTCCTTCATTTACCTTTAAAATGGCATCTTTGATATTGTCTGTCGTCACCATCATCTGCCCCGACGTATCCGTCACGTGTGTCACCGATGTAAGTACCTGCCCCGAAACCATCCCCGCTTTCTGAATCAGCTCTTTCGTATTGGAAAGCATGTTGCCCGCATGTTCCCCCAGCGTCCGGAACTCATCCCTGCCTTTCCTGTGTACGGTTACAGTTAAATCCCCTTCCGCCACAGATTTCATTACCTTACTGATACGCTTGATGGAAGAATTGATTCCTGTGGAAATAACCGCCCCTGTACAGACAGATATGACAAGCGCAAGCAGTACGATGATAACCGTTGCTGTCTGAATTCCTTTCAGGCTTGCCGTAATCAGTGCCTGCGGAATCATCGTGCAGACCGTAAATCCCGTATTCCCTACTTTGGACAGCAGAAGCAGATAGCGTTCTCCTTCATGATTAATATAAAAGGAACCGTTTTCTTCCGTTCCTTCTAAAAATCTCTGATAAATGTCCATGGTTTCAAACAAAACCATAGCTCCGTCCTCTGAACCGGAAATCTGTCTGCCGTCCACTGACACCAGCGCACATATGCTTCCCTCTCCTAAATCCATCTGAAGAAGCGGTTCCCTTGCCGCTTTCATGGACACATCCATAACAATGATTCCCACAGGCAGCGCCGCCTGATTGGTAATATTTCTTTTTACACAAAAAGCATAATCATCGGGGAGATGTCCTGTCATGGCATCCAAATCATGGTGATAACCTGAAAACACCATGTTTTCACCCGCCTGTTCCATCTCTTTTCCTTCTTCCGTCTCCCCGTACGCTTCATATCCCAGTTTCTTAACGTCCAAATAGGAAATGCATTCCTTCCCATATTCGCCAAAGGTATAAACTCCCTGAACAAAATCACTGGAAAAGGCATCCATAAACATACTTTTCTGCATTTCCAAAAAGTTCTTTTTCTCCTGCAGCGGCTCCTCACGATATGCTCCCCTGTAATAAGCGCGCAGCACATTGTCAATGGCAATCTGACTGCAATTCGATGCAATGGTATCCATCATCAGTTCATAGTACTCTGACGTCTTCTGAATGGCGGTTTCCATGGAAACCTCATAATTTTTAATAATCGTTTCAGCAGCCTTCCGGTAGGAAATAATTCCAAGCACCACAATCAAAACAATCGGAATCAGATAACTCACCGTCAGCTTTCCCCTGATGCTGTATAAAGCCACCTTCTGTTTCTTCAAATCCCTGACATCTTTCATACACACCCGCACCCTTCATATCCTTCAGCCGGCAGAAGTTCCCCACTGTCTCCTGCTGACAGCTCCTGAAATTGAATTTACACCTTCTGATTTCATTATAGATATTCAGGTTTTTTTCGGTATTGTCAGTTATGTGAATATTTGTCAATTCTTGCGCTGTTTTATAATTGGAATAAGATTTCCTCCACCCTCTCTGAACGCGGGAATTTACCATCCTCACGAAAAATATCAATCCTATGGATATCACTGCTCCGGTCCTTAAATGCAGGAAAAAGAAACCCGCTTTCGGGCTTCCCCGGTTCATAATCCCCGCTTACCGGACAGACTGCACAAATCAGGAACTGGAAGACCTCTTCCGACTCCCATAAGCTTTCCTTGTCACTGGCCTTTAAAGGCACATCATAGCTGCCATGAAAAAAGTAAATGGCATACCGGCGGCCAGTCCGGTATCTGCTTCCGAATTCCTCATAAAATATATCCAGCATCGCATCATTTTTCAGCCCGCACTCTTTCAGCGCCATCAGAAGCTGCCATATGCCGCCCTGCTTCCGCTCCGCCTCCACAAACATATATTCCTTCAGCTGTACGTTTGTCCCGGAAAACGGAATTGCTTTTGCAATATCCAGATTCACCTGCTGCTCTTTAGGTTTCAGTTTCTGAAAATGCTTGTTAAAAGTTCCGTCCACAAAGCCTTCTTCATCCATGTACGCCCCGGCAATCCTGTCAAAACAATTCCGCTTCAAAGTCATGCGCCTGGTCAGCTCCAACATATCCTCACGCCTAATTTGTTCCATAATCAGTCCATACACTCCCTGTTACAGACTGTCCTTATAACAGCCTGCTTAATTTACAAATTTTTTTAGAACAGATATAAAGATATCCATATCAAGAGGTTTGGCAATATGCGCGTTCATTCCGTTCTTCAGTGCCGCTTCCTTATCCTCCTCCAGCGCATTGGCTGTCATGGCAATGATGGGCAGATTTTTCACATCCTGCCTTGGAAGTCTGCGGATTGTCCTGGTAGCTTCATAACCATCCATAATGGGCATCTGCACATCCATTAATATCGCGTCATAATAATGTTCTTCCGTCTTGCTCATGATTGATACTGCATCCGTTCCATCCGGCGCTGTATCCACACGGAAACCGGCTTCTTCCAGAATCACCTCTGCTATCTCACGGTTTAATTCATTGTCCTCCACCAAAAGAATACGCTTTCCCTTAAAATCAGCCAAAGTCCATTCCGGAACATCCTCCTGTTTTTCCAAAAGATTATTAGCCGCAAGCAGCACTGTTTTCAAATCGGACATAAACATAGGCTTCGCACAGAAAGCGGTAACACCAGCGGCTTTTGCCTCCTCCTCAATATCCGTCCAGTCGTATGCCGTCAGAATAATAATAGGCGCTTCGTTGCCGATTACTTCCCGAATCTTTCTGGTAGTTTCCACACCGCTAAGCCCCGGCATCTGCCAGTCAATAATAAACGTATGATAAGAATCACCTTCCTCGTGAGCACTCTTAGCCCGGTATACCGCCTCTTTGCCGGAAGTTGTCCACTCAGAGCGAAGACCGATTTGCTTTAACATCTTGCTGACGCTGTCACAGGTATTGATATCATCATCTACAACCAGCGCTCTCAGTCCCTCCAGCTCCCCGACCTGTTCTGCAATTTTTTCCGTATCCTGCAGCTTTAATCCCAGTTCTACCGTAAATGTGCTGCCCTTACCCATCTCACTCTCAACACTGATGGTACCGTTCATCATCTCCACAATGTTTTTGGTAATGGCCATACCCAGCCCTGTTCCCTGAATACCGCTCTGTGTCACGGTAGATTCCCTCTCAAAAGGCTCGAAGATATGCTCCACAAACTCCGGCGACATTCCGATACCATTGTCCTTAATGATAAATGTATAATCGCCGTATCCGTGCCTGAATGTAGTCTTTTGCATAATCCGGAATGAAACCATACCCCCGGCAGGCGTGTACTTCACTGCATTGCTCAGCAGATTAATAAATACCTGATTCAATTTCAAAGGATCGGCTATCACATCCTCATTGGTAACTTCACATGTATCGATAAACAATTCAAGCTGTTTTGCTTTAATCTGAGGCTGGATAATATTTACCAGATTATGCATCTGTTCCGAAATATTGCACTCCTGCTCTTTAATCTGCACCTTTCCGCTCTCAATCCTGCTCATATCGAGAATATCATTAATCAGGTTGAGAAGATGGTTGCTGGAAGAAAGAACTTTCTGCAGACAATCCAAAACCTGTTCCTTGTTATCAATATGGCTGACCGCAATGGTGGAAAACCCTATGATTGCATTCATGGGGGTGCGGATATCATGGGACATATTGGATAAAAATGTGGTCTTAGCCCTGTTTGCATGTTGTGCCTGCATCAGCGCGTCCTGAAGGGCCTGGGTCTGTTCTCTCTGTTTTTTGACCTGTTCTGTGACATCTTTTGATACTACCATAACCATGATATCACCTGTATTGTCATCCTTGGTCATGACAAAAGACTGGCGCACACACATCTGCTCCTGTCCGGAAGCTTCGCTCCAATACTCGGCAATGACTTCTCTGTCACCCCGCTCAAAGCATCTGAGCAGATTCCCTACGTTTACGGTAGATAAATACTGCTCCATGGATTCCGCCAGAACAAACTGTTTCCATCTTTCAAAGCACTCCGATGCCCTGCACGGAACTGTCAGTCCCACCCGCTCAAGGAACGATATTCTCCGTCCGTTTATAATCCTGATTATATCCTGCTCAATCAAATCCTTTGTCAAATTAAATTCAAAATTACAGAAGGAATTGGACATAATCGCTATCTGATACTGTCTCTCTTTGCGGTTTGCAAGCGCTCTTTCAGCCTGAATACGCAGTTCTTTTTCTTTTAACTCTGTTACATTCTGACGGATAAACAAAGCCTTAGCAACCGTATTGCCTTTTCTTTCCAGACAAATAATATTCATATGTTCCCACTCTGTGTACCCGTTTCTTATTACACAGTGCTCATACCGCAAATCATTGTGTTCCGTCATAGCCGCAATAATGGAATTTTTATCCATAAAGTCAACAAACTCCTGCCGGCGGCTTCCTTCAGAAAAAGCAGCCAGATGGTCTACGATATCCTGATAGCTTCCGCTGTCTGCAATTTCCCCGCCTTCAGGTTTCGTTCCCGCCAGATACTGATAAGTATCCTTTTCAAAATCAAACATGACAAATCGGGAAAACAATGTATTGACACCGCTTATAATGTATCCCATCTCCCGGTTTTCCTTCTCCAGCTGTTTCCGTCTGCGTCCGGCACGAATGACAATGATGACAATGTAAATGACAAACAGCGTGATAAGCATGATTTCCAGCTGGACTCCCACAAGATTTTCTTCTGTAATCATGCGCTGTGTAACATTTTTGGGAAACATCTGCACCAAAACATATTGATTTTGCGGCAGGTATGTGACACAGATATTATCCGTCCTGCTGGAAGACTCACAGGCAAAAGCGCCTGCACCGCCATTCTCAAAGACCTGCCGCACCTGATTGGCAGCCGTCTGGTCAATCACACCAGTCTCTTCCAAAGTATCAAGAAGAGGACCCTTATAAGCCCTGCCGTCAGAGCCGGAAATCACCCTGCCGTCCGGAGCGCACAGGAATACCTGCGCCTCTTCTCCGAAATATGTGGTTCCAAGCATGTTTTTCAAATATTCCTCAGCTAAAAAAGCTCCGCGCAATACACCGATGGTTTGTCCCTTAAACTGGACGGGTGCATAAAAACAAGCCATTGTCTCATTAAAAAAATGAGGGTCGAATATAATCTCAATACCGCTGTTTCCACTGATGCCATCCAGATAGAAGTGCCGTTTCGTCACATCAGCAGTCCTGCCGTCGGAGGTATAGTCTATACCGTTGGCATCCGTAAACATAATAGCATCGAACTGGGTATTTTCTTCCATTTTTTCAAGCATCTGCACCGTAACCACAGGTTCCGTCAGACCTTCTCCTACAAAGTACGCATAGGTATTGATCCGGCTCAGGGCATTGTTCAGCTCATCATCAATCTGTACCGACTTCATCCGCGCCGAGTCTGCCGCATAATCCCTGTTCTGTTTCTCTGTCCGCTTGCTGTTCCGGTCCGTAAACCAGAAAAACAAAAGGATAATGGCCGCTAAAAGAAATACAATACCAATAATCTCCTGTAAAGGCTTTTTCCTCTTCATATGTACTCCCTCATATCCCTTTCCATTTAAAATACTGTCCCTTAGTTTTGATTTTAACTGTCAGTACCGACAGCTACCTCATTATAATATAGTAAGTATATCAGTCCGCTAATAAAAAGGCAACTGTTTGTTTCCGGATGCCATAATCATACATTGACCCGCGCGGGGTGCGTGCTGCACAGCAGCTAATTTCCTATGGGTGCCCGTGTGCATAAAAAAATGCCGCATATGGGAGTGATTTTCCCATAGCGGCGATTGCCCTTTTTACATTCCAATCATGGCAGTAAAATCTTTCATCATTTCAGAAATTTTAATCTGCTGGGGGCAGACCTGCTCGCAACTCCTGCATCCCACACAGCTTGCAGGCCGCTTTTCCTCCGGCATACTGCCCACCGCCATGGGTGCGATAAAGCCGCCGCCCGTAGCCTTATGTTCATTGTACAGGGCTATCAATTCCGGAATAGGCAGCCCCTTCGGACAATGGCTGGTACAATAATGACATGCCGTACAGGGAAGCCCTGCCTTTTTAACCTCCTCGTCCATGCATTCCACCAGTTTATCAAATTCTTCTTTGCCAAGAGGTTCATCTGTTTCATAGGTCGCAATATTGGCTTTCAGCTGTTCCATATTGGACATGCCGGACAACACCATCGTAACGCCCGGAATACTCTGCAGAAAACGGAATGCCCAGCCGGGGACCGTTTCATCAGGACGCATAGCCCGCATTA
>CAMXQE010000082.1 GCA_947246015.1 uncultured Lachnospiraceae bacterium | reverse complement strand
GACCGGTTATGAGCCGGTTGCTCTAACCAACTGAGCTAAAGGTCCGCAAACCCTTACAGGGTTAACAAATAAATTCTTTACTTCGTGCTATAAATCAATACACGAGTGACTCCGACGGGAATCGAACCCGTGTTACCGCCGTGAAAGGGCGATGTCTTAACCGCTTGACCACGGAGCCGCATATTCTTCCTGAAATACCTGACTGCTTCTGCATAAATAGCTTCAACGAAAGTTATAATACCATACTTCCCCGCCTTTGGCAAGAGAAAACTTTCTATTTTCAAAAATTCCTATTTTCAAAAATCTGAGTAACAGTCCGGCCAAAGGCTGAACTGTTACCAATTCAAAAATTCACAGCCATTTCAAGTCAACATGCTTCTGAGCCCATCAGTTTCCCTAACTGCTCTACAATTCCGGCATTCCCATTCACAGATATTTCACCCACTTTTTCACAGATTCTCTCCAAATACTCAAGTTCTTTCAACTTGTAAAGCGTCCGGTTCTCATCCATCAGCTTCGCCGTATTAAGCAGCGACCTGGTGGAAGCCACTTCTTCCCTTCTGGCAATCACATTCGCCTGTGCCGTCTTTTCCGCCACAAGCACGGAATTCATGATTTCCCTGATTTCTCCGGGCAATATGATATCCTTGATTCCGGCTGTCAGAAAATTCACGCAGAACATCGCTTCCCGCTCTTTGAGCGCCCCATAGATTTCCCCGGAAATCCTCTCTTTTGCCTCCAGTATCTCATCCAGCCTGTAATTCCCCACAATCTCCCTGATAGCCAGCTGTACCGCCGCGTACAGCTGTCCCTTTAAATCGGAAACCGTTGCGGAAAATTCTACGGCATCCCTTATTTTATACAGACAGGTAACATTCATACGGATACCGATTTTATCGCCGGTGAGAATCTCCTGCCCTACAATATCCAGTGACTTCTGACGCATATCGAGCAGATTATATGTAATGTTATGGCAGTAATTCCAAAAACGGTATACACCCTTGGAAAGCTGTCTTTGCATTACATTGTCATAATATACCAGTGCAGTCTCTCCTTCCCCGACCCGGATTTCCGTATAAAGATATGCCGGAACCAGTGAAAGCATCTGCTTTGACACTTCCGTCCCCATTTCGGTTTCCGCCATGGATACCGTCTTCATTTCATACTTGTCAAATACATTCCAGTAAATATATTCCTTACGGTTTGCAAAAGACGTCAGTTTCCCATTGACATAGATAAAGCCTGCCTCTCCGTCCGGCAGTTCCATATGTACAACAGCATCCAGGAATGCAGAATCCCTGGAAAGCACCTGATAAGGGACATCCAGGTAATCCAGTTCCCCTGTCATCTCTTCCACTTCCACCGTATAGCCTGCCATTTTAGAAAAATAGTACGTTCCCGCAGTAATCATTTTCTGAAAAACACCGTTCTTTAATACAAATCCAGCCTGATTATCTTTAATAATATATTTCATGTTATCTACCTCCTGATTCCAGTTCCCTGACCGCCCTCCCAGCGCCAAAACATGACAGAGAAATCCCTGTTTGCAAATACTTTTACCCCTCATTCATCGCCCTGCTGCGGAAGTCCCGTTCAGCAGGCGGGTGGGAGGAAGGACAGCCCGCGTCCGTATATGATATAAAATCATAACTTTTTCGGACTGCTGTTCCCCCTTTCCGCCACGCGGTATCCCCGGACTTCAGGCACCAGACCGAACTGCATTCCCACTCCGTACCCGAAGATACGGAATGTGCCTGAAATCGGGATAAAAGCATTACATAGAGCGGATTCGAACCGCAGACCCGGAAGGTCTTTTGCCATCATGTTGTGCACTCTGCCACTGAGCTACCGTTTACACGGGAGGGATTCGAACCCTCGACATCACAAATCTTTCTTAACCATCCTGTTAAGACTTGTGAAATATTTATGATATACCTGACAGCACGCTGCAGGCACCGCCGGGCAGGAAGTGACTTCCGATGCCCCTGCATAATAAATTATTTCCTTCCTTCAATCACCCTTTTACCACGCCGACTGTCTTCAGTTTCCGAATCGGCGAAACTATGTCAAGCTGCTGTGCCATTACCTGTTCGATATCTTTATATGCAAACCGGCACTCTTCAGCCACGTCATTTTTTTTACGTTTTCCGAGCACAACCCCCTGCTCCTTTAAGTCCACCATGACCTTTTCTGTCGAAAATGCCTGCATGGCTCCTGTTCTCGAATAACTTCTGCCCGCACCATGCGAAGAAGTGCAGAAGGATTCCCGGCAGCCTTTCCCTTCCACTACATAACTGTAAGAACCCATTGCCCCCGGTATTACAGCCTTCTCTCCTTCCCGCACCCTGACCGCACCTTTGCGGTGCACCCAGACATTCGCATCATAATGATTTTCCAATGCCGCATAGTTATGATGGCAGTTCACTTCTTCTCCGAATTCTACCTCATATCCCGTATGCTTCTCTATCACTTCCTTTACAATGGAACAAACTCTTTCCAGCATACGGGCGCGGTTTTCAAATGCATAATCCATGGCCAGGTTCATCCACTGGATATACTGCTGGCCCTCTTTTTCGTTAACCGGAAGAAACGCCAGGTGATATTCTTCCTTCACTTCGCTGTACCACCGCCTGTTCAGTTCCGCCGCCTTCTTATGAAAATAATCACAGACTGCCTTTCCCAGATGGCGGCTGCCGGAGTGAATCATAATACAGAGATATCCCTCCTCATCCTCCTGGAGTTCAATGAAATGATTGCCTCCTCCTAAGCTCCCTACCTGAAAATATCCGTCGTCAATCAAAGGCACCAGCTCCGCATTCTCCTCGTATTTCTCCATTTCCTGCTTTGCCCGGTCCAGCGTTTCCGACTCCTGCGGGACTTTATATCTCTCCGTATTCAGCGGAATCGTCCTCATGATGTTTCCGATTATCGCCTGAATGACCGTACCGTTTCCGGTCTGAATGTCCCGTATTTCATCCAGACGGATATTCGTCGGTATGAAATCCATTCCGCATCCGATATCCACTCCTACCGCATTCGGAATCACTACATCCTTCGCTGCAATTACCCCGCCGATTGGCATACCTTTCCCTGTATGGGTATCCGGCATCAGGCATACCCATTTATGAAGGAAAGGAAGCTGCGACAAATGGTACGCCTGTTCCAAACATGTTTCCTCTAACCGGCTTTCATCCTCCAGCCACACTTTTATGGGAAATTTCATTTTATCATTATGTAATACAAACATATTATCACCCTTTCTCTTCTTACTCTTATCTTACTCTTATCTGTCTCTTACTTTCATCAGCCATCTGATAGGTTCATTATATATACCCTCCTTCGTATTATCATTTTAAAAAAGTTGCGAACTTATTTTTCCAAAAAAAATACAACGATACGGGAATATGATATAATGAGCGTTAGTGAGAAGAACATGCCTGCATGTTCGACGAACGGCGAATGTTAATCATGAATCTTTGATTCATGATATACTGATAGAAACAGTCCCGACCAAACACAGGAGAAATGAAAAATGTCTGACTTTCATGAATTAATAGGAAGCTTTCCTAAAACAAGAGAATATGTCCGGGATTTTTTCGTCTATGGATTTAAAACAAGGAATGACTTCAAAGACAAAAGTCCCCGGACCTATGATAATGAGCGGAGACGGTTAGAAAGCTGGCTGAGCCCTTATATAAGGAAAGATTATGTATCTAACGGCTCCAATATTTCCCTCGCCATAGACAGCAACCTTCTCGACACCAACCCTCTTTTCCGCGTATGGAAAACAAAAAGTTTTACAGACAACGATATCGTGCTGCACTTTCTGATATTGGACCTGCTCCGGAATGGCAGGACTATGACCGCAGAAGAAATAACAGATGGCCTGCTCACGGAATACGAGATTTTGTTCGATATCCAGACCGTCCGCCGGAAATGCAATTCCTACGCAAAAGAAGGGCTGCTGCATAAAGGAAAATCAGGCAAAACTGTCATTTTTTCCCTTGATAATTCCCTTGCCGTCCAGTTAAAATCCAATGAATCCATGCTGGATGCACTTGCCTTTTACCAAATGGCCGGTCATTTCGGGATAATCGGGAACGAACTGGCAGAACAGATGGATTATCCCAACCGGACATTCCGCGTAAAGCACAGCTTCTTTGTACATACTTTGGAAGACGAAATACTTTTTGACCTTTTAAATGCCATGAATGCGGAAATAGAAGTACAGTTGGAAATAAAAAGTTCCCGAAACGGCAGCCGTTCCGGAACAATCCATACCGCCAACTGCATTCCTCTGCAAATTTTTATCAGCACCAGAAGCGGCCGCCGTTTTCTGTGCGGTTATGTAAGCCGGAGCAAACGCTTTACCTGTTTCCGTCTGGATTCCATCAAGCGGGTCTGCCCTATGGAAAAATCTGAAATATACGAAGAACTGGCAGAACAGCTGAACCGGAACCGTCAAAAGCTCTGGGGGGTATCCTTTCAAAATGATGAGGGGCATCATCTGGATACCCTAACGATGACCCTACAGATTATGGAACCTGACGAAAATTATATCCTTGAGCGCCTTAAACGCGAAGGTAAAGGCGGCACCGTCACAAGGACCGCGCCTGATACCTACGTGTACGAAATCGAAGTATTTGACTGCAATGAACTCCTTCCCTGGGTCCGCACCTTTATCGGACGTATCCTATCCCTGCAATGCAGTGCGAAGTCGGTAGAACAGCGCTTTTACCGGGACCTGGAAACTATGTACCGGATGTATCACATTGAAACTGAAACGAATTAGGGAGAATAAGCTGCATCCACAAACTTGGTATGTACAAAAAGCAACGCAGAAATGAGGAAATTTATGGAATTATTTTCCGAAATATACAGCTGTTATTATCAGGTATTACGGCATCTGCTGTCCGGCAGAAATGCCGTTACCATTCAGGATATCCGGAACCGGATCTGCGATGAAGGATTTGAGGAGAGCCTGCTTTCCATTATTCCCAAACTGGAAAGCGGCGCCTGGGATTTATTCCGCAGGGACGGGGAGCTATATCTCTCAAAACTTGCCGGACCTGTTACCGTCCCGCTTTCCGACCTTCAAAAATCCTATCTGAAAGCCCTGTTATCCGATTCACGCATAGGACTGTTTTTAGAAAAGGAACAGCTGGAAACCCTGAACGATATGCTGTCCGGCACCGCTCCGCTTTGGAAACCGGAACAGTTCTTCTATTATGACCAATTCTCCGACCCTGACCCGTACCAAGACGAAACTTATCGCCGTAACTTCCGTCTCCTGCTTCATGCACAGAAAAAGAACCAGTATGTAGATATCGATTATAACTCGCCAGGCGGCAGCCGGGTTCATCACTACTATGTCCCCGCACGTTTGGAATATTCCATCAAAAATGATAAATTCCGTCTTCTTGCCTTAAAGCAGGCCGGCCATGGCAAAATGAAACTGGAGATTCTGAATGTCGCCCGTATTCAGAGCATTCGCCCTGCCGAAAAAAAACTCTCCGCCCCTGTTGACCTGAATTCGGTGATTCGCGCTTCCTATTATAAAGAGCCGCTGAAACTTCATATCATCAACAGGCGCAATGCCCTTGAACGGGCTATGCTGCACTTCGCCAACTATGAAAAGAATACTACAAAGATAGGAGAAAACACCTATGAGTGTTTCATCTACTATAATCAAAGCATGGAAACCGAACTGCTGATTGAGGTCATGTCCTTCGGTCCCATGCTTACGGTAATTGGAAATGATAAATTTTTGAACAGTCTGAAAACAAGACTGCAGCGGCAGATGAGCTTGGAGCGTGTTTAAACACTCACTCCCGCAAATTGGAATGGCATCTTGCAGAAAGCAATTTCCAAACACGCTCTGGTCTGACCTGAATTATTTTTCTTTATCTGCCCGAATCAATTTGCGAACCGCTTCAACCGCCACTTTTATTGCAGATTCTGTATCATGCACAATTGGATTCTCCATTCCGGCAGCATTTCTTTCCTGATTTCCGACAACCAGGAAATCCGAGCCGCAGCGAACCCTCAAATGACTTGCAACAATAAACAATGCCGCCGATTCCATTTCTGATGCTTTACATCCCATACGTTTCCATGCTTCCCATTTATTCAGCAGCTCATAGCTCACCGGCATTCTTTCAGGTTCGTGCTGGCCGTAAAACGCATCTTTGCACTGCACTACACCCGTATGGTATGTGAACCCTAAATCCTTGCTTGCCTGTACAAGCGCGTTCGTAACATCCAGATTTGCTACCGCCGGATATTCAATGGGCGCGTATTCCCGGCTTGTTCCTTCCATCCGGATTGCGCCTGTCGCAACTACGATATCTCCCCCCTTCACTTCCAGGTCGATACCGCCGCATGTACCCACGCGTATAAATGTATCTGCCCCGCAAAGCACCAACTCTTCCATGGCAATCGACGCAGACGGCCCGCCGATACCCGTGGATGTCACACTGACTTTTTCCCCGTCCAAATACCCCGTATAAGTAACATATTCCCTGCTGTCTGCAACCAGCTTTGCATCATCGAAATGCGCTGCAATCTTAGAACATCTCTTGGGGTCGCCTGGTAAAATCACATAACGCCCCACATCACCCGGCCTAATCTGCAAATGATACTGTAATCCCACTTCACCCGAATAATTCTGCATACTTCTTTTTCTCCTTTTATGTGCTATTCATACATATGATTATATATATATACATGTATATTTTCAACGCCTATAATTATACAGAACGGAACCTGCCCGGCTTCCTTCTGAGTCCATGCTTCCGGCGCAAAAGAATATAAGCATTATGACTTTAAGAAAAACATTAATCTTCTCTCTCAGATACGATCGGGAAGGAGGGAAAATTAAATAAATTTTCCCGACCTCTCACACCATATTGCGTGTCGAGATTGATACAATTCTCGAATGGGTGCTATCGTTTTTACATTTACCGCAAACGCTCTGAAATCAACACTTTGCAGAATGGCAGATGCACCCAAGTATGGGCGGCTATCGTTTTATTTTTCAGAATTGCCGCACTTTCGATATTTGGGAGTGTAAAATTTAACGATAACCCATTTTTGCGAGGTGCTATCGTTATTTTTTGCACCCAAGAAATTTCACAAGTCAAACGCAACTATCTCGAACAATCAAATTTTGTATTATGTATTTTCAATATTATCTACCTTTTCGAAGGGAATATGATCCATATACGCCACTGGACCGTTTTCCGGATCTGTTCCAATTATAAGATAGTAGTTACCGTCACGTTCAATAATCGCTCCTGGTTTTTCATCTCCTCTGATTTCAATTTGAGGAAAATCTTTAGAATAAACCCTAACTGCATGATGTTTATAAACATCAAACTCTTCTCTTTTTATACACTCAAAACAATAAAGCCAATCAATAAATAAGCTATCAAAATCATTATAGTGAAAAATAAAACCCTGCACAAATTTATTCGTTCCCTTATTGAAAACAATATTCTTATTAAAGAATACTTGAAGCTGAAAATATTTGCCTTTGTGCGAATAGTACACATCAGTTATCAGCGCGGGAATCTCCACCATTTCACCAGCTTCTAATTCCGCATTCTTTTTATCAATAGAAAACGCCTTGGACTTATTCATATCTTCTGACAATACATGAAGATTTTCGTAAGTACAGTTCAATCCATTATTATCCAAATGCTCTATAATATTTGACTTTCCAATCATCTCATCAAGTTTTTCTTTTCCATACAGAAATTGCAATACAAACTGGTGCAATAACACATTTGATGCAGAACACTTCAAATATGGATGTTTTCCTGCTGTATATGTCCAGGTATATTTTTTCACTTCATTTAATAAACCGGGATAATTACTAATATAAGCAACATTACCATTCCATTGTTTCCTTTGAAGCTTTATCCTGTCACCCTCAACCTTTACGTCTATAGGACTTGGCATATTAATTTCCTCCACAAATACTGAATTTGCCGTTTTCTCCAGCATCAAAATTATACTTCAATTTCGTGCAAATATCCATACACAGTAATACCCTATTTCCACGCACAGAAAAAGCGGCCGGAGGCATCTGGCACAAACCCGATGTCTCCGGCCGCTCCCGGCTTTAAATCTCCGTGCTGACCTCTGCCCCGTTGCGGAAGGTGAATACCACTTTGCCGTCCGAATAGACCGTTGCGAAATCCACGAGCCTGTGGAACAGCTTCTCGTTAAAATCCACCGGCAGCTCCGCCGTTTCGCTAAGCCCCGCAATGAACCCGCTGAAAATGTCATACTGGATTTCCTTTCTCTCCCGCTCTTTCTCCAGGCTGTCCTCCCGGCTCTCCAGGGCGGCATAGCGGCCAGCATACCCGTCATACTTTTTGCGGTAGTCATGCTGGTCAAGTTTCCGGGTGGCGTTCTCATCGACCAGCTTCTGGATCAGCCCCG
>CAMXQE010000081.1 GCA_947246015.1 uncultured Lachnospiraceae bacterium | reverse complement strand
ATTGTAGATCATTCTGAGAGAATACGTTTTGAGTAACTATTTTACGACTTTAGGGATAGAATCTGAAAATTCACTAGCTTCACTCCTGCCATTCTTTCCCTGCTATGTATATTTATCTTTTTCCATTCGGTTTCCCATACACCTTTACTACCCTGCTGCAGTTAGAACATTTCAACGACACAATGATCCAGCCGGAACCCATCTGTCCAATTCCACACCATTTCAACAGGGCACCATCCATTCTTTTAATATCTCAATACCGTAACTTTGTAACGATACCCATTATTCTCCAGAAATTCTTCACCCCAGAACACCACTGCCTGATCCCTTACAATCTTTATCTGATTTAGGCTTTCATAATTATCATTATACAGTACAACAGGCTGACCATCGACTTTCCCGTCCACAATACGCGCACCGCTAATTTGATACATGGAATAATTGACCCATTCTACCAAAAACATATGATCTCCGTTTGCACATACATATGTGAAGGGATCATAAGTTCCCTCGTTACCCGATATCAGTTTTGTTTTTACCGGCTGCGAACGGATATCCTTAATCAGATAAATATCTCCGCTCTCCTCCTGAACGAACAGTCCCGCCCGCGTATACCTTATAGGGCAGGCAGGGGTCTTGGAATATTCCGGCAACGCTTCCACGGTGGCTGTATCCGACAGGAGCAGCCAGTTATAGGACATAGAACTGCCAAAAGTACTGAGCTGCTCCCGCACATATATCTCAGTGCCGTCGGCATTTGGACAGACTGTTCTCCATGCGCGTCCATTTCCCTTCATCTGAAATGAGACTACTATATACCCAAAGTCGTCCTTCTGGTCAGTTTCCATTTCATAGCGGGTCACCTGCCACTCCTTATAATTGTCTCCGGTATCGCCATTCTGCCAGGAAAAAAGCATAGTGCCGTCATCGCTCCAGATATAAGAAAAGGTCTCCTCCTGATCCTCCCATCTGTGAAGAATCTGCCGGATCCCCTGACTCGGGCAAAGGACAATCAGATTCATCTCCTCCCCATCCTGTACTTCATAGGAAAGATACCTTCCACCTGGAGCGATCGATACATTTGTCAGAGAACAGTCATCCACAAAAATACTGCTTAAGACAATATCTTCCCTTGTGTCAATAGTCTGATAGACATATCTGCCATCTTCTTTTTTTAGCAGGTAGAGCACATCCGTCTCCGGATCTCCCCAAGCCAAACAGATCACATTCTCTGCATAACCGCCGCCAATATACTGCTGCATATGATCAAAACGAAATTTTTCCGACTCCATTACCTGATTCTCCAATGGGGGAAGGACAATGGTTTTATCCTGTTCTCCGGCACTGCAGCCACTTAAAACTGCTGCCATCAGAATCCCTCCCCCAAAAACAATACAGCATTTATGTTTTCTTCGATTCATATATCCACTCCTTTCGCCTCTCTTTAGACCTTCTCAATCCACTGCCGGAAAGCAGATGATAAATACAGTTTCTTTACCGGGAATACTGTCCGCTTTAATGTATCCCTGATGTTCCTCCATGATCCTGGCAGCAATGGAAAGTCCAAGTCCGGAGCTTCCCATCTCTCTTGACAGCCCCTTATCCGCCCGGTAAAATGGTTCAAAAATCGTTTTCAGCTCATCTTTTCGGATTCCCAGTCCCTGATTAGATACCGTGATCTGAACATGCCCGTCCTGTCTTGTGAGCTGAATGGGAATCGGCTTTCCCGGCTCTCCGTATTTGATGGCATTGTCAATCACATTGATCAGTACCTGCCGAATCTTATCTTCCTTCCCGACCACAAGGAAGCATTCTTTTGTCCCTTTTAATGTTATCGTATTATTATATCTGTTTGCCTTGATCTTCATGGTTTCCATTACATTCTCTACAATCTCCGTCAGGTTCAGCCGTCTCATGTCTTCTGCATCCGCCTTATCCTGCAGCTCCAACAGCTGTACCACCATTCGGTGAAGCCGGTTACTTTCTTTCAGTATGTGTCCTGTTCCGGTATAAAACAACTCTTCATCCCCGGGTCCGTTTTTCTCCATCAGCTGCGCATACCCGGAAATAGTGGTAAGGGGGGTCTTTAATTCATGTGTCACATTATTGTAAAATTCCTGCCGGCCGCTCCACAGCGTGAGAATGCGATCCTTGTCCTCCCGGATCTTTTGAAACTGTTCCTCTGTTACCTGAAGCATCTCCATATAATTTGAATACAACTCCCCAATCTCATCTTTGCGCCCCTGAAGCTGCAGCTTATCCAGAATCATGCTGCCTTGTCTGCCGTCAGACAGATGGGAGGAAATCTCACTGGCAGCCTGACTCAGCCTGCGGATGGGTAACAATATCCGATAGATGGTAAACCAGATGATCAGGCAGATCAGGGTAAAAACTACCACGGTGATCCAGACCATTCTCTCAATGGTATCCGACTGTCCCCTATACAATTCCCCATAATCGAAAAAGCTGCTGATAATACCGATAAACTGCCCGTTAAGGTTCACTGGCATGGAAAAATACACCTCACATTGACCGCTGTCTCCATAGTGGACTAAAAAGGCGCTTTCCTGTCCTTTAGCCCGTATAAAATCCTCCTGCTCTTTCCGTAATTCAAAAGCCTTTAAATCTCCTGCCAGCAACGTTCCCTCAGGATCACAAAGAAGAATCTCTCTATATCCGGCATTACTTAACTGCTTTTCAATCTCGCTCCTAAACCGTTTAAAACTGACGGCATCCATCCTGCTGTCCTTTAACAGCAACGTCTGCCTCACATAGAGCAGGCTGTTATCACACACCCGCTGCATCTCCTTTGTGATCTGTTTCTCGATTTGATACCGCATCTGTATTCCCACAAAATAAGCAACCAGAAGCATCCCGGCAATCCCAGGCAGCAGAATCCAAAGGCTGATACGAAATAAAATACTGTGAAAAAAACTACGTTTCCTCCGGTGCATACTTATACCCCACTCCAAATACTGTGATAATGGCTTCTCCTGCACGAAGTTTCTTCCGAAGCCGCTGTATGTGCATGTCCACCGTTCTGGTATCCCCCGCATAATCATAGCCCCAGACAGCATCCAACAGCCTTTCCCTGGTAAAAACCTGCCTTGGATGGCGGGCCATCCACAGCAGCAGATCGAATTCTTTAGGCGTCAGTTCCACCAGCTCTCCCTCCTGGACAACAGTCCGCTCACTTTCATAAATCTGACCATTAGGAATACTGATCTGCTCTCTCTTTTCCAGCCCTAGCGTCTTCCGAAACCGCCGTAGAACTGTCCGAATGCGGATATTGACCTCCCTTAAGTCAAAAGGCTTGGTGATATAGTCATCGGCCCCACAGGACATCCCGTACACCTTATCTTCAATGGCTCCCCGTGCCGTCAACATAATCACAGGAATATCGTATTTATCCATCATCATCTTTAACAAATCCACTCCGCTAAAGTCGGGAAGCATCCAGTCCAGAAGCACCAACTGCGGTTCGAACTCTTCCATCACCAGCATTCCCTCTGCTCCGGAATAAGCACATTTTACGGAAAATCCTTCCCGGCACAAGTCATATTTTAAGAGATCCGCAATGGGTTTTTCATCTTCTATGATGAGTATCCGCGTTTCACCAGCATCCATTTCTCCCAATCGTTCCATCCTTACACCTTCCTGCCCGCCTTAGCGGGTCTTCAGTTTAATATTTGAAAGCACCTTTCTCAAAGTATATCTGATACCACAACAGAAAGCTATAAACCGTCCATATTTTTCTGCTGTAATCCTCTTTTCCTGTCCTATGCTCCTCCAACAGCTTTAGAAGATACTCGCTGTGAAAATAAACCGCGGCCGTTTCACTGGCAAATACTTCTTTAACCTGTAGATACCAGTCCTCCTCCCTCAACCAGTTGCGGATGGGAATAGGAAACCCCAGTTTCCTTCTGTTAGATGCCTGCTTTGGCATAACACTTTGAGCAGCCTTTCTCAACGCATATTTGGTGACGCCATGACGAAATTTCATCCGACTGGGCAGCCGTCTTGCCATTTCAAAGACATCCAGATCCAGAAAAGGTACTCTGATCTCCAGGGAATGAGCCATGCTCATCCGGTCCGTCTTCTTTAAAATATCTCCCGGAAGCCAGTATGCCAAATCAATGCTCTGCATTTGGTCAGAATCCTTCAGGTATCCAATACTGTCATAGGTCCGTTGCAGCAATTCTGCCGGTTCTGCTCCCCTACTGTGTTTCAGCAGCTCCTCCTTTTCCTTCCGCCTAAAAATATAGGCATTCCCTATGTACCGCTGCCTCAGGGGCAGTGCTCCCCGCATCAGGTAACCCCTTCCCTTCGGATGTCCGGGAAGCCTTCCGGCGAACGCCGCAGCTTTTTTACGGATTCCTTCTGGAATCCACTGGATGTACCACAGCATATCCGGCTCCAAATAGATATTATATCCGTCGAACAGTTCATCCGCCCCTTCCCCAGACAAGACTGTTTTCACCTTTTCAGACGCTGTCTCTGAAAGGAAATAAAGAGCCACTGCTGAAGCATCTCCCAAAGGTTCGTCCAGATAGTAGACAACCTTCGGAAGCGCTTCCCAAAATTCCTCTTTTGTGATATACCTGCAATAATTTTCAACTTGAAGATTCTCCGCCAGCTTTCTTGCAAAGGCAGTCTCGTCATACATGCTCCCTTCGTTTCGGAATCCCACGGTAAAAGTTTCGTCACACCCGGAAACAGACGCCAAAAAACCAGAATCCACCCCGCCGGATAAAAAGCTCCCCACCTTCACATCACTGACAAGGTGTCGCTCTACCGACTGTTTCATGACCTGCCGCACTTCCCTGACTTTTTCTTTTTGTCTTCCTTTGCGGGCTGGCAAAAGCTCCGGCTTAAAATATCGTACCACTTGAAGTCTTTGGTCTTTATAAGTAAGGTAGTGTCCCGGAAGCAACTGGTATATCCCCTGAAAAAAGGTTTCCGGCAGAACAGAATACTGGAAAGAGAGGTACTGTTCCAATGCCTCCTCATTGACCTTTCTACGATAACCCGGATATTCCAGAATACTTTTAATCTCGGAGGCAAATACCAGAACATGATCCACTACCGCATAATAGAAGGGCTTTATGCCGAAGAAGTCCCGGGCAGCAAACAGTTCCTCCTTTTCCTCGTCCCAGATGGCGAAACTGAACATCCCGCGGAGTTTCTCAATTAGCCCTGTACCATACTCCTCATATCCGTGAAGCAGCACCTCCGAATCAGACAGACTTTTGAATATATGCTTTTTTCGGATCAACTCCTCCCGCATCGCCTGATAGTTATAAATCTCACCATTAAATACTAGCGCTTTACTTCCAGTCTCATTATACATAGGCTGCATGCCCTGGTCCAAATCAATAATACTCAGACGCTGAAATCCAAGGGCTGCCTTTCTGGAGAAATAAGCGTCACTCCCGTCAGGCCCGCGGTGCCGGATAACCCGCATCATACGCTCCAGCACCTGCTCCTTCTCCACAGTATCTCCAATGAACCCACATATTCCACACATAGCACTTTCTCCTTTGTCCCTTATTTCTATGGGATATTGTAGCGTATGAATATATCAAGTATTCTATGAAATTGTATCAGAAATGTAAAAGTTCACCCAGCAGGCGTTCTGCCAGCAGTTCCCAAGTATTGTTAAATGTACCGTGGACAATTTTCGTTTTGTTTAATTTATATTAAACATGAAAGAGCGTTCATTGTTTTCCAACAAACGCTCTCCTGTCTTAATGGAAATCTCTTTACTAATCCTCTGTTGATACTGCAAAGGTATCTACTATTAACGGCAATAAAACTCCCCACCCTTCTTCCGCCTCAATAGGATAGCAATAGTTAACTCCCCATACATCATTTTCAAATTCATTAAGCCTGACTTTGTATATAACCTCATTTTCCTGCTTGGTCATATCAGTATTTTCCGATGTATAGCCATCACTTTCCAATTCCTCCTTAACTTGATCTGCAGTTTTGTCTTCATAATGAACTATCCAAAGTTGAACCTGACCATTTAACACAATCTGCCCGTCAAACGCACCTGACCATGCATCGGGTGCGTGCTGCTGCCAGTCTCCATCTGTTAAATAAATGGAATATCCTTCTCCTGCAAAAAGTGTGGCAGGCATTTCATCCATTTCACCCTCTCTCAAAATCTTAAGAACAATTTTATCCTCTTTCTCCACTTTCTCCTCAGAAGATTCAGGCGCTGTCGTGTTTTCCAATATGCCATTATCAGCAGGGGAATCCTCAACAGACATAATATTTTCACTTTCTGACTGACCAGATACATCCTCTGCATCTTCTTTTGTTATCGAGCAGCCTGCCATTGTTCCAATACTGATTGTTAAAACAATTGTACATATCAATCTGGAAATCCCGTTTTTCTTCGATTTTTTTATAAAAAATTTTTTCATAGTTTTCTTTCCTCCATAAAAATGTATCGATAAAATAGCTCTTTTAGTCCACCACTTCAAAACTGGCGTCACTCCCATCAGGTCCGCGATACCAAATTACCCGCATCATACGAACCAGCATCTGCCCCCCCTCTCCACAATATCTCCAAGTAACTTACATATTCTACCCATAACACATTCTCCTTTATCCCTTATTTCTATGAGAAAATTGTAGCGAACAAATATATCAAGAATTCAATAAAATTATATCAGAAATGTAAAAATATAACTTATATCTCGTTTCTGATACTCTTTTACCGCAATTATTTTTGGCACTCAAAAGTATAAAGCAACAGTCGCAAGTACGATGTTAAACACTAATTTTCCCGCATTCCAAATAATTTCCGTTATCAGGGCACCCAGCCTGCCTGTGGACATGATAGGCCGCCACATTTCCTGTATTTTCGGCAAGGGCGGCTATGGCTTCCTCGGTGTCCTTGTTGATGCATCCTTTTTCAAGGGCGACGGCAAGGTTCCTACCATGCATTGATAAGCAAAGTATTCTTGACAACAGTAAGATTGTTAAAAAGAGTATTCGTGGAATATCCGTAAAAATATATTCAGAAAATGAGTGATAAGAATTTTGAAAAAAGCATTGACTCCCACGTAACGTGATATGGTATGCTTTCCTTATGAAAACAGTACAGTATCAGCCGGCGAATCCTATTCTGTTTTCTAATTACGGTAAGGAGTTGGAAACAATGAGAACGATTAGCCAAGTTGCAGAATTAACAGGGATAAGCCCACGCACACTGCAATACTATGACGAAATCGGACTGCTAAAGCCAAGCAAGCTGACACAGTCCGGCTATCGCTTATACGATGATGAAGCATTGCAAAAGTTACAGCAAATACTGTTTTTTAAAGAATTGGGCTTTAAGCTGAAAGAAATTAAAGAAATCCTGCAAAAACCAGACTTTGACAGAATTAAGGCTTTCAAAAAACAAAAAGAATTACTTCTGCTAAAGCGCAATCGGACAGACCGACTGATACAGCTCCTTAGCCGCTTAGAGAAAGGAGAACCATGTATGAGTTTTAAAGAATTTGACTTATCCGATTACATCAACGCATTAGAGGATTTCAAAAACAACAGCACTGATACTGTTATCAAGCATTGGGGAAGTATCGAGAATTTCGATATGTTTATCCAAAAAATCAAAGATGATGAAGCCGAGGTGGCTAAACTTGCTATCAAGCAGTTTGGAAGTGTTGAAAAGTATACAGAGGCTATGAAATACAATCTTGAACACTTTTCTGAAATCATGGATACAAAATTATCAGAGGAAGCAAAAGAAATTGCAAAACAATCTGATATACTGTATGGCAAATTAACTGCGGATTTATCAGAAAATGTTTCTTCTCCCAAAGTACAGGCGATTGTTCACGAATTATTGCAATTTATACGGAAAAACAGCACTGGCGTATCTCTTGATAAGCCCTATCTAAATATACTTATTGACACATATTCAAACGATTATATTAAAAGCATAACCGACACCAAATATGGAAAAGGGGCTTCTGATTATATTGCAGGGGCTTTCCGTTATTACTCCAAGAATAACACTCCCGAAAACAATTAAAGCCATATTAGAGCCAACTGGCATAAAACAATCCCGGGAACGCCCATTTATCAGCATTTCCGGGATTTTATCCGTCACTCGGACCCGGCGTGTCCTTTGCATCATTAAAGAAAAATATGCTAAAAATTGGTTCTAGCGCACCTTTTCCTTTTTCTTAATACTAAATCCATTTTTCAGATACAAGTTCACTGCATCTTGATTCCATTCAGCTACATGTAAGACAATTTTTTCATAGCCCTGTTTTTTTATATGATTCATTCCCCATAATAACAATTTTTGCCCTATTCCCTGTCCTTGAATCGATTTCTCAACAATTAAATCATCTAACTCATTTCCATAACAAGAAACAGCACCTACTATCACTCCATTTTGCATATAAAGAAAAATATCATTTATTTTATCTTTAATTTGAGAATAGTCATCATAAAAGTTTACCGGTTCGATTTCCAGTTCTTTTCTCATTTTATAAAAACACTCATTATATATTTTCATATATTCATCCCAGTATTTTTCTTGAAAAGGCACACAAATTATATCATTTTGATACTCCAACGTTTTATCGAATACCATTTCATATGCAATTATTTCTTTCATCTATTTCCTCATTTCTGCGCTGCTTTTTGCGCATATCAAGTTTGTGGATGCAGCGC
>CAMXQE010000080.1 GCA_947246015.1 uncultured Lachnospiraceae bacterium | reverse complement strand
TGGGAACTGATTTGATATGCTTGTAAAAATTATGAAAGGACAAAGAAAATGAATCTAATATACGCAAGGTACAATATGTACCACAACAGTATTGACATTACTACATTTGACGGTTACATTCTACGGATTGACTGTAACAAAGCAGAGAAAGGATTAAAAAACACAGCATGGACAGACCATGTACTAAATGCACTGGCAATAGATAATCTGCTTGAAACATGCAACCCATCGGACACCGATGGGTTTGTTTTATCTCAACAACGAAATACAGATATTTATAGATGCAGAGGATAATCAGGAAAGTTTGACATAAAAATGCTTAAAATCTTTTACAAAATGCTTTTAAGCATTTTTCATTTTGCTTTTTAATCTCTTTCAAAATGCCAAAAGAAATATATATCCAAAAGAGCTTATTATTTATACAGAATAAAATTTCTCCAAAGTCGAGAGCATTTTCTCTTGACTGACAGGTTTTGTCAGATGTGCATTCATTCCTGCATCAGTTGTCCTTCTTATATCTTCACTATATGCGTCTGCTGTCATAGCTATTATTGGGACTGTTACAGCGTCAGTTCTTGGCAATGTCCGGATTGATTTTGTAGCGGTCAGACCATCCATCACAGGCATTCTCACATCCATTAACACAGCATTAAAAGTATTCTCAGGCGAATTATTAAAAATATTAACAGCAATCTGTCCATTTTCTGCCGTCATTACTTCAATCCCTTCATCTTCCAGCATAAATTTTGCAATTTCCATATTCAGTGGGGTATCTTCAACTAACAGGACTTTCATGCCGTCCAGATGGGCGTTCCGTTCCTGTATGCTTTCCATTTTATTCTCTTTCTCTGCAATGCCAGACATTATCCCTGTATCAAATGTTACCTCCACAGTAAATTTACTGCCAACTCCCGGCTTGCTTGCTACCTTGATAATCCCCCCCATCAAATCAACCAGTTTTTTTGTAATAGCCATTCCCAATCCGGTTCCCTTATACCCATTGCAATTTCCGCTATTTTCCTGTGTAAAGGAATCCCAAATTTTTTCCAAAAAATCCGGTTTCATACCAATTCCGGTATCCTCAATCTCAAAATGGTATGTCGCCTTTCCGTCTCCAGCAGAAACCTCCTTTACCTGAAAAAAGATTTTCCCTCCATCCGGGGTAAACTTAATGGCATTTGATAAAATATTGATAAGTACCTGACGCAGATGTAATTCATCGCCAATTAGCAGAGGATGATGGAATATACCAAACTCCCTGACAAAATCCACCTTTCTCTGTGCCAGCAGACTTTCTGCAATTAGTGCACAACCGTTAATCACCTCACGTATATCCATCCGTTCATGGTTCATAACCATTCTGCCGCTTTCAATCCGGCTCATATCCAAAATATCGTTAATCAGGGATAGCAGATGTTTGGAAGAACTGTCAATTTTCCCTAGACAATCAAGAACCCTATCTTTATCATCAAAATGTTTCATGGCAATACCTGTCATTCCAATAATGCCATTCAGGGGTGTCCGTATATCATGGGACATATGGGATAAAAAAGCACTTTTTTCCCTGCTGTTGTTCTCTGCCCGCAAAACGCTCTCTTGTAATGACAGATTTTCTGTTTCCAAAACCGCAATTTTCTTTTTTAACTTTTTCACTGTTTTCTTCTTTTTCATAGCTCCTCCATTCCAGTAATTATCTTGTTTACACAAGTTATTTTATACGATTTCCATCTGATAAACCATAAAGGGCAGATAACAAGTATGTTAAAACTGCGTTAAAAATATGCCGGGCATAGCCCTTATACGGGCTGTTTTCCGGCATATATTTATCTTTATTATTTTTTAGAAAATGCAATCGTTACCACCGTTCCCACATCCACAGTACTTTCCAGACTGAGCTTTGCATGGTGGTACAGAGCACCATGCTTTACTATGGCAAGACCAAGACCTGTTCCACCTACCTTTTTGGAATGGCTTTTATCCACCCGGTAAAAGCGTTCAAACACCCTGTCCTGATGTGATATAGGAATCCCGATTCCCGTATCACGCACAATCACATTCACGCCATCTCCCGTCTGGTTTACCAAAACATCCACCGTACCATTTTCCTTGTTATATTTAATCGCATTGTCACAAAGGTTATAGAGCATTTCCTCCAAAATTTTATGCACGCCTATAATCTCTGCCCTGCCGCCAATCAAATGAAAGGTAATATTCTTCTTATCGGCTTCTTTTTCCAACCGTCCGATTACTTCCTTTGACAATTCATATAAATCCACCGTTTCCTTTTCATAAGGAATACTCTGCCCGTCAAGTTCAGAAATCTTAATAATATCATTGACTAACGTAATCAGCCGCTGTGCCTCATCATAAATGGATTTTGAAAAGTCAGTCACATCATTTTCCAGAACATCGCCTGCTTTCATCAGTTCGGCAAAGCCAGAGATAGACGTCAGCGGAGTTTTCAGTTCATGGGAAACATTTGCCGTAAACTCCCGGCGCAGCATATCCCTTTTTTCACGTTCCGTAATATCCAGAATAACCACAACGGCCCCAATTACGGATTCCTTCTCATAAACCGGATTGGCAATCAGACTGTAACTGCGTTCCTCCCGCACCATCGTATTCTCTGCCTTTATTCCTGACAATACATCGGATATAACGCCTCTGAACTCTTTTGCCCGGCAGAACAGCAGGACACTCCTGTCTGCCGGAGGGGTAATCTCAAGCAGGTTTAATGCGGCAGAATTATAGGTCAGGAGATTGGCGTCTGCATCAATAACCAGAAAGCCCTCACTCATATTTTCTGTAATAAGGTTAAATTCTTTCTGTTTTTTGCGGGCGTCCGCAAGCTGTTCCCCTATCGTTTCTTTCTGGTCTGCAATTTTCCGTAACAGAGGTGTTAATTCCTCATATGTGTCATTATTTTCCGGTATTTCCAAATCCAGTTTGTTAATTGGTTCTATAATGGCTTTTGATACCCTTGCGGAAAGCACCAGTGTTAAAATCAATGCGACAAACATAATGAATAAAATCGGCTGAAGCATCCCCATCAGAATGGTTACTACCGTATACTGTTCTGTCGAAACCCGCAGTATGCTGCCATCGGAAAGCCGTATGGCATAATTCACTGTTTTTTCCGTCAGGGTTTTGGAGTACCTCGTACTCATGCCCTTCCCCTCTTTCATTGCCGTTTTAATTTCATCCCTGTCGGCATGATTATCCAGTTCGGACACATCTGCCCTGCTGTCGAACAATACCGTTCCATTTTCATCAATCCATGTGATACGGTTATTTCCGGCAAGTCTGTTATTCTTGTTATCAAAACTGTCAAAATATCCGGCTCCCTCATTTTCAAGAGCATGTGCCAGAAAGCCGGCCTCATTGGCAAGCTCTTTCTGTATCTGCTTTTCAAAAAAATGAAACAAAAGCCCCATAATCAATGCAATGGTAGCTGCCAATACAAGACAGACGGTAAGCAGTGACGAACGAAAAATTTTTTTATTCATTCCAATCGCCTCCTAATTTATAACCGATTCCTTTTATAGTCTGAATGAGTTTTCCGGCATCCCCCAGTTTTACCCGCAGTTTCCGGATATGCACATCCAGCGTCCGGGATTCTGTATAATATTCCCCCCAGACACTGGTTAAAAGCCTGTCACGTTCCACTACATTGCCCTCTGCCTCCAGCAGAACCATCAACAGCAGATATTCCTTATAGGAAAGCGATACCGCTTCCCCTGATACCGTAATAATATGTTTTGCAGGATTAACATACAGCCCGCCAATCGTATACGTTCTGTCATCCTGCGTTTTTTGGGAACGCCTCAGTACCGCCCGGATCCTTGAAATCAGTTCCATCGTTCCAAAAGGCTTTGCCACGTAATCATCCGCTCCCATATCAAGGCCTGTGACCTTATCAAATTCACTGCCCTTTGCGGTAAGCATAATCACAGGGATATGCGCAGTCGCTGCATTACCTTTCAGTTTATTCAGAATCGACAACCCGTCTTCTTCCGGCAGCATAATATCCAGCAAAACCAATTCCGGCAGTTCCGTATTTAGTCCCTGCCAAAATTCCTTTGGAGAAGAATGCCCCTGTACTTCAAATCCCTCTTTTGACAGCGCATAGCATACCAGCTTTCTTATATTATCATCATCTTCCAGCAGATAAATCATGTTAACCGATTCCTCCTTTGGTGGAGCTTTCCTTATTTTCAGGTCTTTTCCGATGCTCTCCGGTAATGGAATAAATAACCCATTCCGCAATATTTTCTGCATGGTCGCCAATCCGCTCAAAATATTTTGCAATCATCAGCAAATCCATAAGAGCCTCCGCATCGTCGTGTCTCTCCGTTATTGATTTTATCAACTCCCGCTTTACCTTGTCAAATAAATCATCCACGATATTATCATGTTCAATTACCAGCCAGGCAATATCCAGATTCATTTTTACAAAAGATTCAATACTTTCTGACACCATTTTGATCGCTGCTTCTGCCATTTCCCGGATATGGGTTTCGCCAAGCGTTCCCTTTTTTGCCACATAAGGTGCAATCTCCACAATATCCGATGCCTGATCTCCAATCCGTTCCATATCGGATATCATTTTCAAAGCGGCTGAAACAACTCTCAAATCTTTTGCCACGGGCTGCTGCTGCAAAATCAGTTTCAGGCAGAGGGTTTCGATATCACGCTCTTTTTTATCAATCTGCGTATCCGCATCCAGACACATATTTTTGCTGTTTTCTTCATTATCCGTAAGATATTTTACCGCATTGGTAATTGCCTCCTCGCATAAGGCTCCCATGGTAACAAGTTCTGTATTAAGCTGCGATAACTGTCTGTCAAATTTATTCCGCATTATCCAAACCTCCCTGTAATATAATCCTCTGTCCTCTGGTCAGACGGTGTGGAGAACATGGTCTGCGTATCATCAAACTCCACCACCTCGCCCAGCAGGAAGAATGCTGTCTTATCTGCAATCCGCACTGCCTGCTGCATATTGTGGGTTACCATAATAATCGTATATTTTTCCTTCAGTTCCATTGCTAAATCTTCAATCTTTGAAGTGGAAATAGGGTCAAGGGCAGACGTCGGTTCATCCATCAGAAGGACTTCCGGCTCTACCGCCAGTGCCCTTGCAATGCAGAGCCTCTGCTGCTGGCCGCCACTCATGCCCAATGCACTCTTTTTCAAACGGTCTTTGCATTCCTCCCAGATTGCCGCCTGCGTCAGGGAACGCTCCACGATTTCATCCAACTTAACCTTTGATTTGATTCCATGTATTCTTGGACCATAGGCAATATTATCATAAATACTCATTGGAAACGGATTCGGTTTTTGAAAGACCATGCCAACACGTTTCCGCAAAATGTTTACATCAATCCCCTTGTAAATGTCAATGCCGGAAAGCATAATTTCTCCTTCGATACGGCAGCTTTCCACCAAATCATTCATCCGGTTCAATGTTTTCAGATAAGTGGATTTTCCACAGCCAGAGGGGCCAATCAGCGCAGTGATTTTCTTTTCCGGGATTTCCATGTTGATACTTTTCAGGGCATGGCTCGCACCATACCATAAGTTTAAATTCTTTGTCGTGATAATGTGTTCCATAACTTTAACCTCGTTTCTGTTTCAGTCTAACCGCCGCTATCTTTGCCGACATATTGATAAGAAAGGTAAGTACAAGCAATATAGCGGCAACCGCAAACGCAACATCAAACTGCCCGCGCTCTTTCGCATATACATACATGGCAACGGTCAGGGTAGAACCCGCATTTCCCGCCTGCACTGCCTCTGGTACGGACAGCAGTTCATTTGCCATCCCTGCCGTAAAGAGAAGTGCGGCACTTTCACCTACCACTCTGCCCACCGATAAGATACAGCCGGTAACAATCCCATCAATGACACAGGGAATGACAACTGTACGAATCATATACCATTTGCCTGCCCCTAATCCAAGCGAACCTTCCCGGTATGCTTTTGGCACCGTTTTCAGGCTTTCCTGTGTGGTGCGTATAATCGTGGGCAATGTCATGATTGCCAGGGTGAGCGAACCGGCCATCAGACTGGTTCCCAGAGAGAAAAACTGCACAAACAGGAGCATTCCCACCAGTCCATATATAATTGATGGGATTCCGGCAAGGGTTTCTGTTGCCAGTTCAATGACCCGTACCAGTTTTTTATTCTTTGCATATTCGTTCAGATAAATCGCAGCCCCTACCCCAAGCGGCAGTACAATTACAAGCGTTATGATAATGATATATAAGGTATTCAGGATGTTTGGCAGAATCCCGACCGTACCACGCAAAAGGCTTGGTTTCGTAGAAACAAGCATCCATGAGATATGTGGAATGCCCCGGTACAGGATATATCCAATCAGTCCGAGCAGGAGAGAGCAAATCAATCCTGCTGATAAAACCATCATCAGCTTTAAGATAGTATCCTTAATTTTTCTTGCTTTCGATATTGTATCAGTCACATGTATTTCCTCCATTTTCCTCAAGAACGCTGTTTTTGCGTTCTTGATAGGTTTGCCTTAGTTCCACTTGGCATGGTATTTTCATGCAATAGTGGAACTTCAAACCTTTTTTTTAATTACTACATTTAATATCAGGTTAATTGCCATAATGAACAGAAAAAGCACCAGTGCGATGGAAAATAATGCCTGTCTCTGTAAGCCGGAAGAATAGGACATTTCACTGGCAACAGCAGTAGTCAGAAACCGGACGCTGCCAAACAGTTTCGGCATATTGGCAACATTTCCCGCTACCATCATAACCGCCATCGCTTCCCCGACTGCCCTGCCAATGCCTAATACAACCGCAGTGACAATGCCGCTTTTTGCGGCAGGCACAACCACCTTAAATACGGTTTCCGTCTTTGTCGCCCCCAGAGCAAGAGAAGCCTCCTCATATTCCTTTGGCACCGCCCCGATTGCCGTTTCCGATACGGAAATGACAGAGGGCAGAATCATAACAGCAAGGACAAGAATTGCCGAAAAGAGGTTTGCACCATCCGGGAGATGAAATATCTCCCTTACGCATGGAACAATGATGATCATTCCCACCAGCCCATAAACGACAGACGGGATTCCGGCAAGCAAATCTACCACATTCCTTACTGCACTGCTAACTTTCTTTGGGGACATCTTTGCCAGAAAAATAGCACATAGCAGTCCAATCGGAACTCCTATGAGGATTGCCCCCAGAGTTCCGTATACGGATGTCAGGATAAAGGGAAGGATTCCATAGGAAGGCTTTGCAGAAGTAGATGCCCAGACCTTCCCAAACAGGAAATCTCCCAGACCGATATCCCGTATTGCCGGAATGCCGCTTATCAAGAGAAATATAGTAATTAGGACGACAAACAGTATCGTCAGCAGACCGCATACCAAAAACAACAGGTTCATTGCCCTTTCCATCCACCTTGCTGTCTTTTTTATCTTTTCCATAACAGCCCCTCCTGTAATTACCGTTTGACAGGAACAGCACCTGCCTCTGTAATAAGGCTGTCTGCCTGTTCGCTGGTAGCGAAGTCGAAAAACTCCTGTGCAGCTTTAGAAAGAGCAGTGTCCTTTTTTGTGACCAGCACGAAGTTTCTCTGGACTTTGTATTTCCCATCCTGAATACTTTCTGTTGTCGGGCTTACCCCTTCCACGCTGACCATCTTTACCGTATCACCAACCGAGGCAACCGATGCATAGCCAATGGCATTTGGATTGCCGGATACCGTCTGCACGACATCGCCCGTAGACGTAAGTTCCTGTGAATACTTGCATTTATCCTTTGTGCCTGTCACTTCCTCAAAACCGTCTCTTGTGCCGGAAGCCGCCTCACGCCCAATACAGACAATCGGTGCGTCGCTGCCGCCAACCTCTTTCCAGTTGGTAATCTCACCACTGTAAATCTTCCCTATCTGATCAATTGTTAAATCTGTTGCCGGATTATCAGGATTGACTATGATTCCGATTCCATCAATGGCAACTACCGTTCCCTGTAAATCTGCTGTTTCATCTTCCTTCAGGTCACGACTTGCCAGTCCGATATCACATCTTCCTTCCGCTACTGCCTGTATACCGGAACTAGAACCCGTTGGATTGTATGTAACCTTTATATTTCCATGTTCCTCCATATAGGCTTCACTCAAAAATCCAATGACTTTCTCCATTGAAGTGGAACCGTCGGTGGCTATTGTTTGTGAACTCTTAGTTGTCTCATTTGCTGTACTTTTGTCAGTGAACGAACCAGCATTGCCGCTACATCCTGTCAATACCCCTGTCATAAGTGTAAAAACGGTTGCAATCATAATAAATTTTTTCATATTGAACACACTCCTTTGTTTTTTTTGTATGAACCAAGTATACCGTCCCCAATGTTAACTCTAAAAGTGCATATATGTTAATTGTAAGTTAATTGCACTGCAAAAGGCATAGAATATTTCATCTATGCCTTTTAACAACGGAATTATTTATCTGCCCTGTATATATTCCTCGTTTTGTCTCTGATACATAGGACGGTTCTCCCTTGTACGTTCTTCCGGTTCCATATCCTCCATGAAACTCTCCACCGCCTTTACATACACCTCTGCCAGCTCTAACGTACATATCCGGTTCTCCGGCATGATTTCCTCTCTTATTTCAGAAACCTTTACAGCCTGTTCCTTCTGCACATTCCAGAATCCCGCCAGCCTGTACTCCGTTCCCCGTCCGTTATAGTCCTCATACACCGGAACCACTTCCCCTGTGGAAGTCTGCCACGAGGCAATCTCCGGGAACGTGACAAGCCTGTCATGCTGAGGGAGAGAGGTACGGTACTCCCTTAACAGCCTGCCGAGAGGGGTATAGCCATAAGGGGAGGCGGCCCGTATATCCTTTTTT
>CAMXQE010000079.1 GCA_947246015.1 uncultured Lachnospiraceae bacterium | reverse complement strand
TTCCAAGAAAATCTTTTTCATTTTTCTCTTGACATATTACCAAATTGCTTTCTCATAAAGTATAGCAGGGCATTATTATAGCATATTTCTTAAGCCGCTGCATATATTATAAGGTGTGCTGCCCGGTATGGAATCCGGTTCTTCTTATATTTTACAGTGCGTTCAAATAAATACACAAGAAAAATTAAAAAATAATAAAAATCTTGTGAAAAATGCACATTTAATAAAAAAATATGATATAATAAACATATGCAAAAAGCAGTATCAAGGCAGTAGTGAGGCGAAAGGAATGGAACTGAGAGTGGAACGCGACAGCGATGTGGATAACTGGAAAGAGGTCATACTGATTTATAATTCAGCATTAAAACAGATAGCGACAAAATTGGAAATACTGAATGATGAATTCCAGCATGTACATAGATATAATCCCATTGAGCATATTAAATCGAGAATTAAGACGGCGGAGAGTATCGTTAAAAAACTGAAAAGGCATGGCTATGAATCCACAATTGAAAATATGGTAAAATATGTAAATGATATTGCCGGTATTCGGGTTATTTGTTCTTTTACTTCGGATATTTATGAAATAGCGGATATGATAAGCAACCAGAGGGACATCCGGGTGATTTCGGTAAAAGATTATATTGTCAAGCCGAAGGAAAGCGGATATATGAGTTATCATATGCTGGTAACGGTTCCGGTCTATCTGTCGGACCGGATTGTGGATACGAAGGTGGAGATACAGATTAGAACGGTTGCGATGGATTTTTGGGCCAGTCTGGAGCACAAGATACATTATAAGTTTGAGGGAAATGCGCCGGATTATATCAAGGATGAGCTGGTGGAATGTGCGAGAATGGTTTCTGATTTGGATGTCAGAATGCTGTCACTGAATGAGCAGGTACAGAAATTCCATCAGATACATCAAATAGTAAAGAGGGATGGAAACACGGAATAAGGAAATGGAAAATAAGGAAATGGAATAAGTAAGAATATGAAATGGAAAAAGTGCAGTCTGTTGCAGCAGCCTGTGCTTTTTTATGTACAGGGGTGCGCAAGGAAGTAAGCTGCTACGCAGCCCGCACCCCGCACGGCGGGCAGGGAAAAGAACCATCCCTGCTCGATTGTACAGGGGTGCGCAAGGAAGTAAGCTGCTACGCAGCCCGCACCCCGCACGGCAGGCAGGGAAAAGAACCATCCCTGCCCGATTGTACAGGGGTGCGTAAGGAGATTAGCTCTATCTGACAGAACAATACCGTCTAAAACGAGGAGTGCCCAGACACCTTTCGGCGCCCGGGCTATTATGAAAAAATTTATCTATATGTGTAATGAAAAACAATCAGCTGTCTCTCGTTTACTGTAAATATAGTATAGCAATTATTTATGAACAGAATGTGAACGCCATGTAAAGATACCGTTAATATATATAAAACAAAAGAACATGAATAGGAAAAATGCAACAAAGTGCACAATGGATTCCAAAGACATCTGCTGCAATTTCCCCCATTGTAAATGAAAACAAAAGATGATAATATAAATAAAAAAGCAGGAAGCAGAATACATCAGCAAGTGGAAAAACGTATTTGGAGGAAAGAAAATGGATAATTTTATGGATAAGATTGCGCAGAAACTGGGGGCGCAGGAGGCGATACGTGCGAATGCGGCAGCAGATGCGGCGCAGATAGAGAAGCTGGAATCACAGGTGGCGGAATACGATGCCTGTATGAAAGAAATGCGCAAACTGAATTTGAAAAATGCCGAAAATGAGCAGAAGCTGAAGGAACTTTTGGAGGAAAGCAAGAAGCAGATACGGGATGCTTTGGAAAAGAATGCAGTGCAGCTCGGACAGCTTCTGGAAAAGAGCACTCTTTATATACAGAGCCTGACTGATGAGGGTATCTTGAAAATCCGGGACATGCAGGATAAAACATGGGAGGAGACGCAGGGTGAGAAGGAGAACAGCGAAGACATACAAAAGCTGTTGGAAGAGTGGAAAGAAAAAGAGAGTGAAGTGCAGAAACTGTTAGAAGAGCTGCGGAAGAATGACAGCGATGTACAGGCCGTGCTGGAAGAAATGAAGGGAAATGGCGGCGAAGTGCGGGAACTGTTAAAGGAAGTAAAAGGAAGCGGCAGCCAGATGCAGGAACTGTTGCAGGAAATGAAAGGGAACAGTGGGAAAGTACAGGCTTTGCTGGAAGAAACAAAGGGAAACAGCGACAATGTACAGGCTTTGCTGAAGGAAGTGAAAGGCAATAGCGGTGAAGTGCATGAACTGCTTCAGGAATTGAAAGGAAATGGCGGCGATGTGCAGCAGCTAAAGGAAAATGAAGAGGAAATCCGCCGTATTCTGGAAGAGATGAAAGAGGCTTTTGCAGGAGACAGGGAGAAAACAGAGGAGCTTTTCAGACAATCCGATGAGTTTGCGCACAAAGAGAATGTAAAAGTATATCGGAACGTGCAGGCAGTTGTGGTAGAAGAACTGGAGAAACAGACAAAGACGATTATGGAAAGCGGGCGTCAGGCGGCTTCCCGGAATAAAACGATGTTTATTCTCAGCATTGCTACACTGGCAGCTGCGGCAGGGAATCTGATTCTTCTGATAGCGCATTTGACAGGAAATATGTAAAAGGTATTTTATGTGATGCAGCGGGCAGCACAAAGTAATGGAAGGAAATGAATGCATATGGGAAAATTGAGTTGGAAGCCGGGCAATATGCTGTATCCATTGCCGGTGGTGCTGATTAGCACGGCCAATCAGGCGGGTGCAAAAAATATATTTACCGTGGCATGGACAGGCACGGTCTGCAGCGACCCGCCGATGGTGTCGATTTCTGTCAGGCCGGAGAGATATTCTTATCACATGATAGAGGAGACCGGGGAGTTCGTCATTAATCTGACTACGAAGGAACTGGTATTTGCGACGGATTACTGCGGTGTGGTCAGCGGCAGGGAAGTAGATAAATTTGAAAAAATGAAACTTACGCCAGTCAGGGCGGAGGTAGTGAAAGCACCGCTGATTGGTGAGAGTCCGGTAAATATAGAGTGTGTAGTGGAGGATAAGAAATCTTTGGGTACGCATGATATGTTTATTGCAAAAGTAGTTGCAGTACATGCAGATGAAAAGTATATGGATGAGAAAAACAAGTTCTGCTTTGATAAAGCGGAGCCAATTGTTTACTCTCATGGTTCCTATGTATCGCTGGGTGAGACACTGGGAACCTTTGGGTATAGCGTCAGGAAAAAATAACTGGCGCTTTTTATGTACAGGGGTGCGTCAGGAAATTAGCTGCTGCGCAGCACGCACCCCGCGCGGAGAGCAGGGAGAGAAACCTTCCCTGCTCAATTGTACAGGGATGCGTACAGAATCAATGTTTTTTATAATCCTCTTTTTTGTGGAGCAGGCTGCCCCTTATGACAGAGTCTGCGCCGTATTTTTTTCTTATTGAATCCAGCGCGTCGTCCAGTTTCCGCTGTTTAACGGTAGGAAGAGGGACGGTTTCCGGAGCTGATGCTGTACTGTACCCTCCGTTTAAGTCGAAAAGACTCAGCTGCACCGGTGCCTCCATGGATACCAGTTTCGAAGTGCGGATGCCGAGGAGCCGGACGGGAGTACCATCCCATATTTCGTCGAATAAAAGGCAGGCGGTTCTGTAAATGGTATCGGTCGTGCAGACCGGGTCTGTAAAGGTGGTCTGATGGGATACGGAGCGGAAGGTATTGTATTTGATTTCCGTACTGACCATTCCGGCTAACTGTCCGGAATCCCGGAGCCTGCCTGCCACGCTTTCTGCAAGGCTCAGAAGAGCCCGGTAAGCGTCTTCTTTGGTACAGGCGTCTTCCTTCAGGGTGATGGAATTGCCGATTCCCTTCACCTCTGCCGGTTCTGTAATTACTTTGGAATCATCGATGCCATTGGCATATTCCCACAGGGTAATTCCATGGCTTTTCAGATGGGCGGACAGAATTCCTTTATCGGCCCGTGCCAGGTCGCCGATTGTGAGGATTTCCAGTTTCCGCAATGTTTCTACACTGGAACGGCCGCACATGAACAGGGAGGAGACCGGCAGCTCCCACATTTTGTCACGTATTTCATTGCTGTAAAGCGTATGGACCAGATTTGGTTTTTTAAAGTCCGAGGCCATTTTCGCCAGTACTTTCTTGTCTGAAATCCCGATGTTTACCGTATAACCGAATTTCTCAAAAATAGAATCTTTTATATGTTCCGCAGCTGTCACGGGATTTCCGTACCGTTCCGCTACCGGCGTATAATCCATATAGCATTCGTCAATGCTGACCTGTTCGATATCGGGACAGATTTCGGACAGAAAATCCATCAATTCTTTGGAACGCCTGTTATATAACTCATGATCCGGGGACTCCATGACAAGATGCGGGCACTTCCGCAATGCATTTACAATCGGTTCCCCGGTAGTTACATGATATGCTTTTGCAGGAATCGATTTCGCCAGTACCACGCCATGCCGTTTCTCCATATCCCCTCCGATAATCGAGGGAATTTCCCGCAGGTCGGTTTCGGAGCCGTTTGCCAGATTCTTCAGTGCGCTCCAGCTCAGGTAGGCGGAGTTTACATCGATGTGGAAGATGATTTGCGTTGGGTTCATGGGAAATCTCCTTTCGGTTTCAATTTCAGAATGCACGGTTGGGTTGCGCGGGTGCTCTTGTTCTTCCGTAAGGAATATTCTACCACTCCGAACATTTTCTTTACAAGGGAAATAAATGCTGTTAGAATGAGAATGTTACAAAATTATTACTAAATTATGATGCATTTTACGAATGGTTTGGCTGGATGGTTAAGTCTGCCTGAACAGACGGATGGGTATAAAAATGATAAAATTAACAAAATATTATAAGAGAATGAAAATAAGGAAAATTAAGGTAGCAGTATTGGCAGTAATTGTCAGCATATTCTTTATCCCTGGATATATTAAAATAGAAAGTACGGGGGATAATATGTTTACGGTGATACTGAATGGAGAAGCCGTAGGCGAAGTGAATGACAGGAAAACCGCGGAGGAATGTCTGAAACAGGCGCGCAAGATTATGGCGGGCGATGGGGAGGAACTGGTGCTTATTGACAGCAATATGGAACTGGAAGGCAGGGAAGTGTTCTGGGGGCATATCGATGACAAAGAGACAGTCACAGGGCGTATGGTTCAGGTATTGCAGAAAAATGTAAAGCAGACGCTTCATCGTTCTTATACGGTAAAAATCAATGAATACACCGTGAATCTGTCCAGCAAGGACGAAGTGTTGGAATTACTGCATTCTTCTATCGATAAATATGATACGGAAAACGCATATGATGTGGAGCTTGTGCTGGACCCGACCAGGGAACTGAATGTGCTTACCACAAACATTCTTTCCAAAGAGGAAAAAGAAGCGGAAGAGGAAGAGCAGGAAGTCTTTGCGTCGGTAGGAATTTATGCAGCATTGGATGAAATGTTCGATGCGGTGGAGCCGGCAAAGGAAAAAGAATTTTCGGATTATGAATTAGGTCTGGTATCGCTGGAATTCGGAGATGAAATAGAAGTGGTGGAATCCTATCTGGCGGAGGAGGAATTGACTTCTTTGGAGGATGCCATTCAGGAGGTGACGAAGGACCAGGAGAAAAATCAGATTTACGAAGTTGTATCAGGAGACAGTCTGTCCAAAATAGCGTTGGAGAATGACCTCACCATTGAAAAGCTGGTGGAAATGAATGAGAGCATTGAAAATGAAAATTCCATGATTCGCGTGGGAGACGAGATTATCGTGACGGTGCCGGAGCCGGAATTGTCCGTGGAGCGCAGGGAAACCTTGTATTATGAAGAGGATTATGAGGCGGAAGTTATCTATGTGGATAATGATGACTGGTATACGACCGATATGAAGACATTGCAGGAACCTTCCGCGGGGCACCGGAAGGTGGTGGCGGAGGTGTCTTACCGTGACCGTGCGGAGACGGGAAGGGAAATACTGAAGGAAGAAGTTACCTACGAAGCGGTTCCCAAGATTGTAGAACGCGGTACGAAGATTCCGCCTACTTATATCAAACCGATATCAGGAGGAAGGCTGACATCGAATTTCGGACGGAGGAGCAGACCGACAAAGGGAGCCAGCACGTATCACAAGGGCATAGACTGGGCGACGCCGGTAGGAACTGCGGTTATGGCTTCTTCGGCAGGTACTGTGGCGAAAGCAGGCTGGGGCAGCGGCTATGGTTATGTGGTATATATCAATCATGCAGACGGCAGGCAGACCAGATACGGACACCTGAGCAAAGTGCTCGTATCGCCGGGGCAGACTGTATCACAGGGACAGAAGATAGCCCTCAGCGGCAATACGGGAGTCAGCACGGGTCCGCACGTCCATTTTGAAATACTGATTAACGGTTCGCAGGTTAATCCGTTAAAGTATTTGAACTAAGAAAACGGACTTCCGGTGACAGTTCGGCCGGAAGCTGAACTGTTACGATTTCATTGCCATTGAAAATGAATTATTTACAAATGGATATTTTATGGTATAATCAAAAAGATGGATTAATAAGCTGATTATATGTTTAGGCTCTGCGGCGGCAATATGCGGCAGGCCGAATTAGAATAGAAAAATGGCAGCCGTGCCTTTTCGGGCGGCTGGCATACAAGGAAGATTAAATCGAGGGTACACCATGGAACAATATGCAATCAAGGGTGGAAATCCGTTAGTGGGGGAAGTAGAAATCGGCGGTGCGAAAAATGCAGCGCTTGCTATTCTTGCGGCCGCAACGATGACGGATGAAACCGTATTAATAGAAAACGTGCCGGATGTCCGGGACACAAAGGTACTGATTCAGGCAATGGAGAGCATCGGAGTCATCGTAAACCGTATCGACAGACATACGGTGAAGATTAATGCATCCCATATACACGATCTTACGATAGAAGACGATTATATTAAGAAAATCAGGGCTTCTTACTATTTGTTAGGGGCTTTGCTGGGAAAGTATAAAAAAGCGGAGGTATCCCTGCCGGGCGGCTGTAATATAGGTCTGCGGCCCATAGACCAGCATATTAAGGGATTCCGTGCATTGGGCGCCAATGTCAGGATTGAGCACGGACTTATCATTACGGAAACGGAGGAACTGCGGGGAAACCATATTTATTTGGACGTGGTTTCGGTAGGGGCGACGATTAACGTCATGATGGCGGCTGCCATGGCAACAGGGAAGACGACGATTGAAAATGCGGCGAAAGAACCCCATGTAGTAGATTTGGCTAACTTCCTCAACAGCATGGGAGCGGATATCAAAGGTGCGGGTACGGATGTAATCCGTATTAAAGGGGTGTCGAAACTCCACGGAAGCGAGTATACCATTATTCCGGACCAGATAGAGGCAGGCACTTTTATGTTTGCGGCGGCTGTGACCAAGGGCGATGTGACGGTGAAGAATGTAATTCCGAAACATTTGGAATCCATCAGTGCGAAGCTGTTGGAAATCGGATGTGAGGTGGAGGAGTCGGATGATGCGGTACGTGTCGTGGCGTCCAAACCGTTGGGACATACGCATGTAAAGACGCTTCCTTATCCCGGTTTTCCGACGGATATGCAGCCTCAGATTGTGGTGGCTTTAGGCTTGTCATCGGGAACGAGCATTGTAACGGAGAGTATTTTTGAAAACCGTTTTAAATATGTGGATGAACTGACGAGAATGGGGGCAAGCATCAAAGTGGAAGGCAATACCGCGATTATCGACGGTGTGGACCGGTATACCGGAGCCAGCATTACGGCTCCTGACCTGCGGGCGGGGGCAGCGCTTGTGATAGCGGGGCTTTCAGCGGAGGGGATTACGGTTTTGGATGATATTAAATTCATCGAGCGCGGATACGAGGATTTCCATTTGAAACTGCAAAGCCTTGGGGCGCAGATAGATAAAGTGAATACGGAACGCGAATTGCAGAAGTTTAAGCTGAAGGTCGGCTGATGGCCGGGATTTCAACAGATTTTGGCAGCGGGGTGATGGACGCCGGAAAGAGATATATCTTTCCGGTTCTTTTTATGCACACGGGCACCCATAGGAAGTGTGTCAGCAGAGCTGACGGGTGCCCGGCGCAGGAGTAGGGGAAAGATTTCCCCTACTCGATTGCACAGGGGTGCGTAAGGAAATTAGCTGCTAAGCAGCACGCACCCCGCGCGGAGAGTAGGGAGAAAAGCTTCCCTACTCAATTGCACAGGGGCATCCAAAGGAAGTATGTCAGCAGAGCTGACGGATGCCCCGCGCGGCGAGCAGGGAGAGAAACCTTTCCTACTCGATTGCACAGAGATGCACATGGAAAGCTGACGGCGAAAATACGGAAAAATTATTAGTAAATAAAGTTAATATAAGTTTAAAATAATTTATTATAAAGGCTAAAATAAGTTTATTAGAATATGTAAAAGCGGAAAATAAGGAAAAGTGCACATATAATTTATATTCTATTTATTAAAAACTACCAATATACACGATTGACTTAATTTGGTAGAATTTAAGTAACAAAAAAATAACTTTATTAGTTAATGGCTAAATTTAGCTAAATAAAGTTAAAATTGAAGGGAGAGAGAAACAAAGAATGAGAAGAAAGATAAGACAATGTGCATTTTTCATGAGTGCGGCAATGCTGGTTTCGAGCTTATGGGGTGCATGGGGTACGTCGGCTTATGCGGCAGGGAAACTTCCGCAGGCGGCAGAACAGCTGGCAGAGACGGCAGAAACCGCACAGAGTATGCCGCAGGCTGCGGATAATGCGGCCAAAGGCACGAAATCGGTTTCGGCAAATATGCCGCCAAAGAAAAAACCTGCAAAACCCACTGCAGTAAGTACGCAGGATGCGGATGGGGCGCTGGTGACAATTCCGGAAAGGACGCAGATGTTAGGCCAGGATGTGGCTTTTAACAGTTCCTCTACCTGGGATGAGGCAACGGATGCACAGGGAAATAGTGAGTACAACCTTGCTTTAGTTACACCGGAGGCATTGAAGAAAGGCGCATATATAACGATGGATATTCTGATTCCTGATACGAAAACGTACAATGGAATCATAAAAATCCAGGGCGTTGCGAGACTGGGCAGCAACTGGGATTGGAAAGA
>CAMXQE010000078.1 GCA_947246015.1 uncultured Lachnospiraceae bacterium | reverse complement strand
GTCCTCCCCGGAATGGTTATAAAGTTTCTTCTTTGTCTTTTGCCTTTTTCGGCATAGTATTTTCCACATCTCCCCCGGCAGCCTTTCTTTTAAACGCTTATTTACCTCCGCTTTGGCTGTTTCAAGCTGCCCTTTTAAGTTCATTACAAACTTATGGTTGAGTGAATCAAAAAAGAATGTAGTGGCGATGCATCACTTATCCCCAATGAAGCAGCAGATACCGCCGGAGCGTATGAACGGGATACCCGCTATCGGTATCAGTATTCATAAACCGGGTGATGAACCGTATCAGGATACGGAAATGGATATATTATCCGGCAGGCGGATTGATTTGGAGATTTTAGACTATATCCCCGAAATAAAAGGCAATCCGCAGGCGATGGAAGTGATTGCCCAGCTTGCGGCAAAGCTACCCGATATGGAGATTGACGGGAAGATGAGCGAGGAAATGGAAGCGAGGGTATGGGAAAAAAAACCATAGTATTCTTTGAGGTTTTTCCAGTCTACGGTATAATAAAAGGTGGGAATGGAGGAATTTGGTATGTCGAAAAAGAAGAACTGCCCGCATGGACATTATTGTAAAATATGCGGCGAGTACAAGGCAAATGAAAAATTTCCCGGGAAAGGTCACGTTGCCCATATCTGTAAAGTCTGTTCCCGTTTAAGCGCTGCTGAAAAAGCGGCGGCAATGGATATAAACCGATTGATGAATCTCCCTATGCGGCGGCTTTCAGACAGTGAAAAGAAATGGCTGGAATCAAAAACGCACGATAAACGCCCGGCAGTGGCAGACACAGCGAGAGAGGTTTATAACGTCTGTTTTCCCTATGCAGAGCGTAATGCCATGAAAAAGCAGCTTATTATCAATATTTTATCTTTTGAAGTGCATACAGAGGTCTATGACGGGTATGGAGATATGGAAATGGCAGACCGCCGCTTTACCATTGATCGGAAAAGCCGTGTCCTAACTATGACAGATTTTCATACAGACATTGGGGAGCAGTCTATGTGTATGATGAAAACGGGGACGAGATACTGATGTATACCGCAGGTGTGAGAAGGAATCGAAAGCGGAGACGGAAGTGCATGGGGCAGCGTTGGTAAATGTTGGAGGATTAGATAAGTAAGACAAAAAAGCTGAGATTTTGGGAATTCTACGAACTGATTTTAAATTTCCACTACTGGTTGCACAGATGTAAAGGGGGCTATATGGAACGCAACCAAGCATCTTGGTATTGTGAAACGAGGATTTTAGTGACTTGTTTAGAGTTAAGCCATTTTACTGAAATATGAAAAAGAAATGGAGAGAGAATATGCAATACCATATAGTAATTAATAACCTTTCAAAGTCTTACCAATCAAAAGGAGCAGCCCAAATTGCTTTATCCAATGTTACCCTTAATATTCCGCAAGGTGAAATTTTTTGTATCATGGGTTCATCTGGCAGTGGTAAGAGTACACTGCTAAAGATATTAGGGGGCATTGAAAAGCCGACTTCCGGAACTGTCTATATCAATGGATCTAACATGGCGGATTATGGGCAGCAGGATTATGATCTTTACCGCCAGATGACTGTTGGCTATGTGTTTCAAGATTTCAATCTGCTGGAAGGTCTGACACTGAAAGAGAATATAATCCTGCCTCTGACATTGCAAAAGTTGAGTGAAACAGAGATACAAAGAAAATATGCGGATATATTGCAGTGCGTAGATATTGGTTATTGCGAAAATAACTATCCGGAGCAATCATCGGGCGGGGAACAGCAAAGAGCAGCAATCTGCCGGGCAATTATTAAAGCACCAAAACTGATATTGGCAGATGAGCCGACAGGGAGCCTTGATAATGTAAATGCAAAAGCAATTTTAAGTACCTTTATGAATATCAAAGAGAGAATGCATACTACTATTATTCTCGTCACCCATGGACTACGATGGAGAAGTGTTTGCTTCGGCAGAGGATACGGAAGGAGCGGCAGAGCGCCGGGAGGATATGGCGCGGCTGTTTTCCGCTATGGATGCTCTGTCTCCTGCCCAGCGTGAGCTGGTGGAGAAAGTTTATTTTGAAGAACGGAAGATTACGGATATTGCCCGTGAAGAAGGGGTATCCCATGCGGCTATCCATGACCGCTTAGACCGGATTTATAAAAAAATTAAAAATAATTTTTAATCAGACCCTTACATTTTGCCTTTCCCGTGACCTAATAGTGAGGGCAGTAAAAACAAGCACCCTCAGAAAGAGGTGAAAGGCAGATGAAACACAGCTTGAAGATCAGCTATACCAAAGAACCGGGTTCCGGCGGTATCGTCTGGTGCAGGACTGTACCAATGCGCGAGCGCCTGCTCCGGCGATTGTTCGGTGAGATGCGTCGGGTTACGATCATTGTCCCCGGAGGCAGCGTGGAGGAACTTTCGGTGAAGGAGGTAGGGACGGATGCGTAAGAAGGTTTTTATCTGCAGCCCCTTCCGGGGTGACATGGAAGGGAATGCGGGGAAAGCGGCGGCCTACAGCCGCATGGCGGTGGAGGAAGGGTATCTGCCCATTGCGCCGCACCTTTTATTCCCCCAGTTCTTAAATGAGGGAATCGAGGAAGAAAGGCAGCTCGGCATTGCTATGGGGATGGAGCTGCTGAAGATGAAAAAGGATGAAGTGGTGTATGTTTATAATGGCGGTACATCAGGAGCAAATGGTGGTGGGAGCGGAAATTCCTATGCAAGCGGTAAACAGTACGGAGCCAGAGGCGGCGGATGCACCCATGTGGCAACCCTGTCCGGTGTGCTGGGATATAGTAATAACAGTGGGCTGAATTATGCAAACAGAAGCAATGTCCTAATCGTGGCAGGCGGAGGCGGAGGTGGCGGGATCGAAAATGGCACAGTCCATAAGGGCGGTGACGGTGGCGGTGAGCGGGGCGGCAACGGCTCCGATGGTGCTCTGGGTGGGCGGCAGATATCCACCGGGAGCAGCCCCTCCACAAACTTTGGTGTTGCTCCGTCCTATTCTTACAGCAATGTTGCCGAATCCGGTGGCGGGAGCGGGTGGTTTGCCGGAAATTATGGTATACGGGGACAGTCCGGCGCAGGCGGTTCCGGTTATATAGACGGTGTTGCGCCTTTCACACATAATGGGAAATATTACCCTGCGGAAACCGAGACAGGGGTGAACAAAGGAAATGGAAAAGCATTCATCCGGTATATTGAATGCGCGTAAACATTGGCGGCACCTTAAGGGTGCTTTTTTTGATGAAGGAGGAATTGGAATGAAGAATTTTATTGAAGCGGCGCAGTATGCGTTTGCGGCACTCGGCGGTGCGTTGGGTGCAGTTATGGGAGGCTTTGACGGCTTCCTCTATGCACTGGTGGTATTTGTGGTGGTGGACTATGCCACGGGCCTTATGGCGGCGGCAGTGGAGAAACAGCTTTCCAGCGAGGTGGGGTTCAGGGGCATCTTTAAGAAAGTGGTGATTTTCTGTCTCGTGGCAGTGGGGCATATCGTTGACACCCACATCATCGGGGATGGAAGTGTCCTGCGGACGGCGGTCATCTTCTTTTACCTTTCCAATGAGGGCATCTCCATCTTGGAGAACGCCGCCCGGATTGGCCTGCCCGTGCCGGAGAAGCTGAAAGCGGTACTGGAACAGTTACGGGAGGAAAAAGAGAAATAATGGAGTTTTTGGTTTGAGGCATCGGTGAAAAAACTGGTGCCTTTTTTCGTGTGCAGAAAGCGAGGGAAATGGAATGAATCTGATTCAAAATTATCTTACAGAGTCCGGTTGCTACAAGACAGGCCGCACGATCTCCGTAAAAGGTCTTATGATCCACTCAGTGGGATGCCCGCAGCCGAAGGCATCCGCATTCATGAAGAACTGGAACAGGGTAGACGCGAATGCCTGCGTCCACGCCATCATTGAGCCGGACGGGGATGTGTACCAGTTGCTTCCGTGGGAACACCGGGGCTGGCACTGCGGCGGTGATGCAAACAATACCCACATCGGCGTGGAGATGACGGAGCCTGCCACCATCAAATATATGGGTGGTGCGTTATGGACAGAAATCGGGGACGGGGAGAACACCAAAACCCATGTGCTTGCCACCTATAAATATGCGGTGGAATTGTTTGCACATCTCTGCAAACAGTTCCATTTAGACCCGCTTGCAGATGGTGTGGTGATTTCCCATTCAGAGGGATGCAGACGGGGCATAGCCAGCAACCACGGTGATGTGGAGCATCTCTGGTCTAAGTTTGGTCTGACTATGGCACAGTTCCGCAAAGACATCAAGGTGGCAATGGAGGGAAGCACAGCGGAGGATTCCCTTACTGCCATTATGGGAAAGGCTGTGGCGACAGCGGAGCAGATGCAATCCTATCTGAAAAAGAAAAATCCATCCGTGGCACAGTCCGTATTGGAAATGATCCCGTTGTACCTTTCGGAAGGGGAGGCGGAGGGCGTGAGGGGAGATATCGCCTTTGCGCAGTCCTGTCTTGAAACCGGGAACTTTACTTTCTCTGGCTCTGCGGTTACACTTTCGCAGAATAATTTCTGCGGGCTTGGAGTGACACAGAAGGGCAAAGCAGGTCTTTCTTTTGACACGCCGCAGCTCGGCATCCGGGTGCAGGTGCAGCACCTCAAAGCATACGCTTCTACAGATGCCCTTGTGAATGAAAGAATTGATCCCCGTTTCCGTTATGTCACAAAGGGCTGCGCACCTTATGTGGAGTGGCTTGGGCAGGAGGAAAACCCGCAGGGGAAGGGATGGGCAATGGGAGAGAAGTATGGGGAGAAGATACTCTCCATCCTGCAAGCCGTTACGGAGGAAGGAAAGGTGCAGTTCATGGAGAGCCTTACCCTTTCCGCACCTTACATGGTGCGCGTGTCAATCCCCGATTTGAACATCCGTAAAGGCCCCGGAACGGGCTATGCCAAGATAGGGAAGTTTACTGGCGTCGGCGTGTTCACTATTGTGGAGGAAGCAGATGGAAAGGGAGCTGCAAAGTGGGGACTGCTCAAAGCCTACGGAGAAAAAAGAAATGGCTGGATATCGCTTGATTTCACAGCGCGGATATAGATGGAAAGAGAGGTTCAATTTATGCAGGAAAGAAATAACTCAATGGAAAATGAAAATGTGACGATGCCAGTCAGTGAGAAATATATGCTGACCATCAGAGAGGCATCAGCCTATTTCAATATCGGGGTAAAAAAGATGCGGCGGCTGGCAGAGGATAATACTGGACGGTTTGCTGTTTTCAGCGGGAACAGGTATCTCATCATACGCACAAAATTCGAGAAATTTGTGGAGGAATGTTCTGCGTTATAAATCTCTTTTATTTGCCGTTAGTAGTTGACTTTTCCCGGCTTTAGAGTGATAGATGTCATGACCGAAAAATCCAGCAGTTGGAAAGGAGACTCATGGCATGAAAGAAGCCTATAACAAAACGGATTATAGAGGAATAGAAATGCCGATCAGCGAAAAATACATGCTGACTATCAAGGAAGCGTCGCTTTATTTCAACATCGGAGTTAAGAAAATGCGAAGGCTGGCAGAAGACAATACCGACTCTTTTGCCATTCTCATGGGGAACCGCTACCTGATTATCCGTATGAGATTTGAAGATTATATCAATTCACTTTTGGCGGGAAAGGAGGAAATGGAGCAATGAGAAAACCGTCACTTGCACAAAAAGATGTGCTGAACCCGGAGGAGGCGATTGCATACTTCGGATTCAGCAGGAGGAAGTTTAACCGGTTCTTAAAAGACGGGAAATGTAAAAAGTATACTGCTTTGTATGGAAAACGCAGGCTCATTCTGCGGCAAGAGTTTGAAAAATATCTGGAGGAAAACCCAGAGGTAAAGGAGGGGCTTTTAAATGGCGGGAAGACCAAAGACACGGCGTGATTCCAAGCACCGCGTCCTGCGGAGGGGTGAATCCATCCGCGCGGACGGGAAATACCAGTTTAAGTACCATATTAACGGCAAGCCGCATTTTGTGTACAGTTGGCGGCTGGAACCGACAGATACCCTTCCGGTTGGGAAGAAGCCCTGCTTATCTCTGCGGGAGCTGGAGAAGCAGATTGGGTATGATCTTGATTCCCTTTCGGACCCTTTGGGGAAGAACATCACGGTTGGAGAGCTGGTGGAGCGGTACCTTGCAACGAAAACGGCAGTCAAGCCAAACACGCTCATGAATTATAAGTTTGTACAGAACGTCCTCAAAGGCGAAACTTTTAATGACAAAAAGATCTCACAGGTCAAGACATCGGACGCAAAACTGTTCCTTATAAAGCTCCAGCAGGACGGGCGGCGGTACAGCACCGTCAAGACCGTGAGGGGAGTCCTGCGTCCCGCTTTCCAGATGGCGGTTGACGATGACGTGCTGCTGAAAAATCCCTTCGGATTTGAACTTGCCGGAGTGGTGGTCAATGACAGCGTGACGAGGGAAGCTATTACAAAGGATCAGATGCGGAAGTTCCTGAAATTCGTGCATGACGACAATGTCTACTACAAGTATTACGAAGTGGTCTATATCCTTTTCCACACAGGGATGCGTATTTCGGAATTCTGCGGTCTGACGCTGTGGGATATTGACCTGGAAAACAAAGTCATCAACATCGACCACCAGCTCCAGCGGACTTCCGATATGCGGTTGGTCATCGAATCCACCAAGACCAATGCCGGAACAAGGAAGCTGCCCATGACAGAGGATGTGGCACAGTGCTTCCGGACGATCATCGAAGATAGGGAAGAACCGAAGTGCGAGAGGGTGGTGGATGGCTATGCCGGATTCCTTTTCACGGACAAGAACGGCTACCCGGAGGTAGCCATGCATTGGGAACACCGATTCAACCACATGGTCAAGAGGTACAATGATATCTACCGGGTGCAGATGCCGAATATAACACCCCATATCTGCCGCCATACCTACTGCAGCAATATGGCGAAGTCCGGCATGAATCCTAAGACGCTCCAATATTTGATGGGGCATAGCGATATCGGAGTCACGCTGAACACCTACACGCATCTTGGATTGGAAGATGCAACGGATGAGCTAAAAAGGATGGAGGAACTGGAAAATGCCAGAAAGGAACTGGAAAAGAACAAAGAGGAGAAGCCCGTTTCACAGAAAATGTTCCGGGCGATTTAATAAGATGAAAGGCTATGCGCCCTGCTTCGGCAGGGCATTTTTTGTTGGAAATATAAAGAGGCTTATGATATACTACTATATACACTAAATTTGTAAAATAAAGGAAGTAAAAATTATGGAAATAGAAGAAAAAATGGCTGAAAAACCAAAGGATTGGCCAGCAAATGCAAGAGAGTGGGCTCTTGAAGCAATATGTGAAAAAGTAAAAGAGTTTAGGAAAAATCCGTCATATAAAACAAGAGAAGTGTTGTTATCGTTGGTTTGTAATCATGACTTAAATCAATCTACGGGAATTGGATTAATGAGAGTAACGGAATATGAGGTTGCAACTATAAATTATCTTTATATGATTGGGGCGGCACATCAAATAAATTCATTAAAAGTATATCTCTATGATTTAATAGCTGAAACCACCCGTTTGCAAAAAATAATGTCATGGTGTAATCCAGTGTTAGGCGTTAACGATGAGGAAGGAGCAAGAATCAGTGCATATGAGAAAGGTCTCCTGCTTTCTTTGAAACTTTATCATTTTACATATCAGAAATATACAATTGAAAAAGAACTTCCATTTGCTGAACAATTGCTTTCTGTGGTTAACGAGGTATTACAAGAAAGCAAGACAGAAGATGAAATAGATTCCATAGCATTTGCATATTCTTCATTATTATATGACATAAGTAATATGCACGGAAGCAAAAAGGAGCGTATTTGGGAGTTTACAAGAGAAGAGCTATTGGAATTATTTAAGCTGGAAGCTAAAATATTAAAAATGAATAATCAATCACCCATCGTGCGTCCCACGAAAGGGGTATTGATTATGCAAATAAGCAATTTCATTTTAAAATCAAGAAATAATTATAATGAGGATTATATATGCAAATATTTACCTAAAGATGTTGCTAAGGCAAGTATAACCAATCATCAAATTTGGATGAAAAAAACTGAACTATTAAATGATAAAAGAGAGCAGAAAGTTGTTCCAGAGTTTTTTCAGGATACTTCTTGGATTAAGTATGATTGGATAAAAAATCTTGATTTTACGGCAACAAGAACGTATTATGTATCTTGTTTTAGTAAAGCAATAAATAGTGATGAAATGCAAAACGATTATGGGCAATGTTTATATGGATATAAGAATGACAGAATTGTAGATTTAATAGCTCCTATTGGAATAATGAAATTGAAGAAAAAAGATGGTGCAGATACTGATTTGCCAGATACGATAGAACGACCTTATATATCCCAAGTCATTGCATTTGATGTGCTTTATGATGAAATAGAAGCAAAGAAAGAATTAGAATATCTATTTGATGTCATAAATATGTTTGATATGACAGATGCAGAGAAAAAGCAGTTTCTGCAGGAGGTTCTTCAATATTGGATTTTATCTGTAAAAGATTATGAGTGGCATGAAGAAAAAGAAAGAAGGTATGTGATTTTTCTTTATGATGATTACGACTATAAGGAAGTTGAATTTGATGATACTTTTCTAAAAATAAAAACATCTTTGTTTTTAACACCGGATTTTATTATTGGGGATAATCCGGGGAGATGGGAAATCATGCGACAACTTTATGCTAAAAGAAAAGCGTTGTTCAGTAGAGAATATTTGTTTTGTACAGACTGTTTGATGCAGGATCATGATGCAGCGGTTATGCAAAAGCCAAAAGTATGTCCTGTGTGCGGTTCAAGTAAAATAAAGATGGTAAATCATGAAGAGTAGTAAAACTTCCCAATTCTTACTACGTTTTTACTACTTTTGACGGCATCAACTTGCCCCGTTTTGCTCCGATTTGGCAATTTCGTTACATTTTTCACAATCTGCACGAAAAATCCAAACCTCGCAAATCGCGCCAAAACACGGCAAATCAAAGCATTTCAGGAGGAAAAACAAACATGATTTCGATACTTTTTGTGTGCCACGGCAGCACGCTAGATAATTAGGATTTATCGGCACTTGTGCGGCAAAACGGGGCAAAGTGCGGCATTTGGGACGGTGGGGTACTACGGTTTTACTACGAGTGAGGAAACGAAAAAAAGGGCCAATATTTCAAGCCCTTTTTTCGTTTTTTTTTACATTTTAGGACATTTGTTGCAACTCTGCGAACTGGCATTTTCCTAAAAACATTTCTTTGCAGTCAGAAAACCCAAGCAGATAGGCGAGCATCCCATACCGTGAGCCGAGTGCGTTCTGCTCACTGACGTAGCGGTCAATCAGCAGCCGGACTTCTTCCGGCAGTT
>CAMXQE010000077.1 GCA_947246015.1 uncultured Lachnospiraceae bacterium | reverse complement strand
ATATTAAGTATATCACAGGAAGAAATATTTGGCTAGTTATTTATTTTATATTACAATAGTTCCTGGCCCTTAAATCTTCTTTCTTAATTCTTTCTCCTTCTTCCGGCAGCCGCTCGCTGATTTTCCGAAAAAGCAGTTCATAAACTTCCCGTACCGCCTTATCTCTTTCCACCTGTTCAGCGTCTCTACCATTTTGGCATACATCTATCGCTTTCAGGAATTTATCGTCCACCGCATATATTTCTTTTGCAATATCATAAAAGCGTCTGACTATATTTTCCCATAAAATATTACCGACCCCTAAGCGTTCATCCCGTTCCTCTTCCCGCAGGACTTTTTTCATGAAAGTAGATACGCCCATCGATATATGGCTCGATACATGATTCTCCCACACACCCGCATATTCCTTCGCATAATTTTCTTCCAAAACACCTGCCAGACACTCGCTCAGCAGTTCGGTAATGGAATCATATTCCACTACATATTTTCCTGTAAAGGCTTTTGCCTGAATATAATATGCGATTATCTCGGATATTTCCTTAAAGAGCATTTCAATAAGGAAACCATTCCGTACCTCCCTGCTCAGCACAAGCATATGGTGGCATATTTCATGCGAAATAAGCGGAATCAAATCATAAGTCCGTTCAAAATATTCAAACATTGGAATCCCGCACAAAAGAAGGGAAGATACGTTTTCCCATCCCTCCGGTTTCGTACCCGGGTCATACTGGACCACCTCCATCATTTCAATCCTCTCGCGCGAAACATCCGGATAAATGATTACCCTGGCCTCTCTCCTGTCTTCCCCGCAGACTATGCCGCCTTCCGCCGTCCACTCCATGCTGCAGTATTCCTCATGCATATGCTCCATATATTCCCCATAGGCAAGCAGGAATTTCTGCCCGTCAATCGGCGTCACCATATCATATCTGGGAGCCTGTATTGTATGCTGGTTATTGTCCTGCAGAATTCTGACAAACTCCCCGAATGCGTTGACAAAAGCCTGAAATTCATTCATGAATTTCTCCATTGCCCTGCGGTCATCCGCCCGAACGCCTTCCATATAATACTTCATATTCTTAAAAAATATCTCTAAATATTGATTGCAGATAAACCAGTTTGTGTGGGTATCCAGTTCATACGCCAGATTCTTATAGGAACTCATCAGTCTTTCCAGCATACTGCATAAATCAGCATAGCGATACCGGTTAAACACAAAGCGGTTCCCATAATTTCTTTTGAACTCTTCAAACATTTCCCTCACTGCCTTGCTTCTATTCTCAATCTTTTCCGCCTTCTCACTGTCAAACCATGGCCGGACCTCTGATGTATCCTGTTGTGCAACTGTATTTAAATCCATCAGCACACGGACATTGACTGTCTTAATGGTTCCGTTTTTCATTCCTTCCACAATTTTCTTCATAAACGGAGAAACCGGCACACCATAATCCGATGATTCTACGGGATACCCTGCTTTATTCTTACATAAGCAGGGATAAATCTCCTTAAACTCCTGTATGTCAATCCGCGCCACCAGGTCATATCTGCCAAAAAGCCCGTTGACCGCCTCCAGCTTATAATCCCCTTCCCCGTTCTTCAGCATCTGCTGGACTTCCTTTAAAACACAGTTTTCCATCCTGAAACGTATTACAAACTGTGTATCCGCATTCTTCCGGATTACATCTCCATTCAGGTGCAGAAACTTCATCCCTCCGTTTCCAAGCTCCCTTTCCTGCACGCACTCAATCCCAATATTCGTATAAGTAAAGAAAACCCTCTTCCCTGATTGATTCTTAATCTCCATCAGTCCGGTAACCGCTTCGTATATCCTGTATAGTTCCGAAGTTCTGATTACTACACAAAAATCCTCTGACGTAATTGTCTGAAACACCTGGAAATCCCCGTTTTCTCCCAAATTTTCCTTCAGGCTTTCCTCAATCCTGCCGCGGTATTCCAAAAGCCGGCCTGCTACATTGTCAAGGGTCATCGGTTCCTCGCCCGACTGCTCATTCGCAATGATATTAATCTGGACAATTCCCAAAAAAGGGGCATCTGAAGTCTCATCCGGTTTCTGCCCGCTGCACCGGAACAAATCCTTTGCGCTCCTGCCATCCTGTGCCAGCGTATAAATACCCATTATTTTCCTAGCCGCCGCCATATCCTCACCGCTGTCAATCCCGCAAAGCATTTTATAGCCATCCCTGCCTTCTTCCAGCTTTTTTACATGAAGAAAATTGAAATAGTCCAACATAAAAAACATGTAATCATCTTCTTCAAAATGCAGCTTTCTTGCATGGCTGTTGTTCCTCACTAAAGTAAGATTATAAATCCCGTCAATAGGATTCTCCTTTTCCATCCCGCTTTCTCCTTTGCCATCCTAAAATAATCTTGTTGTAAAAACACAATCAAACAGGGATAGTTCTTCTCCCTGCTATCTGCGCGGGATGCGTGCTGCTCAGCAATCAATTTCCTTGCGCACCCCTGTGCAATTGAGTAGGGGAAATAATTTTCCCCTACTCCTGCGCCGGGCACCCGTCAGCCTTGCTGACAAATTTCCTATGGGTGCCCGTGTGCATAAAAAAAGCCCCTCCGACTCTGGTCTTACCATTGCCGAAGGGCCTATGCATTATGATTCTTTAGTTCTTCCTTATATATTATTTTCCGCATAAATTCTTTCATATTCATCAAGAAGTTCCTGCTCCTCCATGCAACGTTCCGGATGTATCGGATGATTCACGATAATCCTCGGCTTATGCGGCATAAATGAGTCAACTAAAGTCTCATAATTCATATTTTCATTTTTCTTCTCGTCATTACTCATTTTACCGCTCCCTGCTTTCTTCATACAATAATTTTATGTATATAATATAAAAATATACAGCAAAATTGCAAACTTTTCAATTGGATATATCTACATTGTAGTTGAATATATCTACATTGTAATTGAATATAAATCCAGCAAAATGGTATGACATGAATTAATTTTCAATAAATTCCCCTTCACATGGAATAGCTTTATATACTTTTATTAATCACTGCTTATAAACTGATGTTATTGTATCATACTTCTGCCCTTATTACTACTTAATTTTATCAATTCCGGGGAAATTCCGCAGCAGTTACAGCAGTCCGACCGTGATTTCCAAGCTATCCGAGTCAACAACCCCGCTGCAAGCAACGGGGCATCAAGCTTGCAACGCTGCAGAGCAGCGGGGTATGTGACCCTCGCGGCATTCGTCAAATATCCAGAGATATTTATATCTCTTAAGCATGGCTATTTTCCTCATTGCTCGCGGGAATCAATTTTTCCTCGCTTCTTTCTTCGCCGCCTTAATATCGGTAATGCCGTTAGCCGTATTGATATCCTTTGCAAAAGCTTCCGCAAATTGTACAAAAGCTTCCGCCTCTTCCTTCTGCTGGATGTTCACCGGATGGTACTTATCATCTTTTGTGTTGCTTGCCACTACAAAAAGATTCATCAGTTCTTTTCTGTCCTTGCCATACAAGGTCAGCAGGCCGTTCTTGGATTCTGCCATGCCGAGCCCGCTTTTTTCGAAATGAAGCGGCTCGCTGTAGCTGATATCCCTGCCTTCGAAAGACAGCGGAACCAGATATAAATCCCCCTGTTTAAACGCCACCCCGTAATACCAGTATCTGGTCGTGGATGTTACCGTCCTTCCGCCTCCGCCTATGGAATATTCCTCCCTCGTACCGTAAGCTATCGTATATGTTTCACCGTCAGGTACCGCCCTTTTCACGATATCCTTAATTTTCTGCTTTTCCTCGCTGTTTGCCCCTTTCTTCTCATCAATCGTCATCTTAACATATACAATTACAAAAAGAATGACAACAGCGACAACCCCGATAACAATATAATTCGTCATAACCTTTTCTCCTTTTCCTTTTTATTTATGTGTATCGGATTATCCTTTCATTATTTTATATCTCCTGCAGATTTGGAAATATTTTGGCAGATTTGGAAGGAAAAACATCCGGGTTCTCTATCATGACAGCAACCAGAAACCTGCCGCCGCCATCGTCAATCACATATCTTCCGCCATACTTTTCCACTGCTTCTATCACATTCCGGACACCAAATCCATGCTCCTTCGTTTCCTTCCCCTTGGTCGTAACCAATTTCCCGTTTTTTATAACTGGCTTCCCCATCATGCTGTTTTCCACGGAAAGGATAATCCGGCTTCCTTCCAATATGAACTTCAGCCTTACCACCTTCTCCCTGCTTTGGCCGCAGGCTTCTATGGCATTGTCCAGCAAATTGGAAAGTATGACCACGATATCCTCCTCTTCCATATGCAGTTTTGATAAATCATTGATTTTCAGAACCATCGATACTCCTTTGTCTACCGCCTCGCGGTATTTCGTATTTAAAACGGCATTCACAATCACATGGTTGGTATCGATGACATCCTCACCGAATTTTAAGGCCGTATCTATCTTTTTGATATAGGCGTCTAATTCCCCATACTTCCTTGCCGCCGCCAACGCGCCGATTGCTGCAATTTGATTTTTGTACTCATGGGTTCTTTTTCTCTGCCTGTCCAAATTGTCGGACATGGAGCGGTACATTGCCATTTCACTTTTTACCTTTTCACGGAAAGCCTCATCTTCCCTTCGCCTCACTTCCCGTTCCATATTTTCATTGGCCATGCAATATACGACAAAATCAATAAACAGAATCCCAATGGCAAAATACAGCATCGCACCACTTTGATTTTCCCCGTTCTGCCAAGCTATTTCCGGTATCGCCGAGAAGAAAACCACCGTGACGAATGTGCTGACAAATAAAATCCCCCATTCCTTGCTTGTCAGAACTTCATAGGACTCCCCCTTTGTTAATTTTTTCAGTACCCGGATGCCGCACCATAGAATCAGCACACCTGCCAGCATCCGGATATCATCATAAAATACGGCGGCGGAACCCACATGCGTAAATTCCATCTTTTCCACTAAGACTTCCGTAAATAATTCCGCAATGGTGCGCAGGCCATAATACAGCATGGCCAATACCAAAGACATAAGATAGGGGATACGGAACACAAAGTGCATCACAACGGACACCGCCAGACAAACGGCAGCCGCTCTGACCGGAATCCGGTCAGGCTGCAGCCACTGCACCACCAGTTCCAAAACCATCAGCAGACAGCCTCCCGTCCAAAACACTCCGCCGTCTCTCTTCTTTTTTCCCGCAAAGGACTGGAACAGCAGGACACAGCAATATACTTTCCATCCCGCCGCAATAACCCTTGTCACATTATGTACCATTACAGTTCTCCCTGCTGTTTCATATATTCCCGTTCCACATCCTTATAATATCTCTTGGAAATGTTTATTTTCATACCGTTTTCTAAGGATGCCTCATACCGTTCCACATGATTCACATGCTTTATATTTACCAGATAACTCTGGTGGACACGGCAGAAACCATACTGCCCCAGTTCCGCCTGTATCAAATCCAGTTTTCCATATTTACAGTATTCTTTTATCTCCCCGGCTTCCGTGACAAAGAACAGCACTTTATGGAGCCTGCTTTCCACATAGAGTACCGCATCTATCGGAACGTGCTTTTTCCCATTCCGAAAATCAATTTCATACTCCGCCCCTCGCCGGTTCCTTCTGGCCATTATCGTATCCAGACACTCTTTCAATGCATTTTCCAGCCCATCTTCCTCTTTCAGCAGATAGCGTACCGCATTGACTTTATATCCATCCAGAGCATAAGTAATATAGGCCGATACGAATACAATATCCACTGCCTCAGCTATCCGGCGGATGTGCCCCGCCGTTTCGATTCCGTCCATCCCGCCCATGCTCACATCTAAAAATACAATATCATATTGCAGGGATTCCCCGACCGCGCTCAACATTTCTTCCCCGGACGGATAACTATCCACCAGACAGCCATATCCCTGTTCTTCCATATATTTCTCTATCAAGTTCTTTTCCAGGATTCTGAAGTATTCTTCATCATCGCATACCGCTACACGAAACACATTTCTGACCTCCAAGATATTGTAAAACGGCATTCCAAACCCTGTCATGCAAATCCGTGTGCATCCTTAGAAATTGCCTTTTCGGGTTTGCAGAAACTTGCATATACGGCCTTTGCAGGAACCAAAAAGAGCAATTTGTTATGTCGTTTACTATACTATAATATAAGATATTTTCCGGCGCAACCATTCCAAACAGAAAAAGGTGCATTGAATCGAAATCTCTTACTTCGTCCCAATACACCTTTACACCCTATACAATTTTTTCACAGGCAGACTGCGAATCGCATTTAATACCGCAAGAATCAGGATAACGGCTGGCAAACCGGACAGTAATACACAGTCCCGCCCAGATAACTCATTTTCTTGATCTCGTTTCCGCAATAGGGGCAGGGTTTTCCCACTGTCTTTTTCGAAAGCTTCGTAACATAGCCGCCGGGTTCGCCGAAAAGAGTTTTCTCCGTATCCCTGCCATTCACCGCACACATCTGATCCAATATATTTATCACGGCATCATAAACTTTTTTCCACATATTTCCTTGGATAGTATTAATCTTTTGTTTGGGATGAAGTCCGGCTTCCAGCAAAATGTCCTGAAGAACCCCGTTTCCCAACCCCGGAATCCTCTGGTTCGTTGCCAGAAATTCCTTGATGGAAATCTTGCCGGAAAGTTCCTCCCGAAGAGATGAGAAATACTCATAATCAAAATCCTCCGTTCCCGGAAGCGGTTTTTCCTTTGCCGCAAGGTAGTAGGGATTGTCGAAGTTTTCAGGTTCTATCAAAAACATTGTCCCATACATCTGAACCGTACAGAGCAAAGAGTCTCCGTCCTCCAGAGTTATCCGCATCTGATACCTGTCCGGAAGCTTTTTCCCACGCGGAAAATACCGGAGGTTTGTACCGTCTCCCACTACCAGACTGTAGTCTGAAAGCCCGATTTCCACCATGCTTCCAATCCCTATACTGCTGCTTATCTCCCGCCCCTCCATGATACCGGCATAGGAAGATGGATCCCCATGGTACCACGCAAAAGAGTGCTTCGTATGTTCCGTCTCGACCTCTGTAATTTTTTTCCCCTTTACTGTTTCATTTAATTGCCTTGCCAATGTAAGGCTCTCCGGTATTTCTATCATGTTCTGTCCCTTTCTGCTTTATTGATTCTTCTCCGTATTGTGAGGCTGCAATTTGATTATAGCAGAAATAATATGACATCAGTATGTCATATTTTATTTGGTTTCAACAAGCAAAAGCACTATTCTTAGCAAGTGACATTTTAATACATCCAACGAAACGCTTTACCGTGAGCTTGCAAGCCACGAATATGTGGTCTGTTCCATTGACCATACCTGCCAATGCTTTAGTACAAAGCTCTCAAACGGTAAAACTGTTCGGATAAGTGGGGATTTTATGAAAGAAATTGCCGCCGACAGCCCGCAGGATAACCCTGAACAATCGTTGCCGCATTTTGAAAAATGGATGAATATTCGCACAAGAGATATAAACTTTGTATTGGATACCGTCATAGAAAAGGTAGCGGAAGAAAGCAGCAGGCTGTCAGTATATGGCTTGATTAATATTTCACGTATTTGTGTCATGGGACACTCCTTGGGCGGCTCTGCTGCCCTTGGTGCAGGCTGGCAGAGGGATGATATAAAGGCGGTTATTTCTTTGGAAGCCCCTTTCCTATGCGATATTCAAGGTGTAGATGATAACGGCAATTTTATTTTTGAGCAATCGGAGTATGCATAATTCTCCTCTTTTCCAACGCCCAGTCTTCCAGATGTGGAAATCGATGCGCCAATCAAGGCAATCCATCTGACATAGGAGAGGCTATAAAAATTACCAGCACTCCTCTAAAATCTCAAGAATCTCCTCTCTGGAAAATTTCTTACAGCACCCTGCCGTCAGATTACAAGTATCGGCAACCTTCTTAAGTACGCCCTTATCCGTAATGCCCATTTCCGTAAAGGTAGACGGCAGACCGATTTCCTTAATGAATTCTGCAAGCGCATCGATTCCAGCCTTTGCAAGTTCTTCCTGAGTCTTACCCTCTGCCGGAACCTCCCATACCTTCTCCGCCATGCGCGCAAACTGTTTTACGCCGTCCTTATACATATGGCGGTAGAGAACCGGATGGATGACCGCCAAGCCCTGACCGTGGTTACAGTCTGTATACGCGCCGAGCTGATGCTCAATCTGATGGGCCTGAAAATCCGTCACTTTCCCAATCTTCAGGATGCCGTTTTCCGCCATGGCCGATGCCCACATCAACTCACTTCTTGCCTCCCAGTCATCCATATCCAGTAAAAGGACACGGATATTGCGAATCACATTACGCATAACCGCTTCCGCGATTTCATCGGACAAGGTAATCTCGCGGGGCGACCCCAGATACGTTTCCATGCTGTGGCTCAGCGTGTCAAAAGCGCCCGAAATAACCTGTCTTGCCGGAAGCGACATGGTGTACGCCGGATCAAGTACCGCGAAACTTGCGTATGCCCCCAAAACACCTGCTTTCTGATCGGTTTCCTCATTGGTAATAACGGTGCCGTTATTCATCTCCGCCCCGGTCCCGGAAGCAGTGACAACAGCTCCCATCGGCAGAAATTCAGCCGGAAATACATGATCCCTAAATTCCATCTCCCAGATATCCTTGTCCGTCACAGCCTGAGCCGCCACAATCTTACAGCAGTCAATTACAGAACCGCCGCCCACAGCCAGAATAAAATCCACGTTCTTTTCTCTGGCAAGAGCCGCTCCCTCCTGCACTTTTTGGTATGTGGGATTGGGCATAATCCCGGAAAAGTCAACGATTTCCTTCCCTGTCTCCTTCAGATAACCGCAAATCTCGTCATAGACGCCGCTTTTCTTTACAAGGATTTCCCTGCTTTCGTCAGAATCAATCCCCGATGCGTCCTGTCAAACAACTTCACATCAAGCGACTGTTCCAGAAGATTAATCTGCTTGATTACCGCGGTCGGCGTAATATAGGACTCCTCTGCTGCCTTATTAAAACTGCCCGCATCCGCCACGCGGATGAAAGTTTCAAGCTGTGGATTGTACATAGCATCTCCTCCTGTCTGTAATCATTTTGCTCAAACTTCCCATACCATTCGTATGATGCACCTTGAAAAATCAAAATCCCTCTGCGATAATCCCCCTATAACCTTGTTTTCGCAAAATAGAATATCCCGGCATACTTCCTACATGGGAAACTCTCCTAAACAGTTAATTGCTTTCCCAATCTTAATTTCATTTGATAATTTCTCCTGATAATACTCTGGCCATATTATATCTTAATATGTATACATCATCAAGTGTAGACTTTGCAGCATATGAGTGAATCCTTTTTGAGTTTCCCCATTTTTAGAACACAAATGCCCCAGTATCCGCTATTTTAAAGT
>CAMXQE010000076.1 GCA_947246015.1 uncultured Lachnospiraceae bacterium | reverse complement strand
ATTGAAGAGGTAAGGCGAATTGCAAAATGTCTGAATGCTATTTATAATTCAAAACGGGATATAAAAAATGATGATGGAGGCTTTGTGCTTTTGCTGTTGCCGGACAGCGATATGGATAATACGGAGATATTGCATTGTGAGTTGCTGGAAGAGTATGGGCTTCGATATGGAACGGCAGAGATGGAGGACTTTATCTGTAGTCATGGCGGAGTGGAATGGTTTGCGGAACTGTATCTGACTACGAATGACTATGGGATTACGGTGATTTATCCAAAGTGAGAGTTATAATCGGTTTCATACAATGAATCACAAAACGGCTCTTTCTGCTTCGTCATAAAGAGCCGTTTAAAAGTAAGATTGAAAAGATCAGGGGGCATGTTACATTGATAAGTTGTAACATGCCCTTGATATTTTTATTTTTTTTGTGATTCGTAAGGATTATTTATTAGCGTATTGACCTGTGCTTTTATTGTATCAATTCCATTGTTTTTAAGAAAGGCTTTTTTGTCAGAATTACAGAGAGACATGAGAATGTTTCCTTTAAATTTGCTTTTATCGGATTCATGTGGAAAGATGGTTGCTAATAAATGAGGATATCTATAATCTAAATAATCCAGATCCGTTAATAATTTGCGCATATCTTGTATATGTTTTTTCAAATCGTCAGGTAAAATGTCGCTGGTAGATAATATGGAGAGGGTATCATTTATGTCAAAGAATGTCATTGTGTCCTTTTTATCATTGCTACAGCGTAAAAAAAACAGATGAACTTTATTATAAGGTCCATCTGTCCTATTACATATTTCAGATTTTTTCTCCAAATTTAAACAAGCACAGTAAATATAGCAAAAATCTGTTGGAAGTTCATATGGGCGGTTCTTGTGCTTATGGCATTCTTCTGCAAGTAACGAGTGAATTAGCTTCCTCGCATAAGTTCCTTTTAGGTCAGGATTTAAGACGCTGCTATTGCATTTGGCATATAAAGCTGTTAGTGACATTGGGGAATTGAAAGATATTGTGTTATCTGGCATTTTAAAATTCCTTTCGTTTCAAAAAGTCCATGGGATACATGGCTAATGAATTGTTGGGAATTTAATGGTGCTTTCAATGAAATTGTTTCTCCCGGCAAAATACAGGGGGTTTACGGTTAGGTGCTCGTTTTTTAAAAATTTCTTGAAAAAGCGGTAAGCCACAAAAGGCTAAAATTGATATGATGAAATAGTTCCAAGTGAAACATGTGTCGGCTGACCAGAGCAGGAAAACAGTACTTTGACAACTGAATACCACCATTTATTTTTTGAATAGGAGGGTGAATAAAAATATGTGGAGCCTGAAATATCGTCATGGGACGATAACAGATTATACGATTGATAAAAAGAAGCATACAGTAACCATTTATTTCTCGTTTTATGGTAGGAATAGATTGGAGCAGAAACGATTCTGCATTATGAAAACGAATTGCTTATACAGCAAATTTCGCAATCTTCCTATTTACAGACTGAACGGGACAGCAGACCTGTCATATCTGGAAGGTATGCGGGTAAGCGTAAAAGCTGTGGGATGTTTCAACAGGATTTTTATAAAAGAAATGGTATTTGATCTGTCTTATTATTGTTGAAGAGAAGAAAGGAGTAGTAACAATGGCTAAGGATTTGCAGAAAGACCTGCAGGAACTTCTCGCAGGAGGTTTTTTAAAAGTTGTGAGGGGCAACAGGGGAGAGTATTATTGTCTGACTGACAATCAACAGGGTAATACTGCCGCGTACCCTTTATACGACAACGAATTTAGAAAAGAACTGAAAAAGCTTTATTATAACCAGTTTAACGAAGTGCTTTCTGTACAGGAGGTACAGAGCGCAGTCGAGATTATCGAGATCATCGGGACAGACACGACAGAAGAGGTTGAAGTCTGCAAACGCGTATTCAACAACAGCTATCAGTATGCTTACGAACTGAACAGGGAAGAGGGTACGGCTGTATGGATTGAAGACGGAGAAGTTTCGATAGAAAAGACATCAGGCATTATATTCCGCCATGCGGCAAACTATGCCAACCAGATAGAGCCGAATCTAAAGGTTCAGCCGGAGAAATTACTGGATTATATGAGGAAGCATTTCAACCTCTCTTCCGACAGGGAGATAAAGCTTCTTACGCTGTATCTTGTGACCTCCCTGTGGGGGCTTAGGATCAACCATCCCATTCTGGTGCTTACAGGCGAAAAGGGTTCCAGCAAGAGCAGTAGCTTCAAAAAGCTGGAGGAACTGATCGACCCTAAGTCAAGCGAACTGGGAAGCGGCATTCCAAGAGGCAGTGACGGGCTGGAGGTAAGGCTTTATAACGGCTACTTTGTAACGTTTGATAACTTATCTTCCATTAGCCGTAAAATATCGGATACTCTTGCAGTGGCAGTTACCGGGGGAAGCTTTTCAAAGCGCGCATTATATCGCAACGCAGATGAAATTGTATTAGATTTAAAGGCGATTGTTGCGGTCAACGGGGTTTCGTTAGTTGCGAAAGAAAGCGACCTGTTAGACCGTTCCGTCATTCTCACTTTAAAAAGGATCGCTCCTGATAAGGTTCTGACGGAGCAAGAATTGTGGGCAGAATTTGAAAAAGACAGACCGAAAATGCTCGGAGCCTGCTTCAATATTTTGGCGGCTGCCCTGAACGATACGGAAGAGGTGCAGGTCAGAAATAAAATCAGGATGGCAGATTTTCATGTCGCCTGTGTGAAAGTAGGTAGGGTATTAGGCATTTCGGAAGAAGAGGTATCTGATATTTTATGGGAGAACCAGAAAAATATCAATCGGCGCACACTGGATGAAGATGTGGTTGCCCTCTGTGTCATAGAGCTGATGCAGGGCAAAAAAGAATATATAAACTCCATGTCGGGATTACTGATTGATCTTCTTGATATTGCAGATAAAAACGGTATGCCGTCAACCGTGATCCCTAAAACGGCGAACCATTTAAGGTGCAGGCTGGATAAAACGAAGAGCAACCTTCAATCGGAATACGGCATCACCTACCATGTAAAAAATATAGGAACATTCAAAGAAATTACAATAAAAAAAGCGAAGAAGTTAGCGAAAGTTGCGACAGAAGAAGATTCTTGATAAACAAAGCGGCAAAGATGAACTGCCGCAACTTTCACAAAGAAACCTGAAATAATTATTTTTTGCCCTGTCAGTCAGTTTGAAGCAGACATAGAAATGTATATTATATCTATGATGACTGACAGGTGCAGGAAAGGAGTGAATATGCAGGAAAAGCAGCATAAAAGTATCCAGATGGAGACCGCATTGTGCGTTCGTCTGCTTAAAATGTTGTTATGCAGTAAAGTCATCAACCAGCCGACCTATGATAAAGTCATAAAACGATATAAAGGAAAGGAGGCTGCATAGGCAGATGGGCGATTTGGCAATGAAAACGCTGCATGGGAATGTCAGCAATAAATACCGTACATCACAGGACGATAAAGTGCGCGTCTGCTTTTATGGCAGAGTATCCACACAGCACGAAGCACAGATGAACGCACTGGAAAATCAGATGCAGTGGTATGAGAGTATCTTGTCAGACCATCCAAATTGGGAAAAGATCAATGTATATGTAGACAGAGGGATTACAGGGACGCAGGCAAAAAAGCGTCAGGGCTTTATGAGCATGATCGAAGATGCTTCTAAGGGTATGTTTGACCTGATCTGTACGAGGGAGGTATCAAGGTTTGCACGCAACACTTTAGACAGCCTTAATTATACGAGGAAACTGAAAAAGATGGGTGTTGAAGTATTCTTCTACAATGATAATATCTGGTCCTGCGAAAATGACGGGGAATTAAGGCTCACGATCATGTCAGCCATGTCGCAGGAGGAATCCCGGCATATCAGCGACCGGGTGCTTGCGGGGCAGAGCATTTCCCGCCAGAAAGGGGTGCTGTATGGGAATGGAAATATTCTCGGCTACAGGCTTGTAAGGGGGAAGACTTCCAGTGAAAATACTTATGAGATTGTGGAGGAAGATGCAGAAACAATTCGCATGATCTATGATTTCTATCTTGAGGGAATGGGAGTGAAAGCCATTGCCGCAAAAATGCAGGCACTCCACAGGGAGACGGCGAGGTCAGGCTGTAAATGGGATGCCACAAAGATCCTGCGTATTCTGGATAACAAGACCTATGCGGGGTATATCGGCTACCATAAGTCCCATACCACAAGCTATTTAGACCATACAAGGGTTGCGGTGAAAGACCGCTCCCGGTATGAGTATGTGAAAGGGAATTTCCCGCCGATTATCCCCGAAGAAACATGGAACAGGGTGCAGAGGCTGAAAGGGAAGAAAGTGACGCTTCTGGAACAGGGGGTGTCAGGGAAAAAGCGTTCTGATGACCGCTGGATCAGGGTGCTTGTATGTGAATGCGGCAGGACTTTCCACAAATATAAGTGGAGGGTCAACCAGTCAGGTGAAGAGTGCTGCGGCTATACCTGTTGGAACCAGATCAATAACCGAAAGAAAAGCTACCGCATTGCCAACGGGCTTGACGGCTCCGGCTATTGTGATGTGACGTCAATCTGTGAATGGAAACTGGATTTTATGCTGAAAAGCATCCTGCACAGGATATGGAGCAACCCCAAAGAGACAGTGACCGTACTGATCGGGAGCATTGCAGATGATTATGTGCAGGAGCAGGAAAGCAGTACCGAACAGGGCAGGTTAAAAAGAGAGCATGACCGCCTGAAATGCAGGATGGAGCGGCTTTTGGATATGCGTCTCGATAATAAGATAGAGGAAAGCCAGTTTACGGTGAAACAGAGCCAGATTCAGGAGCGCATGGCAGAGGTTGAGGAAAAGCTGAAAATTTATGCACAGCAGGACACAAAAGAAAGCACAGAGGATGTGAGCGGCACGCTTGCAAGGGTTACAGAGGTGCTTGAAAATGCCTGTGACCTGAACAGGAAAAAGATAGACGATAAACTGATTGATACGTTAGTGGAACGGGTCACTCCGACAGAGGCGGGCATATACAGATGGTATCTGAACAGCGATATACAGGAGGCTGCGGTATTTGCAGAAAAAGATTACATTCTTTATGATACATTCCATCTGAGTTTTGAGGAAGCAAAGGCGTACAGGAAGCAGTACGGGAATTTTATCAGAAAGAATCAGTGGAAAGATTTAAACATTGAGGTCTATATCAGAAAATGATATAGCAGGGAGCAGTAAGAACATAGAGGCACAGGAAACGGTGGCACGCATTTTGAGAGCGTTGCCGCTGTTTTTGTGTCGGAAAGGACAGAAGATGGTTACAGAAACATTTCGTATGGACATAAGCGCAGTCGGTTCTGACGACGGCATAAACACCTATGAGATACGCAGAAAATGGGCGGAGAAAGGGAAAAAAGCTTTAGTCATAGAGCTGTACCCCACGCTCACCGCCGATCAGTGCGGCAATATGGATGTATCTACCATGCACCTGATGAACCATGTGCAGGAGTTAGGCTGGGGCGAGGTTAGAATCGTGAACCTGTATTCAAAAGTATTTTCAGAGAAGCCGACAGTGAGCCAGCTATCGGAGGATGACAACAATTTATCTTATATTGAAGAGATTTTGGAGGAACAGGATATCGGAGGCTATGACATTGTGGTTGCGTGGGGGAATACGCTCATCAGCCACAGGCAGACCATACAGGCAAAAACAGACCTTCTCACCATGATAAAGGACAAAGGGCTGGCGAAACAGGTAAAGTGCATTGTGACAAATAATTTGAAAGCCGACGGTGTGCATCCTTTGTATTTGGGACTCAGATATTCCAAAGATGTATGGAGTTTACAGCCGTTTCCTCTGGAGAAGGTATTAAATGAACTGGAAAGCACAGAGAAAAAGGCTTCTGCCAGAAGCAGTAAAAAAGCTTCAGAAGAAGAGAAAGGAGCGGTTTCTGGTGACAGTAACGTAACTGTTCCTGCGGCGAATGGTGAGAAAGCTTTGGGCGACAGGAAAGAGGCTGTTTGTTCGGAGAATGATGAAAAAGTTTCTGACAGAAATACAGAGGCGGTTCCCGCTGACAGCAGTGAGAAAGCTTCTACAGAAATCGGCAAAAAGAGAAAGGGGGTGAAGCGGGATGTATCAGCGGATAAAAAATAATCTGGATATGGAGATCGTCAAAGATTTTCTGGAATCGGAACAGACAGACCAGAAAGTGGTGCGCCGTATGGAAGAATTGACAGACATGCTTGACGGAGCATATGGCGGCAACCGTAGTGCTTTTGGCATGGGAGGCTATATCCTGTTCTTTGGAGATATGCAGACTTACAAAAATCATATTTCAAAGCTTATGGAGTTCTACCATCTTGATAAAGACTTATCTGAATATTCCAGACAGATAGAAGGTACGGCTGACAGCGCGATTCTATGGCGGGAAGAATTATATCTGTTATCATCAGATGATTCGATTGTGCTGATTTATCCGGAAGCTACAGAGGCGGTGTGAGAGGGATTAAGCAGGCGGAGGTTGCCGTCTGCAGGTAACGAAAAAAGTTTATACAGGCGGTATTCAGCCGTCTGACAGAGAGAAAGACAGGAGGAAGAAGAAATGCAGTATTTCATTTTTGGTATGCTGACCGCAGGAGCAGTGATCGTGGCGACAGAGTTGTTTTTGGAGTATGGATTTTAGGAGGTGAGACTATGGCAGCAAATATCTTATTATTTATACTGGGATTTACCAGCGTGACAACAGTGTATGAGATTGCAAAGACCGGGAAGCGTACGAAATCGGATAAAATCAACCGTGCAGCGGAGCCGTGGAAAAAGAAAAAGTAAGTGCCTGCCCTTTGAGATGATACCTTAGGGAGCATAGAAAAAAGGAACAGGAGGAAACGGGGCATGAGCCGTGAACTGAATCAGTATATTTTAAATGAATACACAAGGCTTCATTCTGTGATGGAGCAGAGGGAATTTATGGAAAAGGTGCGGTTTCTGATGATGGCGGGAGAGAAGGAATTTTCCTGCTATTATTCAGATGCCAGCCTGCCGGTCAGAGAATTTTACTCTGTGGCGGATGCGCTCTATGGACTCGATAATTTCTGGATGCTGTCCGGCTTTTTGCATAAGAACAGGCATATCCTGTTTGAAGAGATCCGGGAGCGGGAGGAAAGAAAGCAGGATTATAATTTTATGGAGCCCTGTAATTATGGAAAGGACATCATACTTTCCAGGATGTTTCAGGTCATGGAGAAGTTTCGGACAGACGGAACAGTAGTCAATGAAGCGGCAGACGGCGGGAGAAGCATTCACAGGATAAAAGCTTATTCCACTACAATTAACAGCGGAAAAAATGTTCCGCAGTTCATCATTCAGGGAAATTGGGTTGAACAGTGTGGCTTTGAGATTGGGTGCAGCGTTCGTGTGGAGTGTTATCCGAATAAGCTTGTGATTCTGAAAGAGTGAGAGAACAGGCAGGAGATTATATCTTAAAAAGGCAGATACCATGTGGGAGTTTTCTTCGTGGTATCTGCTGTTTTGAAGATGATTACTTATTTTTTTATGTCAAATAAAGAGGTAATATCAACATCCAAAACCTCGGCTATTTCAAAGAGTGTATCCAAAGATACCGAAGTTGGGATATTGGGAGCCTCAATGTTACTCATGTGTGTTCTGCTGATGTTGACGGCTTCTGCTAATTGTAGCTGAGTCATACCGCGCAGTTTTCTATAATAGGCAATGTTAAGTCCAATGCGTATATATTTATCTGAATACTTTACCTTTTTATCCATATGATTTCCTTTCCAAATAAAAGTATATTGTAGATTATTGTGTGCATAAACAATGGGTTTATTTGCAAATGCAAAGTATAATATTGCAAAATGAAAGGAAGTATGATATACTCAATAGAAAATCGGACAAGAGATGTATAGAAAGTTCGTATAAAGCAAACAAATGAAAATCATTCAATAATTTTAAGACAGTGAAGAGAAAGGAATAGTCTAATGTTTAGATATTGTGCAAGATGTGGACTAATCAGAAATGAAAAAGCGGAATCTGCTGTATGTCCGGTATGTGATATTTCTTTAAAACCTGTTCCGGGCGAGTTTCTGACAAAGACAGGGCTGATGTTTTTATCTCAGTCTGCCAGGACGGAATTTGAAAATAAAATCAGAGAGTCCGCTGAATATGATGAAATTACAGGCAGACAGAGGGACAGCATTATAGCGCAGAAAGAAGAAATACACAAAAAAGAAGTAGAGGAGAGAGTACAGGAGTATCAGGCTTTAAAGCCGCATAAAGAATGCCCGGTGTGCCATTCCTCATCTATATCTAAAATATCCAATGTAGGAAAGGTTGTAAAGGTTGGTGTGTTCGGCATTTTAGGAGCAGGCGATTTGGGTAAAACATGGAAATGTGAAGCATGTGGATGTAAATTTTAAATACACAATATATGGAGGAAAAGAAAATGGCATTTTTTGACAAACTGACACAGACAGCATCAAACGTAGGAAAGAATGTTGCTTCATCTGCGGCGAAGGTCGGTTCCTCTGCTGCAGTGGCGGCACAGGAGCAGACAGAACTTGCGCAGTTGAAGTCACAGGTTAATGTAATCAATCAGGAACTGGACTCGTTTTATGTCCAGATAGGGAGAAGATACATTGATTATGTCCTTGAAACCGGGGATATGCCCGGTATAGATGCAAGCGACCTGTTAAAGCTGATGGACCCCAAGATGACGAAAAAGAAAGAGTTGGAACAGCAGATCATAGAACTTGAAAAAGAGATAAAGAATAAATCTGTTCTCAGGGAGAAACAGCAGGCGGAGGAAACATATCTTGCAGAAAAAGCAAAGCTGGATAAAGCACTGGCAATGGAACTTATGTCACAGTCCGAATATGAGGTGAAGCTTGCCATAGCGAAAAAGAAATATGATAATTTTGAGGAAATCCGCAAAGTACAGCAACTGGCAGATATGAACCTTATCACAAAGGAAGAGAAAGAGGCTAAAATCAAGGAATTGACAGAGTAAAGTACATACAGCAGTATGGTGAGAGAACTGTTCCGTTTGGTAATGTCAAGTAGGGAATAAGAAAAAGTGTATTTTCTTATCAATCGGTTACACTGTCCTTGTCGTTCTCGATAAGCCGCACTACCTTGTCCGTAAAGGTTTCCCGGCTCGTTTCGCTGAAATGGATATGAATGTCAAAGGTGGTATTCCCTATCCGCTTCACAAGGTCGGGCTTCACGTCCAGAGGGGCGGCGGTGCGGCTGGTCTTGCTGGTGTCATTGTTCATAGGCTCTCCTTTCCGTTCATCAGTCCTTTTAACCGTTCCATTTTCCCCTGTGCCGTGGCTTTTCTGATGTTTTCCCCGGTAAAGAATACCGGGCAGCACATTTCAAGCAGACGGTCATAAATCCGGGCATGGGCGGTGTCCTCCGGGTGCTGCAATTCCTCCAGTGTGAGGTTTGTTGTGACTATCAGCGGTTTTTGGCTGCGGTATCGGCTGTCAACCACGTTGTAAACCTGTTCAAGCCCGTATTCCGTGCCGCGCTCCATGCCGAAATCGTCAAGGATAAGCAGAGGGAAGCGGCAAAGGCGGTCTATGTATTCGTTCCTGCCCTTGTAGCTGGCGGCAAGGTCATTGAGTATCAAGGCAAAATTCGTCATGCACACGGAAATCTCACGCTCCATAAGGGCGTTGGCGATACACCCGG
>CAMXQE010000075.1 GCA_947246015.1 uncultured Lachnospiraceae bacterium | reverse complement strand
GGTTTTATAAGACCTGCAGGCGTTTTTTCTAATATTCAACTGTCAAACTCCCGAGTCAGAAACCGTTATATTTTCTTGATTCTGCAAGCATTTAATGGTATAATTTAATCTCGTAATGTATCAATGACAAAGAGGTGTTTCTTATGAGTTTTATTTCTTACTTGATTAACGGTATCAGTTTAGGAAGTGTATATGCGATTATAGCCTTAGGATATACGATGGTATACGGCATTGCCAAGATGCTTAATTTTGCCCACGGAGATGTCATTATGGTAGGCGGATTTGTCGTATTTACGATTGTCAGTACATATGGGCTTCCTCCGATTTTAGGAATTGTAATAGCCATAGCTGTATGTACAGTTCTCGGTATGGTTATTGAACGGATTGCTTATAAGCCCCTGCGTAATGCTGCATCGCCTTTGGCAGTGTTGATTACGGCAATCGGCGTAAGTTATCTTCTTCAGAATGCGGCGCTGCTTATATTTGGTGCAAATACCAAATCCTTTACCTCTGTAGTTTCCGTGCCGCCCTTAAAACTGGCGGAAGGGCAGCTGATTATATCGGGAGAAACGATAGTGACTATCATATCGGGAATCATCATTATGATTTTCCTGACCTTATTCGTCAATAAAACAAAAGCAGGACAGGCCATGCTCGCGGTTTCTGAAGATAAAGGAGCGGCGCAGCTTATGGGAATTAATGTGAACGGTACCATAGCCCTTACCTTCGCAATCGGTTCGGCGCTGGCTGCAGTGGCAGGCGTTCTGCTCTGTTCCGCCTATCCGTCCCTGACCCCTTATACAGGCGCCATGCCCGGAATAAAAGCCTTTGTAGCCGCAGTATTTGGGGGAATCGGTTCCATACCCGGAGCTATGATAGGAGGAATCCTTCTCGGAATTATCGAAATTTTAGGAAAAGCATATATTTCCTCGCAGATGGCGGATGCCATCGTATTCGCGGTTCTGATTATAGTTCTTCTCGTTAAGCCTACCGGCATTTTAGGAAAAAATATTCAGGAGAAGGTGTAAGGTGCTGCCATGAATAAAATGAATTCTAAGCTTAAATTAAATAAAACAACGAAAAATAATCTGATTACCTATCTGCTTGTAATAGCGGCATATCTTATCGTACAGATACTGCTGGCAGGCGGCCATATGTCCAGTCTGATGGAAGGGCTTTTGGTACCGCTTTGTATCTATGTTATGCTTGCCGTTTCCCTGAACCTGACAGTCGGTATTTTGGGGGAACTGAGTTTGGGACATGCAGGCTTTATGTGCGTGGGTGCATTTTCAGGAGCGTTTTTTTCAAAGTGTATGCAGGGCGCTATGCCGGATGGCATCCGGTTCCTGCTTGCATTGATTATCGGGGCAGTTGCCGCAGGCATCTTCGGTGTCCTCATCGGAATTCCGGTTCTCCGGCTGAAAGGGGATTATCTTGCTATTGTGACCCTTGCTTTTGGAGAAATCATTAAGAATCTCGTGAACGTACTTTATATTGGAAGAGACCGGAACGGATTCCACTTTTCCATGAAAGATTCCATTTCCCTGCATTTGGAAGAGGAGGGGGAAGTAATCATCAACGGTGCGCAGGGTATCACGGGAACCCCGCATGATGCCAGTTTTACCGTTGGAATCATATTGATTCTTATCTCTCTGGCAATCATTCTGAATCTCATTCATTCCAGAGACGGGCGCGCTATTATGTCTATCCGGGATAACCGCATTGCAGCGGAATCGGTGGGAATCCACATTACGAAATATAAGCTGATGGCATTTTCCATTTCGGCCGCCATTGCAGGAGTTGCAGGAGTGCTGTATGCACATAATCTGTCCACGCTGACCGCTCTTCCGAAAAACTTCGGATATAATATGTCCATTATGATTCTTGTGTATGTAGTACTGGGCGGTATCGGAAATATCCGTGGTTCCATTATATCCGCCGTTGTCCTTACATTGCTGCCGGAACTGCTTCGGGGTCTGAGCGATTACCGTATGCTGATATATGCAATTGTACTGATTGCCATGATGCTGTTGAATTGGAGTCCGAAAGCAATCTTATGGAAAGAGCGTATCAAGGAAAAATATTTTTCAGGTTTGAAATCTAAAAAGGAGGTTAAATAAGATGGCATTACTGGAAGTAAAAAATTTAACCATTTCCTTCGGCGGCCTCAGGGCTGTGGATGATTTTAACCTTTCAATCAAAAAGGGACAGCTTTACGGTTTGATAGGGCCTAACGGAGCCGGAAAAACAACGGTCTTTAACCTTCTGACCGGCGTATACAAACCGGATGAAGGCATTGTCAGGCTGGAAGATAAGGATATTACCGGTTTAAAGACTATCGAAATCAATAAGGCGGGTATTGCCCGTACTTTTCAGAATATCCGTTTATTCAAGGATTTGACCGTGCTCGATAATGTAAAGGTAGGGCTGCACAATCACCATCCTTACAGTACTTTGGAGGGGATTTTCCGTCTGCCGAGATATTACAGGGTAGAACGGGAAATGAACGAACGGGCCGCAGAACTTTTAAAAGTATTTGATTTAGAAGGAGAAGCGGACTATCTGGCAGCCAATCTGCCTTACGGTAAACAGCGCAAGCTGGAGATAGCCCGCGCTCTTGCCACCGAACCGAAACTTTTGCTTCTGGATGAGCCGGCGGCAGGCATGAACCCGAATGAAACAGGTGAGTTAATGGATACCATTCGTTTCGTGAGAGAAGAATTCAATATGACAATTCTGCTGATTGAACATGATATGAAACTGGTTTCCGGTATCTGTGAGGAACTCACAGTACTTAATTTCGGACGAATCCTGACACATGGTAAGACAAATGATGTGCTCAATGATCCTCAGGTAATTACGGCATATTTAGGTGAATAGGAGGAAACGGGAAATGGCTATGCTCGAAATCAGGGATTTGGAAGTATATTACGGTGTGATTCAGGCAATTAAGGGAATTTCCTTTGATGTCAATGAAGGTGAGGTAATTGCACTGATAGGAGCCAACGGCGCCGGAAAGACGACAACGCTCCATACAATCACAGGACTGCTGGCTGCCAAATCGGGAAGCATTACCTTTGAAGGCCAGGATATCACTAAAATTCCCGGTTATAAAATCGTATCCAAAGGAATGGCTCATGTTCCGGAGGGAAGGCGTGTATTTGCCCAGCTTTCCGTACTGCAGAACCTCCGTATGGGCGCCTATACGAGAAAAGATAAAAATGAAATAGAAGAGACACTGAAACAGGTATATAAAAGGTTCCCCCGTTTGGAAGAACGGCAGAATCAGATGGCCGGAACTCTGAGCGGAGGAGAACAGCAGATGCTTGCCATGGGAAGGGCGCTGATGTCCCATCCGAAAATTATTTTGATGGATGAGCCCTCTATGGGTCTGTCACCGATTTTCGTAAATGAAATCTTTGATATTATAAAGGAAGTAAGTTCCGGAGGGACGACGGTACTTTTAGTCGAACAGAATGCCAAAAAGGCGCTTTCCATCGCAGACCGGGCTTATGTACTGGAAACAGGAAGGATTGTATTGGAAGGCAGGGCAGACGACCTTTTGAATGACGATTCCATTAAGAAAGCTTATCTTGGGGAAGCCTGATGTATGGACAATATCGATTATGGAGGTTTATAAGCGTATGAATAATAAGGTAGTCATAACAATTGCAAGGCAATATGGCAGTGGAGGACGTACCATAGGCGAGATGCTGGCAAATGATATTCAGGTACATTATTATGATAAGGAATTGCTGAAACTTGCTTCAGAGGAAAGCGGCATTAACGAAAGACTCTTTGTCAACGCAGATGAAAAGGTAAAATTCACTCATTTGCTGAAAATAGTGAAAAATGTATATACCGGACAGTTAATCCCGCCCGATAGCGAAGACTTTGTGTCTGATGATAATCTGTTTAATTACCAGGCAAAAGTCATCAAACAGTTGGCGGAAGAGGAATCCTGCGTGATTGTAGGGCGTTGTGCCGACTATGTGCTGAGGGATTATGACAATGTGCTCAGCGTATTTATACATGCGCCGAAAGATTACTGTATGGAACAGGCCGCGAAAAAAGTAAGTATGTCCTCCCGCGAGCTGGAGCGGTATATTGCCAGAACAGATAGACGGAGAGCAGAGTATTATAAGTACCATACCGGAAGGGAGTGGACAGATGCAAGAAATTACGATTTGTGCCTGGACAGTTCCAAACTCGGATTTGAAAGGTGTGTAGAAGAGATTAAAGCCTATATGAAAGTCCGTTTTATAAATGAATAAATATTGCAAAATCGGGTAGGGAAGTTTTCTCTCCCTACCCGCCGTATGCATCTGTCGTATTTGTTTTTTCACTCTATCGACATAAACGGAAAATACCGAATACCTTGCCAAGAATTTGACAATCATCCACGATAATGGGCTCCATTGTGTCGTTTTCCGGCTGTAAACGGATATGTCCGTCTTCTTTATAAAAAGTCTTTACCGTTGCGGAATCGTCAACCAACGCAACGACAATATCCCCATTAGAAGCAGTATTGCAGCAATTAACAAAAATCTGGTCACCACTGTAAATCCCGGCATTAATCATGGAATCTCCTTTTACTTTCAATGCGAAAGATTCGCCTGCCGGCACAAATTCAGCAGGAATCGGAAAATAACTCTCTATATTTTCTTCGGCCAGAATAGGCTGGCCAGCGGCCACACGTCCAACTACCGGAAGACTGACCATTTCGGTTCGTACAGTTTGAAAACTCTCGTCACAGATTTCAATTGCACGGGGCTTGGTAGGATCCCGGCGGATATAACCGTTTTTCTCCAAAGTCTCCAAATGGGAATGAACGGAAGAGGTAGACTTTAAATGCACCGCCTCACATATTTCACGAACCGCAGGCGGATAGCCTTTAGCAAGAATACATTCCTTAATATATTCCAAAATTTCTTTTTGTTTGTTCGTAATTTTTCCATATCCCATATGATATTTCCTCCCTGACTTAAAAGTATACTACATAAATAGTATAACATATAAAGCATCTGAAAGCAAACATATATTCCAAAAATTTGTTCGATTTTTTTTCTGATTATGCTTGACATCAGAATATTTGTTCGATATAATGCAAATATAAAGAACAAATGTTCACAACATCTGTTCGGGTATAATGATAGTTTCCTGCCCGGAGACTTAGAAAAATTTACATAATCAAAGCCCCTCTTCAAGCAACGGGGTATTTGACCCTCGCGGCAGTCGCAAATGTCTGGAGATGCCCGCATCTCTTAAGCAGCCACTTGGCTCGTTGCTCGCGGGAATAAAACAAAACCGGAATAAAGCGTAGTCGGAATAAGAAAGGGAAAAATTATGAACAAAAGTGAAAAAAGAATATGGAATAACAGAATACGCAGGCAGCGCGAACTCAGAAAAAACATTCTTTTATCAATATTTACATCCTGTCTTGTCATCATTTTATCTTTTACGGCAGGCAGCTTTTTATCCAATGCCGAAGCAGAAGATAAGGAAGTTACCTTCAAATACTACAAGAGCGTTTTAATTGAAAACGGTGACACATTATGGTCCATTGCATCGGAACATAAAGCTCCTGATATGGATACAAAAGCCTTTGTAGAAGAAATCAGGAAGATGAACGGCCTTAACAGCAATATTATAACAATTGGAAATTATTTGATAGTTCCTTACTATTCCAATGATTCCAATGAAATCCAATGAATCCAATGAATTCCGGCTTTCCATGGCTGACTGATGGAGCGCCCGTGCCAGCGGGAAACTAAGGTTCCCGCAATTTAACCGCATTTGCTGCTTTACGGCGCCTTTCATCCTCTATGGCAGCATAATGTTTCTTTGTAGTATTGACATCTTTGTGTCCCAATACATCGGCTACCAAATATATGTCTCCGGTTTCACGATAAAGCGAAGTGCCATAAGTGCTTCGGAGTTTGTGAGGCGTTATTTTCTTCAGTGAAGTTACATTCGACGCATACTTCTTCACCAGATTTTCCACAGCCCGTACCGTAATGCGCCGGTTCTGAATGGAAAGAAAAAGCGCATGTTCATGTCCTGATAAGGGAATGATATGTTTCCTCTGTTCAAAATAATCCAGCAATGCCTGTTCCACCTCATCACCAAAATATACGGCAGTTTCATAACCACCTTTCCGCCGGATTTTAATGCCATTATTCTTAAAATCCACATCTTCCATATCCAATCCGACACATTCGGATACACGGATTCCGGTTCCAAGGAGCAGCGTCAGGAGTGCAACATCACGTACCTTTGTTTTCTCATGATATTTTTGCTGGGATTTGGTTAACTTCGCACCGTCCTCTACCTGCTCAAGCAAAATTGCCACCTCATCGGCGTCCAGCCGGACTATTTCTTTTTGATGGAGTTTGGGCATGGGAATCAAAGCTGCAGGATTTTTTTCTATTAATTCGGACTGAAAGAAATAGTTATAAAAACTCCTAAGCGAAGCTAGCTTTCTGGATTTTCCCCTTTCATCATTGGTTATTTCACGGTCATCCTTCTGATAGTAACTGATATACTCCATATATTCTTCGATATCCTCCCGTGTAATCCGGTCTAAGATAGATAAAGGAAAATCCTGAATGTTCATTTTTTTGCAATAACTGTTATTCTCATGCATATATTCAAAAAACACCCTCAAATCATATGCATAAGCCAGTCTTGTTCTGGGAGAAGTATTGTTTTCGATTCCGCGGAAAAACTGCTTGCAGAAAGAGGGCAGTTCTTCGAGTACACTCCTCATGCGGAGGGTGTTTAATTTATTCTGTTCATCATGATAATTTTTCTTGTTTTCCATATTATAATGCAGGCCACCCTTTCATATTTCCGGTTCTGATTGCAGTAAACATACGTTCTTTCACGCCGGGATTTTCATGATTTAACTGCCGTAACAGATTTTTTATATATTCTCTTTTCGTATAGCCGTCTGCCGGGCAGGGACTTTTTACAACAGGTATGTCATACTTGTTTACAAAACCGATGACATCGGCTTCGTTCATATATAAAAGCGGCCGTATGACAGTGAGTTCTGTCCGGTCCAAATAAGTCACAGGAGAAAACGTATGGAATCTGCCTTCGAAAATTAAGGACATCAGCATAGTTTCCACTACATCATCCTTATGATGGGCATATGCGACTTTATTGCAGCCGGCCTGCTTAATGGCATCGTTTAAAGCGCCTTTCCGCATCTTGGCGCATAAAGAACAGGGGTTGGACTCTTTTCTATCCTCAAATATAATTTTTGCAATATCCGTATGCACAATCGTATATTCTACTTCTAAGGAACGGCAAAGCGCCGTTATTTCATCCAGATTTAAGTTCTGAAATCCCAAATCAACCGTTACCGCATGGATATGAAAGGGTTTCGGATAAAAACGCTTTAAACCATGCAGCGCGTAGAGGAGTGTAAGACTATCCTTTCCTCCGGAAATACCGATGGCAATCCGGTCGTTTTCTTCAATCATATGATAATCATCAACAGCTTTCCGCACATAGCTTAATACCTGCTGCAGCTTCATTTCTCTATCCTCCGGAAATATATGTCTTTGATTTTTAATTATAAAGGAAAATAACTTCAAATACAATATTGGGATGCTGCTGTCTGACTAATTTTTGGCATTTTCCATACCTCTATTGTAAATAATGTGGTATAATATTGAAATAGACCAGCATTGCTTCAATTATTATGATAAAAGGAGTACCAGATATGAAATTCCATATTGATAAGAAATATATTCGATGGGGCGTTACCGCGTTTCTTGTCATCGCGGCCAGTATCCTTTTTTACTATTTATTATTTCACCGCGCTAATATCTCTGCCGGATTCCGCGCTTTTATAGGAATTACGATGCCGATTTTGGATGGAATGCTTATGGCATATGTACTTACCCCGCTTTTAAACGGAGTAGAAAAGAAATGCGTTATTCCTGTCTGCATGAAATGCAATGTGAATATCGCGGAAAAGAAAAATAAAAAAAGAGTGCGTGCGCTGTCCATCCTGCTTACGCTGATTATCGTAACGCTGGCATTGTATTCTTTTTTTGCAACAGTCATTCCTCAGTTAATCAGAAGTATACAAAGCATTATATTCCAGTTCCCTATCTATATTAATAATCTGACAGTCTGGATAACAAAGCTTTTGGCAGACAATCCCGATATTGAGTCTATTGTTATGGAACTTCTGGATAAATACTCGGTTGAGCTGAATAATTTCCTGAATCTGAGTGTTCTCCCCAGGATGAATGAATTAATCAGGAATGTTTCCCTGAGTTTTTTAAGTTTCCTGAAGACATTGTGGAACCTGATTATCGGTTTTATTATTTCGATTTATATATTAGGAAGCAAAGAACTATTTGCCGGACAGGCGAAGAAAATGGTTTATGCAGTCTTTGAAACGGATACAGCCAATGCCGTGATATCGGATGTACGCTTTACCCACAAGACATTTGTCGGCTTTATTGTCGGGAAAATCATCGATTCTATTATCATCGGTATTATCTGCTTTGTAGGAACAAGCATTATGGGAACGCCATATGCGATACTTGTCAGCGTTATTGTAGGTATTACCAATATTATTCCGTTTTTCGGGCCATACTTAGGAGCCATTCCCAGTGCATTGCTCATTTTAATGGTAAATCCGTTACAGTGTCTGTATTTCATTATATTTATCCTGATTCTACAGCAATTTGACGGCAATATCCTGGGACCGAAAATTTTAGGTGATTCCACCGGCTTATCCGGTTTCTGGGTTATTTTTTCCATAACTTTGTTTGGCGGTATGTTTGGCATTCTCGGAATGGTAGCAGGAGTACCGGTATTTGCGGTCTTTTACGCGGCTGTCAGGGCAATCGTCAATTCTCTGCTTGCCAAGAAGGAACTTCCTACGGAAACATCCGAATATCTGAATGTAGGTTCTATTGAAGGTACGGAATTTCATCCATACCTTCCGGAAAAGCATGAGGAACATAAACATCCTTCTGACTTTTCCACACGAAAAAGCATCGTTGGTCATGTATTTGGAAAAGACAGAAACAGAGCCGGGAAAGATGAAGAATATTTACAGGAAAAAGAAGCTGGGAAAAAAACAGGAAATGAAACAGAAAATGAAACAGGAAATGAAACAGAAAATGAAGAGGAGTAGTATATGCGTTTTTTGATACAGCGTGTGAAACATGCCGCTGTCCGGGTAGACAAAAGGACAATAGGTGAAATAGGGCAGGGACTTCTTGTCTTTGTAGGAGTATCTGCTGAAGATAACGAAGAAATTGCAGATAAAATGATAAAAAAACTGCTGGGACTCAGAATTTTTGAAGATGAAAACGGCAAAACAAACCTAGATTTACATGCGGTATCCGGCGGTTTGTTAATTGTTTCACAATTCACATTGTATGCAGACTGCCGCAAAGGAAACCGGCCGTCGTTTATCCATGCCGGACCACCGGCTATGGCTGATGCATTATATGAATATATCCTGAATGAATGTAAAAAGGTAATTCCGGATACGCAGCATGGAGAATTTGGCGCCGATATGGAAGTGTCTTTGGTTAATGACGGTCCTTTTACAATCTGGCTTGATTCCCGCGAGCAATGAGGAAATTCACACGTTGAGGAAGGAGCATGGTTATAAATATGAAAACTCTGATTATATGTGTTATCATAATTTTCTTAATTATATTTCTAGGTATATATCCACGCTATAAGAAAATGCGTAAAGAAAAAGAATACAGCTCCGTTGCTGAATTTCGGAACAATTATACGGAACGCCGGAAAGAAATGCAGAGACACCGGGACAATGTTACTTCCAATACTAATTATATCACGAAATATAATAGTTCCGAAGATTATAGGGAAAAATAGATATCGGTAAAAACTGCACCGAACTATTCGTTAAACTTGTCTTTTGCGAATAGTTCGGTGCGGCTTAAACTAACCACTTAATCCAGTATTCTTTTAATCCAGTATTTCTTTAATTGCTAAATCCTTACGAACGGCCAAATCAATAAAACTGTTTCCAATCTGAACCAAAGGACGCGTTAAATTGAACTTATTAATCAGCACAATCTGTCCGACCATATCATTGCTCAAACGGACATTATGCCGGATAAAATTATTTGTAAGATGTGAAATAAAGGTCATAAGCATTTTAGAATCGTATTTATGATATCCATTGTCTTCCAAATATTTCAGAACCCAGAACGGTGATTTGGGTGTTATCCCCGTTTCCGTCATGGTCATGGTATCATAAGTATCCGCAATTGCAATCACACGGGAAATGAGGTTAATATTCTGCAACTGTACTTTCAACGGAAAACCGCTTCCGTCCTGACGCTCATGATGTGTCAGAACCGCCTGCTTTACCTGCAGGTCAATACTTTTATCCTTAAGGAGATTGTAACCCAGTATCGTATGCTTTCCATGTTTTCCCTGCAGTTCCTCATGGAAAGTAAAACCGGCAGGAAGGTTTGCGCCATCTGTCAGTTTTAACAGCCCGATATCATGCAGAAGCCCTGCGGTGCCTACTAATTCAATATCCTCCGGTGTAAAATTCATCCATTTTGCCAATATCTGTCCCCATAAAGCAACGTTAATCGAATGCGTATACAGACCTTCTGCACTGCTTTTCATTTTAAACAGCATATTACAGAGATTGACCTCGTTTTCCGACTTCTCCACAATACTATTCAGCATGTCAAGAAGCAGGGGGACATCCAAATCTTTTTCCTTCGTTACAATATCGATTAGATTCTCAGAGAGTGCAGTTTCTGCAATTTGAAAACTCCCCTTAAACTCTTCTATCTGCTGCTGCTTAATTTTCGGTACCGATTCAGGAGAAGGGATATCTGCAGGACTGGAAGCTGTTGTCTGATAATCTACCATGACATAATCTATAAAATGCTTGGTTAAAAGCATTACCACATCTTTTGTCACAGGAGTATTAACCGGAATGAGAACAGCCCCGGTTCTGGAGTAGACATCATTCTTTATAATCATGCCTTTGCGAAGGCGGTCCGTATGTACTCTAAAACATGCCATATCTGTTAGTTTCTCCTAAAATTATTTTTTACCTTCAAAATCTTCGACAAACTGAATAATCAGCCGGACTGTCCCTTCTACGCCAAGAACACTGCTGTTTATGCATAAATCATAACTGTCTGCGCGTCCCCATTTCTTGGAAGAATAATAATTATAATAGCTTTGACGTTGTTTATCCTTTTTATTAATCATTTCCTTTGCTTTTGACTCTGAAAGACTGTACCTTTCCATAATACGTTTTATTTTTACATCATCATTTCCATAAATAAACAAATGGACACAGTTCTTATATTCGCTTAAGGCATAATCTGCACAGCGTCCTACAATTACGCAGGGACCTTCATCTGCGATTTTTTTAATGGTATCGAACTGTGCCAGAAATACCTTGTGGCTGATAGGCATATCCACAAAAGAAGATGCATTATAGCCAAAAGAATATGTATCCATAACG
>CAMXQE010000074.1 GCA_947246015.1 uncultured Lachnospiraceae bacterium | reverse complement strand
ATAAGAGTTTCCGTGTTTGTTTGGAGTTTCGCCTGTTTGTTTGCAAAATTTGTAATTCTGATAGGGATAAAGCATATCCTAACATTGGATTATGATGGCAAATGTTTAGAAATGATAAAATATTAATTATGAAAAACTTTTACTATTTATACAAAATAGTCAGCAAGAGAAAAGGAAAGTATCATAATATTGTATCGAGTGATATAGAGCTTTGTGCGAAAGAATGTAATACAATAAAGAAAAATATATACTTGACAATAGACGTTCTGGAAAAATATGGGTTAGTGGATAAAGAAGCAGATGTTAGCTTGGATGTAGATAAAGATCATTTCGATATGAGTAGTGTGGATTATGATGAAGATGTTTATTTTAATAGTTTAAGCGAAAAACTGTACAGTTATGTACAAGTTTTATTTTTAGAATGAAACTATTTTCGTTCGTTATTTATGCGAAATTAAAGGACTCATTTATTGCAAGGTGTTATGGATTGTTTTGAAATATGGGGGATATTATCGAATCTTGTCAGGGTGTCTCCTTCCCCGGCAGATACGGACACGGAAAGCCTACAAAGCCCGTAAACACGGCACTTTCGGCATTGCATAGGTTTTAGAGTTACATTATTTCCGTGTGCTTTTAAGGGCATTTTTACATTAACGAGGGTACGAACGATTGTTCTGCCTGATAATATATATTCGTAGGCAATAGTCGCTTATTATCACGGAAACCTGCTGGGAGTTTTCGCGTTTATATATGAGTATAATGGTAAAAATGAATGTATAAATGCTAACGGGAGAAAGGGATGGTTGATAGTTCTCTTTTGCTTTCTATTACCGAAAAATAGTCGTTTTGTGTCATCGGGAAAAAATATTTACGGTGTAATTCAGTGGATGCTTTTACTTTAACAGAAACGGTTTTCTGCCGAAGTAATAGGAAAGCATCTAAATTAAAAGATACCCTGTACTATTTCAGGCACAGGGAACGGTATTTGTTCGGCGTAACTCCTTTATATTCCCGAAATTTTCTTATGAAATAACTAAAATTATCAAATCCAACAGAAAGTGCGATATCAGAAATCGGCACTTTTGATTCTGAAAGCATTTCGCAGGCTTTTTCTATTCTATATTCATTGATAAAACTAATCGGTGTTTTTCCAATCTCCTGTTTAAAGTAGTGGCAGAAATAATTAGGACTCATAAAACATATTTCAGACAATGTCTGCAAAGAGATTGATTCCGGGTAATTGATGTGAATATATTCAATCACTTGTTTTAATTTGTTTAAGGAGTCCTTTCCTTTGGGCGATAACGTATTCTTATAAAAATAATCTGCCTGAAAAAATAATTCAATCATGTGTAATATGTGGAGCTTAATACTTAAAAGGGCACAGGTGGGCAATGTGTGGTAAAGTTTTATAATCTCCTGCATATGGAACAGGATTTGTTTATTATCTTCTGGTGAAAGCATAGAGCAGAAGGTTGGAAACAGCAATGTTCCGTTGGTAATTGGCCGGATAAAATTATGCTGGCAGGCATCATACAATGAAAAGTCTAAAAAGCTGGGATTAAATACAACGGCATGGTGCAGGGACTCGCCCACGGATTTAATTTCATGCAGTGCTCCGGAATTGATAAAACAGAATTCCCCCGGGTTCAGGACAAGGGATTTGCCGTGGATAGTCAAATTAAGAATTCCATATTCTGCATATACCCATTCCAGTTCTTCGTGCCAGTGCTGTGATACAAAATAAAATCCGTCTTTGTCATGGTGAGAATATACCTGTAAAGGAAAAACAGAGGTACCATGGGTTTTATCTTCATGATAAGCTCGTGACATAGCCATCAACTCCTAAATCGTAAATTTGTGTTATTATTGAGTAAAATTATGCAAGCAATCAGGGCTTTTTTTCCAGTATACTAAAATCACCAAAGAAAAACAAGCGAGGTGAAAAGAATGGTGGAAGAAAAGTGGTGGAAAAACAGTGTTGTATACCAGATATATCCACGAAGCTTCTGTGACAGCAATAGCGATGGAATCGGTGATATTAACGGTATCCGCTCCAAATTGTGGTATCTGAAGGAACTGGGAATTGACGTGATATGGCTGAGTCCGGTCTATGCCTCTCCCAATGCGGATAATGGCTATGATATATCCGATTATTATGGAATATCACCGGAGTATGGCTCGATGGAAGATATGAAGGCTCTGATTAGAGAATGTGAAAATTGTGGCATTAGAATTATCATGGATCTTGTTGTGAACCATACTTCTGATGAGCATCCGTGGTTTGTGGAGGCAAAAAAATCGAAGGACAGTCCGTACAGGGATTATTATATCTGGAGAGAAGGGGAAAAAGGCAGTCCTCCTAACGAACTGGAATCCTGCTTTGGCGGTAATGCATGGGAATATTCGGTAGAGACGGGAGAATATTATCTGCACTTTTATCATAAAAAGCAGCCGGATCTGAACTGGGAGAATGAAGCGATGCGGAAAGAAATCTGGAAAATGATGAATTTCTGGATTGATATGGGTGTTGGCGGTTTCCGGATGGATGTGATTGATGTCATTGGAAAAATCCCGGATCAGGAGATAAAAGAAAACGGGCCGAAGCTGCACGAATATCTTCAGGAAATGAACAGGGAGACATTTGGGGATAAAAACCTGATGACTGTAGGAGAATGCTGGGGAGCAGATATTGAGAATGGAAGTTTATATTCCGATCCTGAGCGGAAGGAACTGGATATGATTTTTCAGTTTGAGCAGATGCTGTTGGATCAGGTTCCGGGTGAACAGAAGTGGGATTTAAAGCCCCTTGAATTGAAACAGTTAAAACAGGCTTTTGTGAAATGGCAGAAGGCATTGGAGGGGAAAGGATGGAACAGTCTTTTTTGGAACAGCCATGACCTTCCGAGAATCGTTTCCAGATGGGGGAATGACAAGGAGTACCGGGTGGAATCTGCAAAGATGCTGGCAACTGTGCTTCATGGCATGAAGGGAACGCCTTATATTTACCAGGGTGAAGAAATAGGGATGACTAACTATCCGTTTTCAGGTATTGAGGATTTTTTTGATGTAGAGTCTGTCAATATGTACCGGGAACGGAAGCAGATGGGATATCCCGAAGAAGAAATCATGAAATCCCTCTGCGCTAAGTCAAGGGATAATGCAAGAACTCCCATGCAGTGGAACAACGGCCCAGGTGCAGGATTTACGGAAGGGACACCATGGTGCAGGGTAAATCCCAATTATACAAAAATTAATGCAGAAGAGGCATTAAAGGATCAGAATTCCATTTTCTATTATTATAAAAAGCTTATCAGATTCCGAAAAGAAGAGCCTATATTGATTTATGGGACTTTTGAACTGCTCTGCCCGGAGGATGAATATGTTTTTGCGTATACAAGGGAATGGAAGGGGAAAAAGTGGCTGGTGGTAGGTAATTTCTATGAGAAATCGGCACGTTTTGATTACCTTGGAAAAGGCAGGGTGCTCCTGTCCAATTATGAACAGGAATCTGAAACCCGGTTTGAACAGATGAAATTGCGTCCTTATGAAGCAGCTATCTATGAAATAATATAATCAAAAGGAGGAAGAAAGAATCATGACAAAGGAAGAACGCTATCAGGCGTCTGCCGAAGAACTTTTGAGGCTGGTCGGAGGAAAAGAAAACATTATCAGTGCCGCCCACTGCGCAACCAGGCTCAGACTGGTTCTGAAAGATGAGTCAAAGGCAGATGTGGACGGAATCCTGAAGGTGGATCTGGTGAAAGGCCAGTTTGCCAATGGAGGCCAGTTCCAGATTATTATCGGCAGCGGCACCGTAAATGAGGTTTACAAACGTTTCATAGAAACAGGGGGGATTGCCGAAGCAACGAAGAGTGAAGTAAAGCAGGCGGCTGCCCAGAAGATGAATCCACTGCAGCGTCTTGTAAAAACGCTGTCTGACGTATTTGTACCGCTGATTCCGGCATTGGTTGCCAGCGGTTTGATGATGGGTTTAAATAATGTGCTTACGGCAAACGGGCTGTTTATTCCGGGACAGTCTTTAGTAGAAGCCTATCCGGCACTTTCTGACATTGCTGCTATGATTAATACGTTTGCCAGTGCCGCATATGCCTTTCTGCCTATCCTGATTGGATTTTCTGCCACAAAAATGTTTGGGGGCAATCCGTATCTGGGAGCAGTTATCGGCATGATTATGGTTTCGGGTGATCTGCTGAATGCCTATGCCTACGGTACTGCCGTAACAGAAGGGACAATTCCGGTATGGAACATTTTGGGACTTACGATTGAAAAAGTAGGATACCAGGGAACGGTTCTGCCGGTGCTGGCTGCTTCGTATATCCTTTCGTTTGTGGAGAAGAAACTGCATAAGTATATTCCGGAGATTCTGGACAATCTTCTGACCCCGTTGCTTACCGTTATGATCACTGGCTTTGTTACTTTTACGTTGGTAGGCGGGATTATGAGGACTGCCGGTGATATGCTGACAAACAGCTTTGTGTGGATGCATGATACATTAGGGATTGTGGGCGGTATGGTCCTGGGCTTCTTATATTCGCCTCTTACCATGACCGGTATGCACCACAGCCTGCTTCCGGTGGATATCCAAATGGTGGCGGCGGGAGGTTCCTTCCTGCTTGCGATTGCGTCCTGTAATAATGTGGCGCAGGGCGGCGCAACTCTTTGCGCCATGCTTCGGACAAAGGATAAGAAGCTAAAGAGTGTTGCGGCGACTTCGGGTGTGTCTGCTATGCTGGGTATCACAGAGCCTGCTATGTTTGGCGTAAACCTGAAACTGAAATATCCGTTCTATGGCGCTATGATCGGTGCAGCTCTTGGAGGCGGGTATGTAACTCTGACAAATGTTTTGAACACGGCTCCGGGAACCGCGGGAATTGTCGGGTTTGTCTGTGTTCCTGCGTCCAGTATGCTGAACTTTTTGATTGGTACGGCTATTTCTATTGCGGCAGGATTTATTTTTACATATATCATGTCAAATATGAAAAAGTTTAATAAAGAATTGGAGAAAAAAGAAACTGCAGCAGAAGAAACAGAGGATATGTCTGCAGACATTTTCCCGGAGGCAGAGAAAGGTGTAATCTGCAGTCCGCTGACAGGAAAAGCGATTCCGATGAGCGAGGTGCCGGACGATACATTTGCCGCAGAAGTATTGGGGAAGGGAATGGCAGTCATTCCTTCGGAGGGGAAAGTGGTAGCACCCTGCCATGGTGAGGTTTCTACACTGTTTGATACGAAACATGCCATTGGCATTACAACGAAAGATGGAGTAGAATTACTGATTCATGTGGGTGTCAATACGGTAGAACTTAACGGAAAGTATTATGAGGCTCATGTGGCACAGGGCGATCAGGTAAAGCCCGGACAGTTGCTTCTTACGTTTGACATTCAGAAAATCCAGGAAGCAGGCTATCCGGTGGCTACTCCGGTAATTATTGCCAATACAGATGATTACAAAAATGTGGAGGGGATGAAGAATGGAGAGATTCACTGCATGGAGCCGCTTATTAAACTGGAGGAATCATAATGACAGGTAAAAAAATTGTATTTTTAGATATCGACGGGACATTTACTGTCCCGTTGGAAAAACCGACAGAGCTTGCGTCAAGGGCAGTACGGGAGGCAAGAAAAAATGGGCACAGGATTTTGATCAGCACAGGGCGCAATATGCCAATTGTAAGCGAGGATGTTCTGGAAGTAGGATTTGACGGTGTGGTTGCCAGTGCGGGAAGGCATATAGAAATTGATGGGAAAGTAATCCGCGACAGTGTACTTCCAGAAGAAACCATCCAGAAGTGCCTGGAAATTTTTCATCGATTTGGGATTTATTGCCGCATAGAGAGTCCGGAGGGGATTTATATTGATGACAGCCTTCAGGAAATCCTCACCAGTGCAACGGCAGATCTGTCCAATTCGGAGTTAATCCGAATGAAGAAGGAACTGGATTCTGATGTGGGGGTAAAACCGTATACGGAATATCCCCACAAGGGAGCATATAAGTTGGGATTTATCTGTACAGATCTGGCCGACATTGAGAAAACAAAACCGTATCTGGAGCAGGAGTTTCATTATGTAGTGCATCCCTATGCAGAAGATGCAGACTGTTATAATGGCGAGATTATACAGAAAGATATGGATAAGGGCGAGGCCATGGAACGTGTCTGTGAATACTATGGTGCAGACATGGCAGATACGGTCGCCTTTGGCGACAGTATGAATGACCAGCAGATGCTGGAATATGCGGGGGTTGCCGTTGTAATGGGGAATTCCTGCCAGGAATTGAAAGACATAGCAGATATTGTCTGCGAGAGCGTTGAGGAAGATGGGGTTTATTTTGAATTTAAGAGAATGAATTTGATATAGGAGGAAAATAAAATGAGAACATTTGAATATGCAATTATTGATGAACTGGGAATCCATGCACGTCCGGCAGGAATGCTTGTGAAGGAAGTGAAAAAGTTTGATTCTAAAATCACATTATCCGCTAAGGGGAAGACGATGGATGCGGGCAAGCTGATGATGATCATGGGTATGGGAATTAAGCAGGGGGATGTAGTTACTGTTTCTGCGGAAGGAGAAGATGAGGACACAGCCATTGCCGCAATAGAAAAATTTTTTAAGGAAAATTTATAAGGGAGGTACAGGGTAGTGGAAAGCTATACGGGTAAATCCATTTTTCAAAAGGTTGCTGTTGGCAGGATATTCTATTATGAAAAAAATGAAAACCTTGTTAAGAGGAATCGTATTGAGGAAACAGAGGGAGAGATAAAAAGGTTTGAAGCAGCAAAGTTGGTGGCGCTTGGGCAGCTTGACCGGATTTATCAGAAGGCTTTGAAAGAAGTCGGAGAGGATAACGCGGCTGTTTTTGAAGTACATAAGATGATGATGGAAGATGAGGATTATCTGGAATCTATCCATAGTATGGTCCGCGAACAGAAAGTAAATGCAGAATATGCCGTGGCAATGACAGGGGATAATTTTGCTAAAATGTTTTCTCAGATGGATGATGAATATATGAAAGCAAGAGCTGCTGATGTGAAGGATATTTCTGAACGTCTGGTTTCGGTTCTCCTGGGAAATGGAACGGATATGGGTGCGCTGAAAGAACCGGTTATTTTGGTGGCAGATGATCTGGCTCCCAGTGAAACTGTCCAGCTTGATAAATCAAAGATCCTTGCATTTGTAACGAGATATGGTTCTTCCAATTCCCACACCGCAATTCTGGCAAGGACCATGAATATTCCAGCGGTGATTGGAGTTGATATCAGCAAAGAGTGGAACGGAAAGATGGCGGCGGTTGACGGCTATACCGGAACTGTTTACATAGAGCCAGATTTTGACTGCATGGAGCGGATGAAGAACCGTATTGCGGAAGACGAAAAGAAACGGCAGTTGATGCAGGAACTGAAAGGGAAGGAAACGGTTACGAAAGCGGGCAGGAAGATTCATCTTTATGCCAATATTGGAAATGTGGCGGATACCGTGAGTGCGCTGCAAAATGATGCGGAAGGAATCGGTTTGTTCCGCAGTGAGTTTTTATATCTGGAGGCGAAGGACTTCCCTTCGGAAGAGGAGCAGTTCCAGGCTTATAAGACGGTGGCTGAAAGCATGGGAGGTAAGAAAGTAATTATTCGTACATTGGATATCGGGGCGGATAAACAGGTGGATTACTTCAATTTGGATAAAGAGGATAATCCTGCGATGGGATACCGTGCGATTCGGATCTGCCTGAGTCAGCCCGAAATTTTCCGGGCACAGCTCAGGGCGATTCTGCGGGCCAGTTCATTTGGAAATATTTCTATTATGTTTCCAATGATTATTTCCGTAAAGGAAGTAAGGGAGGCAAAAAGAATTCTGGAAGAAGTTAAGGAAGAATTAAAAGAGAAAGAGGTTCCGTATCAGGATGTGGAAACAGGTATCATGATTGAAACGCCGGCAGCAGTTTTTGAAAGCGGAGAACTTGCAAAGGAAGTGGATTTTTTCAGTATCGGAACGAATGATCTGACACAGTATACGCTGGCCATTGACAGGCAGAATCCGAAACTGGATCATATTTATGACCCACATCATCCGGCGGTTCTAAAGGCGATTAAAATGGTAGTGGATAATGCACATGAGCATGGGGCATGGGTAGGCATCTGCGGAGAATTAGGGGCAGACCTTACACTAACAAAAACCTTTGTGGAGATGGGACTCGATGAACTTTCCGTATCGCCTTCTTTTGTTCTTCCGGTGAGAAATGAGATTTGTAATTTATAAGGAGGGATTGCGGTGAGGCTCCATGTAGAATCTGCTCTAAAAGAATATAAAGACCGTTTTTCGAAGTATTATGATGAATTGAAATGGCTGTACTGCGAGTTATACGAAAATCAGCAGGATATGTTTGAATCCCTCTGCTTTTATATGTATGAGTTTTATAAAGACAGAAAGACGTCTCTGAAAAAACTTGACAGGCAAAGGGAGAAAACGCCGGACTGGTACAAAGGGAATCAAATGCTTGGCATGATGATGTATGTGGATGCTTTCGCAGAAAATTTAAAAGGAGTCAAAGACAGGCTAGATTATATTGCAGAATGCAATGTGAATTATATTCATCTGATGCCTCTTTTAGATTCACCAGAAGGAAGAAGTGACGGTGGATATGCAGTATCTGATTTCAGAAAGGTAAAACCGGAGTTGGGTTCCATGGAGGACTTGGCGCAACTTGCTGAGGATTGCCATAGCAGAGGCATGAGCATTTGCCTTGATTTTGTAATGAACCATACATCGGAGGACCATGAGTGGGCAAGAAGGGCAAGAAACGGAGAGAAAGAATATCAGGATCGTTATTATTTTTATGACAATTATGATGTTCCGGCAGAATTTGAGAAAACAGTTCCAGAGGTGTTCCCGACTACGGCACCAGGAAATTTTACGTGGCTTCCTAAACTGGGGAAATTTGTGATGACTACATTTTATCCATACCAGTGGGATTTGAATTATTGGAATCCGGTTGTGTTTAATGAAATGGTGTGCAATATGTTGAATCTGGTCAATAAAGGAGTTGATATTATACGGATTGATGCAGTCCCCTATATTTGGAAGCAGCTTGGCACGGACTGCCGGAATCTTCCGCAAGTTCATACGATTGTACGCATTCTCCGGATGATTTGTGAAATTGTTTGTCCAGGGGTATTGCTGCTTGGAGAAGTGGTCATGGCTCCAGATAAAGTAGTCCCTTATTTTGGATCAGTAGAAAAACCGGAGTGCCATATGCTTTATAATGTTACTACAATGGCTACTACGTGGAATACAGTAGCAACCAGAGATATCAGGCTGCTGCGGGCGCAGATGGATATTGTCAATCGACTTCCCAAAGAATATGTATTCTTGAATTACCTTCGGTGCCATGATGATATTGGCTGGGGATTGGATTACCTTTGGCTGATGCAGTTTGGAATCGGAGAAGTAAGCCATAAGAAATATCTTAATGATTTTTTGACAGGGCAATATCCAGGGTCTTTTGCAAGGGGAGAATTATATAATTCAGATCCTGTTTCTGGTGATGCGAGACTGTGTGGCACTACTGCTTCTTTATGTGGAATTGAGAAAGCATTGTATGAGAAAAATAGACAGGATTTAGAGAAAGCAATTAAGCTGGATTTGATGCTTCATGCTTACATGCTGACGCAATCAGGGATTCCTGTGATTTACAGTGGTGATGAAATTGGGCAGGAAAATGACTATTCTTATCACAGAATTCCAGGAAAGAAGGATGATTCCAGATATTTGAACAGGGGCTGTTTCTGTTGGAAATTGGCAGAAAAAAGAAAGGATATAGGGAGCGTTCAACAAAGGCTGTTTGATGGAATTAAAAAGCTCGAAGATATTAAAGCAGATCATTCGGTATTTGATTCTGCGGCAGATGTATGGACGATCGATACATGGGATTGTTCAGTGCTTGGTGTCGTGCGAAAGAATGGGAATGAAAAGCTGGTTGCATTATTTAATTTCAGTGAATTTGATAAAACTGCCTGGATTAATGAGGATGATGGTGAGTATACGGAAATGATAACTTTACAAAAAATGCTTGCCAAAGGAGTTGATATTCCTGCGTATGGAGTGTATTGGCTGTTAAAGGTAGAAGAAATGGAGGGAAAAGGACAATGAATAAAACAATGACAATTTTGCTGTGTTCTATAGATGGAGTTAAGGATTTTGTAAATATGGTCAGCAGAATAGAAGGTGATGTAACAATATCAAGCGGACGTTATATTATTGATGCAAAGTCAATTATGGGCATTTTTAGCCTGGATCTGTCTAAGATGGTTACTCTGGAAATTGAGGAGTGGAAGGATGAATATATGGAAATATTGAAGCCGTATGTAGCTGAGTAAATATTGAGTAGTTGAAGTAATGTTCATATATTCAATATATAACAATATTAGGTAAAAAGATGAATAGAGAGGCATATACATACGCAAAACATAAAGCACAAACGATAAAAGGGAACCAAGCAGGAACACTTCATGTCTGGTTCCCTTGTTCTATATCAATGCGGGAGGCGGTTGTCAGTGGAGAGGATCAGATGCCCGAACCCTGTCAACGCCGATTTAAAAATGTAAGAAAACTCTGTTTTGGCGGGTTGGCAAGTGGGAAAATAAGTTATAAAAAATTCATAAAAGATTTGTTGCGTTAACCGATATAAAATAATAAAATAGAGATAGAAAAGTATGAATTGAAACGGAAGAACCATACTAACAAAGGAGGTGTTTATTATGGCAACTTCAAGTATCACAAAGAATTTTGTCATTTCCGGCAAGGAGCAGGTGGAGATGTTTGTCAATGCGATTGAAGAATCTGCCAAGAACCGTCCTGTTCATATACCTGTGGCTGCAAGAGAGATAAAAGGAGAGTCCGAATTGAGGGAAATGATGCGGCTACGGAAGATGAAAATAAAGGAGAAAGAAAATGCCGGAAAATGATAAGCTTTTTTCGGTCAATATCCGTGAGTATTTGGCATTAGAGAATGATGAAGAAGCCGGAGAGCCAGCACTTGCTGAATTGCTTTCCGGTTTTTCCTGTCCGAAGAATCCGGATGTTGAGCGGTTTTTGAAAAAGAGTGCCATAGAGTTTACAAAAAAGAACCAGTCCGTTACATATCTTGTAGTTTCAGCAGAGGATGTAAGATTACTTGGATATTTTACCCTTGCATTAAAACCGTTGACGGTAAGGGGTGAGACAGTGAGCAATACCATGAAAAGAAAGCTGCTGCGAATCAGTGAGTTGGATGAAAAAACGGATACCTATACCATGTCGGCATATTTGATTGCACAACTTGGGAAAAATTTCTCGGAGAGTGGCGGAACAGAAATCACGGGGGCAGAACTTCTGAAACTTGCATGGGATAAAATTAAAGAGATACAGTATTTGGGCGGAGGCATGGTAACATTCTTGGAAGCGGAAAATGAGGAAAAGCTGTTATCCTTTTACCGTGATAACCGTTTTTCACAGTTCGACACTAGGCAAACCATATCGGATACGGACGAATCGCACGAGCTGATACAGCTTTTGAGATTGCTCTGACATAATGGTGGTATGCTTAGTTAAAGCGTAATTTGTCGATTTGTCGAATAGCAAAATGGGGTGGGGTAAATTCCGTACAGGTGGGGTAAAAGGGGTAAATGATTTACCCCAGGGGTAAAAGTCATCAGAATCTAACAGCGGCACAGGCGGCTATTCAAAAATAATGCCATAGGAATTTGGGTACTCGCAGGCGAAAGTATGGAAGAATGGTTTAAAATCAAGGGTTTTTAGGCTTGGTGGGGTTCATCACGGTGGGTGGTGGACCCCGCTTTTTTGTGTTTTTGGATGCCGCTGATAGGATGGCGATTGGGCGGTGGTTTATACTATCACGCAAAACTACCGACTTTTGCGTGATAGTATGAGTTTTGCGTGAAAGTATAAGAGTTTCCGTGATAGTATGGAGTTTCGCCTGTTTGTAGAAAAATGTTGTTGAAATTTGTGTAATGTGACCACTTTAGCCAAAGTAAAAAATGGGACTATGAAAAAAAGTCTGTAAATATGGTATTCAATTTTAGAACTTCTATGA
>CAMXQE010000073.1 GCA_947246015.1 uncultured Lachnospiraceae bacterium | reverse complement strand
TGTTCTAGCATCTTTTCCAGCTCCTGTCTCCCATCTTCATCTTCATAAATGCAGCCGCCAGCTCCAAAGCGGTATATTCACCCTCCGCCAGCTTCTCCTGCAGAAATTCTATGGTCTTATCCAGATTCTTATTCTGCATTGTATCCAAAGCTTCTCCCAATACCTTCTCTGCTTTCACCGATGTAATATCTGCAGCAGACGGTATGTTCCGCTCCTTGATTTTCGTATGGCAGACCCTCTCGATATCCCTCAGCTTAAAAATCTCCCTTCCAACTACAAGGGTAAAAGAACGTCCCGTCTTACCGGCTCTTCCGGTACGTCCGATACGATGCACGTAATATTCTATATCTTCCGGCACATCGTAATTAAAGACTGCTTCCACGTCATCCACATCGATTCCCCTTGCCGCCACATCAGTGGCAATCAGAATGGACGTCCTGCCGCTGCGGAAAAGATTCATCACGGTATCCCGCTGGTTCTGGCTTAAATCGCCATGCAGTCCTTCCGCCTGATATCCTCTGTCCTTTAAATGCTCTGTCAATTCATCCACCATCCGCTTTGTATTACAGAAAATCAGCGAACGCTTCGGATGATAATAATCCATCAGTCTGGTCAATACTTCTTCCTTGTCCTTACGCTGCACCTGGTAATATGCCTGCTTTACCAGCGGAATCGTCACTTCCTTCGGCGTCATCTTCAAATATTCCGCATCCGGCTTTTGGTATTCCCTGGTAATATCCAATATAGGCTTTGGCATCGTGGCGGAAAACAGCGCCGTCTGACGCTCCTCCGGCATATCCTTCAATATGGTTTCGATGTCTTCCCTAAATCCCATATTCAGCATCTCATCCGCCTCATCCAGTACGACAGTCTTCACCTGTGCCGTCTTAATCGTATGGCGGCGCATATGGTCCATGACCCTTCCCGGTGTTCCGACTACAATCTGCGTTCCTCCGGCCAGCGACCGTATCTGTCTCGTAATATCCTGTCCTCCGTATACCGGCAGCACCTTAAGCCCATGTATATATTTTGCAAATCTGCGTATTTCCTCTGCCGCCTGTATTGCCAGCTCTCTGGTGGGGCATAATACGATGGCCTGAAGCGCCCGAAGCTGCGTATCGATTCCCTGAATCAGCGGAATCCCGAATGCCGCTGTTTTCCCTGTCCCTGTCTGCGCCTGACCGATTAAGTCTTTCCCGGCCAGCATAACGGGAATGGCCTGTGCCTGAATGGGCGTCATATACTCGAACCCCATCTCCTCTACCGCCTTTATGATTCTTTCATCGATTCCCGATTCCCTGTAACTTACCTGCTGTTCTACACTATCCATTGAACTCCTATCCTGTCTCTGCGACCAACTAAAATTTTATGAAAAAAGACAACACCGGTTTAAAAGTGCTGTCTTTCAATCCTCGAACTAACTCAGTATACTCCGCTTTCTATTCAAAGTCAAGCCCGATTTCTTCCGGCTTTACAATTTCCACGCCCTTTCCGCGTAATACTTTCTCAGCCAATGCCAAATCGGAAGTCTTAAACACGATGGAAGCATCATCTTTTCCCGTAGACAGAGCATACATATATTCCACATTGATATGTTCGTCACAGATGGCTTCCAACAATTCCTGAAGCATCCCTACCTTATGTGACAGCTTTACCGCCATCACATCCGTAAGTCTGGAAGAAAACCCGTTCCGTTTCAATGCATCATATGCCGTTTCCGGCTTGTTCACCAAAAGACGCAGCATTCCGAATTCGTTGGTATCGGCAAGGCTTAAAGAAATAATATTTACTCCGTTATTCTTAAGCACTTCCAGTACGTCCTTCAGACGTCCTTCTCTGTTTTCCATAAAAACCGATAACTGTTTGATAAGCATACCGTACCCCTCCTATCCTGATTTTCCTTACACCAGTTTTCTATTGTCAATGACATGTACCGCTTTTCCCATACTTCTTTCAATGCTCTTAGGTTCTACCAGCTTCACCTTGACTGCCAGACCGATTGCCTGCTGTATCACATGCTCAATTTTCTTTGACAATTTCTCCAATTCCCTGATTTCGTCAGAGAAGAATTTCTCTCCTACTTCGACCTGTACTTCCAGTGTATCCAGATTGTTTACACGGTCCACAATCATCCGGTAGTGCGGAGTCGTCTCTCCCATCTCCAAAAGTGCGGCTTCTATCTGCGAAGGGAATACATTGACGCCGCGTATAATCAGCATATCATCGGAACGCCCTTTAAACCGGCTGATTCTGGGAAGTGTCCTTCCGCATTCGCAGGTCTCATGGGTAATGCTGGTCAAATCCCGCGTACGGTAGCGCAGCAGCGGCAGCCCTTCTTTCGTAATCGTAGTAAATACCAGTTCTCCCGTTTCGCCGTCCGCCACCGGCTCCAATGTCTCAGGACTGATGATTTCCGGCAGGAAATGGTCATCGTACACATGAAGTCCTGTATGATATTCACAGTCGCACGCCACACCCGGTCCCATAATCTCCGATAATCCGTATATATCGTGGGCATGAATATGCAGCCTTTCTTCTATCTGCCTGCGCATATTTTCCGTCCACGGCTCTGCTCCGCAGACCGCCGTTTTCAGTTTAATGTTATCCACTTCTCCGTTCTCTTCCAAAGTTTCCGCAATGTGAAGCAGATAAGAAGGCGTACAGGCAATCGCCGTTACCCCGAAGTCCACCATCATTGTGGTCAGCTTCTTCGTATTTCCGGTAGACATCGGCACCACCGTCGCCCCCAGCTTCTCCGCTCCCCCATGGGCTCCCAGCCCTCCGGTAAACAGACCGTAACCGTAAGCTACCTGAATGATATCTTCCCTGCTCACTCCGGCCATGGTCAGCGCCCTCGCCACACATTCACTCCATATCTCCAAATCACGTCTCGTATAGCCAACTACGGTCGCTTTCCCTGTCGTTCCGCTGGATGCATGGATACGGACGATTTCCGACTGGGGAACTGCGAACAGCCCAAACGGATAGTTATCCCTTAAATCCGCCTTGGTCGTAAAAGGCAGTTTCGGCAAATCCTCAACTCCCCTGATATCTCCCGGTTCAATTCCGATATTCTGCATCTTTCTTCTATAAAAAGGGACATTGTGATACACCCGGTCTACAGTCTTAATCAATCTGGCGCTCTGCAGGACATGCATCTCATCCCTGCTCATACACTCTTTTGTTTCATTCCAAATCATCGCCTTACCTCCCATACCCCACTAAGAATGCCTGCTTATTAATCTCTATGGTCTTCGGCGGCACTGTCTGCTCTATGGTTTTCAGCCAGTCCTCTTTCGTAAAATCCATATGTCTCGCCGCCATGCCCAGTACAATCACGTTAAAGGCTTTGGGATTTCCCAGCTTCATAGCTTCTTCCATGGCATTAATGGTATATACCTTGTGAGTCCTGCCCAGATTTTCAATAATATCCTCCGGGTACTGCGCCGTCCCCGTTACAACCGTAATCGGCTCAATCTTCCAGTCATTGATAATCAGTACGCCGTCTTTTTTCAGAAAATGGGCATACCGCAGCGCTTCCAGACGTTCAAAGGCAATCAGCACATCCGCCTGTCCCTCTTCCACAATAGGCTCTGCCACCTGGTCCCCATATCTGACAAACGTTACTACACTGCCTCCGCGCTGTGCCATCCCATGCACTTCCGACAGTTTAACATCATAGCCTGCCTCATTGGTAATTCCACCGAGAATACGGCTGGTCAGCAGCGTCCCCTGACCTCCTACTCCCACTATCATAATACTTTTCGTCGTCATATCCTACCTCCTGCTATCCTGCTTATTTCGGCTGCTTTTCAATCGCCCCGAATGGACACAGCTGCATACACAGGCCACATCCGTTGCACATCGTTTCATCAATCGAAATGGTTCCGTCTTCGTTCTTTGTAAGAGCCGGACAGCCCGGTCTTAAGCAGGCGCCGCATTTTTTGCATTTTTCCGGTACGGGCACACATTTATCAGGAAAAACATTCCCTTTCAGCAGTACGCAGGGAGACTTGGTGATAATCACTGACACCTCATCCCTTGCTGTTTCTTCCTTAATGACTTTTTCCAGTTCTTTTAAATCAAAGGCATTGACCTCTACCACATGTTCAATCCCTATCGCCTTGCAGAATTTATAAATACTGATGGCAGGAACCACTTCCCCTTTCAGAGTCTTTCCCGTTGCCGCATGGTCCTGGTGGCCCGTCATGCCTGTAGTGGAATTATCCACAATCATAACTGTTCCGGTACCCTGATTGTAAACCATGTTCATCAGGGAATTTACCCCCGTATGCATAAACGTGGAATCCCCGATTACCGCCACCCAGTTTTTGATATAATCCCTGCCCTTCGCCTTTTCCATCCCATGCAGGGAAGAAATGCTGGCTCCCATACAGATTGTCGTATCGATGACGCTAAGAGGAGCCACCGCTCCTAACGTATAGCAGCCGATATCTCCCGCCGCATGGATTTTCAGTTTATTCAGCACAGAAAATACGCTTCTGTGAGGGCAGCCCGGACACAGAATCGGCGGCCGCGCCGGTACCTGCGCGGGAGCATCCGCTTCCACTCCTTCCGGAAGCAGCGCACGCCTTAACATATTGGCGCTGTATTCCCCCTGCCTGGTGAAAATTTCCTTTCCAACCGCCCGGATTCCCCATGCTTTCACCTGTTCTTCCATCACAGGCTCCAATTCTTCGAATATGTACAGCTTATCCACTTTGGAAGCAAATTCTTCAATTAACTTCTTCGGAAGAGGATGTACCATACCAAGTTTCAGCACCGACGCATCCGGAAATACTTCCTTTACATACTGGTAAGGAATACCGCTGGTGATAAAGCCTATGGAAGTATCGTTATATTCCGCTCTGTTTACCGGAAATCCGCAGCCGTCCTCCGCCATGGCCTCCATGCGTTCCTCCACGTATACGTGTCTGGCCTTTGCCATGCCCGGCATCATGACATATTTACTGATATTTCTCTCATAAGGCTTATCAGGGATTTCCTCCCGTTCTTCCAGTGTAACCATTCCCTGTGAATGGGACAGACGTGTGGTCGTCCTCAAAATCACCGGCGTATCGTATTTTTCACTCAGGGTAAATGCGAATTTCATGAAATCTTTCGCTTCCTGGCTGTCCGAAGGCTCCAGTACCGGCACCTGCGCCGCCCTTGCCACGCATCTGGTATCCTGCTCATTCTGCGAACTGTACAATCCGGGGTCGTCTGCGGCCACCAATACCAGTCCCCCGTTTACACCGGTATAAGATGCCGTATATAAAGGGTCGCTGGCCACATTAACACCCACATGTTTCATGGATGCCATTGCACGCACACCGCTGATGGATGCCCCGATGGCAACCTCCATCGCCACTTTCTCGTTGGGCGACCACTCTGCATAGATTTCTTCGTATTTTACCACATTTTCACTGATTTCCGTACTGGGTGTTCCCGGATAAGCCGCGGATACCTTTACCCCTGCTTCATAGGCGCCGCGGGCTATCGCTTCGTTACCCAGCATAATCTTCTTCTCTGCCATTTGCTTTTTCCTTCCTGTCTTCTCAAACGTTAATGATTACATTCTATCATAATCTGTGCTTTCATGCTACAAAATATATTTTATTTACACAAAATACTAATTGACATTCTATCCCCAAAGGATTAAGATATGCCGGTACTATCAGTTAGGAGATGATAAAATATGAAATATTTACACCAGTTCGGCATTATCCTGTTTCTTTCATTTCTCGGTGAAATACTGCACAGAATAATCCCTCTTCCGGTTCCCGCCAGCGTCTGCGGACTGCTTCTCATGCTTTTGGCTCTTTGCACGGGAATCCTGAAACTGAACCAGGTCAGAGAAACTGCAGGTTTTTTAATTGAGATTATGCCGGTCATGTTTATTCCGGCTGCCGTAGGACTTCTGGATGCATGGCCCTCTCTCCGTCCTGTATGGATTCCCATCCTCCTTATCACGGTTATCACCACCATTCTTGTAATGGCGGTAACCGGACAGGTAACGCAGTACATGATACGGAAGGAGACAAAAAGAAAGCGGAGTATTCCGGAACGGAGGCCGAAATGAAAGATTTTTTAACTGATTCCGTATTTTTCGGGGCATTTATCAGTCTTGCTGCTTATGAAGCCGGACTGCTTTTAAAGAAAAAATTCAGGATTGCCCTTCTCAATCCTCTGCTGATTGGGACAATCCTTGTTATGGCAGCATTGCTGCTTTTGAAAGTAGAATACCGCAGCTATAATGAAAGCGCCGGATACATCAGTTACCTGCTGACTCCGGCAACCGTCTGCCTGGCTGTTCCCCTCTACCAGCAGCTGGAACTGCTGAAGAAAAACCGGAAAGCCGTGGCCGCAGGAATCACTGCCGGAGTACTTACAAGCCTGTTCAGTGTTTTTCTGCTGGCAAAACTGTTTTCCCTAAGCCATGAGCAGTATGTGACGCTGCTTCCGAAATCCATTACAACTGCTATCGGCATGGGCGTTTCCAAAGAGCTGGGCGGTATGGAAACCATAACTGTCGCTGTCATTATCGTCACGGGAATCCTCGGCAATGTCATGGCTGAATTTGTCTGCAAGATATTCCGTATTCAGGAGCCGGTTGCCAAAGGGCTGGCGCTCGGCACTTCTTCTCATGCCATCGGCACGGCAAAAGCAATGGAACTGGGGGAAATCGAAGGAGCCATGAGCAGCCTTTCCATAGCCGTAGCCGGACTTCTGACAGTTTTCGGCGCTTCCATATTTGCAAAATTCATGTGAAATTCAGAATCAAAAAAAGGCAGCCATTTCTGGTTGTCTTTTTAATATACTCCTATTTAGCCATTCAAAGATATCAGACAGGGAATCAAAGGAATTCTTTTATCATTTTCAGCACATTTCTGGAAAGGTACAGAGAAAAAGAATTCATAGCCTTTATCTGAGACTTACAAATACTCTTTTAAAGAATAAACAGTCACATTCCCTGTTTTTTTCTGAATTAATTCAAAAATATTCTCCCTCGTAGTCAGTAAATTCTTTGGATTTCTGCCAATAATCAAATACTGATTCTCTCTGTCAAATGCAATCGTCTTTCTAATAACATCATTAAGTATTACATCCGCATTGTCTATGATGATTAGTTTGCCAGAGGCTTTCTCTATCTCATCCTCTATTTTTTTATTAATATCCAGATAATTTATGCATATGATTCTCTTATCTATTACAGACAAAAGATACTGAAAAAACTCAATTATACCAAACCAAACGGTTTCATGCTATTTTATTGCCAGTTTTTATTGAATTTTCAAGGTACATAGGCACTTATTAAAGTGTAAAGTTTGAGTCACGTATTTAAAACTTTCATCACCACTATTGTTCCAAGGCTTCTTTTTTTATAATATGTACAAAAAAGTGAACTCCCAAAGATTTTTTTTCTTTTCGGATATAATTTGTTATCTTATTCATAGAAACAATTCTAAAATCTTTCAACAATTCAAACAAATCATTTTCACTTAAATAACAATGCGGAATTCCACTTTCATGCCCTTCTGTAGGTATGATTGTATACCCGTCACTTGATAAATTAGCATTGAAGCTTGGATTATCCTTGGTGTTAAATGATATATATGCCTCTCCTGCATTCTTTAAAACACGATGGATTTCACTAAGAGCTTTTTTTACCCCTAGATAATTCGTATGATAAATTGTATGAAAACATATCACACAGTCAAAGCTTTCATTATCAAAAGATAATTCCGTCATATCAGCAACAGCAGCTTTAACACTTAAACCTCTCTCTTTAGCTTTTGTTTTAATATACTCAACACTATTCTCTGATAAATCAATTGCGTTTACATCAAATCCTTTTTCCGCAAAGAAAAAGGCATGTCTTCCCTTACCAGCACCAATATCCAAAATAGAATGGTATTTATTGCTCCAACTCATCGCAACAGGAAGAAATTCTTCTGAGATTACATTCCAAGATTCAGAAGTAATAGTACTCCAATCCCAGCCTTTATGTTTTATATCCATTTCAATACCTCCCATAATTATTATGATACCAGTTATTCATCTGAAAAGCCATAGCTGTTGTCGATTTTTAACCGCCAAAGGGATAGCAAAGAATTTTACTTCCCTTGCTATCCCTATATACTGCATTTCCTAACTATCCGGTTTTTATCGGAAACTGATTATTTATAATTCACGATTTTACCAAAGTCAGCTTTCAGGGAGGCGCCGCCTACCAGCCCGCCATCAATGTCAGGCTGTGCAAAAAGCTCGGCTGCATTTCCTGCATTTACAGAACCGCCGTACTGAATGCGGACTGCTTCTGCGGTAGCTGCATCATACACTTCTGCGATGCAGTCACGGATTGCTTTACATACTTCCTGTGCCTGTTCGGTAGTTGCTGTCTTACCGGTTCCGATTGCCCAGATAGGCTCATAAGCAATTACCATGGATGCTACCTGGTCTGCTGTTACATCTACCAAATCAGACTTAATCTGCATACGAATCCAGTCAAGGGTAATACCCATTTCTCTCTGTTCAAGAGTCTCACCGCAGCAAAGAATCGGAGTAAGTCCGGCTTCCAATGCTTTCTTTACCTTTTTATTTAACAGAGCGTCATCTTCCTTGAAATAATCACGTCTCTCGGAGTGCCCGATGATTACATACTTAACGCCTGCATCTACCAGCATAGAAGCAGAAATTTCTCCTGTATAAGCGCCCTTTTCTTCAAAATACATATTCTCTGCGCCAACTGCCACATTGCTTCCTTTAACAGCTTCCACTACCGGAACAATATCAACTGCCGGTACGCAGTAAACTACGTCTACCTCATCCGATTTTACAAGGTCTTTTAATTCATCACATAATGCCACTGCCTGACTGGGAGTCATGTTCATCTTCCAGTTGCCGGCAACAATTTTCCTTCTAGCCATTTCTTTTCTCTCCTATTCCAGTTCCGCAGGTACCCTTCCTGTACCCTTTATCTGTAGAGGTATTTAGGGCCGCTTCGCGTCCATAAATCCCTCTGGGCACAGCACGGGTACCTGCTGTTTCCAGTTGCAGGTACCCCTCCTGTACCCTTTATCTGTAGAGGTATTTAGGGCCGCTTCGCGTCCATAAATCCCTCTGAGCACAGCACGGGTACCTGCTGTTTCCAGTTCCGCAGGTACCCCTCCTGTACCCTTTATCTGTAGAGGAATTTAGGGCCGCTTCGCGTCCATAAATCCCTTTGGGCACAGCACGGGTACCTGCTGTTTCCAGTTCCGCAGAAATCTCCCCCTGCGGCCGCCCGCTTTTTTATTTATCGTCAGCTGCTACTACGCCCGGCAATTCCTTGCCCTCTAAGAATTCAAGGGAAGCGCCGCCGCCCGTAGAAATGTGGCTCATCTTGTCTGCAAATCCTAACTGGTTAACTGCTGCTGCACTGTCGCCGCCGCCGATGATGGTGGTTGCGTCTGTTTCAGCCAGCGCTTTCGCTACTGCAATCGTTCCTTTTGCAAGAATCGGGTTTTCAAATACGCCCATCGGCCCGTTCCATACAACTGTCTTTGCAGATTTTACTGCTTCGGCATAAAGTTCCGCTGTCTTTTCGCCGATATCAAGACCTTCCATATCAGACGGAATCTTATCAGCGTCTACTACTGAAACTTCGATTTCCGCATCAATCGGATTCGGGAAACCTGCTGCAATAGTGGTATCTACAGGAAGCAGCAGTTTTTTACCCAGCTTTTCTGCCTTTTCCATCATTTCCTTGCAGTAATCAAGTTTTTCTTCATCTACAAGGGAATTTCCGATTTCATATCCTTTTGCTTTTAAGAATGTAAATGCCATACCACCGCCGATGATGAGGGTGTCGCATTTCTCCAACAGGTTGTTGATAACATTCAGCTTATCCGCAACTTTTGCACCGCCAAGGATTGCAACGAAAGGTCTTACCGGATTTTCTACGGCATTGCCGAGGAAGTCGATTTCCTTCTGCATCAGATAACCAACTGCGCATTCGCCGCCCTTTGCACGGACAACATCTGTTACGCCGGCAACAGACGCATGTGCCCTGTGGGAAGAACCGAATGCATCACATACATATACATCTGCCAGGTCAGCCAGTTCCTTGCTGAATTCCTCGCCATTTTTTGTCTCTTCTTTTCCACGGAAACGTGTATTCTGAAGTAATACCACATCTCCTTCTTTCATGGCCTCTACCGCAGCGGTAGCTGCTTCTCCCGTCACATTGTAATCTGCAACAAAATTAACTTCCTTGCCCAGCTTTTCGGAAAGTCTCTTGGCAACCGGAGCCAAAGATTCCCCTTCGTTGGGGCCGTTCTTTACTTTTCCGAGGTGGGAGCAGAGAATTACCTTTCCGCCGTCCTTTATCAATTTCTGAATGGTAGGAAGCGCTGCTACGATACGGGTTTCATCCGTAATCTCACCGTCTTTTAACGGTACATTGAAATCGCATCTTACTAAAACGCGTTTTCCGCTGACATTGATATCATCTACTGATTTTTTATTTAATCCCATGACTATGCCTCCATCTAATAACTAATTAACTGAATCGGACAGGGAAGATTTCCTTCCCTGTCTCCTGTGCAATCGAGTAGGGAAGATTTATCGCCCCTACTCGCCGCGCGGGGCGCACGCTGCTTTAGCAGCAAATTCCTCTGTGCGCCCCTGTGCATAAAAGGGCCCGGTCCATAAGACCGGACCCTTATAGGTCTTTCAAATATTTGTCTGTTTGGAAACAGTCCCTGCAGCTTATGATAACTCAGAGAAGTATTTGATTGTCCTTACCATCTGGCTTGTATAAGAGTTCTCATTGTCATACCAGGAAACTACCTGTACAAGATTGTCTGCGCCAACCATGGTCTGTGTAGCGTCAAAGATGGAACCATAGGTGCTTCCTACGATATCGGAGGAAACGATTTCATCTTCATTGTATCCGAAGGACTCGGTAGCTGCTGCCTTCATAGCTGCGTTGATTTCTTCCTTTGTTACGGATTTCTCAACTGTTGCAACCAAAATTGTGGTGGAACCTGTCGGTGTAGGTACACGCTGAGCGGAACCGATTAATTTGCCGTTCAGTTCAGGAATAACAAGACCGATTGCTTTTGCAGCGCCTGTAGAGTTAGGAACGATATTAACAGCGCCTGCACGGCTTCTTCTTAAATCGCCTTTTCTCTGAGGACCGTCAAGAATCATCTGGTCGCCTGTATAAGCGTGGATGGTGCTCATGATACCGGATTTGATTCCAGCCAAATCATTTAATGCTTTTGCCATAGGAGCTAAGCAGTTTGTTGTACAGGATGCAGCGGAAATAATGGTATCTTCCGGTTTCAAAGTCTCATGGTTTACATTGTAAACGATGGTAGGAAGGTCGTTTCCAGCAGGTGCGGAAATAACAACCTTACGAGCGCCGGCATTGATGTGAGCCTGTGCTTTGTCTTTGGATGTATAGAAACCTGTACACTCAAGAACAACGTCTACTTTCAATTCTCCCCAGGGAAGTTTGTTAGCGTCTGCTTCTTTGTAAATAGTAATCGTCTTACCATCAACGGTAATGGAATCTTCACCAGCTGTTACAGTATCAGCTTTTGCATATTTACCCTGTGAAGAATCATATTTTAACAAGTGAGCTAACATTTTAGGGCTTGTCAAATCGTTGATTGCTACTACTTCGTATCCTTCTGCTCCAAACATCTGTCTGAAAGCCAGACGACCAATACGGCCGAAACCATTGATTGCTACTCTTACTGCCATTTTAGTTTCCTCCTAAAAATGAATTTGTTTATATTATTTTACAACCACTGTAAAATGATTGTCAAAATTTTATCAACATGATTATTTTACCTAATTTGTCCTGAAAATTCAAGACATAAATAAAAAATATTTACATTTTGACCTTAATTTTACAGTTTGCCCTTATTCTGCATGATAAATCTGCGGCTTACAGCCTGATATATTCGGGAGACCGTTTGGAAAATACCGTATAATACTTAAAACCGCATGTCTTAAGGATTTCCTCTGCCCGTCCGAATCCTTCCGCAATACGCTCCGGCGTATGCGCATCCGAACCGACCGTAATAATTTCCCCGCCCAGCTCCCTGTAACGTCTGATGATGTCCGTACACGGATTCAGCTCTTTCAGCCCATAGCCGATGCCCCCCGTATTGACTTCGATTCCCTTTCCATGTTCCACCAGCCAGACCAGAATATCATCCAGAACATCCCTGTACTTTTCATAACTGTACTGCGCATCTTTTCCCGGTCCATAGCGCACCACATAGTCCAGATGTCCGTACACATCGAAATTACTGAACTTTCTTAAATTATCCAAAACAGAAGCAAAATATTCCCCGTAAGCCTCTTCTTCGCTCCGA
>CAMXQE010000072.1 GCA_947246015.1 uncultured Lachnospiraceae bacterium | reverse complement strand
TGGTGGGCTCCTCTTTTTTGCGTTTTGGGATAGGGCTGTGAATATGGCGATTGGGGAATTACGGATACTTTTTGGCGAAACCCCGGACTTTTGCCAAATTGTATGGTTTTGCCAAATTGTATAGGGTTTTGCCAAAAGGTATAAGGGTTTCGCTAAATTGTCTGAAAATGCTGTTGGAATATGTAAAATTCAGTAGGTGGGGTTACTTTAGCCAGAATGGTATTCTGCCGAAGTAATAGGAAAGTGGCTTGTGAGGTATATCGGCAAAGCATGGAAAGTCTGAAATCCTATATGCAGCGCCAGTGGAGCCTTGTGGGAGGGATGGCTGGTACGTTCAGGGAGATGGAATGATATGAGAAAGGCGATAGAAGGTAAAAAGTTCTGTAGCTTTTCTCTTTTGGTCTCAACAAAGAGGAGGGATATATCCCATTTGGATAGCTTTGGTTACAGCCTCAACAGATGAAGAAACGCCGAGTTTTTCAAATATATGCTGCAAATGGTTTGATAAAGTACGTTCGCTGATATAGAGCGCATCTGCAATTTCTTTCCGTTTCATGCCATCAGCTATAAGGCGCAGAATTTGTCTTTCGCTTTCAGTCAGTTCCTCTAAGAACTGATCCTCTTGGTCAAAGATGATCCTCCCTTGTGATATTTGGGAAAGGCAGGATATCAGGTGTTCAGGTTCTATATTTTTGTTGATAAATCCTTTTGCACCAATCTTCTTTGCTTCGCTGTGATATACGGGCAGGTCATATCCAGACAGGATTACAATCTTTTGTTCTGGATAATGGCATAATATCTGCCTTGCAACCTCCAGACCATCTTCAGTGGTTATGTTTTTTAAATTGATATCCATTAGAAGAATGTCAGGAGCATTTTCTACAATAAATTTATCCAGCAGGGAAATATCATTTATGCTTTTAAAGGTTTCTATTTCAGGATAATCTGCTAATGCAATTTCCAGACTTTTGGAAAATAAAATGTGGTCATCGACTAATAAAATATTGATAAGAAACATCTCCTTTCATTGGCAGACTGATACAGACACAGATTCCGTGTGGAAAATTACTGGTTATTTTTACAGTGCCGTCTATATTATTCACCCGCTCAGCACTTAATGCAAGACCTCGGTGTTTTGATAAATCTACAGAGGAGATACTGTCGGCATCAGCATTTCCATTATCCTTTACACATAAAGTTATCATTCCGTTTTCCTGTGTAAGAGTTATCCATGCGTTCTCTCCTGTTGAATGTTTATAAATATTGGTGACAAGTTCTTTTAGAAGCCGGTATATGAAAATGTCATATGGCGGAACTAAAAACAGGGAATCAGGACAGTCAAAAACAATATGAACAGTACGCTCAGGAAATGACTGCGAAATATAAGCAAGTAAATTTTGGTAATTCTCTTTTGCGGTAAGTTTTTGTAATAATACAGGGCGGTAATCCTGCATCTGTTCACGGATATAGGTATTCATATTGTCAAGGGTTTCTGTAATTATTTTCTGTATCTCCGGTTTTGCTGACTTATGCATCATATTTTTTACAGAGAGCAGGTCTTGGAGTATATTGTCATGAAGGAAATTTGCAAATTCAAGATTTTGTTGCTCTTCCTGCTGTAACTGCGTCAATGCTGCATGGTATTTACTTTCCATAACCACATTATGATTGCCTTGTTTCAAATTAAAATCCAGTGCGATGTTGCAGGCATATATAAACACAAACATGGCATCCAGCATAAGAAAGAAGGATGACCAGCCAATACCTAAATTTATTGTAACCAAACCGCAGAGCATAACTCCAAAAAGCAGGATCAATATTAACTGGCATCTGCTGAATATGGCTGACAATGGAAAACTGCGATGCTCTTTCAGTATGATACTGTGGATACTCATGGAAAACAGCAGGACAGGGATATATACTCCAAAATTTGAAAGATTTCCCTGCATCCCCGTTGTGGTAAAACAATATGCAGTGAATAAAATAACTATCACTGTCAGAGAGGACAGAATACACTTCCATTCTGCTTTAAGGACAAAAGTGATTCTTTTTCTATGGTAAACAACAACAGAAATGAAGCAGAGCCAGCTTAGTAAAAACTGTATTTCATAAACAAAAGCAAATACATTCTGCGACACTAAAATGCCAATAAGAGAACAGATGCAGGTTCCGGTCAGGCAGATATTCGCTGCTTTTTTGAATTTATAGTTACTGCCCTGAAATAAAAACATGAGCATGAAATTTATAAAAACATACCATATAACCGGATTTAGGGCATAAAATACGATGCCTGTTATGGCAGTGTCCGGAATTGAAAGAAGTATATACCAACTGTCTAATGCCAACAGACCACAAAACAAAGAAATAGCTTTATTATTCCTGATGTTGCAGGAACTTACATAAGTAGCGTCTGCCAGCATCAGCGATGACAGGAATAATGATACGATTTTACTGATGCTGTAAGGCGCATGAATATTTATCACCAGCCCCATATAAATAACAAGCAGGGTGGAATTTATTAAGAGCAAAAGTTTAAATATGATATGTTTCATATTTTGTCTCCTTATCCATGCCTGTGCAAGAGAAAACAACAAGCTGTTTCACCTATCATAAATTATATCATTTATCCGTGTGTATACAACTAAAATTTTTATATGATTCCGATAGCCCTATTATCAAGAAAACGGCTAAAACCGTTTGCGAAAATGCCGAATGATAAAAGACCGGCATTTCCGCATGGTCTTTATTTTTTCAAAACCATTTTACAGCAGGTATGGACAGTCATGTAGTAATAAATCAGATAAATTACCAGTGTCAGCATAATAGCTAATATCGTAGGAATATATAAAATAATGCTGCGCTCCAAAAGGTTTTGCATAAGTGCTGTTTTATATACTAAAGTGGCAAAGATACAGTCTGCCAGTCCGAACAGAAACGGAATGCCAAAAAAGGTGATTGCCTGTTTCCTGATAATTTTTTTGATCTTCCTGTCCGTATATCCCATTTTTGCAAGAATATCGTAATCAGATTTTGAATCGGCAATGGCTGAAATGTTATTAAAATATAGAATGCTGCCAGTTGCTATGAAGAACAATACTACAAGAAAGCCTATCAGCAGGAAAGTAGAACTGCTCAGGGAAACAACCTCATGCACCCTGTGGGAATTGCCCTGCAGGTAAGGGCTTCCATTCAAATATTCAGACAGAGCCTGAAATAAGTCTTCATTGCCTGTTATGGAATCTCCATTTATGCTTAAAACTTTTGTTTCAGGCATGGTGTTTTCAGATATCATGTGGTATAAATCATCACTTATAATCAGAGTCCCGACGCTGTTGGCAAATGAAATAGGATTATCTAATGTGGTTTTCGTCACAGTGACAGGTATTTCTGTATTATTTATAAGCAGCGGATAAGTGCATCCTGTTTCATCTTTTCCGGAGGCAGGCTGGTATCTTACAAAAATACACTCATTATTGTTTAATGCTGTAAATTGTTCCAAAGCTTTTTGACGTCCTTGTGCATTTAGGATAGCGGTATAGTCAGAATATGAAATACATTCAAATCCTATATTTCGCAGGATTTTTTCATTGTCAGCATCTCCTTTGGAAGTTCCGATGCTGTATTCCATAGGAAGCTGGCTGGCAGTAGAAGTAACCTTATAAACATTGGTCTGTAGGAAAGTAATATCATTTCCGCTTGCATATCTGTTTATGATCTCTCTGATTTTGGGTATATCGTTTTCATTTTCAATCCTGCACTCAATCTCTGATGGCGCAATGCGGGATATTGCGGCAACCGGATAATACATTGTCAGAGCCATAACGCTTGAAACAGTCAGGGTTGCGGCTGACAGCAATGTAAGCATAATCAATGTTTTTGAATTTGAACGCATCCGGTATATAAAGTTTGGGGAGGTGATAATTCTTGTTTCCGTATAAAATTTCCTCCTGTTTTTTTTGCTTGTCTGTACCGCATAAGGGAGAAAAGATGCGATAAAAAGCACTGTCCCGAAAAGTATGAGTACAAATGTAAACATTCCGACAAAATAGAATCCGACTGTAAACCAGAGAGACTTTTCGCCCCGTAAGATGTCAAGGGCAATACAATATCCCAAAATAATAGATGAAAAACCTATTATAGCAGGAACAGCATGGAATTTTGTCTGTTTTTCTGCACTTTTTTCAAACCGCACTAAATCCATAAGGGAAGATTTGAAAAGAAATCTGCTGTTGGACAGTGCTAATATAATGATGATGACAAAAACGAAACAGGCTGTTTTTATCATAGCATTTAGATTGAAAAACGGAATCTCAGAATTGTTGACTGTCAAGCCAAGCAGATTTGTGATGCCAAATACAATGCCTTTGTGGAACAAAGCACCCAAAAAGATGCCGATTATGAAAGCCCCGAAACAAGAGAGCAGATTCTCTGCCGTCAGCAAGGATAATATTGTGGATTTACGGTATCCTAACAGTGCATAGATGCCCAATTCTTTTGTCCGGCGGCGTAAGAAGAAACGGTTTGAATAGGACATATAAAAAATAACGAATGCCATAAGGAATATTGAAATCGTGTTACACATCGTTTCCACCCGCCCGTCACCAGATATTTTTTCAAGCATGACTTTATTCATGGAAAATGAAGTAAATGCGAAAAAAATAGTAATCACAAAGGAAATGGATAACAAATAAAGAGAATAGAACGAAAAATTATTTTTCAGGTTTTTAAATGCTGTCGATAAGTGGTTCATGGCCTGTCCCTACCTTTCTGTGTCTATTTTTGCAACTTCCCGTGCAATGGATTCATAGAATGTACGCCTGTCAGCATTCTGCTTAAATAACTCCTGAATAATGCAGCCGTCTTTAAAAATCATGATGCGGTCAGCAAAACTGGCGGCATAAGCGTCATGTGTGACCATCATTATCGTAGTATGGAGGCTCTCATTTGATTCCTTTAAGGTATTCAGTAAATCTGTTGCGGAACTGGAGTCCAATGCCCCTGTTGGCTCATCAGCAAATAAAATGCTTGGGCGTTTTACAATAGCCCTTAAAGCAGAAGCTCGCTGCCTTTGCCCGCCTGAAAGCTCACTTGGATATTTATTTAGCTGTGTATCAATGCCAAATGCCTCTGCCATGCTCCGTACCATGTTTTCTATTTTTTTCGGCGGCAGCTTCTGCAATGTCAGCGGAACAGCGATATTTTCAAAAATAGTCAGGCTGTCTAATAGCAGGTATTCTTGGAAAATAAATCCCAGATTATCCCTGCGAAAATCCGCAGCACTGGAATCAGTCAGGGTTTTAAGATTTACACCGTTTATTGTGATGCTGCCACTTGTAGGCGTATCAATCGTAGAAAGAACATTGAGCAATGTTGTTTTTCCTGATCCGGAAGCCCCCATAATGGCAATAAACTCTCCCTCCCTTACATTGAGCGATACATCATTAAGGCTTGGGTGCTGTGCTTTTGCATAAATTTTTGTTACGTTTTTCGCTTCTAATAATGTAGACATGTTTTTTAATTCTCCTTTGCTTTTGATAGCAACATTGTATCTTTCGAGATTTGAAAATGAATGAGTAAATCAGGCAAATTTTTTTGCGTGATTTACTCATTCATTTTCAATAGAAGTATGGTAATCTACTAAAAATAATTTTATAGAGGAGAAATTAAAATGAAAAAATTGCAACTAAATTCAAAGAAAATAATTATCTGGCTATGTGTGAACTATGGCATATTTATTCTTGCTTTCTTTGTGCTAGGTACACTAGGCAGTGAGTACAAAGCGATACTATGGATCAATTTTTTCCTTGATATTGCCATTTGCGTTATATCACTTGTGCTTAATATAATGTTGTTTTTCCCGAAGCATGAAACTTCTTTGTTTGTAAAACTTCTTCTTTTGCTTATAACTTTAGCTTTAGCGGGTTTCACTTATTATGCATTCATTATGCCGGAGTGTGGTTTGCCATCAGTGCTGTTTTCTTAATTGCAGCAGCAATAGTTCATAAACTGAAAATACACAAAAGCTAACCGCCGCTATGGGAAATCGCCCCATACGCGGCGGTCTGTCATTTTCCCCCGCACTGGATTATTGACTTGGCAGTTGGGGAGGTCAGAGGTAATATACGAGAGCGGAAAAAGGCAGACTATATTATCGAAAATAATAAAATCTGCGATTCACGTAGCCAGATTAACCATTCACGTAATACGCGTTAGAAATTCCCACGATTTTTCCGATAAGTTAGTTGAAGACTGGAGGTGTTTGACACGGTAAAAATTGCAGTATGTGATGATGAAAAAAATATAAGGGCCTATCTTGTTTCCCTCATCAAGAAACAGGGTGCCGAGTGCAGCATCGTGGAATACGCCTCTGCTGGTGAGTATCTGGCAGATGGGAAAGAGCATGATCTGGTGTTCCTAGATATAGAGATGGGAGGCTGCGGAGCAGAGTTGGACGGCATGGGGCTGGCAAGGCATATCCGGGGCATGGTTGCCTGCAGGCAGCCGATAATCATATTTGTCACAGGCTATGAAAAATATGTCTATGATGCCTTTGACGTAGGGGCGTTCCAGTATCTGGTGAAGCCCGTGGATGAACAGAAGTTTGCGGAGGTGTTTGGCCGGGCAGTCGGGCAGGCCATATCGGAGGAAGAACAGCGGAAGAAAAAACTTATGATCCAGTATGCGGGAGAGGGAAGGGCCATACCGCTGAATGACATTTATTATATGGAAAGCCAGAACCATAATATCGTGCTTTTTTTGAAAAGCGGGAAGCTGGAATATTACGGGAAAATTGGAGACTTGGAGGAGGAACTGGCGGGACAGTTCTACCGCATTCACAGGGGATACCTGATCAACCTTTTCCATGTGGAAGGCTACGATAAGACAGAGGTAAGGATGGCGAATGGGGATAAGCTCCTGCTTTCAAGGTATAAGTATGACGGCTTTGTGCAGGCATATATGGATTACATTTCGGAGGAGAGCCTATGAGCCAGTCAGGATTTGAAATGGTCAATAACATATTGGATATGTGGAAGTTTGCCATACAAGCCATAATTTTTCTTGTCTTGTGGTCAGCAGTTTTCAGTGTGAAGAAGGGAAAAAGAGATGGCATTGCGGCAGTCTTGTTTATCCTTGTGAATGTAGGATTAGGGCTCTTGCCATGCGCGGCATGGATTAGGTATGCGGTTTTATCTTTCATTGTATTGGGATATAGTGGGATGAACTATAAAAAACAGATTGGCAAAGCGGTCTTTGTGATGCTTGGCTTTTATAATCTTCACAACCTGAGTTATCTGATGGCAGGAAGCATTTATGAAAAAGCAATGAGTGTAATGATGGATGGGCTGGATATCATGCAAAGCAACTATCAGCAGGAAATGAATCAATGCATGGCAGTTGGAATGTTTTGGTTAGTATTTTCCTATTCAGTATTATTTATGGCGATGGCTGCTATTTTACACAGGATTATAAAAGGTGTGGTTGTGATGGCATGGCAGGATGTCCTCCTGCTTTCCGTGCTGAATTTTGTTGGCAGTATGATCGCAAATATAATTAGTGGTCTACTGATTGTAAGAACGGATAGGGACACTTTTATCCTGTTTGATGAAAAGCCTGATCTGCTTTGGAAGGTTCCGATGATAGCAGTATTTATTTTTGCGGGAGAGGCTGCACTGATTTATTTCTGGCAGAGATACAGGGTACTGCTTGCTGAGAGGCAGAAGCATTTTGTGGAGGAACAGCAGGTAAAAGCCATGAAAAAGCGGCTGGAAGAAGCAGAGAACTTTTACGGCAGTATCCGCAAAGTAAGGCATGAGATGAAGAACCACATGGCTAACATCAAAGGGCTTGCAGAGACCGGGCAGTATGGTGAAATAGAGGAATACGTCCAGAGGATGGATGAGACAATGCAGGAACTGGAATATAAGTATGTGACGGGCAATGCAGTGACGGATGTCATCATCAATGACAAATGGCGCAGAGCGGAAAAAGCTGGAATCTGCTTTGAGGCTGATTTTCAGTATGGCGGGGAAATCCCGGTGTTCGATTTAGGGATCATCCTGAACAACCTTTTGGATAATGCCATAGAAGCCTGTGAGAAGCTGGAGCCGGGAAAAGGATTTGTACGTCTTGCCTTAAAACGGAGAAAGCAGTTCCTATTGCTTGAAGTGGAAAACAGCTTTGACGGAATTGTGCCAATCCGGGAAGAAAGTTCACTTCCGGTCACAACGAAACAGAGTGCCCTGCCGGGGATTATCACGGAGCATGGGATTGGACTGCAAAATGTGCGTGATGTGGCAGAGAGGTATTTTGGAGGGGTAAAGATAAAAGTGAAAGGGGATGTTTTTCATGTGACAGTTATGCTGCAGCAGGGTGAGATGAAGGAAAGTAAATAAATGGAAGGGAAAAGGAACCTGATTATTAATGGAAATGGAGGATTAAGAAGATGGCAATCAGCGGGGTAGGACTTAAATTTTATCAGAACAGTGTGACGGCAACGAAAAGTACAAAAAATGTAAACAGCGCAGAAGAAACAAGCAGTATGCGGGAATTATCGGAAGCAGAGGAAATGGCGGCATTCAAAAAAGAATTTTATGCCGAACTTGAAAAGATACCAAGGGATAGAACAATAGCAAATGTGGCTATTAACATATCAGAAGAAGCATTTAAGAATATGAAAGATGATCCAAAGTACAGGGAACAGATGTTATCTGTGATTAGGCGTGATATGACAGGTTCTGTTGCTCCGGCTCCAGATTGTTCTTTGGTAATTACAGTAGGAGCTACAGCTAAAGACTATAGGGCTGATGGATGGTCAGTGAATAATGATTCGGAATTTTACGCGCGTTCTCAGGACAGCTTTTATAAGAAGACGAGTGAAAAGAAAGACAGGCAGAAGGAGCTTCTGGAGGAATATCTGGAAAAGAGGGCGCAGGCGAAAAAACAGCAGCAGGAAATGTTGAATGAAAAGATTGCAAAGATGGAACTGGAGAAAAGCAGGCTGTCGCAGTCATGGAGCAGTGAAAGGCAGATGGCAAAAGCGGCAAATTCCTATGACGCCAATGTTATGACGGGAACTGCCACGGGCAGTGCTTCCCTGCTTGGCTGATGAAGGGCATTATGCCCAGACTTACCATAAGGGGGCATGGGCGACTCCGAATGACAGAGGGGCCGCCATTCAAAATAAAAATTTTAAGGAGGACAAAATCATGGCAATTTCAGGAATTGGAAGCAACTACAACAATGTGTATGGGAGTACATACGCAGCACAGAAAAATGAGGCGGTGAAGAAAACAGAAACGAAGGAAGCAGCGCAGGCAGGGAATACAAAGAATGCCGGAACAGACAATGTATCCGATTACTATTCCTATCTGCAGAAGAATTATGACTGTGTAAAGAATGGAAGCGTGGCAATCTCCGGCGCTTATTTGAAGGAATGCGCAAAGAATCCGGAAAAGGCGAAGGAACTGGAGGAGAACCTCTCCTATTTCAAAGAGGGATATGAGAACGGCCTTAAAAGCGCCCAGGCCAATGCAAGGGCTATCGGGGCGAGGGTGGTAAATTATTCGGAGAGCTGGAGCATAGACAGCACAGGGAATATAACGATGATGGCATCCACGACAGTTACTTCCGACAATGGTACAAAAGGCTGGAAGGAACTGGCAGAGGAACGGGAAGAAAAACTGAAGGAGAAGAAGGAGCAGGAGCGCACCGAGGAAAAGAGAAAAGAGCAGAAGGAACAGGAAGAGGAGCGTTTGGAAAAGATACAGATTTCAGCGCAGTCGGTGTCAGTTATATCCGATGCATACCACAAGCCTGTTGACATTAAGGCATAGGAGAGGGAAACAAGGCGATGGATATAAATAATTTGCAAAGAACGCCGTCATGTTCGTACCGGGTAGACGCTGACAGAATGAGACAGCGGTTGCAGCAGGCAGATAAAGGCATTGCTGCGGATCAGCGGCAGGGCGACAGCGTGGATATTTCCGGGGAAGGCCGCAAGGCGCTGATGGAAGAAATGTCCGCAGTAAGGAGGATGAAACAGACCGGGGATATAGGAAAACTCTCGCCGGTTACAGAAGGCAGCTATGGCATAATGAGTGATTTTGAAAAAGTCATGTCGGAGCTTGGGGGCGGTTCTGTTTCTGATGATTTCGTGACAAAGGATTATTCACAGGCGGGAGTGGATGCGCTGAAAGCGCGGTTTGAAAAGGAAGAAGGCACAAAGACAGATTCCTTTGACAGATATGCAAACAAAATGGCCGCTGCCTATCAGCTGATGAAAGACCGCATAGAAGAAAAATATGCGGCATCCGACAGGCAGAAAGAATATTATACTGCGGCGGACGGCAGTATGCAGGAACTGACAAAGGAAAAAGAAATGGAAATGCTGGATAATGCCTATGAAACGCACAGCCGGTTTATGGCAACAAGTACACAGATATGGAGTGAACTGCAGGACTTTAAGGTGCAGATAGATTACCATTCCGGTAGTACAAAGACAGAAACGGTTACAGAGAAAAAGCAGAGTGCAGATATAAAAGGGCAGGCTTACAGTGCGTTTATGTCTGCGATCAATGAGGAAAACTGCGGGCTGCTAAAGCAGAAAACAGGCAGCCTGAATCATTTCCAGTTGAATTTGGTAATCCCATCTTCTGCAAGGACTTTCCTCAACAGTATATGGGATTACCATGCTAACTTAAAGCATTAAGATTCTATTAGAAAACAACATATTCCGCAGAGGCACATAAACCTTTGCCCCCTGCGGAATGCCCGGACTTATTGCGAGAGGGCATGGACGGTTCCGCTTGACAGAATATTAGGAGGACGGAATAATGGTTAATTCAGTTGGTGGTTCATTGCAGAACAGATGTTTTTTAGGCACGGGCAGTATAGGAGGCATCCATCTCCCCGATTTTAACGATAAATATGTGTTCTCAAGAAAGAAAAGCGGCATCAGTGATAAAGAATATCGGAAGCAGATTATGGAGCAGGCTTATATGGATTTTGAGAAAGGCACATTCCAAAATAAATCAGAAGGATTCAACAGGCTGATGAAAAGCTATACATCGGAGGTATCCCCGGACAGGAAGGGGATTATTACCTCCGGTCTGAAAGCTGTCTCAAGGAACAGGCAGAATGTGCTGAAACCCATAGATTTTGTGGCAACGCTGCTTGAGGGAAAGGTGAAATATCAGAAACTGCCATCAGGCAATAGCGAATACATAGAGTTTTATGATAAGAACGGGGAGATGGTGGCGACCTATTCCAATAATGGGTGGACGATGTACACTACCAATGCAGAGGCGGCCAGACAGACGGAGATGTGTACGATTTATAATGAGGCGTGGGGAAATGCAAAAAGAGGGATTCCGATGGCTGGCGGGGAATCATCTGGAAATGTGGATGATCTGCAGGGCGGTTTTGATGCCAAAGCATAGCAGGAAGTAGAGAATAGCCCCAATAGAACATAGAGCATGGAAGGTATTCTCTGTTTACGGCGGATTGGCAAATTGGGGAGCAGGGGCGGCTTTGGTGGATGGCGAGGGAGGTAAATAATTTCAGCGAAGTGAGGTATTGGTCATGGGTGTTGTTGATAAAGGAACTTAGGCAATGTGTTACTACTGATATACTGCTCGGACTTATCATGGGGAGCAGGAGGCGGCTCTGACCGACAGATGAGCTGCAATACTAAAAATAAATGGAGGACTAAAAGAAATGAATGTGAATGGAATTGGAGCAGCCGGATACCCGGCAGCAGGGTATGAAACAAGAAGGACAGAAAGAAATGCGGCAGGAGGGAATTTTACTGATGCAATAAACAAAGCAGCAAGGAATGAAGCACCGAAGGGAACAGACGCTTTCAGACCGGAGAGTTCCGATGAAGTGATGCAGGCATGGGATAAGGCTCTTGCGGAAACAGGTGTAAATCCTTTTCCGATGAACCGCATCTCAACCGCATTAGTCCTGCACGTTGAAAGCGGGCAACAGGGGCTGAGTTCCACCTTTTTAGGTGATACCGTAAGCTCTGCAAAATCTATGGCTGAGAAGATCATACATAGGCTGGAGAATCCGCTGACACCGGCGGCGAATCCGGATTTCGCAAGGCAGGAACTGGTATTCTACAAAAAGTTCTTAGAATTTTTGGGGTGATGGATTTCAGATACGGAAGAAAACCAATAATGCACAAACGATAAAAGGGAATCGGCAGACAGGCTGGTTCCCTTGTTCCATATCAGTGCGGGGAGGCGGTTGTCAATGGAAAGGATCAGATGCCCGAACCCTAAATGCGGGCGGCATATCCTTGACATTGAGGAAATGCCGCCGGGCGAGACGGTGCTTGAGATGAAGTGCAGGCGCTGTGGGAAAGTGGTGCAGGTGGGCTTTGGCCCAAGGATGGTACATAAGAAGAACAGGCGGCAGGGGTAGCCCTGCCATTTTTTGGTTTGCGCGCCATGGGCACGCTCTAACGGGTGAAAGTCCCGAACACGC
>CAMXQE010000071.1 GCA_947246015.1 uncultured Lachnospiraceae bacterium | reverse complement strand
TTTATGCAATGAAAGAGAACACAAAGCCGGTCCTGAAAAAATGGGGAAACTCAAAATACAGAAGTATTGAAACAGGTAGATGCTTCAAGCCGCGTATATCTTACACGTAACGGACACGGGGAATATGGTATTCTTACTATGTCTGAAATAGATGAGCTTGACAGATGCAGAGCCGCCTATACACTTTTTTCTAAATTGAAGAAAGCAGAGGAGCGTGCAGATAAGGAGGGCTGGCTTTCGGCAGATGATCTGGAGAAAGAATTGGGGGTAGTAGATTGAAGAAACTGAAATACTCTCCGGATGCTCATGAGAAACTAAAGCAAATAAAATAGCATGTGGCACAGAAGCTTGGAGCAGACACCGCTGGTAAGGTTATTAAAGAAATGATAAAATCCATCCGAGACTTGCAGAGATTTGAGAACAAAGGTGTTTCTGTGGAAAGTGTTTTAGGTATTCCATGTAATTACAAAATGTTATATGTCCAGCATAATTATGTATTTTATCAAATTGAAGCTGATATTATAAAAATCACAGATATATGCAATGAAAAAGAGGACTTTATGTGGAAGTTGTTTGGAATTCAGACTATTACAGAAGAAACAGAGAATTATTGGGAAGATTAGCGGCAACATTTTGGCAACAGAAAATCAGCAAGCCATAATAAATGATGTAATTGAAGTAAAAACAGGCTCGTATTTACACAAAACCTAAACAAATACAGTTAACAACAATAAAGGACACGCTGAGTTCGAATAACAGATAAAATCCCGGAAACACTGATAAAATGGGCGTTTCCGGGATTGCTTTATGTCTGCTGGCGCTAAAATGGCTCTAATTATTTAATGAATACTGGATTTGGAGCGGGTATCATTATACCTGTTTTTTTAATACAGAGGGATTTCTCCCTCATAATTATTGGCTCTTTCAAGGAGAGGATCTGCTGCGCTCATTGTAAAAGCAATATTGGGTGTGGTATAATCGGATAAACAATTGAAGTTGGCACAAGTGAAGCAATTCAGAAAGGAAGTTAATTGATAGATGATAAAAATAGCGGTAGTTGGATGTACTGGTAAATTGGGTAGTGCCATCATGAAAAATGCTTTAAAAAGCAAGGATGTAGATGTTTGTTATGCCATTGCCCGAAAGGGAAACCAGTATGTTGGGAAACCTATATCTGAACTTATTGGAGGCAAGAGCGGCTTGTCAATTATAGATGACATTGAAGCAGCAAGTGATTGCGATATCTATATTGATTGTACTAATGCGGAAACTTTTATGAGCAGCAGTTATTTAAAATACGAAAAGATGAAGAAACCGCTTATTATAGCAACAACTGCATTTTCAAAAGAAGATATAGGAAAGATTAATCTACTGGCAACTAATATTCCTATTTTCATGACAGGTAATTTCAGTGTGGCATTACATAATTTTATTGAAACAATCAAATTATATGCAAAAAAAATAAGTTTGGATACAGATATTCAAATAGCAGAATATCATCATAATCAAAAGAAAGATGCACCTAGCGGAACTGCATTGATGATAAAAAATGCTCTTTTAGATGCAAATAATACAATAAACATAGATAAAGTAAGTATTTGTAGTATTCGTGGAGGAAATATCTTTGGAGAACATGAGGTGATTTTTGCGAATTGTAAAGACGAGGTGGTCACATTTAAACATCAAGCATCGTCAAGAGAACCTTTTGCCGATGGGGCGATTGAAGTATCAAAGTGGATGATTAAACAGACAAATGGTTTATATGACATGGATGATTTCTGTAACGCATATTGATGAAATGGTACATAATTTGTTGTTTTGTAGAGAAATTGGGAAACTGCGCTTTATTGATTAGAGTGGTGTCGAGTAGCGGATTGATATATTCTTTATTAATTTTCTATATACATGGTGCTGGCGCCAGGTAATTTAGGATAATTATGGAAAAATCAGTGTACGGCTAAGGGGTTGTTTCGCTTTAGCCTTTTGGAAACCTTATTTTTCAAGGACTTTCAGAAGTAAAATAGAATAGACGATATATTATGCCATTCTCCTTAAAGAAGGTTTTCTCTGCGTAATATTAAAAATGCGTTGTTAATTCGTAGGTATTTGGTAAATATATGCGTAGCAACAGAAAATCAGCAAGCCATAATAAATGATGTAATTAAAGTAAAAACAGGCGTGTATCTGCATAAAACTTAAACAAATACAGTTAATAACAACAAAGGACACGCCGAGTTCGAATAGTAAACAAAAAGCTGGAAAGCCGCATAAACAGCGGACTTTCTGGCTTTTGATGTGGGGTGTGATACCTTTTTGATACCTATATAAGCGTATAATAGAAATTTTTATAGTTCATGCATATAGATTTTTTCAATTTCGCCCCAAGACGAAAGTTTTTTATCAATAACTTTGAAACCATATTTCTCGTAAAAGTTTTCATGGTCACTTACTAAAAACACATGTGAAAATTCTAACGTTCGCAAATACGACATTGCATAAGAAATAAGTTTTTGGCTCAAGCGATGCCCTCTGTATTTTTCATCAATAAACAAATATCCAATATAGGGCGTATAGGGAGCATTTGGGATACAATCGTTTTTGGCAACAGTACAGTAACCTGCAATGCCATTTTCATGTATGGCAACTATCACACGTTCCCAACCTGTAAAAGTATTGTCAGACATACTTTTGGATAAAGATTTTCCGGCTCTCCATGAGCAATTTTGCGCAAATTGACTTACTTCTTTCCACAGCTCGTTAGATGATATGATTGATAAAAAATTCATGGTAATTCCTCCGATTTTATTCCCGCGAGCAACGAGCCAAGTGTCTGCTTGCAGACATTTGGCGACTGCCGCGAGGGTCAAAAACCCCGCTGCTCTGCAGCGGGGTTTTTGATTTATAAATGTTTTATAGGCAGTTCACCATGATGTATTCTTCTTCATTTTCCCTTACAATCTCAAAACCAACCTTTAGATACAGCTTTGCCGCATAATTAGCTTTTTGAACAGAAAGGGAAACCCGGCTGTATTCATGCGTTTTAAGCAGGGCAAGCATTTCTTTCATCATGGCAGTTCCAATGCCAAAGCCCCGATATTCTTTATATAAAGAGATTGCCAAAGAGGGTGCTTCATCATCTATATGTCCGTAATCATTCACAATACGAACCCAAACCGCACCGACAACTTTTCCGTCAACCTCTGCTACTAATCCCCAATCATCTTTTAACTCTCCGAAATGCTCAACATAAACCTGCAATTCGGGAGATGCGATAATGGTTTTGGGTGGAGGTTCAATGCCCTCTGGGATAAATATCGCTTCATATAGGAAATTGTCCAGTAACGGGTATTCCTGTTTTTTTATTTTCCGTATCGTATAGTCCATGTGTAACCTCTCAAATCAATGTTTCTGTGTTTCTCCTACATTCTAGCATAATTCAGATAATACGGCAGCAAAAGCCTATCAAAAATGCTAAATTTAATAAAAAAGATAAGTTTAACAAATAAGTTATTTACAATAACAGAAATGTTAAGTGTACTACATATACAAGGTTTAATAAAAACGCTAAACAGAAGGAGGATATTGAATGAAGAACTGGAAGAAAAAGGGTTTATCACAATCGCAGGACGTGTCAGCAGAAAATACTATGAAGAAAAATTCTATGGCATGGCGCAGGCGGGTGTGAGAACGAGTTCTCACACTCTTGCGGCGGTCGCCAAATGAATGTGCAAGCACATTCGCTTGGCTTGTCACCCGCAGAATCTAAGAAGAAATATTATGGCGGCATATAAAGATGAACAGCGTGGAACGTGGTATGTATCGTTTCATTATTACGACTGGACAGGTAAGAACTGCCGGAAAGTCAAAAGAAGTTTCAAAACCAAAAGAGAAGCTACGGAGTGGGAACATCATTTTCGTATGAAAGAAGCGGCTGCCTTAAGTGGAGAAAATAAAAACAGGGAGAGCTATGTCCGCACGCCGGAGTATGAGAAAGCAGAGCCGGCATGGATAGAAAAGGAAAAGTATGGGAGCAGTTTCTGGATACCCTTTCTGATAAGGACAGGGAGCAGGTTGAGGATATGAAAGAGTGTCTGGAAATCTATGCTTCTGAGCAGGAAAAAAGTTATATACAGGGATATGTAGACTGTGTGCAGATACTTTACCACATGGGACTTTTGAATAAAAATAAAAATTTACAAGGGATAACCTTTTATAAATCCTGAAATTAATCGTGAATGAAAGGTGGACACCGAAAAAGAATGTCCACCTTTCACATAGAGATGCTGTGTGTTTATATAAAAGCTGGAATCCTTTTTAGCTCTTCCATAAATTTTTCACATGCCTTTGAGAATATCTGGTATTTTTTCCATATAATACTCATGCTGTCTTCCAGAATCGGGGTTAAAGGACGAAAACAAAGAGTACTGTTACCCGAAGTATTGATAATCTTGTCGAAGCCAATCGCATAGCCTAACCCTTCTTCTACCATTAAGGAAGCATTAAAAAGCAAGTTGTAGGTTGCAATAATCTCCAGTTCGGTAAGTTCTTTTTTTATCCAGTTTGTAAAAGAACCACCCTGTTTTTCCTGTTTTGAGATAATCAGGGGTTTGTCCCACAGGTCCTCCGGGGTAATAGAATCCTTTGCCGCCAGCGGCGAATCCCGTCGCATCAGTATGCCCCATGTATCTTTATAGGGCAGAGGTATGGAATTATATTTTTTATGATCTACGATGCCAAACACAATTCCAAAGTCAATCAGCCCCTTGTCCAACTGTTCCAGCACATACTCGGCATTTCCGCTGGCGATATGGTAATGGATGTCGGGATAAGTCCGGTAAAGCTCTTTTGCCGCTTTTGCAATAAAACGGACGGAATCGGTTTCACCTGTCCCTATGTAAACATCACCTGCCACGACCTGATCGGAAAGGGTGATTTCTTTCTCTGTTTTTTGTACCAAGTTCAGTATTTCTTCCGCGCGTTTCCGCAGAATCATCCCTTCTTCTGTGAGTGAAATCTTTCTGGAGCCTTTTGTCCCGCGTATCAGGAGCTGTTTCCCCAGTTCTTCTTCCATGGCCTTTATCTGTGTGGAAAGAGTGGGCTGGGAAAGGTGCAGGGATTCGGCAGCCCGGACAATGCTCTGTTCCCTTGCAATGGCAAGGAAATATTGAAGTACCCGCAATTCCATTTCAAATCCATCCTTTCGTTTTATGTCTGTAACCTCATATTTCACAGCATAGCACAAAATTATATAGGTTTCAATTATACAGATGTATCAGATATAAATATTTGTTATTTCATTACCGTAGTGCTAGACTAAAGCAAATGCTCCACCTAACTCACGATTCTGATTTTTGGCCGGATGGAGCATTGGAACAAAAACAGGAGGTTTTTCATGAGAAAATGTGTGTTGACAGTATTAACTTTATCAATGATTTTTTCCCTGACGGGTTGTGGTAATAGCAAGACAGAAGCAGTGCAGGACGGGCAGAGTATGGAGGGTGCGGATACGGTAACAGGTTTTGCAGGCGGATTAAATGAACCGCTTCAGACAGAAACGGATATTGTCCCCACAGGAGAAATCATGGAACTGGAAAAAGGGTTTTCTGCTGTGCGTTATGACGGGGATTACGGGTTTGACTTGTTTCTTTCTGAGGGCGGTGCTTCATCAGATAAGGAAGTGGTCGGTTTTCTGACAGAGAACCTGCTGTCTGGCACGGATATCGGTTTTAGCGGAAATATCTTCGGTTGCAGCACGATTGCGGTCCGGACTCCGGAGGGAGAATCCCTGTTTGGACGGAATTTTGACTGGAATCATTGCGAGGCCATGGTCGTCCTGTCCTACCCTGAAAACGGATATGCCTCCGTTTCCACAGTCAACCTGGACTTTATCAGTCAGGGCGGACTGGCGGGCATGGCGATGAAACAGGACAAAATCAAAACAATCGCCGCGTTATATGCGCCTCTGGATGGGATGAATGAAAAAGGGCTTGCAGTGTCTGTCAATATGATACAGGATTCGGCATCCATTGAGCAGGATACGGAGAAACCGGATATTACGACAACCACAGCAATCCGTTTATTGCTTGATAAGGCGGCAACCGTGGATGAGGCGCTGGAGCTGCTTGGGCAGTATGATATGCACGCCTCCATGGGAATGATGGTTCATTTTGCACTGGCGGACGCTGACGGTAAGAGCGTGGCAGTGGAATATGTAGGGAATGAAATGGTGCTGACGGAAACACCGGTTCTGACAAATTTCTATCTTGCACAGGGGGAAAAGAACGGAATTGGGACGGCACAGTCCCACACCCGCTATGATATGCTGATGGAGCGGCTGGAAGAAAGCGGGACAATGGATATGGAAGATGTCCGTGATGCGCTTGGAAGCGTGAGTAAAGGAAACTTTGGGGAATTTGAATCTACGGAGTGGAGCATCGTATTTAACCAGACAAACGGACAGGCAGTTTATTATCATCGTGAAAACTATGAACAGGGATACTCATTTGCACTCGAATAGAGGAAAGGGGCTGAATATTTGTGAATTATATAAAAGTGTTGTTTGATTTATACAGGCTGAAACAAAATACAAAAAAGTCTGCAGAGCAGATGAAACAGCTTCAGGACAGGAAACTCAAGAAACTGCTCCGGTTTGCATGGGAACACTCCCGATATTACAGAAATGCTTTTATAAACGCAGGGATCACAGAGGAACAGCTTGACACACTTCCCCTGTCAGCATTTCCGACGATTGACAAAAGTGTATTGCTGGAGCATTTTGATGAACTGGTCACAGTACCTGATCTGACGCAGGAGGAACTCCGCAAATTTGACACGGAAGGAAATATGGAAGAAAAGACGTTCCGTGGCTGTCATATCGTACATTCTTCCGGCAGCACAGGGAAACCGGGATATTTTGTCTATGATGAACCTGCGTGGAACCGGATGCTTCTTGGAATCATACGGGGCGCTTTATGGAATATGTCCATGATGCAGATATTGAAACTGCTTGCAGAAAGGCCGAGGATAGTCTATATTGCAGCCACCAACGGACGCTATGGCGGGGCAATGGCAGTAGGTGACGGAATAGACGGGGTAGGGGCAGAGCAGATGTATCTGGATATCAATACGCCGCTGGCGAAGTGGGTAGAGGATATCCGGAAATTCAAGCCCAATATGATTATCGGGTATCCCTCCGCCATCAAAATTTTAGGGGAGCTTGTGGAAAGCGGGGAAATCAGGATGGAAGTGATACGGGTAATCTCCTGTGGGGAACCATTAGGAACCGGGCTGCGCCATTTTCTGGAAACAGTTTTCCATGCGGAGGTCATCAATTTCTATGGTGCCAGCGAAGCCCTTGCCATCGGCGTTGAAACGGGGCAGGAGGACGGCATGATTCTGTTTGATGATATGAATGTGATTGAGGTGGAGGAGGATGCCATGTACCTGACATCACTCTATAATTTCGCACAGCCGCTGATTCGTTACAAAATTTCGGACCGTCTGGTCCTAAAGGAGCCGTTTAAGGACAGTCCGTTTGGCAGGGCGGAAATCTTGCTGGGGCGTGACGAGGATATGCTCTGGTTTGAGGACGGGGCAGGAAACAGGGATTTCCTGCATCCGCTGGCGGTAGAGGGGCTCTGTATCAGGGGACTTAGGGATTATCAGTTCCGTAAGATAGACAGGGCGGCTTTTGAAATACTGGCAGAGGTTCCTAATGAGGCAAGGCGGGAAACGGTGCGTATGGAAATACAGAAACAGATGGAAACAATTCTTACGGAGAAGAAGTTGTTCTATGTGCAGTTTTATATCCACTTTGTAAAGGAGATTCTGCCGGACCCGGCTACGGGGAAAAAGCCGCTGATTCTGACGGAATGTCCGGTATATGGTAAGGAGGCAATGTAAAAAATAAATTTTTCACACGCAAATTTGTGCTTGGGCACAAATTCGCAGGTTGAGAAACGGGCAGGGAGGTATAAGAGTGAAAGATTTTTCAAATCTTTCACTCCACAAGTTTGTGTCTGCGCTGCATCCACAAACTTGATATGCACAAAAAGCAGCGCAGAAATGAGGAAATGTATGAAGGAAGTATTGCTTGCCGCGAAAGGACTGTGTAAGCAGTTCCCACAGGATGCAGGGAAAGAGCAGGTTTTGAAAGAAATCGATGTGGATATTTATAAAGGTGATTTTACTGTGATTATGGGTTCTTCCGGGGCAGGAAAATCAACCCTGCTGTATGCCCTGAGCGGCATGGACAGCATTACGGCAGGGAAGGTGTTTTACAGGGGAGAGGAGATCAGCAGATATAAGGAACGGCAGATGGCCCTCCTGCGTACCCGTGAATTTGGTTTTGTGTTCCAGCAGACGCACCTTGTCAGCAGTTTAAGCCTGTTTGAAAATGTGGCTGTGGCAGGGTATCTGGATTCTGGAAAGGATACAAAGGCTGTACGGCAGCAGGCGGAGGAACTGTTAAGCCGGATGGGGGTAGAAAAGGCAAAAGACAGGTTCCCGTCCCAAGTTTCGGGAGGGGAGGCGCAGAGGGCGGCAATCGCAAGGGCAGTCATCAACCGGCCGGGGCTTTTATTCGCAGACGAACCTACAGGCGCCCTGAATAAACGGAACACGGACGAGGTACTGAAGCTCCTGACAGGGCTTGCAGAAAGCGGGCAGAGTATCCTGATGGTGACACATGATGTCAGGGCGGCAATCCGCGGCACAAGGATTCTGTATCTGGAGGACGGGAAGATACTGGATGAGATGTCTATGGGAGTTTACCGGGAAGTGGAGTCAAAAGAGCGGGAAAAAAAGCTGAATGACTGGCTTTCGGGATTATCATGGTAAGGACGAAAAGAATTTCTAAAGCTGTAAAAAACACAGCATAAGAAATTCTAAGTTTCGTCCGGAAGAATGGCGGAGCCATTCTTCCCATGGATGGGCTGTTGAGAAAGGAAATGGAGATGGAAATGAAAACATTATGGCTTGCGGGCAGCAGGCGGCATAAGGGGAGTCTGGCAGGGATTTTTGTACTGATACTGCTTTTGTCGGTGACGATTCTGACTGTTTTGACCGTATGGCAGAACGCAGGACGCTATGTGCATGATGAGATGGAGCGGCTTGGTTTTGGAAAAATTACCGCATGGGTTTCAGGTGTTCCCGATATAGAAAGGCTGACAGATGGGATTAAAGCTCTCCCGGAAGTGGAGCGGGCAGATACGCAGCCCGTTATTTTTTCGGAATATGAGGTGAACGGACAGAAATCGGACAGTGAGGGGCAGCTTGTGACTTATGAACCGGACAAATATCCCTATAAGATATTTACGGATGATATGACGGGTTATCAGACAGGGAATGCCCGGATTGAACAGGGGGAAATCTATGTTTCACCCTCCCTGCAGTCCATGTTCGGCGTAGAGACGGGGGATGAGATTAGTTTCCGTATTGCCCGAAACAGTGTGGTTAAGTCCTTTATTGTAAAAGGATGGTTTGAAGACCCCTTCATGGGAAGTTCCATGATTGGAATGAAAAGTTTTCTGATCTGCGGGCAGGATCACGAGGAGATTGTTCGGATGATTGCCGGGGCAGGGATTGACGCCCTTGCCCGGGATGGGTATATGGTGCATATCTTTCAGGGGGATGCCGGACTTAGTACGGCTGAGTTTAATGGGGTCTTAAATGGCGGTACGGAACTGCTGCAGTATGCGGAATTTACCCACTCGGACAGTGCAATCTTTGGTTTTATGCTGACCCTGCAGAATGTATTTACGGGCCTTCTGCTGGCATTTTCCCTTATCCTTACAGGGGTGTCCCTGATCGTCATGGGGCATGGCATCAGCAGCGCCATGGAGCGGGATATGGCAGATACGGGGATTTTGAAGACCATAGGTTTCACCACAAAGAGGCTGCAGGGAGTACAGGAGCTGTTGTTCCTTTCCCCTGTTTTATGGGGCATGGTTCTGGGCAGTCTTCTGGCTGTCCCGGCGGCACAGGCTGTCAGCCGCATGACGCTGACGACTACCGGTATTTTGCTGCCGGCCGGAATCCCGAAAGGGCTTTGCCTGCTGGCTATGCTTACGGTATTCCTGATATTAGCGGGATTTGTTTATCTGAAAACAGCGCGGATAGAGAAGATAACCCCGATGAAGGCTATCCGCAGGGAAAGCCGGGAGAGGGAGGGAATCAGGGCAGGAGAGAGAACCCGTCTTTTTCCGGTATGCCAACAGGGGCTTGGATTCTGGATGGCGCTGCGGCAGCTTGTCACAGGCAGGCTGCGCTACATGGGCGTCTGTCTTGTGGCAGTGTTGCTTGTGTTCTTTGCATCCTTGATTGGGCGTATCTCCTCCTGGCTCGGACCGGACGGGGAGGGGCTGATGGATGCTTTTAACCCCTCTGACCTGCACATTGCGGCACAGCCCATGGGGGAAACAACGATTGAGGATGTGGAACGTTTGATCCGGTCTTATACAGGCATTACAGACCAATACATGCTTGCCATGCCGGGTGTGACGGTGGAAGGTGTGGATTATACGGCAAACGTGATCACGGAGCCGGAGCGGTTCCATATGCTGGAGGGCAGGACCTGTATGGGGGCGGATGAGATTGTGCTGACGGAGTTTGTGGCAGCGGATCTGAATGTAGGGATTGGAGATACGGTTCAGGTCAGCGGGGGGCTTGGCACTCTGGAATACAGGATTTCCGGTATTTACCAATGCGCCAATGACATGGGCGCAAATGTGGGCTTAAGCCGCGAGGGATACCGGAAGATCGGGCGGGAAACATCAAATATGTGGTGTGTGCATTATTTTCTGGAGGATGCGGGAAAACAGGCCGGGATCATGCAGGCGCTTGATGAGACATACGGCGGGGATGTGTACCTCCATGAAAACTCGTGGCCCGGTCTGTACGGAATCCTTTCTGCCATGGAGCTTTTAATGTATTTTATGTATGGGATTGTGGCAGTTGTGGTGCTGGTAGTGATATCACTGACAGGGGGAAGGCTCCTTATCATGGAACAGAAGGACCTGGGTGTATACAAAACAATCGGTTTTACATCGGTGAGGTTACGGTTTTCCTTTGTACTGCGGTTTGGTATTGTTTCCCTTGCAGGTGCTGCGGCAGGTGTGGCGCTCAGTACGCTGCTGACCGATCCGTTTGTGGCTGCACTTCTTCGGACGTTTGGGATCAGTAATTTTTCATCCCATATGACAGTATCCAATACCCTGCTCCCGGCAATGGCGGTTGTGGGACTTTCCGTTGCTTTTTCATGGCTTGCGGCAGGAAAAATAAAGAGATGCAGACTGATAGGTTTGATAACAGAATAAATAAAAATTATAGATAAGAAAGCAATTATGCTTATGGAAGCACAGATGTTAAAAGACAAAGTAGCAATTATAACCGGAGCAAGCTATGGCATGGGGCAGACAATGGCAGAAGTAAGATGGGCGTCATGTAAAAGGGCAGGTTCTCCAGGTATGCAACGGGGCATTCTTATAATATAGTTTTTACCTATTGATATGTATTAATAATAAGTATTTGCTATTTACATGTACGCTATTTATAATGACATTAAAGGATAAGAAACAGAATGACTTTATCATCAAACGCCGCAACGCTTCGCGGGTCGGCTTATTGAATTAAAAACAGAAAGGGGCGGTAAATTATGAAAAAGAGACTATTTGCAATATTAGGTTTGGTGCTGGCGTCGGGAGTGATGCTGACCGGCTGCGGCAATTCTTCAGAGGACAATTCTGCAGAGGATTCGGTGGTTTCCATGCAGGACAGTTCTTCAGAGAGCGGCAGTGTTTCCGCGCTGCCTTCGGAAGATACCCCGGCAGAGAACAGTTCCACGTCTGATGCGGAAGAATCTTCCTGGCAGACGACAGAACTGACAGTCCGGTTTGGATATGAAGGGAATTCTTTTACCCTGAATCTTTACGATAATGATACGGCAGCGGCAATCGCAAAGCATGTGGGAACCAGCAGCTGGAACTTGCCGATCTATCATTATGATGACTTTGATAACTGGGAAGTCATGCAGTATTATGATATACCGAGCCGTTACGAGATACCGTCCGCACCAGAAGAAATCACAGAGGAAAAGGCGGGAGCGGTTTACTATTCCGAACCGAACCGTATTATCTTATTCTATCAGGATGCGGAGGTTCCTGCGGAGTACACGCCTGTAGGGTATTTTGACCCTACGGAAGAATTTGTGGATGCGGTTGAGAACAATCCGGTGCTGGAAGGATGGGGGAACAAGATTATCAGTATCAGTGACGGGGATTAAAAGACAGGGGGGAAAGGGTGGCGAGTAAATAATGTTGGCACAGGCAATAGGTTATAACTCAGAAGAAGATGTGATACAGAATCTGAAGGATGCCGGATGTGATAAGGAAACGATTGAAAGTTTTATGAAGTGTATGGATCAGGATGATGTAGGCGGCCAGCTCCGTCTGATGAAAGAACAGAGAAGATGTCTGCTGAACAGAGTGCATGAGGAAGAAAAGAAGATAGACTGTCTGGACTATCTTGTCTATCAGATGGGACGCAGCAAAAAGGAACTATAACAGTCAGGAGGTAAAGGTAAAATGAAAGTAATCGAAAATCAGACGTTTGATATGGAAAGAGCGCTTTATGGGAGTAACGGGGTAGTTGTGAAAAACTGTTCCTTTGACGGCCCGGCTGACGGCGAGAGCGCATTTAAGGAGGGGCAGGACATAGAAACGGAGCATTGCTTTTTCAATCTTCGTTATCCGTTCTGGCACGACCATGGTTTAACAATCAGGGACTGCGAGATGACGGAACTTTGCAGGGCTGCATTGTGGTATTCCGACCATATCAGAATCATGGATACAAAGATGCATGGGATTAAGGCGCTTCGGGAGTGCAGCGATGTCACGATTGAAAACTGCGACATCATTTCCCCGGAGTTTGGCTGGTCTGTAAGCAATATAGAGATGCGGCACAGTACGGCGCAGAGCGAGTATTTTATGATGCGCTCCGATAACCTGCATTTCGAGGCTGTGCAGTTTAAGGGCAAATATTCTTTCCAGTACATCCACAATGCGGTATTTGAAAACTGTACCTTCGACACAAAGGATGCGTTCTGGCATTCCGAAAATGTAACGGTAAGGAACAGTGTGGTGAAGGGTGAGTATCTGGCATGGTATTCTGAGGGACTGACCCTGATCAACTGTAAGATCATCGGAACACAGCCGCTGTGCTATTGCAAAAACCTGAAACTGGTCAACTGCGAAATGGTCGGTACAGACCTTGCTTTTGAAAAATCTCAGGTTGAGGCGACGGTCACAACGCCGGTCATCAGCATTAAGAATCCTTTATCCGGACGGATCTGTGTACCGGAAGTGGGAGAAATCATCATGGACGATGAAAATGCCAAGGGTGAAGTGGTCATCAGCGGACAGGAGAGTCGTAATGCTGAGGGTAAGTGTATCTGTGCCTGAAGAATGGGAGGTAATGCAGTGGGCATAAGTTTTCTGCTGAAAGGGATTCTGATACAGCTAGTGTAATATAAAATAAATAACTAGCCAAATATTTCTTCCTGTGATATAC
>CAMXQE010000070.1 GCA_947246015.1 uncultured Lachnospiraceae bacterium | reverse complement strand
TAATATCAATATCATATTCCCTGACATACTTCGCCAGTTCTTTGGAAATATGGGGCTGAACCCCGATTTCCACACCAAAACAGAGTTCTGTCTTATCTGCATATTTTTCTTTATATTTTATCAAATCAAACAGGTAGGAATCCGTATTCAATTCAAACATACCTGTTTCCTCCGGTTTTGTATAGACAAAGTCCATATCCATATGTTCCGTGAAACACATATGTTTCAGTCCCAGCGCTATCCCCCTTTCCACCATCTCTTCCATCGGTGTTTCAGAATCGCCGGAATGTGAAGAATGTAAATGATAATCCGATAAAACTGCCATACTGCCTCCTCCTTCTCAAACACGCAAAATCGTGCCTCCTCCCAGCACACAGCCGTCTTCATAAAAAACCGCCGCCTGCCCCGGCGTCACTGCACGGACCGGTTCTTCAAATGTGCATTTAATCCGGTCCTCCCCCACTCTCTCAATCAGGCAGGGAGCCCCTTTGTGCGCATATCTTATTTTGGTCATGACACGCCGCGGCTTCTGTAAATCTTCCATTCCCATATAATTAATACGGCCGCAGACCAGTTCACCTGAAAATACATCTTCCGACCCGCCTATCACTACTTCATTCGTTTCCGGACATATTCCGGTCACAAATACCGGATGCCCCATAGCAAGATTCAGTCCTTTGCGCTGTCCTATCGTATAATGGGTAATCCCTTTGTGGAGCCCGATAACCTCCCCTGAAACAGTCACGAAATTTCCCGGCTCAGGCACCCGTCCTTCCGCTTCCCTGTCAATGAAACCAGCATAGTCATGGTCCGGAATAAAACATATCTCCTGGCTGTCCGGCTTGTCCGCCACCGGCAGCCCCAATCTCTGCGCGATTTTGCGGATTTCCTCTTTTTCATATGCCCCTACCGGCATCAGCGTATGGGCCAGCTGATACTGTGTCAGGTTATATAATGCATAGGTCTGGTCTTTTGCTGCTGTCACCGAACTGCATACGGCATACCTGCCGGTGGCAAGCCGCTCCACTTTGGCATAGTGGCCGGTGGCAATGTAATCCGCACCGATGGCAAGACTCCGTTGCAGCAGGGACTCCCATTTCACATACCGGTTACAGGCAATGCATGGATTGGGCGTCCTGCCGTGCAGATATTCTTCCACAAAGTAATCGATTACATTTTCCCGGAATTCTTTCCTGAAATTCATCACATAATGGGGTATACCAAGAAACTGTGCCACCCTGCGCGCATCCTCCACGGCGGAGAGCCCGCAGCATCCGCCGTTTTCTTCCTTTACCGATTCTTCCTCATCCTGCCATATCTGCATGGTCACGCCGATGACATCATATCCCTCTTCCTTTAATAAATATGCCGCCACCGAGGAATCCACGCCTCCCGACATACCAACTACTACCTTTTTCTTCATGCCGTACCGATATTCCTTTCCATGATTTCCCCCCAGCAGTCCAGCAGCCTTTCCAAAGAAAACGCCGCATTCGCCGGACTGGTGGATGGCAGCCGCCGTATTTCCATCCCGGTACTCTCCTTGCAGAAACGGTCGTAAAGCCGGCACGCCTTATCCCCATTTCCATAAATCCTCTCGATGGAACTGTCCCGTAACAGCCCGGCAATATCATTGGCTTCCACTTCACGGATGGAACTGTCACTGGAGCCTTCAATTTCACAGGAGCGGATTACATCCCATATGGCAATGCCGTGTTTTAACAGCAGCTGCTTCTTCTCTTCGATGCTCTGCGGCACCTTTTCCAGTGTAAGTCCTGCCAGCACCTTCCAGAAACGGTTCTGCGGATGCCCGTAGTAAAAAGCGCTCTCCCTCGATTTTACCGAAGGAAAAGTCCCTAAAATCAGTATTTTCGACCTATTATCGTAAATCGGTTCAAATGTATGCGATACTCTCATACCTGCCTCAGTATTCTTCCTCATCCTCTTCGCCTTCGTGGATATCTGCCTTAGGCTCTTCCAGTCCTTCTATCTCGATTCCATGCTTCTTCGCATAATCCCACAGTGCCGCATGGATTGCCTCTTCCGCCAGCAACGAACAGTGTACCTTAACCGGAGGCAGTCCGTCAAGGGCTTCCATAACTGCCTTGTTCGTCACTTTCATCGCTTCTTCGATGCTTTTCCCTTTTACCAGCTCCGTTGCCATGCTGCTGGTGGCTACTGCCGCGCCGCAGCCGAACGTCTTAAACTTACAGTCCCTGATTATGCCGTCATCATCGATATCCAGATAAATTCTCATAATATCCCCGCATTTTGCATTTCCTACGGTTCCTATTCCGCTGGCATTTTCGATTTCCCCTACATTTCTCGGATTCTGAAAGTGGTCCATTACTTTTTCACTATACATATGCTATCCCTCATTTCTGCTTTTTTATAAAATCTTCATAGAGCGGTGACATTTCCCGCAGCCTTCCAACAATCTCTTTTACCGCATCCACTACCCGGTCCATTTCCTCCATCGTATTCGCTGCGCTTACTGTCAGCCGCAGCGAACCATGGGCTGTTTCATGAGGCAGTCCGATGGCAAGCAGCACATGGGACGGGTCCAGGGAACCGGATGTACACGCCGAACCGCTGGAAGCACAGATGCCTTTCATATCCAGCATAATCAGCAGCGATTCCCCTTCTATAAACCGAAAACTATAATTAACGTTATTGGCCAGCCGCCTTTTGGCATCTCCGTTCAGCCGGCAGTAAGGCACTTCTTCTCCAATCCTTTTTATCAGATGGTCCCTCAGCATTTTTTCCTTTGCACCGTTTTCCTGCAGCTTTGAAAAAGCCAGTTCCGCCGCCCTGCCGATTCCCACGATTCCGGGTACATTCTCCGTTCCGGCACGCCTTCCCCGCTCCTGTTGTCCGCCATGGAGAAACGAACGGATTTTGATGCCTGTGCGGATATAAAGGAAACCGATTCCTTTCGGCCCGTTGAACTTATGCCCGCTGGCACTCAGCATATCGATTTTCATATCCTCCACGTCAATCGGCAGATGGGCATATGCCTGTACCGCATCCGTATGGAACAGGATTCCGTGTTCTCTGGCAATCACGCCGATTTCCCGCACCGGCTGCACGGTTCCGATTTCGTTATTGGCAAACATGACCGATATAAGTATGGTATCCGGACGGATAGCCCGCTTCAAATCCTCCAGTTTCAGAATGCCGTTTTCATCCACATCGACATAAGTGACCTCATATCCCCTTTTCTCCAGATATTTACAAGTATGCAATACGGCATGGTGCTCGATTTTCGATGTGATAATATGCTTCCCTTTCGCAGCATATGCTTCTGCTGTCGCTACCAGCGCCCAGTTATCGGCCTCTGAACCGCCTCCCGTAAAATATATTTCATTGGTCCTGGCACCCAATGTGGCAGCAATCTTTTCCCTTGCCTGCGTTACCGCTTCCTTTGCCGCAGAACCAATGGAATAAATACTGCTGGGGTTCCCGTAATGTTCCGTAAAATACGGAAGCATCGCCTCCACTACTTCCGGCGCCGTCTTCGTGGTCGCCGCGTTATCCAAATAGATTGGCTGTTCCATAATCTCCGCTCAGTCCTTCCTTAACTATATTTCCATCCCCGCAGACACTAAACCTGACGGATATGCAATTCCTAGTAAACCACTACGAATTAAGTGATATCACTATACCACGCATACCCTGTTCTGTCAATAAACGGAACGGCATATATTTATAAACAAATCCGTAAGACAGGTATTACATGAAGAAAACCAATCCTCTTATTGCAGGTACCATTATTTTGACTGTTACAGGCTTTGCCAGCCGTTTCATCGGCTTTTTTTACCGTATTTTTCTTTCCAGGGTGTTTGGCGCCGAGGGAATGGGGCTGTACCAGCTTACCGCCCCGGTTCTTGCCCTGACCTTCTCTGTTACCGTATCCGGCATACAGACTGCCATCTCCAAATATGTCGCAGGTGAAACGACTACACATGATTACAGAAGTTCCTTCCGTACTCTTTTTACCGGATTCGGTATTTCCATGCTGCTTTCCATCGGATGCACTGTTTACATCTATCTGTTTTCAGATATGATAGCTGTTAAATTTCTGTTCGAGCCGCGGACTGCACCACTGCTGCGCATCATTGCACTTTCCATACCCATGACCACCATCCATTCCTGCATCAACGGCTACTTTTACGGAATCCGTAAAACCTCTGTGCCTTCTGCAGCACAGTTAGTTGAACAGCTTATCCGGGTAGGAAGCGTTTATCTTATCTATATTTATTATACGTCCAAAGGCTATACCCCTACTATCAGTTTTGCTGTTGTCGGGCTGATTATCGGAGAAGCCGCCTCCATGCTTGTATGCATGGCAGCCATTTACTACCGTTTCTACTCGCTGACTATGTCACATCATCTGATGGAAAAAGTAAAGCAGCCCGCTTTCATCTATATAAAAGAATCCAAACGGCTGCTTTCCCTTGCGGTTCCTCTCGCCCTGAACCGAACCCTGATTAATTTTTTACAAAGCGTAGAAGCCATATACATTCCCCAGTGCTTACAGCGTTACGGCTACAATAACGCTAAAGCCCTGAGCGTATACGGGGTACTGACAGGTATGGCACTGCCCCTGATTCTCTTCCCCTCAGCTATTACCAATTCGGTTTCTGTCCTGCTTCTGCCCATCGTATCGGAAGCGGACGGCAACGGCAACCATACAGCCATCCGCAAGGCAGTCCGCACATCCATCAAATACTGCCTGCTTCTCGGTTTTCTCTGTACAGGCGCTTTCCTGTTATTCGGGCGTTTAGCGGGAAAATTGTTATATAACAGCACGCTTGCAGGAAGTTTTATCATTACCTTAAGTTTTATCTGTCCTTTTATGTATGTTGCCAGTACGCTAAACAGTATTTTGAACGGGCTGGGGCGCACTACCTCTACCTTTCTTTTCAGTATGGTGAGTCTGGGACTGCGGCTGCTCTTTGTGTTCTGGCTGATTCCGGTGCTTGGGATTCAGGGATATTTGTATGGTCTGCTGGCAAGCCAGTTGATGCAGACACTTCTTTGTGTGTTTGCGGTCAGGAAATATTTACGGTAGGTTGCAGCATGGAACACGGCCATATAGGTGTTATAAGAAAGGGATGACGGAGCCGGAATGCAATTCATTCTTGCACAACCAAAAACAATATATTATAATATTTATGTTTTGCAGACCGGTCCCCGTGGAAACCATGTCTTCCCGCAGTTGCCGCTCTGCCGGCAGAAGTCGTATTGCGACACACAGCATGGAGGTATGAAAAATGTCATTCGAATTTATACAAAAACTACCCACCCCGGATGAAATACGGAAACAATTCCCACTGCCGGAAAAACTGGTGGAATTAAAACAGCGCAGGGATGCGGAAATACGTGATGTACTTACCGGGAAAGACAACCGTTTCCTCGTAATTATCGGTCCTTGTTCCGCGGATAACGAAGAAGCGGTCTGCGATTACGTCAACCGCCTTGCAAGAGTAAATGAAAAAGTAAAAGATAAACTAATCCTGATTCCCAGAATCTATACGAACAAACCCAGGACTACGGGAGAGGGATATAAAGGCATTGTCCATCAGCCAGACCCGGAAAAGAAACCGGATTTTCTAGCCGGTCTGATTGCCATGCGTAAAATGCAGATTCGCGCCATTGCGGAATCAGGGCTTACGGCTGCAGATGAAATGCTCTATCCCGAAAACTGGCGCTATGTCTCCGATATACTCTCCTATGTTGCAATCGGGGCCCGCTCTGTGGAAGACCAGCAGCACCGCCTGACCGTCAGCGGATTCGACGTTCCGGCAGGCATGAAAAATCCTACCAGCGGTGATTTCTCCATTATGCTGAATTCTGTTTTTGCCGCCCAGCATCCCCACTCCTTCATCTACCGGGGATGGGAAGTCAAAACTACCGGAAACGACCTGACTCACACCGTTTTGCGCGGTTCCGTGAATAAATATGGAAGAAGCCTCCCCAATTACCATTATGAGGACTTAAATACGCTTCTTACTCTCTATAATGAGCGGGATTTGAAAAATCCTGCCTGCATCATTGATGCGAACCACAACAATTCCAACAAACAGTTCCGGCAGCAAATACGCATCGTGAAAGAAGTCCTGCACAGCAGGAATCTAAATCCGGACATTTGTCAGCTTGTAAAAGGCGTCATGATAGAAAGCTATATTGAAGAAGGATGCCAGAAAATCGGAGAAGGCATTTACGGAAAATCCATCACTGACCCCTGTCTTGGCTGGGAAGATTCCGAACGTCTGATTTATGATATTGCCGATTATGTATAAAATACAGACAACCATATGAAATCCGTAACCGGGCAGGGAAAAACATTTCCCTGCCCGTAGTAATACAGCTAAAATATCTTCAAAAAAGCAGACAGCAGTACCGGATTTACATAGCTTTCCGCCACACCTCCGGCTATCAGGATTCCCAGTATGACAAGCAGACGGGGAATATCCCGAATCAGATACTGCTTCCCCCTGCCGCGTCCCGCTTCAGCCAGTCTATCCGAATGGTACAGCGCCATATTCAAATGACAGCACCAATCCATCAGCATAATGTATGCCGGTACAAGAAGCAGATAATGCGGCATCATGCTCACCAGCGCCAATGCAATTCCCCGTATCCCATAGCGGATAGAAGCCACCGACAGAAAAACCCCTGCCATTGTCCCCATCCACAAAGCATACGCCGATACGGAAACCGCCCCTGCATAAGTAGTGGCCAGCAAACACAGCAGGATTGCAGTTCCCAGCCTCTCCCGCAATACATATCGGAAAAAGGCGCCCCCATCCACTTCCAGAAACTTCAGCCTGCTCAAAGAAGCCGCACTCAAAAACTCCATATCCTGTAAAAATGAATCCCTCCAGATATTCAGAACCAGAATTCCCGCAAAAAAACCGCCTAAAAAGAAATACAGCCAGCGGATATGCCGGCTGTCCATTCCATATATTTGATACATAACTGCTTCCCGACGCCTCATATTCTTTACAATATATGCGTGTCCGGGAAAATACATGCCTCCATCTTTAAGCCTGGCAGTACTTGACCCTGTAAGACATAATTGCCGCAACCGTTTTGGAATCTTCAATCTTTCCTGCCAGAATCATATCGCTCAGTTCTTCTACCGTATATGCCTCTACATTGATGAATTCATCCTCATCCAGATGCTGCTCCCCTTTCATCAGGTTCTTTGCTACATAAATATCTATTTTTTCATTACAAAATGCCACTGTAGTACGAATCGTAAGAAGCAGTTCCAAGTCATTGGAACGATAACCTGTTTCTTCTTCCAATTCCCTTGCCGCCGCGTCCAAAGTCGGCTCCGAAGCTCCGTTCAGACCGCCGGCCGGTATCTCCAGTGTATAACGGTCCAGCGCATTGCGGTACTGACGCACCATTAACAATTTTCCGTCCTCTCTGACCGGAACCACCGCGGCAGCCCCTTTATGTCCGATAAAATCCCATTCCACTACATTTCCGTTAGGGACCTGTACCGTATCCTTGTAAAAATCCACAATAACCCCATGATATACCAGTTCTCTATTCAATCTCTTAAATTCTTCCGCCATAATTAAAACCTTTCCGCCCTGTTACGCTTCCTGTTCTTTTTGGTTAACAAGCCCGCTTCTCCATCTGTCCGCTGCTCTCCAGCAAAGCTTCCACACTCACCAGCTTCACGCAAAGCACAAACAAATCCGTAGCGGCAGCCAGTTCTTCCGAAGTAGGGAAAGTAGGCGCCAGACGTATATTGCTGTCGTTCGGGTCCTCACCATACGGATAAGTAGCGCCCGCTCCCGTCAACACCACTCCCGCTTCCCTGCATTTAGCCACAATTTTCTTCGCGCATCCATCCATTGCTTCAAAAGAAATGAAATAACCGCCCTTTGGATTCGTCCATTCTGCAATACCCAGACCGCCCAGTTCCTCATTCAGTACCTTAAGAACTGCTTCAAACTTAGGCCGCATAATCTGCGCATGTTTCATCATATGCGCTTTTAAGCCGTCCAGATTCTTAAAATATCTTACATGACGCAATTGATTTATTTTATCAAATCCAATCGTCTGTACCGTCATGGACTTACGGATTTCATCCAAATTCGCCTTAGATGCCGCAATCGCCGAAATTCCGCCGCCCGCAAATGTCACCTTGGATGTGGAAGAAATTTCATATACAATATCCGGATTGCCTGCCTTTTCACACTCGCTTATGATATCCAGTATCTCCTCCTGCTCATCCTCATAAAGATGATGGATGGCATATGCATTATCCCAGAAAATCCTAAAGTCCTTTGCGGCAGGCTTCAATGCCGCAAATCTGCGGACTGTCCCGTCAGAATAAGTATACCCCTGCGGATTGGAATATTTCGGCACACACCAGATTCCTTTAATGCTCTCATCTTCCGCTGTCAGTTTCTCTACCATATCCATATCAGGCCCTTCAGCCGTCATGGGAACCGTTATCATCTCTATTCCAAAATGCTGTGTAATCGCAAAATGTCTGTCGTAACCCGGCGCAGGACATAAAAATTTTACCTTATCCAGCTTACACCATGGCGTATTCCCAAATATGCCATGAATCATACAGCGTGAAACCATATCGTACATAATGGAAAGGCTCGCATTACCGCATACAATGACCTGTTCTGCCGATGCAACTCCCATCATTTGTGCCATCAGCTCTTTGGCTTCCGGAATACCATCCATTGCACCATAATTTCTGGTATCCAACCCTGCCTCTGTTTTATAATCAGAAGAAGAGATCAGCACATCCATAAAATCCATTTCCATATCCAGCTGGGCTGCCGACGGCTTTCCCCTGGACATATCCAGCTTCAATCCCTTCCCTTTAGCTTCCACATACGCCTTGTTCAACTGCTCCTGCAAACGATGTAACTCTTCCCTGCTCATTTTTTTGTACGATTTCATCTTTGCACCATCCTCTTAATTTACCATAGTATTAATACTTCGCATACTATGTATACTTCATTTCCTAAAATGATATTATTGGATAATCGTATACAATCATACACCTCGTATATCATACTACAAGCACATAAATAGCACAAGGCTTTTTTTCATTTTCTTCAAAAAAATTACTGTTCTTTTTGACGGTTTTGCAGTACCTTTTATCAATCATCCCACATCATCGAGCAGGGAAATTTTCTCGCCCTACCCGCCGCGCGGGGCATCCGTCAGCTCTGCTGACACACTTCCTATGGATGTCCCTGTGCAATCGCCGCCGCGCGGGGCGCGTGCTGCGCAGCAACTGATTTCCTTACGCGCCCCTGTGCATTAAAAAAGCAGCAGGCAAAGCCTTTTTACCAGCTTTACTTACTGCTTTAGATGTCTAGATTATTGAAATATTATTTCGCATAGTCTATCACACGTGACTCTCTGATGACATTGACCTTTATCTGACCGGGATATTCCAACTCAGCCTCAATCTGCTTTGAAATATCTCTGGCCAGCAGTACCATATCTGCATCAGTAATCTGTTCCGGAACTACCATTACACGAATCTCTCTACCCGCCTGTATAGCAAAAGATTTGTCAACACCCTTAAAATTATTTGTAATATCCTCTAATTGTTTTAATCTGCTTGTATATGTTTCCAATGTTTCCCGTCTTGCACCCGGTCTTGCCGCCGAAATGGTATCTGCCGCCTGTACAAGGCACGCAATCAGCGAATGCGGTTCCACATCACCATGATGCGCTTCCACTGCATTGATGACAACTGCTGACTCCTTGTATTTCTTACAGAGTTCAACACCCAATTGAATATGGGAACCTTCCATTTCATGATCTACGGCTTTACCGATATCATGCAGTAAACCGGCCCTCTTTGCCACTCTTACATCAAGTCCCATCTCCGCTGCCAAAAGCCCTGATAACTGGGCAACCTCGATAGAGTGTTTCAGCGCATTCTGACCATAACTGGTTCTGAATTTCATCTTACCAAGTAATTTTATCAGTTCAGGATGAATGCCGTGCACGCCAACCTCCAGCGTAGCAGCCTCACCTTCCTCCTTAATCATTACTTCGACTTCTTTCTGCGCTTTCTCAACCATCTCTTCGATTCTGGCCGGATGGATACGCCCGTCCACAATCAGCTTCTCAAGCGCTATCCTCGCAACTTCACGTCGGATTGGATCAAAGCCGGACAAAATGACTGCTTCCGGCGTATCATCGATAATCAGGTCTACTCCTGTCATTGTTTCGAGGGTTCTGATATTCCTTCCCTCCCTACCGATAATCCTGCCTTTCATCTCGTCATTCGGAAGCTGTACGACAGATATCGTCGTTTCGGATACATGATCGGCCGCACACTTCTGTATTGCGGTAATTACATATTCCTTCGCCTTCTTGTCCGCCTCTTCCTTTGCCCTGCTCTCCATTTCCTTAATCATGACAGCAGTTTCGTGTTTTACTTCATCTTCAACAATTTTTAACAAATAATCTTTTGCCTGTTCGGAGGTTAATCCTGAGATTCGTTCCAGTTCCTGTAATCTCTGTTCATTGAGCTTCGTAACTTCTTCGCGCAGTTTAGTGAGAGATTCTTCTCTTGATACCAAACTTGCTTCTTTTTTCTCGATGGCTTCTGCTTTCTTATCAATGTTCTCTTCTTTCTGCTGGACTCTGCGCTCATAACGCTGCGCTTCGGCTCTCCGCTCTTTAATCTCCTTATCCAATTCGTTTTTCGTACGAATGGACTCTTCTTTGACTTCGAGCAGTGATTCCCTCTTTTTTGTCTCTGCAGTCTTCAGCGCTTCATCAATAATCTCCCTTGCCTTATCCTCCGCATTGCCAATCTGGGATTCTACCACTTTTTTCCGGTAGAAAATCGCTACGGCTGCGGTAACCGGCACCGAGATAACCAAAGTTGCGATTACTGCTATTGCAACATACATGTACAGGAGCACCTCCTTATTTAGTTTTCATTGTACCAGTATCTATTATAGAATGTAAGAATCATAAATCGATTCCGGTTGAAACATTCTAACAAGCAAGTTTACAACACTTAAATTTTAAACTCAAATTGAACTTATGTCAAGTAAAAGTACACTCCTAATTGTATCCATTTGAAATCCTTTGCGGTATAAAAACGCTGACAACTTCTGTTTTTCTTTATTTGTAGCCATTTCCGGATTATAATTTTTTTTTCGAAGAAGTTCTTTTGCCATGGCTGTTTCATCCGGCTGCTCTCCATTTTCCGCCATGTCTTCCATCACTTCCCGTATGATATCACGCGAAATTCCTTTTGCCGCCAAATCCTGCTCCATCCTCCTGCGGCTCCTGTTTTCCATATGATAAGATATAAAATCCTGCGCATACTGCCTGTCGTCAATATAGCCAAAGGATTTCACATATAAAACGGCCTCTTCGATAATATCCTCCGGATATTCTCCCTGATGCAGCTTATCGCGCAGCTGACGTTCCGTATAAGCTCTTGCTTTCAACAGATTCATACTGCGCAGCTTCGCACGCTTGGGTAATATCTCCCCTGTAATTTCTTCATATTCCCCAATTCCGATTACCTGTCCTTCTTTCAGCTTATAGCGGCGCAGCTCGCCTTTGTATAATACAAAGGCGAACTCTCCATCCATAAAAATCCGAACCCTCTTTTTGTCCAATTCCTCTATCTTTGTAATCAGTCTCTCCTGTCCGTTCATCCTTAAGCCTCTTCCGTTTTTGCAGGCTTAGCCGGTGCTGCTTCCTCTTTTTTGGTCTTATCCGCTTTTCCCGCTTTTGTTTTCGGCGCGGCTTCCTCCACAGCCGGTGCGGCAGCTTTCTCCAAACCGAAATGCTCCCTCACTTTATGCTCTATTTCCCGGCATGTCTCCGGATTATCTTTCAAATACTGTTTTGCATTTTCACGGCCCTGACCAATCTTATTTCCGTCATAGGCATACCATGCACCGCTCTTATTTACAATATTATTCTCTGCCGCCAGGTCAAGGATATCACCAACTGCCGAAATACCCTCTCCGAACATGATATCAAATTCCGCTTCTTTAAAAGGAGGGGCAATTTTGTTCTTTACGACTTTTACCCTCGTTCTGTTACCAATCACTTCGCCGCTCTGTTTCAGCGACTCTATCCTTCTTACATCCAAACGCACGGAGGAATAAAATTTTAACGCCCGCCCTCCGGTAGTTGTCTCCGGATTTCCAAACATGACACCCACTTTTTCACGCAGCTGGTTAATGAAAACAACTGTACAATTGGATTTGCTGATGACTGCCGTCAGTTTACGGAGTGCCTGCGACATCAGACGCGCCTGCAGTCCCACATGACTGTCACCCATATCCCCGTCAATCTCCGCTTTCGGCACAAGCGCGGCTACAGAGTCTACAACTACAATATCTACCGCACCGGAACGAACCATCGTTTCGGTAATTTCCAGCGCCTGCTCTCCGTTGTCGGGCTGTGATATGTACAGGTTATCGACATCTACCCCGATATTCTTCGCATACACCGGATCAAGGGCATGTTCCGCATCAATAAACCCCGCAATACCTCCTCTTTTCTGAACTTCCGCAATCATATGCAGTGTTACGGTCGTCTTACCACTGGATTCCGGTCCGTATATTTCCACAATCCTTCCTTTCGGAATTCCCCCAAGCCCCAGTGCAATATCCAGACTTAAGGAACCTGTCGGAATCGTCTCTACGTTCATCTGTGCACTGGGATCTCCCAGTTTCATAACCGCGCCTTTGCCATACTGTTTCTCTATCTGTACCAATGCGGCATCCAATGCTTTTAATTTTTCATCTCTTTCCATCTCTGTTCTCCTTACCATCCTGTTTTCTATTCTTTTCACGCATCCGGCTGCATCCATGCAGACCATATGTGAAATATCCCGCTGACAAAATAATCAGAACATTCGTTCTTTTATAACTACATGATAAAACAAGCGTTCTGTTTTGTCAATCATTTTCCTTATATATCTATTCTACATTATTATAAGTCCCATAAACATCCCTCATACATTTTTTTCATACTCCCTTTTCAAAAAAGTGTCCCTTTAACAGCCCGACAAGCCGGATGTTAGTGTCATTCCTCTATTACTGCCTTTACAAGCTGCCAGGCGATGCTGCCCTCACGTAATATTTCCAACGCATTCTCATACTTTACCCATTCCGCATAATCTACTTCAGCAGACAATTCGAAATCCTGTTTTTTTACAGCTGCCCTGTATCCCAGCATCAGCATTTCTTTTTTTTCATATGGATAGCTGCGAATAAACTTCAACGATTCGACATTTTGACCAATTTCTTCTTTTACTTCCCGAATCACCGTTTCTTCTGCGGATTCTCCGATTTTCATGATTCCCGCTACGCAAACATACTTTGTTGTCGAAACATAATTTTGTCGCAATAATGCAACTTCTTTATACTCGTTAACAACAGCTGCAATTATGCTGGTCGTAAACATATCCCATAAAGGAATTTTACAATTTCCGCAATATGGAATTTTTCCCTCATCACCAATTTCTTTACTAATAAGCTTTCTTCCACAATGCGGACAATATGTAAAATGCATACCTCATTTCCTCCACTAATCCAAATTGAACAAAATCGCTGTGCGATGGCCTGCCAAGGCTGTGGCATAGCGATTTTCT
>CAMXQE010000069.1 GCA_947246015.1 uncultured Lachnospiraceae bacterium | reverse complement strand
CCCGTGTTACCGCCGTGAAAGGGCGATGTCTTAACCGCTTGACCATGGAGCCTCAACGCTTGATATAATACCATACTCCGCCAGGTTTGGCAAGGGAAATGAATGAAAATATATAAAACTAAATCATTTGGACACAGTTATTTCGTTATATACTTATGAGGGGACATCCCCAGGAGGAATTATCTTGACAGGCGAAGAGAAATTGCTACAAAGAATAGAACAGGGCGACACAGGCGCCGCAGACGAATTGATAGAAATATACTATCCTGAGATTCTGCGCTATTGTATCTGGCATACGCCTGACCGTTCCCTGGCGGAAGATGCTGCACAGGAAACCTTTCTCAAGGTAATCCGCTACTTTGACCGCTATACCCACAAAGGCAGATGGAAATCCTTTCTCTATCAGGTGGCCGCAAATACCTGCACCGATATCCTGAGAAAGCATCGGCATCTCGATGTATCCTTAGAAGAATCTTCTGTGGATATTGCCTATGTGGAACCGGATTTTGAAAATGTGCAGGCAGATATGGCACTGCGGCAGCTGATCAGAAATCTGCCGGAGGATTCCCAGGAAATCGTTCTCTTACGGTTTGGACAGGAACTGACACTGCGGGAAATCGCGGGAGTACTCCATCTGCCGCTGCGCACTGTCCAGTCCAGACTGCGGGCTGCATTAAAAAGACTGAAAAAAGAAATCGAGAAAGGAGCAAATGGCCATGACGAAAAATAAAATATTAGAAAACAGAGTAAGACAGGCATTGCAGCAATCCCCCTCCGTCACGAATGAGACGCACCTGCATAATACTCTTATACTTGTCAGACAGGAAGCCTGCCGCAGGCAGATGCGGAAACGTATATCCTTTCCACAATTCCTGGCAAAGCAGATAAAGTTTATGGGTTATAAAATCTGGATTGTACAGGGAATTTTCCTGTTCTTTATCAACAGACTGCTCTCTTATTCCTACGGGTATACATTGCGTCCACAGAGCATGGTCAAACTACTGTTTTGTTTGTCGGTTCTGGTTTTTGTAACCATCCTGCCTTTTCTCTATCACTCTGTATGCTATCAGATGCAGGAAATCGAAGCGGCGTCCCGCTTTTCCTGCGCAAAGCTTCTGCTGGCGAAACTGGTCATTGTCGGCATCGGGGATCTTTGCCTTTTAGGCGGTATTTTCTTTACCATGATGCTACAGGCATCTTTACCTGCTGAGCGCACGATTCTATATCTGTGTCTGCCGTTCCTTCTGGCCGGCAGCGGCTGTCTGTTCCTGCTTGGCCATTGCAGTCCCCGGCACTTTATCATGGGAAGCCTTTTATTCTGTATGCTTTTGGCATTGGGATTTTGTGTGATTCCAGGACACTATGTATTCTGGTTTCAGCAATCCTTTTCCCCGATATGGATCCTGGTGTGTATACTGCTTGTATTTTTCTGCGAAAGACAGCTTCGCCATATCATCCGGGATGCCTCTTACATGGAAATACAGTTAGCCTGACTTATCAATCATCATGGAGGAAATGACAATGGAATTATCTATGGAACATGTTTCAAAACAATTCAAGGACCTAACCGCAGTGGATGATATTTCCCTGCATATCACCCCCGGCGTATGGGGACTGTTAGGAGCCAACGGGGCCGGCAAGACCACTCTCATGCGGATGATCGCCGGTATTATGACGCCCTCTTCGGGACACATCCTCTACGACGGAGTTCCCATTACCGAATTAAAGGAAAGCTACCGCGATGTCTTTGGCTATCTTCCCCAGGAATTCGGATTTTATCCGGAATTTACCGTAAAAGATTATCTGGAGTATGTCTCCGTGCTGAAAGGTCTTACAGAAAAAGACGGCAGGCGCAAAATCAATGAACTCCTGGAGCAGCTGACCCTGTCCCATGTAAAAAACAAGAAAATCATCAAACTATCCGGCGGCACGAAACGCCGGGTGGGCATTGCACAGGCCCTGTTAAATGACCCGGAAGTCCTGATCCTGGACGAACCCACCAGCGGCCTTGATCCGGGGGAAAGAGTCCGTTTCCGCAATCTGCTCTCTGAGTTTGCGCACGACCGCATTGTACTGATTTCTACCCATATTGTTTCCGATGTGGAATATATCGCCACACAAAATGCGGTGATGAAGGACGGAAAACTTCTCGCAAAAGGTACCACCGAAGAACTGGTAAAACTGGTTGCCGGGAAAGTATGGACCGCCAGGATTTCCATGAGCAGTTTGCCGGAATACGAGCACAGACTCCAGATTGTCAATCTCCGCAACGAAGAGAACGGACAGATTTCCATCCGCTATCTCGCTGACAGACCCCATACCGGCGATTCACAGCCTGTACCGCCTCATCTGGAGGATTTATATTTATGGATGTTTCCACAGAAAAATATTGACCGGAGGTAATTGCTATGCGTTTAATGAAACTGGAAATAAAAAGAATCATAAAGACCCGGCTTACCCTTGTCCTGCTGACACTGGCCCTGCTGTTTTCTTTACTGCTGGCATGGCTGCCCATTACCTTTTCTTACAACAGCTACACGGACACAGACGGCACCAAGGTGGAACTGAAAGGACTGGCCGCTATTGCCTATGAGAAAAAACTACAGGCAGACATTACCGGCACAGTGACTCCTGAAAAGGTACGGCAGGCAGTGGAAGACTATCAGGCCTGTCTGAGAAAATACGGGGTGGAACTTTCCTATGACCTGCCCGACGGCGTCTATGAAGAAGAAATCCTGCCCTATGCCCCGCTTTTGCACGGCATCCGGGAAGCCTTTGCCAATCCGGATACCGGCGTTGCCCCGACGATTCTGGAAATTGACCCGAAAAAAGTGGATGCCTATTATGATGTGTGTGAAGAACGCATTGTATCCCTGATGAAACAGGAACAGAAAAACCATCCGGCTGCACAAAAGAAGGCCATCGATTTATACAGTACAGTGGAAAAACCCTATCAGTTCTTCCCGGGATACAGCACCAATGCCATGGATTACCAGATTATCCTTTCCTTTCTGGTCATGCTCTTCTGTACCGTCATCACAGCGCCCGTATTCACATCCGATTACCAGACCGGCGCAGACGACATCTTCCGCTGTACCAAATACGGCAGGACAAAATTTGCCCTGATAAAGATTCTGTCCGCCTTTATCATCTGCGGAACGGCTTACCTGCTCTGCGCCGGGATATATGTCCTGGTATCCAACAGTCTCTGGGGATGGGAATGTACCAGGACCTCCATGCAGATGCTGTATTCCATTATCAACCTGCCAAATATGACGATTGGGCAGCTGCAATGTTTTAATGTCATCTGCGGACTATTAAGCATACTGGCAGTGATCAGTTTTACCGTTTTCCTTTCTTCCAGAATCAAAACCATAGCGTCCTGCCTGTCAATCGCACTTTTGTTTGGCCTTTTACCAATCGTCATCTATATGATGTTCCCGTCCGAAATCGGCATCTGGCTTTATAGTATTCTTCCGGCAGGCGGAACCGGACTCCAGACCAGTTTCTTATATGCTGCCACCGAATTTGATTTCTGGAATATCGGGAATATCGCCATCTGGCTTCCTCATGTCATGGCTGGTGCATACACGATTGAAATTCCGCTGTTTGGTTTTCTGGCGGTTTCTTCTTATAACAAATATAAGAGAAAATGAAAAACCATATGACATAACTATCTCCATTCAGACGACAGGAAGAGGGTGTCGCAGCATCATCAATTCAGATGATTGGGCGGCACCCTCCTTCTTCATCCCCAATAACTGTCTTCCGCATAATAACTCTCATACGCTTCCGGATATACCGTCTCTTCTCCCTCTACCGACACCGCGTAAGAATTTCTCACTTCCGCCACTTTTCCGTCTTCCATGATTTCTTCCCGCCAGCGCCATACCTCGGCACCTTCCGGCACCTCTAACTCCGGTGGTATATCATCTTCATCCAAAGGTTCTTCCGTCAGAATACCTTGTACCACAAACTTTCCGTCCACATACCGGTAAATTGCCCAGCTATGGGAAGCGGCCCAGTTGCGCCAGGAACTGCGCACCAGTTGATGCTCCGAATCTATGGAAGGGTTGCTGATCATGCTATAAGTCGGTGAAAACACATACCTGCCTGAAGCCTGATCCCAGAGATAACCAAACTCACACAGAAGCCCCTGACTGCCAAAATGCCCGGCTTCCAATACAATATCTTTCACCCCGTCAAAATTGATATCCTCAAACCTCATCCGGTCGCTCCTGGCATCGCCAAAGCAAAATTCTCCGTCCTCTTCTCCCGGACTCAGTTCATAGACCGATGCACCGGCAGTGACCCGGATCCAGGGATCAAAACTGTACATATAAATCTCATCTGTTTCACGGGAAATCCACTTCTTTGTAAAACATTCTGCCACCAGATCTCCCTCTTCCCTGCGCTGATAAATGCCCAGGAACCCTTCATCCCCGGATTCCCCGGGCCAGGAAACCGCCTTATTAAACTCAGGACATACGGTATAGGTTGTGCTCCCGTAGGCTTCCTCTTCCGACGCCGTTGTCTGCCTGCAAAAGTCCAGATAAAGAGAGAGCCCCTTTCTGTGCAGCAAAGGTGATAGATCCCGCTCCGCAACAATACAGCCATTAAGCTCCTCCAACTGCCCAAGTTCCTTCACAAAACACAAATCCGTATCCTGATCGATACAGCCCTCTATCCGTACAAGCACAGAACCTTTTAAAGCTGCTTCCTCCCTCACCTGGATGGATACCTCATTTAAAACCAGCTCCTTTAACGTACCTATCTGTGCCGCCTCATCCAGCCAGAATCCCTGATAGTCCTCTGCCTCCCAATCCGGTCTTACTGTAAGCATTTCCACCCGGGAGTCCTGTAAAACACCAAGAAGCGTGTGGTACTTCTCCTCCCGATAATCGTACAATGCCACGGATTTTATCTGCCTCGGAAAGACCTCTCCTTCCGACAATGTTCCCGTCACATCCGTCACATCCGTATCCACAGAAAAATACACTTCCTGCGCACCTGTCAGATAAGTAAGCGCACGCACCGGGAATGTTCCTGAATCACTCTCCACCTGCACACTTTCATGGAGAATCTTAAGTGCCAGTAAGTCTTCCTCCTGCCATTCCTGCAAATCCCTGGAAAAATAAACAATGACACTATGAACATTGTCCCAATTATACCATTCCCGCAGCCGGGCAAACTCCTCCCCATCATGAATGGTGACAGAATTAGCCCACAGTTTTCCCTTTACCGCCTCTATCTCTTCTTTGCTGATCTTTTCATGGGCATCCCTGCCGTAGTAGCGGTAGATGGAATCCCGGAGGGTATCGTTGTCCATGGGGTTGGTGTGCCGGGTCGCTTCTTCTCTGGTTTCAGATTCTTCTTCCACTCCGGATTCCGTTTCCATGCCGGATTTTTCTCTGGCCCCAGTGTCCTCCCTGCCGCTTTCCGCTGCCTGCCCACAACCTCCGAAAAGACAAACTGCAAACACCATCAGAATCCATATCATTTTCCGCCGGCTTCTTATAAATCCCAGCTTCATTACCTGTTCTGCCTGCTGTATTGAAAAACTTCCATCATCAAGCATTTTCTGCAACCTTACCTTTCCGCATCAGATGTTACCAAAAAGTATAACATATCTCCTTCCATGCATCTATGATAAAACCCGGCTTTCTCTTTTATTCTTTATGTCTGGAATTTTTAATCCATACGAAAATCACGATAGCAGTTGCAATCAAAAACTCAGCAAATATCGTATGCTTGCCCAATAATCCCCATACCAGTTCCGATTCCAAAGTAAATACCATCTCGTGTTCCACAAAAACCACCGCAAGAAACAGCAGGTAGACGACAAGTGAATACATGATGTTTTTGAATATCCGAGTACGCTTCTCCTCTCTGAACAACATCTTCTTTTGCTGCTGTTCCAATATCTGTGTCTTCACCGATAATTCATCTATCTCAGACGGTTTTAATAAATAATCGATGCTGACATCAAACAGCTTACTCAATTCCACAATCTTATCTACTTCCGGTATGACCTGACCACTTTCCCTAAGTTAAAGATATAAATTAAATACACAGCCCACGCTTCTTTTATCTGCTATTATACCGCAATTTCATATAAACAGGCAAAACGAAAATTACTTTCAAAACGTGGATTGTTGCACCCCTCCATTTCCTTGTTTACTTCTGCTTAGCGTCTAAGCTGGCACCAAGGACTTAGTGAGGTATTCCACGAACTTAGTCCGACTGACTGATACGGTTGTGTGTAGAAAAATGTTGGATTTTTGGGTGAAATCCGATATAATGAAAACGGAAACATACCTATATAGAAAGGACAAAACAAATGAAAAAGAAAATTTTAATTATTGTACCTATTTTAATTGTTGCATTGATTGTTATTATAGCGATTCCAAAACACGATAATATTGAAGCAACTCCAAAAGAAGTTTCAGAGACTTCCGAAGTTTCTGAACCAACCCAAGAACCAGAAATAACCCCAGAACCAGAAAAAGAAAAAACACCAGAGCCACAACCAGAAGTAACCGAACCAACCAACCCCGAACCAGTTGAAACCGTTGAAGATTTAGAAGATGGTATTAACTCAACCCACACCGATGTTGAACTCGGTGACGATGAATACAAAGGTGACAGCGGAGTAGATGCATTACAATCTGAATATGACAGTTTATCGGAAGAAGATCAAGCGGCAGTCAATCGGATAGAGGAGAACTTAAAGAAAAAGCATCCCGAGTGGTTTGCCGACACCCCCTCCACAGGCACAGGCGAAGGCAATTATGAACATGTAGGCACCCCTGACAATGGTGAACTCCCTCCATCTACATTTGGTCAAGGAGATTACTCAGGTTTAGAGGGTGGACAGGTATATTAAGCATTTAGAAATGTGGAAAGCTACCGAACATTGTTTGGTAGCTTTCCACATTTCACTAAAAAATATTTTTAATTTCGTTGATACATCTGTTTGTAATTTCCGATGTTTCGCGGTATAATAAACCGCCCAGTCGCGCTAAATGGCATAGGCGCTCTCACGCAGGCAACGGAGCCGAGCGGAGCGCGCGGAGTGCCTGCGTGAGAGCGCCGTGATGCCATGCGCCATCTGGCGGTGTTCTGCAAAGGGGGGGGGGACGGTTAGTATTACCCGGACCCCCGTATCTTGTATCTGAACATCTGGAACCCCTCATTTTCAGCGGCTTTCACTAAATACACCCTTTCTCAAAACCGTGTATTTTCCACCCCTCATTTGTATCAAATTAAATATGAGTATCTTTTAGAGATGTAGGGAACACTTGTTCACTCGTCTCTTTTTTTGTGCACCTCGTCCCCATTTTAACGCCAGTCAAAGAACGGAGGCTCGTCCGTACTGTAGATATCTTAAAAATTTTTGGAGGTATCTACAATGGACAACACGATTACAAGCAACAAAGAAACTATCACTTTTCCCTTTGCGGATTTTTCTGTCGGCTATCCTTTAACTCGCTTCATGAGTGCTTTGCAACAAAATTACAAGAACACGGAAAGCAGAAAAGAAGATATACGCAAAAATTCACGGATGTACGATGATGCAAAAAAAGAAAGATTGGAACGATTAAATGCGTACGAAGCGCAACTCTGCGAAAATTTTGAAATCTGCTTACCCTTTCTCAAAAATTGGGTTGCTCAATTTCCCGTGGAGGATAAAATTTTCGGAGATGTGCTAGTTGATTGTTACGAAACAATAAATCCGAAATTCTCCTTCGAGCAGACGGTTAACAACAAACTGCAAATGTCGGGCTCCAATTTTTTACAAAAAATAAGAGCGATCGTACTCAAGATGGAAGAAACCGGAATGTCCGAAACCCGCTGAAATGCGGGTTTCCCTTATCCATGAAAATTCATTAAAAAATGAAAACTCATATTCTACAATAAAGGAAAGAGATGGAAAAGGAGGGAAATACATGAAGTTGAAGAACATACGTTTGACATTGGCGAACGTTAATACAACAACAAACAGGAAAGACATGGAAGCGGTCGAAACATCAATAAACCGTGTACGGCTGGACGATGGAACGCTCGGCAAGGACGTAGAATCGTACAGTGTCCATTGCTTGGCTTATCGCGGTGATATCCTTAAAGTAAAAGTCCCGAAAGAACTCGCGGGCAAAGTAACACAGCTTAATGAAGCCCTCGGCGACGATGTGACGGTTAACGTCACATTTACGGGATTGAAGTTAAAAGCATACGCAATGAAGGGCAACGGGGATTATGCCGTAAACAGCGGCGTTTCCGCAAAAGCTGATGATTTTACCTTCAACGTTCAAAATGTCGCTGATGATTTTGAGGTAATTCCGTAAAAAAGTAACCCGTCAACCCACAGAGGGGGAGTTAATCCATCTCTCTCCCTCCCTGTTTTCAAAAAAAGGAGAAAAGGGATTATGAAAAAACTAACAGAAAGTAGTAAGGTGTTCCATGACATTATATACCATATATGGCAGTTGCTAACGTACTACGCCGATTATTTTGGCTATGATGTCCCCGCATCTGCCCATCGGCTATCCGTAGGATTATTCTATGATAGGACACTCACGAAAATCCGTGTCTCCGTTCCCTGTATCAAGGAATTTGAATCAAAACATACGGTTGAAGAAATCCGTGCGATTATGAACGAATCCATTGCAATCCTTTTGCAAGGTTCCTCCCTTCAACCTTTCGCGGCAGGAAAAAATTTCAACGAAATAGTTGAACCTTTGTTCATCACGATTCTGGTTTCCGATGGTTCGTACTATGATATGGATTTTCTCTGGGTGGATAATCTTGATGCGTATGAGGTCGTAAAGAAAAACGAATTGGAAAGTATTTTATCTATAATATAAGGAGGGATTTACAATGGACTTCACGACATTAAAACAGGAACTACAAGCCCTGTTCAAACAGATATCAACGACTATAAGTCAATCCTGCAAAACTTCGTTAATGAAGAATCAAGAAAAACAGGCGCAGATAAAAACCTTCGCCAAACAGCAATACTGCAATGCCGTATTGTTTGATATACAATCGGAATTATTCTGCGTGATGCAGGGGGGACATTATCCTTTTATCCCGATGATATATCAGCCCAAGGATATCCGCATCCATTCCTATCAGACGGTCGGGCAGAACACGGTATTCTGCTACACGCTCCCCGTCAACACGATACCTGCACGCACAATTTTAGACAGATTAAAAAGCAATATCAATACTGATATTTACCAGTATCAACAAACAATTATATACGAAAACGGTCTTGAAAATGCCGCGCTGATTCATCCTTACATAATATGCGGTATGTACGTTATAGATATACAGCCGATGGCAACGGATATTCTCATTAAAATCGCAACCCAATACTCCCCATAAAAAGCACCTGCGGGTGCTTTTTTGATGAATATAGAACCGTTTGAAAATTCATTATTTAATGAAAACTCATTTGCTACGCTAGAATCATGAAGGAGGTAACCAAGATGAATACAAAAACCGAAACAAATACTCAGTCTCGCGCGTGGCATTTGACCATCAACAACCCGCAAAATTGCGGCATGACGCATGAAAAAATTAGGGAGATTTTGACCGCGATACCGTCGCTCGATTACGCCTGTCTGTGCGATGAAATCGGTGAACAGGGTACGCCCCATACCCACATTTATCTAAAGACCAGAAATCCGCTGAAATTCACAACGATGAAAAACAAATTTCCGCCCGCGCACATCGAAACAGCGCAAGGAACAGCACGGGAAAATCGGGACTATATTCGTAAGGAGGGAAAACACAAGGACACCGACAAAAAAGATACCAACCTCCTCGAAACCTTTGAAGAATGGGGCGAACTCCCCAAAAACCAACAAGGCGAACGCACCGATATCGAAAACCTCTACAATCTGATAAAAGAGGGGTACTCCAACGCCGAAATTTTGGAGCAATGCACCGATACTGCTGTCAAATTTTATGACAAAATTAACCGTATACGGTACGATTATTATTCGGATAAGTATAAATCCAAACGCCGCTTGAATCTTAAAGTTAATTACATAACAGGTTCAACAGGCATGGGAAAATCAAGGGATATACTCGATGAATACGGGGACGAAAACGTGTACCGTGTAACGGAATATCAGCACCCTTTTGACGGGTATCAATTAGAGCCCGTTATCGTCTTTGAGGAGTTTCGCTCAAGCTTACGGTTGCAGGATATGCTCAATTATCTGGATATCTATCCCGTACAACTGCCTGCTCGCTATGCTCCCAAAGTCGGCTGTTATGTGACCGTCTTCGTGGTTTCAAATTGGTCATTTGAACAACAATATGCCGAAGTACAAAAAGACATTGAACAACGTTCGTCTTACCGTGCATGGGTGCGGCGGTTCAATGGGATTGTCAAAGAGTACACGGAATCGGGCGTGGTTACATACTCAACGATGCAAGAATATTTACAACGGGGCAGTCGTTTTCAACCGCTCACCAAAAATACTATAACTCCGTTCGATATCTGACAACAGGGGGAATGACATGGAAAAACAGGACGCTATCCCCAAAAACGATGCGCAGTTTTTCGTTGTGGGAAAGAATAAAATCATTATTGCAGAACACTTTCAGACAGACGGTGAAACGATTAGTTTTATCCTTCAAAAGATGATATTAAATGCCGCAAAAATACCGCAGAAACAGTGAAAAACATTGAAAGAAAGCCCATTGTGTGGTATACTTATAAGTAGCAGAAAGTATATAAAAGCGTGGGCTTTCTCGCAAAAAGGAGGATAAAAAAATGAAGCCCACAACATACAATACCGCACTATATTTAAGGTTATCCCGTGACGATGAATTACAGGGGGAGAGCAACTCCATATCCACACAGCGTATCATGCTCCGTAAATATGCCGAACAGAACGGGTTTTATGTCGTTGATGAATACATAGACGACGGCTATTCCGGCACAAACTTTGAAAGACCAAGTTTCAAGCGCATGATTGACGATATAGAAAATGACAGGATAAACTGTGTGATAACAAAGGATTTGTCCCGATTGGGCAGGAACTATCTTTTGACAGGACAGTACATCGAGTTGTTTTTTCCCGCCCATAATGTCCGTTATATCGCCATTGATAACGGGGTGGACAGCGAGAACCAACAGAGCAGTGAATTTACTCCATTCCTAAATGTCATCAATGAATGGTATGCAAGGGATATCTCCCGTAAAGTAAAACGTGCCATCCATACAAGGAACGAAAACGGGGCGCATTACGGGGCATATGCCCCGCTCGGCTACATCAAAGACTCCGAAAAGAAGGGACACCTGCTCATTGACGGGGACACGCGGTGGATAATCGAAAAGATATTTTCCCTTGCCCTGCAAGGCATGGGCGCGGCAGGAATAACAAGGATTCTGAGGGACGAAAAAGTCCCTACTGCGGGTTGGCTGAACTATAAGAGATACGGCACTTTCGCAAATATCTATGCAGGAGCACCAGACGAAAAAGCCTACGCATGGACAATCGCGCAGGTCAAGAGCATCTTAAAAGATGAAACATATATCGGCAACAGCGTCCATAATAAGCAGACAAATATTTCCTTCAAGGACAAGCGCAAAATCCGCAGACCGCAGGAAGAATGGTGGCGTGTGGAGAATACCCACGATGCAATCATCTCAAAAGATGATTTCCAGAAAGTACAGGGCATGATCGCGAGCCGCCGCAGGAAACAAAAAGACGGCACGACACAGATTTTCTCTGGACTGGTGAAATGCGCTGATTGTGGTTGGTCACTCGCTTATGGGATGAACAGGCAGAGCAAAACCCCCTACGCACACTATCACTGTAGCAGATACGGGCAGGGATTGGGACAATGCTCCATGCACTATATCCGTTATGACGTATTATATTCTTATGTACTGTCAAGACTGCAATTCTGGTTCAGCGAAGTACAGCAGGATGAGAGCCGACTTCTGCAACAGATTTTAGAAAGCCGTGACAAAGACCGTTGTATGGAACAAAAGGAAACTGTTTCAGAACTGAAAAGAGCCAAAAAAAGACTGGCAGAAACAGACACTCTTTTTAGCAGACTGTATGAAGACAGGATAACAGGAAAAATCACGGAACATAATTTCTCCATGTTGTCCGATAAATACCAGAAAGAGCAGGACGGACTTACAAAGACAATTGACACCCTGCAAAAACAACTGGAACAGGAAACACAAAAGACAACGGATGCAGAAAAATGGATATCGCTCATAAAGCAGTATACATATCCTGTAGAACTGACTGCCGAACTGCTCAATGCTTTTATTGAAAAAATCCTAGTCCATGAAGCTGTCACCGATGAACACGGGGACAGGGTACAGAAAGTAGAGATTTTCTATCGTTTCATAGGCAGGATAGATTAAAAGAAACTTCCCTGTGTTGCAACCGCAGGGAAGTACATATAACTCATATCTTTAATTATGGGACACTCCGCTTTCCCATTTGGAAATGGACTGCCTGGAAACGTTAAGCTGTTCCGCCAGCTGTTCCTGCGTCAGCTCCCTTCCCTTGCGTAGTGCTGTAAGTTTTTCTGCAAATTTCATATTCATCTGCGTTCCTCCTTTTGATTTTGTACATGAATCATAGCAAAATACCTGTTAGCACTCCAGCAAGTAAAGGATACATTTCTATGACAATGAAAAACATTTTCATATTTTTCTGTACAGTCTGATTGTCATGCAGAAAAAGCTGTAGACGAGAAAATAAAAAGAAGCCAAACAATCAATGCTGTTAAGAATTGACCTCTTCGACTCCAGACTCTACGGTTACCAATATTTCATTTTTACAGTACGCCGGAAAATTTTTGATTCTGGTATCCGGCCTTACTTTGATGAAATGCTCAAATCCGCATCTGGGACACCTGCACCATCTTACGACCATATCCACTGCCCATTGTATATAATCGTGTCATTAAATTTGATTATGCACCACATCAATATTATTTTTATTAATACTTATTGCTAAACCGAATAATCAACCGGCAGGCGTAGCCTTCTCCTGCATCTCTCGGGTTTCCCCTGTCAGTACCAACGGCGTGTGGTAGCTACGAAATTTACCACCTCAATTAATTATTCGGGTAAAGCCATACTAATATGCACATTATAAATCTCTTATTCTTTTTTGTAAAGAGACACGTTATTCCTAAGCCGTTGTGCAAATCACTTTTCATTTTCCCCTACTGCCGTAATAATAGAATTCTTATATTCAGGGTTATCTACGGAAGTAACCAGGCGAAGTGCAATATTGATATATTTCCCATCATCAATAATTTTTTTACAGACTAACGCTGTATTTTTCTTATCTGGAAATATATAATCTGGGTCTTTAAGGATCTCACTGAAATATTTACCGTATTTTTTATAAAAATCTCGTTCGCATCGTTGTGTTATATGTTCAATTCTTTCATCCGTAATGATCACTTCATCTGTTACGATATCTTCCGTAACACATTTGTATATATTCTTATCTATCTTTCCTATCGTATGCACTTCTATGCCCTTCTCTTTTGTTTCTCTTAGTATATCATATCTTTCTACATTTGTGAATTTTTCCTGTGATTCGGCATCCACAGACAACACTTTCTCCCCCTCATTTACAAGCTTTACCACAAAACCTGAAGCAGTTATGGTCTTGCATGAGGTCTTAGATGAATATTACGGAACTCTTTTTGTTTTGGGAATAAAACAATCCACAACAAAAAACCTTGCAAACACCTATGTTTACAAGGTTTTTAGCTCCCCGAGTAGGGCTCGAACCTACAACCCCGCGGTTAACAGCCGCGTGCT
>CAMXQE010000068.1 GCA_947246015.1 uncultured Lachnospiraceae bacterium | reverse complement strand
GGGCGCGATTATCTGAAAGTCGGCTACTATACGGAAATCTTTTTCGTAGAGCGTGACGTTAGATATATCGCAATCAATGACGGAGTAGACAGCGCAAAAGGCGACAACGATTTTACCCCGTTCCGCAACCTGTTTAACGATTTTTACGCCAAAGACACAAGCAAAAAGGTACGGGCAATCAAACGGGCGCAGGGACAGGCGGGGGAACATCTGACAAAGCCGCCTTACGGCTACATGGTAAGCCCTACGGACAAAAAGCAATGGATTGTAGACGAGGAAGCCGCCGCTGTGGTGAAACGGGTTTTTGATTTATGTATCGGTGGGAAAGGTCCCATGCAGATAGCAAAAATCCTCAAAGAAGATAAGGTACTGACTGCCAAAGCCCACTACGCAAAGAAAAAGGGGAAAGCACTTCCCGAAAATCCCTATGACTGGAGGGATAGTACCATTGTCGGTATTTTGGAGCGTATGGACTACTGCGGGCATACGGTGAACTTCAAAAGCTACTCCAAATCCCACAAGCTGAAAAAGCGGATTCCAACCACAAAGGAACAGCAGGCAGTTTTCTATAATACCCATGAAGCGATTGTTGAGGACGCCGTTTTTGAACGGGTGCAGGAACTCCGTGCAAACAAATGCCGCCCCACAAAAGCGGAACGACAAGGCTTGTTCTCCGGCTTGGTGTACTGTGCGGATTGCGGAAGCAAGCTACACTTTGCCACCTGCAAAAGTTTCAACGGCTCACAAGACCACTACCGCTGTGCAAAATACAAAAGCAATACGGGAAGCTGTACGGCGCATTTTATCCGTGAGGAAGTCTTGAAGCAAATCGTATGGGGCAGGATATTTGACGTGACCGCGCTTTTCTTTGACGACATTATGGCTTTTCGGGAAATGATGTATCAGCAACGCTCCGCTGAAACAGAAAAGGAAATGAAACGCAAAAAACGGGAAGTCGGACAGGCACAAAAGCGGATTGCAGAACTTGACCATATCTTCAAGCGAATTTATGAGGACGATATAAGCGGCGCAATCAGTCACGAAAGATTTTTGAAGCTGTCCGCAGAATATGAAGCGGAACAGCGGGAACTGGAAGAAAAGGTTAAGTCCGAACAGCAGGAAGTTGATACCTATGAACAGAACAAAAGCGACTTTGACAGCTTTTCCGCTATTATCCGCAAGTATGTGGGGATAAAGGAACTCACGCCCACAATCGTCAATGAATTTATCAAGAAAATCATAGTCCATGCGCCGGAGAAAGTGGACGGGAAACGGGTACAGAAAGTGGATATTATTTTCAACTTTGTCGGGGAAATCAATTTTCTTTCTGCCACAAAATCAGACAGGCAAGGCGCATAGGAACTCGAAAAGACGGTACAGCCCTTATGATTGGGGCTATACCGCCTAATCTGAAATTACTTCCTTATCACCGCAAACACTGATAAACACTGGCTTTCGGCTTGGCAACACTTGGCAACACCCCAAAATCCCTGAAAATTGCCTTTTCAACATAGCGGAAACCCCTAAAAATGCGGCTTCCGCACTCTTAGAGGCTTCCTTAGGGGAGGATAAGTATTTTATCTTATCTTTTGCTTACAATCCTATTATTGCCGTCCCGAAAAAGTTTATACACCGAACGGGCAAAAAAAATTTACTTTTTCAGAAAAATATTATATACTAACGTTAGTCCATGCAGGATACCTGTTAAAAAGCCGGAAGAAGGAAAAGCCGGGCGGTATATGTTTGGACCAGAGAAGTAAGAAGCAGAAAGAAAATAAACAAAAGGTGGTATTACAAATGGCATTATTACAGGAATGGCAGGCGAAGGCATATTCGGAAACCGCTGATAAAGGCGATTTGCAGAGACTTTGGGCAGATTATTTTCAAAAAGAAAAGGCAATCTACGCAGAACTTTTAAAGACTCCCGATGAAGTTGTGGAAGGGACAGTGAAGGAACTGGCGGAGAAGTATAACGTAGACATCATGACGATGACCGGGTTCCTTGACGGAATCAACGACAGCCTGAAGGAAGCGAACCCCATTGAGGAAATGAATGAGGATACGAGGGTAAACCTTGGCTTTGAGAAAGAACTTTTATTTAAAAATATGGTGGCAGCAGGCGCTGACTGGCTGTACAATCTGGAAGAGTGGAAGGATATTTATGACGAAGATACAAGAAAGCAGCTGTACAGAGAGCAGAAATCTTCGACTACCATAGTAAAAGGAGACAGGGTATATCCCAATGACCCGTGCCCGTGCGGAAGCGGTAAGAAGTATAAGAAATGCTGCGGTAAAAACAGGTAAGACAGGTAAGGACAGGATAAAGAGGAAAAGTGATGCAGAGCAGGGTAGATAAGGCAGTACAGACTTTTGAGTCCGGTTACGGTTGTGCGCAGTCTGTTTTTGCCACGTATGCCGACCTGTTTGGAATTGACAGGGAAACGGCGCTGAAGTTAGCCAGTCCCATGGGCGGAGGCATCGGCAGGATGCGGGAAGTATGCGGTACAGTGTCGGCGATGGCACTGTTGGCAGGACTGAAAGAAGGAAATACCGACCCGTCGGACGAGGAGGGCAGGGAGAAAATCTATCTGCTCGTCCGGGAGATGAGCGATTCTTTTCGAAGGGAAAACGGGACGATTATCTGCCGGGAACTTTTGGGAATCAAAGGCCGGGAACAGAGTGCGAAGCCGGGAAAACGTACGCAGGAATATTATGAAAGCAGACCGTGCAGCCGGCTGGTTGCCTGTGCAGCGAAAATTATAGAAGAAATGCTGTTAGAGGATATGGACTGAAAAGTGGTTTCTGAGTTTCTGAAAAAATAGGGCTTTACAGATTTGAAAAAGTGTCATACAATAACAGCAGATAAAGAAAGTAGTAAAAAAATCATTGAAAATGAAAAATGCAGAAAGAAAATGCTAAGAAGAGACGAGTAAGGTGCTGCAAAGCTCCAGAGAGGAATATCATACGGCGTGAGAAGGAATCAATATTCACCTTCATGCCGGATGGGCTGAAAGTATTCCAGCCGGAGGCATCCGAAGACCAGCTCTGAGCGACCCTAATCCGGTCCGGAGACCCCGTTATCGGTCGAATGAAGTGGTTCTGTTTTAGTGCCTGCGCATCGCGGCGGCACAGAAAATGGAACAATAAGGGTGGAACCGCGTAGAATATCTGCGTCCCTTACATTGCCGGAAGGACAGTGTAAGGGGCTTTTTTTATGCACAGGGGTGCGTAAGGAAATTAGCTGCTGCGCAGCACGCACCCCGCGCGGCGAGTAGGGAGAAAAGCTTCCCCTACTCGATTGCACAGGGGCATCCAAAGGAAGTGTGTCAGCAGAGCTGACGGATGCCCCGCGCGGCGAGTAGGGAGAGAAAGCTTTCCTACTCGATAGTACACGCCGGTGCAGAGGAAAATCTTTTTCCCTGCCCGGTTACACAAAAAATTTTAAGGAGGAGAAACAGATGAAAGAAAAATGGCAGGAGCTGCAGGCAGTTTTGGAGGAAATGGCGACTATAAAGAAAAGGGAGTATGTTCTTACGTTAGCTGTATGTATACTTTCCGGACTGGTAATCGGAATGCTGGTATCGCCGAGGAAAAAAATAATGATTGGAAGTCATAACGGCAATAATAGCGGAAATACCAATAAGCAGCCGCAGGAATGCGCAGGCGGTTCTGATGACGACTGCTGTAGGGAAGCAGCGGAATAAGCGGAATGCGTGGAAACAGGATAAGGAATGTTGTTTCCAAAACGGGAACAAAACAGATTTGTACCTTCAGGTATAAAGCATAAAATGGGAAAGGAGCAAGGATAAAAATGAAAATTGTATTGAAAGACGGAAGCAGTAAAGAATATGCGGCACCCATGAGCGTGATTGACATTGCCGCTGATATCAGCGAAGGACTGGCGCGGGCGGCCTGCGCCGGAGAAGTGGATGGAAAAGTGGTGGATTTGCGGACAGTCATTGACAAAGACTGCAGTCTGAATATTCTTACGGCAAATGATGCGGAAGGACTCAGGGTCGTGCGCCATACCACTTCCCATGTACTGGCGGAGGCGGTAAAAAGGCTGTATCCCGATGCAAAACTGGCAATCGGGCCCAGCATTGACAACGGCTATTATTATGATTTTGAACATGCTCCCTTTTCCAGAGAGGATTTGGATAAACTGGAAGCGGAGATGAAGAAAATCATCAAAGAAGGGAAAAAGCTGGAAAAATTCACACTTCCAAGAGAAGAAGCGATAAAGTTCATGGAGGAAAAAGGCGAGCCCTATAAGGTGGAACTGATTCGTGATTTGCCGGAGGATGCGGAGATTTCGTTCTACCGTCAGGGAGAATTTACCGACCTCTGTGCGGGACCGCATCTGATGAGCACGAAAGGTATCAAGGCATTTAAACTTACTTCGTCTTCAGGCGCTTACTGGCGGGGCAATTCCGACAATGCGATGCTGCAGAGAATTTACGGTACTGCTTTTAACAAAAAGGAAGAACTTGCCGAATACTTGGAATATCTGGAAAATATCAAGCTGCGCGACCACAATAAACTGGGGCGTGAAATGGAACTGTTTACCACCGTGGATGTCATCGGTCAGGGACTGCCGCTGCTGATGCCTAAGGGAGCAAAGATGGTGCAGACCATGCAGCGCTGGATAGAGGACTTGGAAGACAATGAATGGGGCTATATCCGGACCAAAACCCCGCTGATGGCCAAAAGTGATTTGTATAAGATTTCCGGCCATTGGGATCATTATACGGACGGCATGTTTGTGCTGGGGGATGAAAAAGTGGATAAGGAAGTATTTGCCCTGCGTCCCATGACCTGTCCGTTCCAGTATTATGTATATAAGGCAACCCAGCATTCCTATCGGGATTTGCCGCTGCGCTACGGTGAGACTTCCACGCTGTTTAGGAATGAGGATTCCGGTGAAATGCACGGACTGACCAGGGTGCGCCAGTTTACCATTTCCGAGGGACACTTAGTCGTAAGGCCGGATCAGATGGTAGAGGAGTTCAAGGGCTGTCTTGCTTTGGCAAAGCACTGCCTGACCACGCTGGGACTGCAGGATGAAGTGACTTACCATTTGTCTAAATGGGACCCGGATAACAGGGAAAAATATATCGGAGAACCGGAAGTGTGGGAGGATACGGAAGGCCATATCCGGAACATTCTGACAGAACTGGAAATCCCCTTTACGGAAGATGTGGGAGAAGCAGCTTTTTACGGGCCGAAAGTGGATATCAATGCGAAGAACGTATATGGCAAGGAAGATACCATGATTACGATTCAGTGGGATGCCCTGCTGGCGGCGCAGTTTGATATGTATTATATTGACCAGAACGGAGAAAAGGTGCGTCCTTATATCATTCACAGGACCTCCATGGGCTGTTATGAAAGGACTCTGGCATGGCTGATTGAGAAATATGCGGGTAAATTCCCTACATGGCTCTGCCCGGAGCAGGTGCGGGTGCTTCCGATTTCGGAAAAATACGAAGAATATGCGGAGCAGGTGCGGAAAGAACTGAAAGCAAACGGTGTTCTGGCAGAAACAGATAACCGTTCGGAAAAAATCGGTTTCAAAATCCGTGAAGCAAGGCTGGCAAAAGTTCCTTATATGCTGGTGGTTGGACAGAAGGAGGAAGAAGACAAGACCGTATCTGTCAGAAGCCGTTTTGCCGGAGACGAGGGAGTGAAGCCTCTGCCGGAGTTCATTGACCAGATTTGTAAGGAAATCCGTACGAAGGAAATCCGTAAAGAAGAAGTAAAAGATGAAAAAGCAGAGAAATAAGTGAAGCCGGGAAAACAGGAAATGCAGAAGGCAGGCAGCAGGATAAGCAGGATAAGCGGACAGGATATGGACAGAAGCGGAAAAGAAAAAGTCGGAATAAAGAAGGAAGAAGTCGGAATAAAAAAAGAAAAAGTCGGAATAAAAAAAGAAAAAGTCGGAATAAAAAAAGAAAAAATCGGAATAAAAAAAGAAAAAATCGGAATGCAAAAGAAAGGAACCGGAAGCCGGAAATACGGAGACTGGCTCGGGGTGCTTTTCCTGCTGGCAGCCGTGGGGATGCTCGTTATATCGGTGCGTCTGTGTTTTGCGGACGGCATCTGGTATGACGAGCTGTATACCATGGGACTGACGCGCCGCAGCTTTGGGGAGCTGACGGCTTTTACTGCAAGGGATGTACACCCGCCCTTTTACTATTATTATGTGAAAGCCGTACAGGGCTTGTGCCGGATGGTTTCCCCGCAGGTAAATCTTACGATAATCAGCAAACTCTGTTCGGTCCTGCCGCTTCTTGGGCTGACGGCTTACGGAGTGACGAGGGTACGCAGACAGTTCGGGATGCTGTGTGCGGGACTGTTTGTCTTCTGTGTGACCGCTATGCCGAACCTGCCTCAGTATACGGTGGAAATCCGTATGTATACGCTGGCTATGTTTTTGGTGACGGCAGCTTTTCTTCATGGTTATGAGATTGTATGCAGAGCGGGCATCGCAGGTAGGGAATCCGGCAGCGGGAAGGATTGGATTTGCCTTACCCTGTACGGAATCATGGCCGCCTATACCCACTATTTTGCATGTGCGGCAATCGGAGTGCTATACTTGTGTCTGCTGGTTTATTTCTTATGGGAAACAGTCAGGGACAGGGCGTATGTAAAACGGTATGCGTTTTGGAAACCATGGCTGGCTGCCGCAGCGGTTTCCGTGCTGGCATATCTGCCATGGATGACAGCAGTGGTGCGGCAGGTGGCGCAGGTGAAGGAAAGCTATTGGATTCTTCCCCTGACATGGAGGGTCTTCGGCTCCTGTGTAAAATTCCTGATGAAGCCGCCGTTCGGAAGCGGAAGTTTTCAGGTGGCTGCTGCGGTTGTGCTGTTCGCGCTCTACACGGGGCTGTTCCTTTATGTGGTATGGAAAGAGAAAAAAAGAAAAAATACGGAAGTCTGTTTTCTCTGTCTGGCAGGCACCGGAATATTGGCAGGAACAGTACTGTTCGGAGTAGCGGCTTCTTTTCTGCTCCGTCCGGTGTTTATTGTCCGCTATATGGTTCCGGCCGCTGGATGTTTCTGGCTTTCGTTTGCCGTTTTCGTCAGCAGGGCAGCGGAAGAAAAGAAAATATTCTTTCCGGTTTTATGCCTGATACTTATCATCGGTATCGGTGATTTCCGGTGGTTTCGCAATGACGAAACGTGGCGGAGGGTCAGGATGGACGAGGTAAAGGAAGCGCTGGCTTTCATCGGGCCGGAGGATGTGATTATCACGCAGTTTAACCAGGTGCAGGGTGTAACAGGATATTATCTGGATAATGAAATTTATTTATGGTACAGCCAGCCGGAGGAACTGTTGTGTGAGATTATGGGAAGGGAATATGATACCATAACGTCCGAGGAAGATATAAGGAAAATATTGGAAAGGGGTACAAATGTCTGGTTTATCGGCAATAGACAGTCGGATATTCTCGCCGGGTGGGAACAGGCCGGTATCCATGCAAAAGAGTATCAGGAATTTATGTTAGAAGTGTATTGGGTGACTCTGTATGAGTTAGCGGAGAGCGCTGATTAAGGAATGAAATGGCATAAATGGAATTATAAATAGAAAAGTGTAAAGCCTGATAAGGTCAGGGACTTTACACTTTTGGTTTAACGGGCATGTGATGGCTGCTCATTCTTTGATTTTGTCAAGTTCCGTAAGATTGATACCGAAAGCAGTTAATATAACTTTTAATTCAATATATCGGTCTTTCATTACTTTATATGCAGCCGAGTCTTTTTCTACGAGCAGCATATAATTTTGTAATCTGGCAAATTCTTCGATATTTTTTTGCATCATTTCTTTTTCTGACATTTCCAATACTTCCATATGCTCACCGCCTTTAATAAAAAGCAATTGTTATATGTGACTGTATTCATTATAACGGTTTTGACTTTTGGTGTAAACCCTGTTTCAGCAAGAAGGAAAAAGCTGTGTAACATGTATATTTCCCACACAAAACAGCCATAATAAAGAAGGATGCAAAGTGTTTGATATCAGAATCAACAGGAGGTAAGATTATGGCACAGTTGGATTGTAGTGTGGAAAATTGCGTTTATAACAAGAGTGAATGCTGCTGCAAAGGCGATATACTGGTAGGCGGAAAACATGCGGGATGCACGGATGATACATGCTGCGAGAGTTTTGCCGAAAAAAGGGGTGATTCTTATACCAGTGCGTTGGAACATCCCTGCAGAACCATAAGCATTGACTGCGAAGCGGTAAAATGCATCTATAATTCTGATTATAAATGTCAGGCGGAGCATGTGGATATCAAAGGATGCGGCGCTTGTGACTGCAGGGAAACGGCGTGCGGGACATTTAAGGAGCGATAGGAGTTAAAAGGACTTTTAGAAAGGTTTTTTAGGAGCGGCTGTGTATGGGCCGCTCTTTTGAAGTTATCAGGCAGGTAGAAAAATATCTGAACTGCTGCGAAAAAATCGTCTTTTCTTCCGATAACGTTGCGATTGTTCCGGTCAGGGAGTATACTACTTTTGGCAGGGATTGTTTTAGTATAAAAAAGAAAGTTGGAAATTATGTATACAGAAAAAGAATTGGTGCGCATAGCAAAAAGGGAGAATAATACAAAACGGAACTATTTAGTGGTAAACCGTCTTCAGGGCAAGCATATTCCGGTGGAGCCGCGGGAATGTCTTCGCATGTTTGATGAACTGGCGGCGGCAGTTGCAAAGGAGTATGAAGGGGAAAAGCTGCTGTTAGTCGGATTTGCGGAGACGGCAACGGCCATCGGTGCAAGGCTGGCGGCAGACATGGGCTGCTATTATATGCAGACGACGAGGGAGAACATAGAGGATGTGGAATACTTGTATTTCACGGAATCCCACAGTCATGCGACTGAGCAGAAACTGATAAAAACGGATTTGGATAAAATTATCGGAGAGATTCAGCGGATTGTGTTTGTAGAGGACGAAGTGACTACCGGAAATACGATAAGGAAAATTGTAGAGCTTATACAGCAGGAATATGACAGGGAAATTGCATTTTCAGTGGCATCCCTGTTAAACGGTATGGACGGGGAAGCGGAGAAAAGATACATAGAGCGGGGGATTCGGCTTCATTACCTCGTAAAGACTGACCATTCCTGCTATCCGGAGATTGCGGAAGAATACAGGGGAAACGGGATATACCATGAATATCCAGAAAAAAATCAGGAAAAAGACCCGGAAAAACATATGGTTCTGATTCGTATGTATCAGGCAGAAGGCTATAGGAACGGAAGACGGTTATTAAAGGGTGCAGATTATAGGGAAGCCTGCCGCGGTCTGGTGGAGCAGATAAGCAAATGGTTATCTTTTGCAGAAGGGGAGCGTGTCCTTGTCCTTGGGACGGAGGAATTCATGTATCCGGCTATTTATACGGCATCGGTGATAGCGGATGCGGGATGTTCTGTCAGATGCCATTCCACGACAAGAAGCCCTATTGCAGTCAGTATGGAAGAGGAATATCCGCTGCATGAACGGTATGAACTGCATAGCTTTTACGAGGAAGAAAGGCGGACGTTCCTTTATGATTTGGAAAAATATGATAAAGTGGTGATTCTTACGGATGCCCGCGGTGCATCAGATAAGGGAATCCATGATTTGTATTCTGTTTTGGCAGGATGCGGAAATACGGATATCTGTGTGGTAAGGTGGTGTGAGTGATGCGCAGTTCTTATTTGGAAGAAGATGTGACGCTGTTGTTAAAGGATATTACGGGAATGGTGCAGCCCCAGCCCACAGAGGAGCGGGAGCGGCTGATACAGGCAGGAAAGCATTATTGTGAGATGCTTCCCATAGAATATGTCCCCAGCAGTAAATATATGGAGGTGTACCGGGAGGCTCTGCGCAATTATGCCGCACCCACAGCACGGGCAGTGACTGTGCTGGCGGACAAGGTGATAGAGGAGAAAGGGAAAGACGTAGTTTTGGTATCTCTCGCAAGGGCAGGAGTGCCAATCGGGATTCTTTTGAAAAGATATATCCGTTACCAATACGGGATAGAGACAGACCATTATGGGATTTCGATTATCAGGGGAAGGGGAATTGATAAAAATGCAATGAATTACCTGCTGGAACGGTATGCGCCGGAACGCCTGCTGTTTGTGGACGGCTGGATAGGAAAAGGTGCGATTTTAAATGAACTGCGGAAAGATTTGGAGGAATTTACAGGCGTGGCGGCAGATATCGCGGTATTGGCAGACCCGGCAAATGTAACGGAACTGTGCGGAACCCATGAGGATATCCTGATTCCAAGCTCCTGCTTAAACTGTACTGTATCCGGACTGATTAGCAGGACGTTTCTTCGGGATGATATCATCGGGGAAAAGGATTTTCACGGAGCGGTGTATTACGGGGAACTGGCGGACGAAGATTTGTCGTACGCATTTATCCATGCCATTGAAAATGAATTTAAAAAAGAATTAAAAAAAGAATTTAAAAAAGAATTTGAAAATGAACGAGAGTCCTGCTCCGGAAGCCAAAAGGGGGCTGGAAAAGAAAATGGAAAAGAAAAAGAAACAGCAGCAAAAGAGCCTCCAGACGGCTGCGGCATAGAGGAAGTAAGGGAAATTGCAGAGAAATTTGGAATAGATGATATCAATTTGGTGAAACCCGGAATCGGGGAGACGACGCGTGTCCTGCTCCGGCGGGTGCCATGGAAAGTGCTGATTGACAAAGACCATGAAAAGGATGCGGCCCTGGCGCATATTGTGCGGCTGGCGGAGGAAAAGAATGTTCCGGTGGAAAGTTATCCGCTGCGGCATTACCGTGCCTGCGGGATAATTAAGAAGATGGCGGATTCGTAAAGAAGGAGATTGGGGCATGGCAAGGAAAATAAGTATTGGCAGTCAGGATTTTGGAAAAATAATGGAAAATCACTATTTTTATATTGATAAAACAAAGTTTATCAAAGAATGGTGGGAGAATGGTGATGATGTGACTCTGATTACCCGTCCCCGGCGTTTTGGAAAGACGCTTAATATGAGTATGGTGGAGCAGTTTTTTTCAATGGAGTATGAGGGAAACAACGGCTGGTTTGAGGGACTGTCCATTTGGGAAGAAGAAAAGTACCGGAAACTTCAGGGAATGTATCCGGTACTTGCAATCAGTTTCGCCAATGTAAAAGGAATTAATTTTATGGATACCAGAAGGCAGATGTGCCGGGAAATTATGGGGCTGTATAATAAATACAGGTTTCTGAAAGAAAAAGAAGGGCTGATGAGTGAGAATGAGCTGGAGATTTTTAATGCGGTGTCACGGGATATGGATAATGATATTGCCGCTTTATCTCTGAAAACGCTGTCAGAGCTGTTGGCGAGGTACTATGGGCGGAAAGTGATTATTTTGTTGGATGAATATGATACTCCGATGCAGGAGGCATATATAAACGGATATTGGGATGATATTTCCATATTTACAAGAAATCTCTTTCATGCTACGTTCAAGGCAAATCCATATTTGGACAGGGCAATTATAACCGGCATTACAAAAAATAGCAAAGAGTCCATATTTTCTGATTTGAATAATATCGAAGTAGTAACGACGACATCGGATAAATATTCGGATTCTTTCGGGTTTACGCAGGCGGAGGTATCGAATGCCCTGAGAGAGTACGGATTGTCCGGTAAAGAGGCGCTTGTGAAAGATTGGTATGATGGTTTTACTTTTGGGGAAAGAACAGATATTTATAATCCATGGTCCATCATTAATTATCTGGATAAGAAAAAATTCTCAACGTATTGGGCCAATACCAGCAGCAACGGCCTTGTCGGGAAACTAATCCGGGAGGGCAGTAAAGATGTAAAAACGATTATGGAAAGTCTTTTAAGAGGGGAAATATTCTATACAAGAATTGATGAACAGATTGTGTTCAGCCAGCTGGATTATAACGAAGACGCGATATGGAGCCTGCTGCTGGCGGGCGGATATCTGAAAATGGTTACATATACCATAAGCGAAGAAAGCGGCAGGGAGGAATATGGTTTACAGCTTACCAATAAAGAAGTATGGCTCATGTTCCAAAACATGATTGAAGGCTGGTTTGCTAATTATGTGACATCATATAATGATTTTATTAAGGCATTGCTGGCAGATGATGTAAAGGCTATGAATGTTTATATGAACGAAGTTGCCCTTGCTACATTCAGTAGTTTTGACGCTGGAAACAGACCTTCGGAAAAGACAAAGCCGGAACGGTTTTATCATGGATTTGTGCTTGGTTTGATGGTGGATTTGTCAGACCGCTATCTGATTACTTCTAACCGGGAAAGCGGTTTTGGACGCTATGATGTGATGCTTGAGCCGAAAAACAGGCAGGATGATGCCATTATTTTAGAGTTTAAAGTAAGGGACTGCGATGAGGAAGATTCGCTGGAAGACACTGTGAAAGCGGCGCTCTTGCAGATAGAAGAAAAGAAGTACGAAACCGTTTTGGAAACAAGGGGCATTGCCCGTGAACGGATACGGAAATACGGATTTGCTTTTGAGGGGAAGACGGTTTTCATTGGATGAGGAGGATAGGGAAGGGATAGGAAATTAACCGCCCACCCCATAATATTCCGACAAAAATAAAATCGTTTTCGCCCAGTTTTCATGAGTCTTGCATTCATTCATCCGTTCCCCCGAAGAGCTGCCTGAAACCAGCGTATCGGAGGTACGGCTCCAGTTCAGAATGGATTTGGCATCTTCCCAATCAGTGCGCGGAACCTGATACGCGGCATTGACCAGTTCAATCTGTCTGGGATGGATGACTGTTTTCCCGATAAAACCGCATAAGCGGTCCTGTTGTAATTCTGCGGCTAATCCGCTGTCCCAGGCAGCGCCGCCGTAGTATTCCCATACGGGGCCGGAAACCACATAATCCATGCCGAATACCGTGATAATGTCGGAAAAAATATCCGCAATAGGTCTTATGGAATGGATGGATTCCGTAGCATGTCTGCGGAATCCGAACATATGGCAGAGGTCGTTTCCGCCTACACGGATGTTCAGAATATAAGGTTCGATGGCATCCAGTTTTTCTTTCAGGGCATACAAAATACCGCCCCTGTTCTGCAGATGGATGATGGAGGGGCTTTCGAAAATCGGCATCATGTATACGTCCCTGGACGCCGTCCGGTTCAGTTCCTGTATGGCTCTGATGTAAGAATCTGCATTGTCCGGCGCGAACTTCGGTATGATATATCCGGTGATGAGATTTCTTGCATCGCCTGCCTGTTCATAAAGGACATGGATTTGCTCCGGACATCTGACACGGATGAATAGTTTGGGCAGGAAAAAATCCGAAGCGGTTTCTTTTTTTTCTTCTTTTGCCTGCATAATCGTACGGAGCGTGGCAATCAGTTTCTGTTCGGCATCTTTGACGCAGTCGTCCTGAATCGTATCTTCCAGACAAAGCGCCAGGGAATATTTGGTTCCGAAGCGCTGTTTTATAATGGAATCAGAGATGGTCTTGTGGTTTGCCGGACAGTAAAGCAGTGCACCGACGCTGTAATATATTAACGAATCTTTCATATAATAAGCCCCCATTTTTGCCCAGCCCGCTGCGCATCCTTCCTTTGGCGCAAATTGCCCACAAATTGTGACGCACGGCTGGCACAGATTTCCCTGTGAAAAATAGATTTTTCACAGTAATACTCCTCGAAAAATAATGACCCAATTCCTATTACTATATCACAGACGGTATAAAAGTGGTAGATAAATATTGCTGAAAGTGATAAAATAAGTAGCAGTTGGCCGAAGGCTGAACTGTTAATCAAAGACCCCGCTGCAAGCAACGGGGTATCAAACTTGCAACGCTGCAGAGCAGCGGGGTATTTGACCCTCGCGGCAGTCGCCAAATGTCCAGAGATGCTCTGCATCTCTTAAGCAGACACTTGGCTCGTTGCTCGCGGGAATAAA
>CAMXQE010000067.1 GCA_947246015.1 uncultured Lachnospiraceae bacterium | reverse complement strand
AAGTATATCACAGGAAGAAATATTTGGCTAGTTATTTATTTTATATTACACTAGAGCACGTTTAAAAAATGCACCGGAACCGCTTTCCGAAGGACTGCACTGCCCCGGCGGATTACTCGCTGTCCGTACCGATATCCAGCGTATTGAGTGTCCGCCTCTTTCTTCTGGCTTCTTCCGATGTCCTTAAGATATAATCCTTTATCTCCTTTGCCCGCTTAATATGTACCAGTTCCAGTCTGGCATGGGTCGTATCCCCTGTATAGCATACCACAGTCCCCAATCCGAACACCCGCTCTAACAGGGAAGCCTGCAGCTCCACATCCTGAATCTTATACATATAACAGTCATTCTCATAAGTCTTTAAAAAACCGCTGTTGATAATCACATCATCCTCTAAGACCGTATACTTTGTAAACGTCCACGGCAGACCGAAAAACAACAGCCGCTTTCTTTCTACATATTCCATTTTCTGATTCCTCCCTTTTCTTCCCGATATTTTCAACTGCCAATCAGTACCTTCTTACCCTCAAAGGCAAATCCATACATCCGGATACGTTCCATGGCAATTCCTTTTCCGGTCAGCACTGCCGCGTAATTTTTTTCTTTTATCTGCAAAAGCGCCGCCTGTACGGTTTCCTTTAAATCTTTTTCCTCCTCTGCATCATGAACCTTATTTTGTACCTTTTTAAATTACAGTTACCCCAGGAAAATTATACTGTAAAACACAAACCAAAACAAGAGAGAGTTTTGCTGCTGTACACACAATGTCACTTAGTTTAGCATCACGGTGCCCGTTGGAATCATAAGTTCCCAATTCAGACCGTCAGAAAACGCCGGTACTTAGCGAGGTCTTTTCGAGCTTAGCACCGCTGCGTTTGACGCCGAGCGAAAGGCGGGGCTGAATGGGAATTATGATTCCAACGGGTGCCGTGATGCTAAACTAAATGACATTGTATGTGAACGGTAACCATTCCTGTACATCTTCACAGAATTTTCTAACTTTTCACATTGAAAGCCATTCTCCGTTATGGTATCATATAAGAACAGACATGTCTGCCATGCAGACGCACCGCCCACGCAAGTGTGCGAATAAAAAGGAGGTAACGAATGACCGCAAAAGAATGTATCATAGGACGCAGAAGTATCCGTAAATTCAAGGAGCAGCCCATCGACCACGCCCTGCTTGCAGAGATTGTGGAGACAGTTTCCCATGTTCCGAGCTGGAAACACACACAGATTGTCCGCTATATCGCAGCGGAGGGCGAAATGAAAGACCGGATTGCCGATGAGTGCACGTCCGATTATCCGAATAACGGCACGATTATCAAAGGCGCGCCTATGTTGATTGTTGTCACTGTCATAAAGAACAGATGCGGCTTTGAACGCGACGGCTCTTTCTCCACACACAGGGGAGATGCCTGGCAGATGTTTGATGCGGGCATTGCAGCCCAGACCTTCTGTCTCGCTGCCTATGAACACGGTATCGGCAGTGTAATCGAGGGAATCTTTGATGATGAAAAAGCTGCTGAAATTCTCGGTGTTCCCGAAGACCGTGAAGTCGTAGCGCTCATCCCCATCGGATATCCGGACGAAGAACCCGCCGCCCTGAAACGCAAGACGGTGGATGATTTATTATCTTACATGTAACCAATGCCGCGGCGGACATCTGCCGACGGTTCCATATAAATCGAAGGGATATATGTCTCTTCGATTTTATTTGGGCTGTAAACGGAAAACAAGCAAAAATCATTCAATCAGGAAAGGAATACGAATATGCGACACCTAATGAGCCCTTTGGATTTTTCTGTCGAAGAACTGGACAGACTCTTCGACCTTGCAAACGATATCGAACACAATATGTCCAAATACGCCCATGCCTGTGACGGCAGGAAACTGGCTACCTGCTTCTACGAGCCAAGCACCCGGACGAGACTGAGCTTTGAAGCTGCCATGCTGAATCTGGGCGGCAGTGTCATCGGTTTTTCCGATGCCGGTTCCTCTTCCGCAGCGAAAGGCGAAAGCGTATCCGATACCATACGTGTCATCTCCTGCTTTGCCGATATCTGTGCCATGCGCCATCCCAAAGAAGGAGCGCCCATGGTCGCTGCCAGCCGTTCCACCATTCCCGTCATTAACGCCGGGGACGGAGGACACCAGCACCCTACGCAGACGCTGACCGACTTACTGACCATCCGTTCCCTGAACGGAAGCATTGACAACTTCACCATCGGTCTGTGCGGCGATTTGAAATTCGGCAGAACCGTTCATTCCTTAATCAATGCCCTGGTGCGTTATCCCAATATCCGGTTCATCTTCATTTCTCCGGAGGAATTGAAAGTTCCCGACTATATCACCGATATGTTAAAAGAACAGAACATTCCTTATGAAGAAGTCATCCGCCTGGAAGAAATCATGCCCAGACTTGATTTCCTGTATATGACCAGAGTACAGAAAGAACGTTTCTTCAACGAAGAGGACTATGTGCGCCTGAAAGATTTCTATATTCTGAATAAAGAAAAAATGAAGCTTGCCAAACAGAACATGCTGATACTGCATCCGCTTCCGCGCGTCAATGAAATTTCCGTAGAAGTCGATGACGACCCCCGCGCAGCCTATTTCAAACAGGTACAGTATGGTGTATACGTCCGGATGGCCCTGATTCTCACACTGTTGGAAATCACTGTTTAGCAAAGGAGAGCAAGAGTGAAAGATTTTTCAAATCTTTCACTCCACAAGTTTGTGTCTGCGCTGCATCCACAAACTTGATGTGCGCAAAAAGCAGCGCAGAAATGAGGTAAATCATGTTAAATGTAGGAAAAATCGAAGAAGGCTTTGTCCTCGACCACATAGCGGCAGGCAAAAGCCTTTCCATCTATCATCACCTGCAGCTGGACAAGCTGGACTGCACGGTAGCCATTATCAAAAATGCCCGCAGCAACAAAATGGGGAAAAAAGATATTTTAAAGGTAGAATGCGATATCAACACTTTAAATCTGGATGTCCTTGCTTTCATCGACCACAACATTACGGTCAATGTCATCAAGGATGGAGAAATTGTCGATAAGAAGGAACTCGTCCTTCCCAAAGAAATAAAAGGCGTCATCAAATGCAGGAATCCCCGCTGCATTACCTCAATTGAACAGGAACTGCCCCACATCTTTGTCCTTGCGGACGAAGAAAAAGAGATTTACCGCTGCAAATACTGTGAAGAGAAATGCCGCGAACGCTTCTGATTATTAACAAATATTTTCAGCAAAAATCTATTTACATTTGTGCCAAAAAGGGTAAAATAAGATGTGGCACACGATTTACGTTAAGACATCCATTCATTCTGCGCCCTGATATGACTCTGCCAAATGCAGATTAGAACGTACATCTGCAAGAATGCTTTTTCAAACACGTCCCAGGGGCACGGAAATGAGGAAAGAGGTATAATTTGAAATTCGATATGCACTGCCATACCAAAGAAGGTTCTTTGGATGGAAAAATAACCATAAGCGATACAATCCGTATTTTACAGCAGAAAGGCTATCAGGGTATGCTTATTACCGACCATAATTCCTATAAGGCATACCGTTATTATGAAAAAAATATAAAAGGACAGGAATTTGAGGATTTTGTCGTTCTGAAAGGCATTGAATATGATACCATCGATGCCGGACATATTATTGTCGTCATGCCTACAGGTGTGAAACTTCCGATTTTGGAACTGCGCGGACTTCCGGTCAGTCTGCTCATTGATATTGTCCACCATTTCGGCGGTATTTTGGGGCCTGCCCACCCCTGCGGTGAAAAATATCTGAGTCTGATGAACACCAGAAGGGGAAAAAAATCAAAGACACTGGTATCCCGTTTTGATTTTATCGAAACTTACAATGCCTGCGAACCGCCGGAATCCAACCGGGCCGCTTTGGAACTGGCAAAACGTTTTGATAAACCCGGCACCGGCGGAAGCGACTCCCACAGGGAAAACTGCACCGGCTTCGGCTATACTTTCATCGATGCCGATATCAAAAATGAAACCGACCTGATACATGCTATCCGTTCAGACGTATCCATTACAGCGGACGGAAAGCGTTATCTTCACACGACCAAGCAGAAAATCGGCAAAATCAACAATGTGCTCGTTTATTCATTTTGGTTTTATAACAAATTCCTTGCCCTGTTCCGCCGCCACAAACGGAAGCTGGAACTGCTGGAAAACCACTTATACACCTATGTCCCGAAACACGGGCACAGCGAGCGCAAGGCGGGCTGATTGTTCCAAACAACGAATGCCGCTGCTTCACGGGTTATGTTTATGTGAAACAAAATGATATCATATAATATCATATAAAAAGTAAGAAGGTTCTGGTCATCTGCCAGAATCCTTCTTACTTTTTTTCTATTTTCTTTTTTCTTCTCTTATTTGTCCCCGTCAGAAACCCTGTTCACATTTTCCTTCAATTCCTGCAGCGTATCCTTAAACCGCTTCGAAACCATCGTCGGATTACCTTTCAGCATCTGCCGTTTATAAAAATCCTTCAGGTTTGCAAGCTGTCCCCGGTTCTCCACATTCAGCCTGTATTTTACACGCAGCTCCATGATTTCTTCTTTCACGCTGTCCGGATATGCTGACCTGCCGTTTGCCAGTTTTTCTTTGATGCTTAACAACCGTTCTTCGATACCTGCCGCCAGCTCATCCATTTTTTCACTGCGCTCCTGCTTCCTCACTTCACGTTCTTCATTGGACAGGGCAATAATCACGTCCAAACGTCTCTGTACGCGCTCCAGCTCTTCCTTTGCCGCCTCCATCTTAAGCAGGATATCCCGCAGGTCGATAGCAGCCTTAAAGGATAATGTGAAATCCACCACCAGACAGATTGTCAGAACAAACGTAACCGCCGCCAGAATATTCGTGGGAATCCCCAATACCAGCCGCTCCACGGGCTTATGGACAAACCGCGTCATCAGGATAGTCAGACCGCCCCATGCCAGGGTCGAACTTAAGCATATCTGCCCCTGGAAGTTGAATTTCTGATTGGAATAATCCCAATACCGCACCTTGAACAGCGCCTCCATCGCCACGCCCGTCACATATTCCAACGCCGTCGCCCCGATGCACCCTGCTACATAAGTCAGGACAAGATTCGACTGAAACGGCATGGACACCACCAGCATCATAATCGCCCCGCTCCCATATAAAGGAAGGAAAGGCCCGCGCATAAACCCTCTGTTCACCGGATGCCTTTTTCTGATGGACACATAGGTGGACTCAAAACACCAGCCAAAAAAACAATAAAAATAAAAGAAAAACAACCATTGTGCTACCGTATATGAATACATCGCTTTCCTCCTACCTGTATACTCCGGCGGATACGCTCCACTTCCCTTTCTTCGTCCCATAATCCGCCCCATGATATACAAACCTTCCATAGCCGCGGACCGAAACCATATCCCCGTCCTTCATGGCATAGCTGTTGTTTTCATTCAGCCTGCCATTTATATATATTTTCCGCTCCCGGAAAAGCGCAAGGCTTTGATTCCTGGACAAATGATAAACCTTGGCAATAATTCCGTCCGCCCTTTCGGAAGACACTGTAAAACGGATTTCCTCCGGTTCCTTTACCGGCAGTTCCGCCACCGCATCTGCTGCCATGCACTTTACATTCGTATGCTTTACCTTGTCCAGATTTTCGATAATATAAGAAGCTATTTTCTCCGTACAGAAGAGGTAGGCCGACTTTCCTTCCAGCAGAATATCCCCTACCGTGCTCCTGTCGATTCCCAGATTCATGACCGCCCCAAGAAAATCCCGATGCGTCATATGGTCGGCAAACTTTTCCATGACAGGCCGCACTGCCAGACAGACAATGGGAAACTCTTCCTCATAGCCTGACGTCTCCCTGCTGCCAAACCGCAGCATCTGCCGTTCGCAGTCCGCCCCGCCTCCATACAGTTCATAATCGATTCCCTTTATTTCCTGCAGCATACCGTAAAAAACATCCTGCTCCGCCATGCTTAAAAATCCGGTATAAGTATAAATATTATGCTCATAGGACTTCCGCGCCAATTCCGCAATCCTCTTTTTTAACTGCTGCAATTCCTTTTCACTCTCTGCTGCCATCTTAACGTTCTCCCGCCATATACCATCGGTTTCCGCCTTTAGTTCCGGTTTCCGGCTCTACCAGCCTATACGCCTATACGAAACTGATTACTTCCTCTTTCGGAGCTTTCGTCTCCTCCACTTCCACGGCTTCCAATACCGGTCCTTCCGCCTGATAATCCGCAAAATACTCTTTCCGGACCACTGCTGTCACTTTTACCCACTGCTTGTTCTTCAGTACATCCGTTTTTTCCCATCTGCATGCAAATCCTAAAAAGGCCATATCTTCGGCACAGCAGGTCATTGCCATCCTTCCCGGAACAAAATACCCTTCTGGAAATTTATCGGGCTTCAGCACCATCGCCGTAAACTGTACTTTCTTATTCTCATAACGTTCCAAGTGGTCCAGGGAATCCAAATACCAGATGCCATAACTCCCGTTATCAAGCACAATCGGGTCGTCCTCTAAACGGTACGGCAGGTCTTCTTCAAAAATTTCATCAATCTCGCCATTGGAATCTTCGAATACAATCTCCGCCTTTTGATTGATTGCCTTAATATTCCGGCGGTAAATGCTCAAATCCTCCACATCATCGCAACGGTTAAAAATTATCAGTTCCGATTTTCTTATCATTTCCGCAAGCAAAGACTTCATATTGTTAAAATACATCGGAAATGTGGACGCATCAATAGTCGTAATCTGCTGCTCCACCGACCAGTGCCACGGTAACTTCATATTTTTGAAATTCCACATTCCGTTGTATTCTATAATAATCCGTTCCGGCTTGTGCTTTTTCTCCAATTCGATTAAGCGGGCGGGAGTAAAATCTTCTTCTTCCTCTATCAGTTCTATCACCGTCCTGCTCTTTCTCAACAGAAATTCCTCGTATTCGATTTCGCCTTCCTCACAGAGTATCAGGAGCGTTTTTCCCTTTACCTGGAAATAGGGCTGGCTCAGTGTATAGGTAATAAACTCCGTCTTACCGCTTTCCAAAAATCCGTTAATCACATATACAGGTTTCATCGTTTTCCTCATTCCTGCGCTGCTTTCTGCGCATATCAAGTTTGTGGATGCAGCGCAGACACAAACTTGTGGAGTGAAAGATTTGAAAATCTTTCACTCTTTCCCCCATCTCTTTCCATATTCTATCTCCGGAACAGTTTTTCCAGATTTTCCTCATTCAGCTTAGAGCCGATTACACAGAATTTCCCGGTATACTCCGGCTTTCCCTCCCGTATATTGCTTTCGCCGGGAACATAGTCAAAATATACCCATGTACCGTCTCCGGCAGGAACCATTCCCTTTGCCCGAAGCACAAAGCCATATGTCCCTTCTTCTTCCAATGCTTCCAGTATCGCTTCAATATCTGCTTTCGTATAAACTGCCGGCGTCTCCAATCCCCAGCTGGTAAACACCTCATCCGCGTGATGATGACCGTGATGGTCGTGGTCGTGACACCCGCAGGTACAGTCCGGCCCATGCCCGTGATGGTGGTCATGCCCTTCTTCCCCATGGTGATGATGCCCATGTTCTTCTCCATGATGGTGACCATGCCCTTCTTCCTCATGATGATGCTCATGTTCTCCCTCATGATGGTGCCCGCACTCTTCTCCATCATGGTGATGGTGCTCATGTTCATGGGCATGAGCCATCACTTCCGCCATCAGCTCCGCCTCCAAATCTTTTGCTCCCTCTATCGTTTCCAGAATATCTTTTCCTTCCAGCTGCTCCCATGGCGTAGTGATAATCTTCGCCTTACCGTTATGCTCGCGAATCATATCCACACAGGCTGCCAGTTTCTCCTCGCTCATTTTCCCTGTACGGCTTAAAATAATCGTTCCTGCATGTTCTATCTGATTCAGGAAGAACTCCCCGAAATTCTTCATATACATTTTGCATTTGGATGCATCCACTACCGCTACCGCACTGTTCAGCTCCACCTGTGCTTCCGCTACCACATCCTGTACCGCCTTCATTACATCGGAAAGTTTCCCTACGCCCGAAGGCTCTATCAAAATACGCTCCGGTGCATAAGTATCCAGCACCTCCTTTAAAGAAGTCCCAAAATCCCCGACCAGCGAACAGCAGATACAGCCGGAATTCATTTCTTTGATTTCAATTCCCGCTTCCTTTAAAAAACCGCCGTCAATGCCGATTTCCCCGAATTCGTTCTCTATTAAAACCACTTTTGTATCTGCCAGTGCCTCTTTCAGTAATTTCTTAATTAAGGTTGTCTTACCGGCTCCGAGAAAGCCGGATACAATATCAATCTTTGTCATTTTCCATCTGCTCCTTTCCACAATTCCCACTCTTAAGTATTTTGCGCCTGTTTTCGTCCTGTGTCAAGTTGTATACAATGAGTTTGTGGAAAGTCCGTAACAGTTCGGTCCGCGGCCGGATTCATCAAACGTTCCTTCCTATAACCTCACCACCCGGTCAAATTCTTCAAGCGGGCCTGCCCGGTGGGTCACCATAAGCACCACTTTTTGTTTCATCAGCTCTTTCATCGCCTGATGTATCATTTTCTCGCTCTGAACGTCCAACGCGGATGACGGTTCATCCATCAGCAGGATAGGCGAATCCCTTAAAAACGCCCTTGCTATTGCAATGCGCTGACGCTGCCCGCCTGAGAGGTTGCTGCCTCCGGCATCCAAGTGCGTATCATATCCGTGCGGCAGCAGGGCAATAAATTCCTCCGCATATGCCGACTTTGCCGCCCTCATGATTTCCCCATCGCTCACCTGTCCCCTTCCGGTATATCCAAAGGCAATATTTTCACGAATACTGCCTTCAAACAAATAGCTGTTTTGAGGAATATAGGTAATCAACTGTCTTAACTGCCAAAGCGGATATTCATTTATATCATGTCCGTACAGCTTAATCTCACCTGATGTCTGCTGATAAAAACGCATCAGCAGCTTCAAAAGCGTACTCTTTCCGCACCCGGATTCTCCCATAATCATAATCTTCTCACCATCCCTGACCTCCATGGAAAAATCTTTCAGAACGTCAGACTTCCCCCCATAAGAAAAAGTCAGGTTTTCTATTTCGATGGGTCTGCAATCCTTTTGTACTTCCACTGCATTACCGCCTTCCGGCTCCTCGCCGTCTGACTCAAGAAAATCAAATACCCTGCCGGCTTTTACCAGGGATGACGAGAATGTGGCAAGTGAAGAACCAAAGCCCTGTACCATGGAACTGACGCCCATCTGCAATGACACGATTGCCATGACCGTTCCATAATCAAGTCTGCCGCGCACCACTCCGAACGCTCCTATGCCAATGGTTCCAAAACCTGCCAGAATCCCCATGAAAAAAGAGAGCGTCTCAAGTGCTGACAATTTTTTAACTCTCCGCTTTTCTTCCTTTGCCGCCTGTTCATTTTTGCGTTGGTAATCATCCAAAACAATAGATGAGCCGCGAAACATCTTAAGCGTTGTAAATCCTGACAGAATATCACTTAAGCGTGCCGTCAGCCCTGCAATTTTCATTTGGATGTCCTTATCCATCTGCTTAATCTGCCGGTTGACTTTAATGGAAATATACACGCTCAACAGACAGAAACCAATCGAAACAAGCGTCAGCGCCGGACTATACACAATCATTGCGATGACGGATACCACGCCGTCGATTAACCCTCCTGTTACCCAATAAATGTGTGAAAAATAAGAATCCTTAAGGGAATTGGCATCCCCGTTCAGGGTTTTAAGCGCTTCCCCGCTATGATGGCTCTCATAGTAATTCATATCCATCTTCATGAGCTTTTCAAAAAGTCTGATTTTGATATCAAATACAATTTTGCGAACGACCCGGATTTGAAAATATCTTCTATATGGAGACAGACAGTTTAACACAACCAGTATGATGCACAGTATCACGGCCTGTACAAACAAATCCCCGTCTCCATGCTCCAGCGCATTAAAAACCAGTTTATTCATATACGGATAGGTCAGGGTCAGTATCACGGATGTGACAAGCGTTACTATGAAAATACTCCAATACGGCAGCTTATATGGCCCAATATACGAAAGATATCTTTTTAATTCCTTCACTGCCCCACACCCCCTGAAACCATGTAATTATGATACATCCTGCAATATGTTCCGCCCGCTTCCATAAGTGTTTCGTGCGTTCCTGCTTCCACAATCTTCCCCTCATCGAGAACCACAATTTCATCATAATCCGTTATGGTCGTGAGGCGGTGCGCCACGGTAACAACAGTCCTGCCCTCCGAAACTGTCTTTAACGTTTCAGTCACAAACAGTTCCGTTTCTTTATCCAGGGCGGATGTCGGCTCGTCCAGCAACAGAACCGGCGCATCCTTTAAAATTGCCCTTGCAATAGAAATCCGCTGCCTTTGGCCGCCGGACAGATTACTTCCTCTCTCTTCCAGCAAGGTATCATATCCATCCGGCAGTCCGCTGATAAAGTCATCACATCCCGCTTTCTTTGCCGCATCCATTATTTCATCACGATTCGCTTCCGGCCTGCCAATACGGATATTATCCAGCACACTCATCGGAAAAATCACGGTATCCTGTGCGATGAGCGCCAGATTCCCGCGCACGGCTTCCGGACTGATATCCGCAAATCTGCTTCCGTAAAATAAAATTTCCCCGCCGCATACTTCATATTGCCTGCACATTAATTTGATGATGGTACTCTTACCGCATCCGCTCCGTCCAACCAAAGCGATTCTTTTTCCTTTATCAACAGTCAGATTCAGATTCTCCAAAGCGTTCTTTTCGCCTTCTGCCTGCCCTGCATATGAAAACGATACATTTTTAAATACAAATGCCTGCCCGGACGTTTTATCCGCCTCTGCCTGCCTTTTTCCTGTCTTCTTTTCCAACGCTCCTCTGGATACTTCTATGGGCATATCCATAATTTCAAATACCCGCTTAACGGATATCATTGCCATCTGTGTTCTGACCACCAACTGATACGCCCCTACAAGCGGCTCATTTATTTTCTCAATTCCGCCGATAAACGCTACTAATATGCCTAATGTCACATTCCCTTTGAATACCAGATACCCGCCGGCGCATAGTGCAATGGCCACCGGAGCCATACGAATCAGACAGGAAAGAGGTTCCAGATTGTATTGCCGCAGGTCATTCCGGTTCGAAATATCAAACGTTTCTTTTAAGGCTTTATAATACTTGTCCTGCATTTTTTCCTGAAGATTACAGGCTTTCGTCACATCCGCCCCGTCAAAGGCTTCCTGAATATTATTATTTGTCAGTCCTAATAGTTTTACATATGCAAACTGCGACATTTTGACCGGTTTTAAAAGTTTAATGCTAAGTGGCACCATCACGGCTAACGGGCCGAGGCATCCTATTGACAGCAATGGATTCAATGAAAACAGATAAAGGGCAAACACAATCACTATAATCGGCACATACAGACAATCTTTGAAATAATTCTGCATGTACGAAGCTATCCCGTCAACGTCCGATGACGCTCTTTCAATCAAATCTCCAAAATTGGTTTTTTCCATAAAATCCGGTGCCATCTTCATAATATGATTTACTAAATCACGCCGCAGATCCCTTAAAATTCCTGCACCGAAAAATCCGGTCATTAGTATCACAAAATAGCTGGCAAGCATTCCTGTTATAATTACCAGCGCTGCTTCCATTACAAACCCTGGCCATTGGGAAGCAATCCCTCCCTTCACGGATTCATCAATTACCCGTTTCAGGATATCAACAATCCATACATTTGCAACCGAACATCCAATACCGGAAAGTACGGCAAGCAGCATATGCCCCAAATACGGTTGTGCATATCTCATTAATTTCTTCACGCAAATCATCCCTTTCTCTATACACCGTCTTGATTATCTGCTATACTTTTCACAGTGTAACAGTTTTCAAAACCTGTATCAATTGCAGATATACATGTTTTTTATATACTTTCTGCAACATATCAAAAAGAAAACTGCAAATAGTGAAGCCTATAATTCCGTAAAAAAGGAGAACCATACATGCCGCAGCAGGACCGCTATAAAGAACGTCTGATTCCCATTGAATTTAATTTTTATGACCAACTGGAAGATTTACCGGTGAAAGACCGCTGCTCCGTCGTTCTTCTTACCTGCGGAAATGCTTCCATAAAAATCAACAATCATATACGTATGCTGCATTCTCCCTGCGTACTGTGCCTGTCGCAGTATGATATGATAGAATTAATCCATTCCGAACATTTAAGCGCCAAGTCTTTTCATTTTGACCCATGGTATATCAAATCCTGTCTTTGTTTTGACAACCTTGAAGATTCTGTTGAAATTGAACCGCAGTATCTATATGACCGCACGAATCTTTATATGTTCACCAAACACCATGACAGTTTTCAGGGAATTTTTTCCCTTACACCCCAAAACTATATTCACATCAATGAGCTTATGCTTATGATTGGCGCTGAAACCTTTTCCCAAAGCGACGGGTTCTGGACCTGCCGGATAAGAAGGATGCTGCTCCAGCTAATCAGATGTATTTCCGATATTTATGCCGACCAGCGTAAGCTCGGACTTTTTGAGCCGTCCGAAAGTCATAATCCCGCTTCGGTCTGCGCCGAATATATTCATGCTAATTATGCAGAACCTATTACGCTCGGCGCCCTGTGTGCTCTTGTGAACCTGAACAGGACTTCCTTAAACCAAAAATTCAAAGCACAGTTTTCCTGTACCTGTATGGAATATCTTTTGGATTACCGGCTGAAGATTTCTCAGGAGCTTTTATCAAATACAAATCTGAAAATCCGTGAAATTGCTGAAAACTGCGGATTTAAATACGATACCTATTTTATACGGCAGTTCACTGCAAAACTTGGAATTTCGCCTGCGGTATACCGTAAAAATCCACTCTCCTATACAGCCTATGACGGAAAGCCGGTACAAAAAATATAGCGCTGTCTCTCCTGTTGCAACTTGTCAGGGGCATATCATTCAATTAACGAACGATAAAAATTCATTTCTTCCCCGGAAGTTTCATAGTAAAAAATCAGAAATTCCTCAGAAATTGCAAATGCTTTGATACTTTCTTGTGCTACCGCCATTTTAATAATATTAGTATCCTCATATAATGTAAGGGTAACGTTTTTTTCCAATTCCTTGTCGCCAAAACGCGCAACGGGGTATTTGTATGAAACCAGGCAATATTGCTCCTTTACTCCCTCTAAGCCCTTTTTCAATTCGTTTTGGCGTTCTTCCTCCACATCTAAATCATCCCAAATCGAACATTGGGTATATTGATATAACTGTTCTTCATTACTTATTGTTTTTATGAGCTCATTATTCTCTGCTGAATATATTTTGATTTCAGCTAGGTTGTCCAATTCCTCTGTAGTATATTTTCTTTCCTGCCCTGCGGAACACCCTGCACAAATGCATAGTCCAAACATCAATAAAATACCGATTTTAACATAGATTTTCTTATTCATTTTTATCCCTGCTTTCTATAAGTAATTTACACGTTGTAACCAATAAACAGCAAAACAAAATTATGATAGGTGCATATGGACTCCATGCGTTTGTTATCATTCCAATCAAAACAGCAACCACTGTAACTGGCAATGCCGCATATACCCAGCGATACCTTTTCATATGACCGCTTTTGGGCGTTTGTTCTGTATTTTTTATGACAATACCGTCAATGTGCATGGACATTCCCGCCCATATGATAAGCACCATCCATGTTGTATCGGCTATCCATTCAAAAACATTACAAGCTGTCTGTCCGACATAAATCATGAAAAATTGTCCAATTTCCGGACTTACCAAAAGGATAACCACTCCCACTATAATCATGACGGCATATTTTTTTCTTCTGCTTTCCTTCTGTTTCTTAAATTCCCTAAATACCTTATCATCAAATGCAAGACGTTCATTTTTGATTTCCTGATACTGTTTGGTCTGCAACAAATACCAAATGATAATGATTACTCCTGCTATCATGGTAAGCCAATAAAGAGCGGACATTATCCTGCTGTAATGGTCAAAACATTCAAAGATATTTGACAGCATGAAAAGACTTATACCTCCCGTAATCTGCTTTACATTCTGTCTGCTGTACGACAAATATCCTTCCAACATTTCCTGGCTGACATAATACCCGCTTTCTGATACAGATTTTTCTTTGGGCACATTTTTTTCCTCGTAATCCTCTTTTAGCAGATAGTCCATTGACACTCCGAATAGGTTACTGATTTGTACTAATTTCCCTACTTCGGGTATTCCTTTATCATTTACCCATTTCCCTACTGCCTGTCGGGATACATCCAGCCTTTCAGCTAAGTCCTC
>CAMXQE010000066.1 GCA_947246015.1 uncultured Lachnospiraceae bacterium | reverse complement strand
GGTTTCCGTTTCGGAAACACTGGACGGGGCAAAGGAAAGCGGGGAAGATTACGCTATAGAATCTGCTGCTGTTGATGTTGGGGAAGCAGAGAAAACCACGGTTGCACTGGAATCGTCGGAGGATTATTCAGAGCCGGGGATTGGTTTTTACACCCACCAATATGCCGATGGCAGGGAGGGAGTGCGTTACCGGCTTGTGACGCCGGGGGAGGACGGGCTTCTTGTGCCTTACCCGGAGCATAACCATTTCTTTATCAACCGTGAGCTGGCGCAGGAATACATAGACAGCCATGCAGATCTGATTGATGTGATCGGATATGATGAGATGGTATTCCAGTCCATGCAGAAACAGAGCGAATACAAAAGGGAGCAGGCACAGAGGGAAACTTCTGGACATGATGTCCAGAAGCCGGAAGTCATTTTCATTGACGGGCAGGAGTGTATAAAGACAGATGAATGGAAGTCCGGCGATGATATATATGTGCTTGGCAACTCCGTGGAGGACAGTGATTTCTTCTATGCAGAGGTAAACGGGAATACACGCTTTGAGTATGACCACAAGCCGGACAGGGCGGAAATAGAGGACGATTACATTGATATAGAAGCCATGAGGGATATTGACCGCCACGAAGCGGAGGTATTTTCACGTTTTGAGGGCAGCGATGATTACCCGGATATTGATGCCGCCGAAGTCCGTGAAAAGCTGGAGAATGGCGAAGCAGACAAAGAAGTGGACGCCATGCTTGCCTTTGCGGAGCAGGCTGCAAAGGAAAACGAGGCTGAGCCATATAAAAGATTTTCCGTAACAGAAACAAGCGATGCCTTCCAGCCGGGGGAAGATTTTGCCGTTTGGGATGATATCCGTGATGAGTATTACCGTGACAGTGACGGAACAGTATACACCTTTGCAACACGGGAAGAAGCCGGGGAATATCTTATTCAGGTGGAAAAGGAAACCGACAGGCAGGAAGCGGCAGAGTGGGCATATGTGGAACAGGCAAAAGCAGGGGCGCAGAAAGACAGTGCAGAGAAGCCGCTGACCGCAGATGACATACAGAATCTGGTATTGATTAACAGGGAATATTCTGCTGGTTCTCGGACTACCGTTTATGACTTTGAGTGTGACATCCGTGGGGAGCATGATTCCCTGCAATATACCCTGCAATACCACGATGACGGGGAAGGCTTTACCATTCATACGGAAAAGGACGATATATGGGAGCGTATGCCAGAACCGGAACTGGAACGGTTGGAGGGGATTCTCAGCCGGGAAGCAGTGTATTTTAAATACCATGAAAAGATAGCAGAGGTAGAAAGCCTTGAGGGTTTAAAGGAGATTGAGTATGAAATCATGGAAGATGAATCTCCTTATTTTTCTGCTGTTTCAGAGCGTGTCTGGAATGACTTTACCCGGAAAGAGGAAGGTTTGTCTGGTAAAGTGCAGGAAACTTCTGGACATGATGTCCAGAAGCCGGATTACCGGGTTGGTAATACCGTATATATAGACAATAAGCCCTATGAGATTGTCAGAACCGACGATTGGAATGTCGAGATTATGGATCGCTCACTGTTCAATCCCCCTCGACGTCTGGAAAGCAGGGAGAACTTTGGGAAGCTGCTGCGGCAGGATGAACGGAACGCACACCTGTTTACGCCCGAAGAAAAAGAGCCAGACCAGACAGGCTATACAACTGAAACTGTGGAGGTCTATCCAGGCGAAAAAAACAACCTGCCCTATGATGTGGTTGTTGAGAAGCTGAATTTTGGGGAGCCGGAGAAAGCAGCACAGGTTGACAAGTCCGGGGCTGTTAATTTCCATATCACAGACGATGCCGCGGGAACTGATGCGGCAAGGGCAAACGCAGGCTTTTCTCCTAAAGAGAAATTTAAGAGAAACATAGAGGCAATCCGTACCCTTGAGAAGATTGAGGGTGAGAACCGCATTGCCACACCGGAAGAACAAAAGATTTTATCACAGTATGTCGGGTGGGGCGGTCTTGCGGATGCCTTTGATGAGAGCAAAAGTGCGTGGGCGGGGGAATATCAGGAATTGAAAAGCCTGTTATCGGATGCAGAATACGCTTCCGCAAGGGAGAGTACCTTAAATGCCCACTACACAAGCCCAACGATTATCCGCAGTATTTATGAAGCATTAGGGAACATGGGCTTTGAAAAAGGGAATGTACTGGAGCCTGCTATGGGCATCGGCAATTTCTTTGGTATGCTGCCGGAGAAAATGCAGGAAAGCAGGCTGTATGGTGTGGAGCTTGACGGGATCACCGGACGGATTGCAAAACAGCTCTACCCGAACGCCAATATTAAAATCTCCGGCTTTGAAAAGACGGACTATCCAAACGATTTCTTTGATGTGGCGGTGGGAAACGTGCCTTTCGGTCAGTATAAGGTGGCAGACAGGCAGTATGACAAAAACAATTTCCTGATACACGATTACTTTTTTGCAAAGGCTTTGGATAAGGTGCGTCCGGGCGGCGTGGTTGCCTTTGTGACAAGCAAGGGTACAATGGACAAGAAAAGCCCGGAAGTGCGGAAATACCTTGCACAGAGGGCGGAGCTTTTAGGGGCGGTCAGATTACCGAATACCGCTTTTAAGGAGAACGCAGGAACGGAAGTCACTTCCGACATTTTATTTTTAAAGAAGCGTGACCGGGTTATGGACTTGGAGCCGGATTGGGTGCATCTTTCGGAAGATGAAAACGGTATCGCCATGAACAGTTATTTTGCGGAACACCCGGAGATGATCGTGGGAAAAATGGAGATGGTTTCCGGTCCCTATGGCATGGAAAGCACCTGCCAGCCTGATACTACAAGACCTTTTGCGGAGCAGCTTGCGGAAGCGGTCAGCCGCATTGACGGGGAGATCGAGGAAGCGGAGCTTGATGCGCTTGACGATGGCCTTTCAGACCAGACAATCCCGGCAGACCCGGAGGTGAAAAATTACAGTTATACGCTTGTGGACGATAAGGTTTACTACCGGGAAAACTCCGTCATGAAGCCTGTGGACATGAAAGATTCCATGCTGGAGCGTATTAAGGGCATGGTGGGCATCAGGGATTGCACACAGGAGCTTATCAATGTGCAGTTAGAGGAATACCCGGATACTGTCATTCAGGAGAAGCAGGCACAATTAAATATTCTGTATGACGATTTCTCCAAAAAGTACGGTCTTATCAATTCACAGACCAACAAGAGGGCGTTTAACCAGGACAGCAGCTATTGTCTGTTATGTTCCCTTGAAAAGACGGACGAGGAAGGGAAATTCATTGGCAAGGCAGATATGTTCACAAAGCGCACGATCAAGAAAGCGGAGGTTGTCACGAGCGTTGACACGGCAACCGAAGCCCTTGCAGTGTCGCTGTCAGAAAAAGCGAGGGTTGACCTTGACTATATGGCGGAACTGTCCGGCAAAAGCATTGATACGATTAAAGAGGAACTGACCGGGGTTATCTTCCAGAATCCGGTAACGGACAAGTGGGAAACAGCGGACGAATATTTAAGCGGCAATGTCCGTGACAAGCTGGAAACGGCAAAAGTCTATGCAGAGAACCACCCGGAATACACTGTGAACGTGCAGGCACTTACGCAGGTACAGCCAAAAGAGCTTGACGCAAGCGAGATTGAGGTTCGTATCGGTGCTACATGGGTAAAGCCAGAGTACCTTGAAGATTTCATGCGTGACACCTTTGAAACGCCACAGCATTTGTTTGACAGAAATGTCATGGGCATACAGTTTTCAGATGTGACAGGGCAGTGGAATGTAAAGGGCAAAAATGCAGATTACGGAAATGCCCTTGTAAACATGACTTACGGAACCAGCCGAAGGAACGCTTACCAGATTTTGGAGGATTCGCTGAACCTGAAAGACAGCCGGGTATATGACACCATAGAGGAGGACGGAAAGGAAAAGAGAGTCTTAAATAAAAAGGAAACCACCCTTGCGGCGCAGAAGCAGGACACCATACGGGAAGCCTTTAAGGACTGGGTATTCCGTGACCCGGACAGGCGGCAGGACTTGGTGGCGAAATACAATAAGCTGTTCAATTCCACAAGGCCGAGGGAATATGACGGGGCGCACCTGAAATTCCCCGGCATGACACCGGACATTGAGCTAAAGCCCCACCAGAAAAGCGCAGTCGCTCACGTTTTATACGGGGATAATACCTTACTGGCGCACTGTGTAGGGGCGGGCAAGACCTTTGAAATGACAGCAGCGGCTATGGAGAGCAAGCGGTTAGGCTTATGCCAAAAGAGCTTATTTGTCGTGCCGAACCACCTTACGGAGCAGTGGGCGAGTGATTTCCTGCGGCTCTATCCCGGCGCAAATATCCTTGCCGCAACAAAGAAAGATTTTGAGCCTGCAAACCGGAAGAAATTCTGTTCCCGGATAGCCACTGGCGATTATGATGCGATCATTATCGGGCATTCGCAGTTTGAAAAAATCCCGCTTTCAATGGAGCGGCAGGAAGCCATGATAGAGCGCCAGATCAGCGAGATAGAGCTTGCCATAGAGCAGGCAAAAGCCGACAACGGGGAACGCTACACCATTAAGCAGATGGAGAAAACAAGGAAATCACTCCTGACAAGGCTTGAAAAGCTGAATGACACATCAAGGAAAGACAATGTAGTGACTTTTGAACAGCTTGGCGTTGACAGGCTCTTTGTAGACGAGAGCCATTTTTACAAAAATCTTTTCTTATACACAAAAATGCGGAATGTGGCGGGAATCGCACAGACCGAAGCACAGAAATCAAGCGATATGTTTGCAAAGTGCCAGTACCTTGATGAAATCACGGGCGGCAAGGGCGTGACCTTTGCGACAGGCACACCGATCTCTAACAGCATGACGGAGCTTTACACCAATATGCGCTACCTTCAGTACGGTACGTTACAGAAACTTGGGTTAGGACATTTTGACAGTTGGGCTTCTTCCTTTGGCGAAACGCAGACAGCCATAGAGTTAGCCCCGGAGGGAACGGGATACCGGGCAAAGACAAGGTTTGCGAAGTTTTTCAATCTGCCGGAGCTTATCTCTTTATTCAAAGAAAGCGCCGACATTCAGACACCGGATATGTTGAAGCTGCCTGTGCCGGAAGCGGAGTATGAAAACGTGGTGTTAAAGCCGAGCGAGTACCAGCAGGACATGGTTTCCTCACTGGCGGACAGGGCAGAGGCAGTGCGTGACCGCAGGGTGGATGCAACAGTCGATAATATGCTGAAAATCACGAACGACGGAAGAAAGCTGGCTCTGGATCAGCGGCTTATCAACGATATGCTTCCTGATTCGGAAAACTCAAAAGCAAGCACCTGTGTGGAAAAGGCATTTGAGATATGGAAACAGACAAAGGCGCAGAAGTCCACGCAAATCATCTTTTGTGACTTATCGACACCGAAAGGTGACGGCACATTCAATGTTTATGAGGACATAAAAAACAAACTGACGGAGAAAGGAGTGCCGCCGGAGGAAATAGCATTCATACATGAAGCGAATACAGAAACAAGGAAAGCGGAGCTGTTCGGGAAAGTAAGAAGCGGGCAGGTTCGCTTTTTGTTAGGTTCGACACAGAAAATGGGCGCAGGGACGAACGTGCAGGATCGCCTGATTGCCCTGCATCATCTCGATGTGCCGTGGCGCCCGTCCGAAGAAGGACGTACTGGACGGTACATCAACAAATCAAGCAAAATCAAGGCATTCCGCAATTCAGTAACAGTACGGTTAGCAGGGAATGATATGAATTTATAAAGAAAATTGAATATGGAGCAGGAACACACTGAAAAAAAGGATTGCAGAGGGAAGTCCTTTTTTGATGCAAGAAAGCAGAATATAAGATTTTTTATAATGATAGATAGGAATGAGGGGGATTCCGCCGTAGTCGGCGTTGTGGGCTATGTGTATAACCGGCTGTTTATGGAGTTGTGGGTAACGCTGTTTGCAGGATGTGGGAAAGCTGCACTTTAGCTTTTCCATGTGCTGTGAACAGTGTTATCCATGACTCCATAGCCTGTTATGCACATTGTCCACAATGCAAAGGGAAGCATTTATGATATGATTAATTCAGTGTGACTATAATCAGTATGATTACATTCTGGTTTTAGGAATACAGCAGAAACAGCATTTGGGGAGAGGGAGTGATGCAGAAATATTGCTCTAAGTGAAGTAAAAGAAGTTGATAATAGATGACCTATCATCTAAAATAGATAGCATGTAAAGCGTTATTTTGTTTTAGATGGGAGAAATATATATGATAAAGATATTATTGGTTGAGGACGATAAGAGTATTGTTTCTTCATTGACGGTTTTTTTGCAAAACGAGGAGTGTTTGGTTGACAGTGTGGATGGGCAGATTGGTGCGATAGAGAAAATTAATACGGCAAGTTATGATCTTGTGCTGCTGGACATTGCATTGCCTGACGGGAACGGCTTTGCGATATGTTCTGCGATTAAGAAGCAGACAAATATTCCGGTTATTTTTTTGACTGCCTGTGATGATGAATATAGTGTTGTAACCGGACTTGAACTTGGGGCAGATGATTATATCAGTAAACCTTTTCGTCCCAGAGAGCTTCTTGCCAGAATACATACGGTATTACGCCGGACAAATGAAAAAAATGGGAAAAAGGAAATTTTAGTCTGCAAAGATATTTCGGTTGACACAAAAAAGGCGGTTGTCCGAAAAAAAGATAAGGAACTTCATCTTTCCGCATTGGAGTACCGGCTTTTGTTGATTTTCCTGCAGAATCAGGGAGTAGTATTTTCAAGACGCAACCTGCTTGAGCTGATATGGGACGCAAGCGGAGAATTTATCAATGATAATACATTGACGGTCTATATGAAACGCCTACGTGATAAAATTGAGGAAGATCCACAAAAACCTGAAATTTTGGTTACGGTGAGGGGACTTGGATATAAGGTGAGTGAGTAAATGAATTTTTTGAGGAATAAAGAAGTAAAATGCCAATTCATGATATGTGTGTTCATATCAGTTATATGGGGATTTGCCGGATGTCTGATAGCAGGGATATATGGTTTGTTAGTGGTTGCTGCCTGTTTGTCGCTCTGTATGGTTTCTCTTATCTTTACTTACAGGCGTTATCGGAAAATAGCGGAGCTTAGTGCAGATATAGACAAAGTTCTTCATGGTAATGAAACAGTCAGTTTTCAAAAATATCAGGAAGGTGAGTTATATGTGCTGCAAGATGAATTATCGAAAATGACGGTGCGTTTGTTGGAGCAGGCAGAAGCGCTGAAAAAGGAAAAAGGCTATCTGGCTGACGCTCTGGCAGATATTTCACATCAGTTAAAAACGCCTTTGACATCGCTCAATATATTAAGTGCGTCACTTTCCAGAGAACAGGTCAGCGAGGAACAGAGGCTTGAGCTTGTGCAGGAACAGGTCATGCTGCTATCAAGAATGGAGTGGCTGATTACAACTTTACTTAAAATTTCCCGGTTTGATGCAGGGGCAATCGCAATGGATTTTCAGAAGGTTTTTGTTAATGATATTGTCACTCAGGCACTTCGTTCTTTGGCGATTTCGGCAGAATTGAAAGAACAAACAATTGTTGTAGATATTCCGGATAGCGCAGTAATCAGTGCCGATTTGGAATGGACAGTACAAGCTGTTGGCAATATTTTGAAGAATTGTATTGAACATACACCCATAGGTGGGAAAATAGAAATTGCTGCACACAGCAGACCGTTATTAACTGAATTAGTAATTATGGACAACGGCTCCGGTTTTACAAAAAAAGACCTGCCACATATTTTTGAGCGATTTTACCGGAGCAGCAATAGAAACGTAAATGGTGTAGGCATTGGACTTGCTTTAGCAAAAACAATTATTAAAAATGAAAATGGGACAATATATGCGGAAAATGGAGATTTCGGTGGTGCAAAATTTACAATTTGCTTCTATCAGGGGACTGTGTAAAATGGCACAGTCCTTTTTCAACGCATAGAAAATGAAACCTTATAGTGCAAAAGTGACATTTTTGTAATGAAAAAGTTAGAAACCAGTCACATTGAAACACTATACTATCTATTACAAATTGTTATTTCAGGAGGAGATGGCATGGAGATTTTAAGAGTTGAAAATATTAGTAAGACCTATGATACTGGGGGAGTTCCAGTGCAGGCTTTGGACAATATTTCTTTTTCTGTTGAAAAAGGGGAGTTTGTAGCAGTAATCGGGGCATCTGGTTCTGGAAAATCAACACTGCTTCATATTTTGGGTGGGATAGACAGACCAACAGAGGGCAAAGTTTTTGTAAACGGTGAAGATGTATACGAACAGGACGAGGAAGCGTTGGCAATTTTCAGAAGGCGGCAGGTAGGTTTGATTTATCAGTTTTATAATTTGATTCCGGTTTTAACGGTAGAAGAAAATATTTGTCTGCCTGTAAAATTGGACGCTAAGCGTATCAACAAGGAACGGCTGGCAGAATTGTTGAAGGTATTGGGGTTAACCAAGAGAAGAAAGCATCTTCCAAGCCAGTTATCTGGTGGACAGCAGCAACGGGTATCTATTGGACGGGCGCTAATTAACGCTCCGGCTATCGTGTTGGCGGACGAGCCGACAGGAAATCTTGATACGAAAAACGCACAGGATATTATGAAACTTTTGAAAAATTCTAATCGTGCTTATAAACAAACGATTATCCTTATTACCCATGACAGAGAAGTTGCAATGCAGGCTGACCGCCTTTTGGAGATTCAGGACGGAACACTGGTGAGGGATGAGGTGATTCGATAATGGAAGTTATATACACACTTACGCTCCGTGGGATGAAGCTGAATAAAAAACGAACCTTGTTTACAATACTTACAATTATTTTATCAGTTGGCATGATGACGGCTGTTTTATGCGGTTCATGGTCTATGTTAGGATTTTTGCAGACAAAGGAGAAAGCATACGGAGGAGATTATGAATACAGCATTGAGAATTTATCGTTGCAACAGGCTGAAAACTTAAAGAATAAAAAGAATGTGGATGAAGTTTCATTGCTCTCCTTTGTGGGAAATAGCTTTTATGGAGATGAATCTAATAAAAGTCTTCTTGCAATCGCAGGAATCAACCAGTCATTTATAGAAAACTTTGCGCTCACGCAGTATCTTCTTCAAGGTCGTTATCCGGTGAATGAAAATGAGATTGTCTTAACGGAGAGTTTTTTGGAAAAGAATGATTTGTCATTTTCTATTGGAGAAAATATTACTCTTTCTATTGGATCAAGGATATGGGATGAAATAGATGCCGAACTGTATGGATTAACGAATTATATGGGTAACCGTGAGAGCTTTCACCCTGCATTGGAAAGAACCTATTCAATTGTTGGTATTATATCTGACATAAATGGTTCAGAGGTGGCAGGAAATTTTAATGCATTTACAGGCATTGATAAAACAAGTACAGCACAAAACTTAACAGCATATGTGAAAGTGGGTGAGGTTTCCAAAGCAGTTTATGAGCTTGCAGAAAATAATGCGGCTGACATAGGTGGGCAGGTATCATCATTTCATTCTTCATTACTGTTATATTATGGAGTCACAACGGGAAAAGGAACGCTAAAAATATTTTTGGCAGTTGTGTGTATTATTTTGCTGCTCATGTCAGCTTCTGCGGTCATGATTAGTAACGTGTTGTCTATTTCTTTGCAGGAAAGAATAAAACAATTAGGGATACTTTCCAGCATAGGTGCAACAAAAAAGCAAAAAAGAGCCAGCATACAATTTGAAGCGTTCTTTTTGGGCATTGTAGGGATTCCTTTGGGATTGATTGTTGGTATTGGTCTGACTTACTTTGTGTTGTTATTGATTCGTCAGGCATTTCAGGCTACTTTTGCGGCTGGCTTCATTCGTCTGACCTTGCGCCTCCATGTATGGATTTTACTGCTCTGTGCAGCGTCTGGGATTATAGCTCTGATTTTTGCAAGCGCAACACCGGGACGAATGGCGGGAAAAGTAACAGTAATTGATGTGATACGGCAGACGAATATATATCAGCTAAAGAAGAAAAAACTGCCACATAATGGATTAGCATCTATTGTATTTGGTATCTATGGGGCATTGGCTTCAAAGAATATCCGTCGGAATCCAAAACGTTTCCGGGCGATTACAGGTTCAATCTTTTTGGCTGTAGTAATCGGCTTATCTTTGTATAGTCTGGCAGATTTTATGACTTATCAGGTTTCAATGGATATGCAGGAAGATGGTTCCCGTTACACAGACGTAATTACTGTTTTGCAATATAAAGAACTGCCTGAAGTGATAAAGGGACTTTCCAAAGAAAATATATCTGTGGATGTTTCCTGTTATCTGGCAAGATATCTGACAACAACAATGGAAAAGACGCAAATCAATCCTGATATGATTGGATATTTTAGTGATGAAAATATGGCTGAAATTTATGTGGTGGGTTTGGATAATGAGCATTTTACTGAACTTTGCAAGGAAAATGACTTTGATATGTCTGCCTATCATCTGGCATCAAACCATGGAATTTTGATTAACTCTACAACCGGATATTACGGAGTATCTAAAAATCGTGTGGTGGTTGGTTCTCCATTCCAGATTGAAAGTGGTAGTTCGTTGAGTGTCGATTCGGACGAAACAAAGTGTCCGGATATTATTGTTCAAGATGTAATCAACGGTGAAAATGCAAAATATCAATCCCTGTTTGTTCGTGACCGGACTATATTGGTTGTACCACTGTCTTATTTTGAGTGGATGTTGGATAATGATACCTATGTTTATGTGAATATCAGTACATCACAGCATAAGGAAGCTGCGGAATGTCTGACTGATATGGGATATTTTCAGACTATGGATGTGTCGGCAGCAACAGAAAATATGAGACAGATTTATTTGATTTTGAAGTTATCGGTTTGTATTTTTGCTGTGCTAATGATAATTATTATTGGATTGAATGTGTGTAACACAATGTCCAATACGATTTATGTGCGGCAGAGTGAATTTGCAGTATTGCGTTCTATTGGAATGACGACAAAAGGACTCAATCGAATGTTGCTTTTAGAGGCGGCTCTATACGGAATAAAAGCGCTTGTATTGGCATTGCCGGTAAGCCTGGTCATTCATTATATTCTCTATTATTTGATTTGTACCGGCATGACACCATTTGTATTTTATTTAAAAGGAGGTGCGTATGTCATTGCGATAGTAGCTGTATGCCTGATTGTGGTTTCAGCGATGCTGTTTTCTGTCAGCAGTATAAAAAGAACAGAGATTGTTAAACAACTGAAAATGGGAAGTATCTAAATTTTGAACAATGATAAATGAGGTGACAAGGAATGAATAAAAAGAATTGCGTTAAGAGTAAATTGAAAATGATTATCATAGTAATTTTATCTGTGCTTGTGGTTGTTTTGGTTGCTATATGTGCCAAAAAAATAAGGCTTATTCAAAATGAAAAAAATATTATCGGTACATGGGTGAAAGACAGTTCGGAGGAGGTATTTACTTTTCAGGATAATGGAAGTCTTATCGTGAATCAGGATATACCGGAAGCGGGTATTTCAAGCGGCAACGCTTATTATGAGTTTGTTTACATGGATACAATCTGTGTAACGCAGGGGGATAATAGTGTTGAATTTGAAGTAAAAGTAAGCAAAAACAGATTGACAATATTCTTTATGGGGCAAGAATGTTTGGTGTTGGAAAAGTAATGATGATGAGGCTGTTTGGAAGGAGGGGACAGCATGAATGCCGCATACCGCAGAATGGAGATTGTCAGTATCCTTGTGGTCAGCGGTCATGTTACAGCAAGGGAGCTGGCGCAGGAATTTGGTGTCTGTACCCGTACCATACAGCATGATGTTTCAATCCTCTCCTATGGTTATCCTGTCTATACAAAGCCGGGGGCAGGCGGCGGGATTTTCATCATGGAGGGATACAAGCCGTACAACAATACGCTCACTCCCTGTGAACAGGAACGACTCAAAAAAATGTATGATGTGGCGGAGGGTGAGGATAAAGAAATACTGAAACGTGTTCTCAAAAAATATGGCGCATATAAGCTGGAATTGTAGGCGGATTTTTTGGAACTCATCACATAGGCGGAACAGAGTTTTAACGGATTTCAATATGGGCAGACCAGTCATTACGAATCTGCCGGAAAAGAACGGATGACAGCTTGGAGGGATACCATTGGAGAATGGCAGTCCCTCTTTTGTTTTTGCTGCAAAAAAGATATTTACTCATAATAACCTTTAAAATTCTTTGAACGGCGTAGAAAGCGCATTACTACCATTTTTTCATCATCAGGCACTTTGGAATAGTTGATGCCACGCCGCTTGCACATGAGAGCAAAATCCTTTTCAGAACGGCTTCCTTTGAAATTTTTGTATGCTTCGAGGTCGCTCTTGATGTTCTCAACAATGGAGGTTTCAGGTGCGGTTTCCGTTTCCCCTGCATGGGATTTCCGCAGGTCTTTGATGATCTCTCCGAGGTCGGATTGTATGACATTCCGGAAAAACTCATATTCGTCCACATAGCAGGCGTTCAGTTCTCGTTGAGTAAAATCGTCCTCATCAGGGTGGTAGTTTTCCATTACCTGCTGTCTTGCAAAGTCTACAAGGGAATTAAGGGTGTGTATCTGGTTTACGGCAATTCCATTGACGTATATCTCAATGTCTGCCATGTATTTCTCAAAGGCAGGGTGTTTGATAATCTCACACAGCAGGCGGTGGTTGAAATGCCCGTTTTTGAGAAGCTCTACGGTGTCATCATCAAGTTTCAGTGCCGTCAGATCGGCATCGGCGGCTTTTTTGGTATCCGTTATCCCCAGCAGGTAATCTGCTGACACATGGTAATATTCTGCAAGCGTGCGCAGGTTTTCTCCGCCTATCTCCCTTGTTTCATCGTTTTCATAGATACCAAGGGCGGAACGGGATATTCCTGTTGCTTCTGCAAGCTGTTCAAGGCTAAGACCATGCTCCACACGCAGGTCTTTGAGTTTTTCGGGCAGAGTAAGTTTACATTTCATTGATAATCGCTCCTATCAAACAATACTCCCCTTTACAGACCTCTTAGTGACATGGAAAAGGAGGTTTTAAGGGGCGGTTTATGGCAAAACCGATAGTCCAATTCTACCATAAATTCCATGCCTGTGCGGAAAAATATTCGGAACATCGGGATAAAAAATAAATATCCACAATTGTGGAAATTGAGTGTTTTCATGCCGGATTTCCATATCTCGGGAAATACGGGAGAAAGGGGGTTTTTGTGTGATAATTCTAATACAGATGAACATTGAAAACATTCTGTGGAACAGCCGCAGATTTATGACCGTCCGAAAGGATACTGCAAGCGGAAAAGTAGGCGATAACCAATAAATGAGAGCCTGCCAAGCTGCATGAAAACGTCACTCGTCAGAAAAGGCGACTGGCAGGAACAATTAAGGGGAGAACGGCGATAAAAGAAAAATTTTGACTTGTTTTTAATCAACAATTTATCGGAACAAAATGCTAAAAAGATATATCTCTCTATACAGAGGGGTAAAAGGAGGAAACATGAACCTTACAAGATATGAACAGGAAGTAGTGATTCACCTGAATGCAGATGAGGACATGGCAACGGTATACAGTGCCAATCCCGCATGGATAAGAAAAATGGATGCGCTGGTGAGAGAGTTCCCTGATATTTTCCGTATTAAGAGATGGACGGAAATCAGCAAAACTTATGAAATGCCTAAAAAATATGTACGCATAGGAAAGCCGAGGGAATTATCCCCTGCACAGAGAGAGAATCTGGAGCAGATGCGTGATATAAAGAAGCAGGTACAAAACTGATTGCAAAACCGTAGCATTCAGTGTAGAACAAGAATGGCATTTAAAAGATTATGTGATAAAATATTCATGGATAATCAAAAGACAAATCTGAATTCAATGCATTGTTGAGGTGTCATAAATGGATAAAAAAGCAAAGAAAATATTATTTAATACTTATTGGTCAAGCAAAGGCTGGAGAGAAAGGGCAGAACGTTATACATCTCCAGAAGATTTTGAATATGCAAAAGAAAAAGGGTTAATGTTTGAACCGATTACCATATCTCACGATGAATGTGTAAAAAGAATTGTGAAACTTGCAGAAACTATTACTATGGAACAGGTTGCAAAGGGATTTTTGTGCAGTCTGTCCACCCGACGGTTGGATTGGCGTAGTGCGGTAAGCTCTTATTATATTGCCAGGCTTTTTACAGAACATAAGTATACACCTGTAGAGTCCGGACGTTTTTACGAAGATGGTGTGGTGGTACATATTAGTCATACTTGTAGTATTTGCAAAAATTTGAAATATGGAGTAGTAGGAAAGGAAAACTATAAAAGTGAAGATTTGAATGTTCTTAACTTTGAGCGAATTAAGTGGGGTGGAGTCCGCCACGGAGATTTGCTTTATACACTTTTTGATTTGGAACAGTTTACAAAGGAAGAAGTACCAGAGCCTACAAATGATGATATAGAGATTTTCAAGGAAATATTAAAAACGGTGGAATCCTGTAATTCTGGCGATTATCCCAGCGCATTGCGTAGCAGATTAGCTTATATTTCACTTTTGAAAGCAAATAAGGCGGAGAGAGATATTATCATAGAGATTTTGGCTTGTATTGGCGTGTTGGCACCTAAATCTTACAACAGACCGGAATCATCAAAGCATGATTGGACTTATGCGACATATTGGCGTGGTGAAGATGGATATGACAAGGATATAGTGGAGATGTATTTTGGAAAGTATATATAATTGTTATGCTAATATTCACACCGTAAAGAGGAGAAGGAAGAAAGAATTAGATTGCAGAAATTGAAACGGATAAAGAAAATTTCTTTGAGCTGTGGCAGATAAAAACGTCACAGCTTTTTGCGTAACATAGTGAGCAAAACTGAATCTGTCTGCAAGGACAGATTCAAAAGCCGATAGTCGAAACTTTTATGTAAAAGTTGTATCGAATATCGGCTGATTTTTTTGCAAAAATCTCCTGCGGAAGATTTTGCAAAAACCGCATGAGTGTAAGCGGATGCGGAGGGGAGTACAGAGGGCGCAAACCCTTTGTGCAAGGGTACAGGGAGTGCAACTTCCCTGTGCAGGTCAAGGGCGGCAGCCATTGCCCAGAGAAGTGATGCCTGCGT
>CAMXQE010000065.1 GCA_947246015.1 uncultured Lachnospiraceae bacterium | reverse complement strand
GGGTGCGGTGAAAGCCGCATGCCCGGTGTGGAGCGGGGGAAAAGGCGGAGATAACTTCAAAACCTTACCTATCGCTATTTTACATGCATACAAAAATGAGGAATGTGGCCGGCATCAGCCAGACAAAAGCACAGAAATCCAGCGACATGTTCGCCAAGTGCCGTTACATGGACGAGATCACCGGCGGGCGCGGCGTTGTATTCGCCACCGGAACCCCCGTAAGCAATTCCATGGTGGAGCTGTACACTATGATGCGTTACCTCCAGTACAATATGCTGGAGCAGGGCTACCAGGACAGCACCGGAAAGACACGCAGCCTGAAACACTTTGACAACTGGGCGGCGACATTTGGGGAACAGGTGACAGCGGTGGAATTAAAGCCGGAGGGAACCGGATTCCGGTTAAAAACACGATTTGCAAGGTTCTACAACCTGCCAGAACTGATGAACCTCTGGAAAGAGGCCGCCGATATCCAGACCGCCGACATGCTGAAGCTTCCGGTTCCGGAGGCGGAATATATTACGATCCAGACGGAGCCAAGCGAAGCACAGAAAAAAATGGTAGAGGGACTGGCGGAACGGGCGGAAAAGATACGAAGGGAAAAAATAGACCCCAGTCTGGATAACATGTTGAAAATCACATCGGATGGGCGGAAACTGGCCTTAGACCAGCGTATCATGAACCCGCTGCTTCCTGATGACCCCGGCAGCAAAGTCAACGCCTGTGTGGAGAACGTGTTCCAAATCTGGCAGGAAAGCACCCCGTCAAAAGGCACACAGCTTATCTTTTCCGACCTCTCCACCCCAAAAGGGCGGGCGGATCAGAAAAAGGAAACGGAAAAAGAAACAGAAGGGCCGGATGATGGGAAAGAGCCGGAAACCGGTGAAGAAACCGTTATGGAAGCCAGTGTTTACGAAGATATACGCAAGAAACTGATTGCAAAGGGAATCCCTGCGGAAGAGATCGCTTTTATCCATGACGCCAATACGGAAAACCAGAAAGCGGAATTGTTCGCCAAAGTCCGCAGCGGCCAGGTGCGCGTCCTCTTAGGAAGCACCCAGAAAATGGGCGCAGGAACCAACGTGCAGACGAAGCTCATCGCTTCCCATGACCTGGACTGCCCCTGGCGTCCTGCGGATTTAGAGCAGCGCGCCGGCCGTATCGTCCGCAGGGGCAATGAGAACAGCCATGTAAAGATCTTCCGCTATGTGACAAAAGGAACCTTTGACGCATACACCTGGGGGCTGGTGGAATCGAAGCAGAAATTCATCGGCCAGATCATGACCAGCAAGTCCCCGGCCCGCTCCATTGAGGATGTGGACGCCACTGCCCTTTCCTACGCGGAAGTGAAAATGCTGGCTACCGGCGACCAAAGAATTAAAGAAAAGATGGATCTGGATATCCAGGTGACAAAGCTGAAAATGCTCAAATCCAACCACACGGCACAGCAGTATGAAATGCAGGATAAAGTGAGGGGCTATTATCCCAATAAAATCAAGGAAACAGAGCTGCTCATCGACTGCCTGAAGGCCGACCTGCCTCTTTTGGAGGCGCATCCTGTCAAAGAGGACGCTTTCAACATGGAGGTTATGGGGACTGTCTACACAGACCGGAAGGAAGCGGGACAGGCCATCGTTGCCGCCTGCCGCCTGATGGACGACCCGGACAGGGATGTGGAGCTGGGCAGTTACCGGGGCTTTCCGATGAAGCTGTCTTTTGACGGCACGAAATTTAAAGTCACCATGAAACAGCACCTGACCCATACGGCGGAATTATCCAGCGATGTGGTGGGGAACATCACCCGTATCAACAACGCACTGGAGAAGATCCCCCAGAGCCTGAAAAACCACCAGGAGAATTTAGAGCGGCTGCATACGGAACTTGAGAGCGCAAAGGAGGAAGCGGAAAGGCCCTTCCCCCAGGAGGAAGAACTGGCGGAGAAATCCGCCCGTCTTGCGGAACTGAACACCGTTCTTGACAATGAGGAAAAAGGGCGCGGCTCCGGGAAGGAAACGCCGGAGGAAGAACCGAGGCGGGAAGAAAGCGAAACGCCGGAGAGAGCCGCCGGTAAACCGTCCATATTGAAATCTTTAAAGGAATACGAACGCCCCACGCCGGTCATTTCCGGCAGGGAGAAAAGCCAGGAACGGGAGGTGATCTAGTGCGGAAAAGCGAAGGGCGCACAATCGGGCTTTTCTTTAAAGTTTCTCCGGAAGAAATGGAACTGATTGAAAAGAAGATGGCGCAGGCAGGAACACAGAATAAACGCGCTTATCTCAGGAAAATGGCGGTAGACGGCTATATCGTACACCTGGATATGGAAAGCGTAAAGGAACTGTGTAAGCTCCTGCGCTCCATATCCGCAAACACAAACCAGATCGCCCGCCGCTGCAACGAAACACGGAACCTCTATGCAGAGGATGTGGAGGATCTAAAAAAAGGATATGCGGCGGCGCAGGCCGGGCTTCTGGGACTGCTCCGGAAGTTTGCCAGCCTGTGAATGGACGGGCGCGGGAGGAATGTATCTTCCTGCGTCCGTCTTTTTTTATTTCAAAACAGTTTGGAGGTGAAACATATGCCCGGAGTGACAAAAGAACAGATCGGGCGGGCAAAGGAGTGGGATCTGCTTTCCTATCTACAGGCTTATGAGCCGCAGGAATTAAGGAGGTGCGGCGGCAGTGAATACCGCACCGTGACCCATGACAGTTTAAAGATATCCAACGGGAAATGGCACTGGCACAGCCGGGGGATCGGGGGCAGGACGGCCCTGGACTACCTGATCAAAGTGCGGGGAATGGGCTTTGTCCCTGCCGTGGAACTGCTTTGCGGCGAACGCGGGGCGGCTGCATGGGAAAGGCCGGAACCGGGGCAAAAGGAACGGCAGCAGAAGCCATTTTCCCTCCCGGAAGAAAACCGGTGCGGGAAGGCGATGGTGTCCTATTTACAAAAACGCGGCATAGACGCGGACATCATCAGCCAGTGCATCGGGGAAAAAATTTTGTATGAGAGCCGCCGTTACCAGAACTGTGTCTTTGTGGGGCGCGATCCGGAAGGAAAAGCGCGCTATGCCTGCCTGCGGGGAACCCATGGAGATTTTAAGATGGATGTGGACGGGAGCGACAAGCGGTATGGATTCTGCCTGCCCGCGTCGGATCAGGAAAGCCCGTTCCTTGCGGTGGCGGAAAGCCCCATTGACGCGCTCTCAGTCGCTACCCTTTTAAAGCTCCAGGGAGAAGATTTTGGGAGGAACCATTACCTGTCCCTTGGCGGCACTGCCCCACGCGCCCTGCTCCGGTTCCTCCGCGACCATGAAGCCGTCACCCATATCAGCCTCTGCCTGGACAATGACCGGGCCGGAATTTTGGGGATAGAGAAGATCCGGGAGGCAGTCCGGGAAGATGCCACACTTTCCCGGCGCATCCAGGTGATTGCGGACAATCCGCCTGCCGCCGGTGGGAAAGACTATAATGAGCTGCTCTGCCAGAGGGCGGCGGCCCTGCGTCCCGCTTCCCGATATGAAGAACGGGCATAGGCAGGAAACATAGGGGAACAGCAAACTGTCAATGAATCCAAATAAACTATAGAAAGGGGGGATCCGCATGGCGGTTTCCGACCTGCTCCCGCGTAAAAGCATGGGGAGCAAATCCCGCAGGCAGACGCTCCATGACCGTCTGGATTACGACCAGAAAGAAAAAAAGACCAAAGACGGGGAACTGGTGTCTTCCTATATGTGCAGCCCGGAAACCGCCGCTGAAGAATTTGAAATGAGCAAGCTGCTCTACGAAACCGCCACCGGGCGGAGCCAGCCGAAGGAGCGGGACATCATCTCCTACCGTATCATCCAGTCCTTCAAGCCGGGTGAAATTACGCCGGAGGAAGCCAACAAACTGGGCTATGAGCTGGCCATGAAATTCACGAAGGGAAAACACCAGTTTCTTGTCGCCACCCATGTAGACAAAGCCCATATCCATAACCATGTGGAATTTAACAGCACCAACCTGGAATGTGACGGCAAATTCAATAATTTTTATAATTCTGCCCTCATCCTCCGCCGTCTGAACGACCAGATCTGCCGGGAACACGGATATTCGGTGATTGAAAAGCCGAAAGCCAGGGGACAGAGGTATCAGGAAAAGGCGGCGGCAAAGCGCGGGCGCAGCTATAAGGAGCAGCTGCGGCAGGCCATTGACCGGGTACTGCCAGACAGCAGGAACTTTGAGGACTTTCTGTCGCGCATGAGGAAGGAAGGGTACGAAATCAAACACCGTGGAAAGTCCCTGGAATTTTTAGCTCCCGGACAGCAGCGGTTCACCCGCTCCCAGCGTCTGGGGGACGCTTATACAAAAGAGGCCCTGCAGGAACGGCTCTCCGGAACACGCACAAGACCCGCACCGGTAAAACCGAAACGCCGGACAGCAGGCAGAAACGTCAATCTCCTTGTGGATATCCAGGCAAAGATGCAGGCCGGCAAAGGGAAAGGCTACGAACGCTGGGCAAAAGTGTTCAATCTGAAGGAGGCGGCAAAGACCCTGAATTTTCTTGTGGAAAACGGCGTCACCGACTACGGTGAACTGGAAACGCGGGCAGAAACTGCCGGGGAAACTTTTGATACACTCTCCCTCCGTATCAAACAGCTGGAAGGACGCATGGCAGAGGTAGCGCAGCTGAAAACGCACATCATAAACTATTCTAAAACGCGGGACATTTACAAAGAGTACAAAAAATCCCGTCATAAGAAAGAATACCGGGCGGAACATGCGGACGAGATCAGAAAGCACGAAGCAGCAAAGACGGCGTTCGACGCCCTGGGAGGGAAACCGATTCCTAAAGTGGCGCAGCTGTCGGAAGAATATGCCGCACTGCTGGCGGAGAAAAAAGAACGGTATGAGGAATACAAAGCAGCCCGGAAGGACATGATCGACTACCAGACTGCGAAGCAGAATGTTGACCGGATCCTGGGGCTGGAACCGGCGGAAAACGGACAGCAGAAAAAGCAGGAAACGGAGCGTTGAGCTGGCCGCCGGACGAATCGGGAACGGAAGAAAGGATACAGTTTGCCGGTATGGCGGCTGTACCCTTTCTTTTTTTGCGTAAAAATATATTCACTGATGAGATGTGTTATAGTATAATGGAGATGTTGGAAAATCGGAATTTATTAAGTCCAGGAGGGTTATATTATGACGATTAAAGAAGCTGTCAGGGAGAGGCATATGGTTCGGAAATACACCGATAAGCCAATTCCAATAGATATTGTGAAGCTATTAGAGGAAAGAATTGCTGAAAATAATAAACTCCATGATTTAAGGCTGGCACTTGTTACAGGCAATTCGGATGGGCTTTCGGGTGTCGCAAAACTGCTTTTAGCAAAGGGAGTAAATAATTATATTGTCCTTGCCGGTCTTGATACATCTGGGTTAGATGAAAAACTCGGATACTGCGGTGCTGATATCGTTTTGTATGCTCAGACACTTGGCCTTAATACTTGGTGGGTAGGCGGTATGTATAACGGCAAAGGTGCAAAGAAAAATCTTGACGATCCTTCTGTCAGAGTGAACGGGGTTATTGCCATTGGGTATGGCTTAACGCAAGGGGTTCAGCACAAATCTAAAACCGCAGAAGAGGTAAGCAAGTACGATGGAAAGCCGCCACAGTGGTTTCTTGACGGCGTTGACGCTCTGCTGTATGCCCCTACTGCATTAAACAAACAGGCATTCAAGGTAGCGGGCAGCGGAAATAAGGTTTCTATTGAATGCGATAGCGGACACTTTGCGGGAATTGATCTTGGGATTGGCAAGTACCATTTTGAAGTGGGGGCAGGCAAAGATAATTTTGAATGGGTTTGACAAATCCCAGTTTGAAGGAGCAGACTAATGGACAACAAAATTGATGCGTTACTTAATAAACCGTGTTATGTCATTGACTTTTTACCTCAAAAGGTATCTAAGACATCTAACGGACATTTTTTTGATGTTGAGTATTATTTGCTTAACAGCGAAAAGCGCCATGAAATGAAAAATAAATATGTTAATATCATATTGAAGTTGATGTGCTATTACCGTACTTCCATTTTATGGAATGGGTGGAATGATAATCCGAAACCAGAAGATATCGATGCTGCTGTCAGTGAGATTATGGAAAATCATTCCGGAACACTAAATATCCTGTTTTCAGAGGAAAATGCTTTATTGGTTTTTGAATGGGACTGTCTAAATTTAAGTGCTTATAACTTATCAGAAAACATGAAAGAAATAGTAGGAAAGATTGCATTGTCTGAAGGCTTTTTCTGCTGGAGAGGAGCGGATTAAATTGCAGTTTGCAAGGCTGATAACAGAAATATTTTCATGAAAAATCAGAGGTGATACGAATGGGAAATTTCAAGCCGGGAGACAAGGCTTTTATAGTGGAATCAAACCGCACTGTGCGGGAGGTAACTGTAATAAGACATTCCGGTGGAATGTATCTTATCAGATTTGCTGAAGGAGGCGGTATTCAGGTTCGGGGACATAGATTATTTGTCTCTCAGGAAGAAGCTGCGGCAAGCATACAGACAGATAAAGAAATGTCGAAAAGATACCGTAGCCCATATGAGTACGAACATTAGACCGAAGGTTTATGATAAGGCGAAATATAGATGATGACAACCTTAACCGGGGGGACAGGATTCTGTTTGAATAAAGAGGTGTTTTATGGATAAGAAAAAAGGAATTGGGGTAATTACGGGTTTATGTGCGATTGCTATTGTTGGAACGAAGCTGTTTAAGTTTTTAAGCGGGGAAGAAAAATATAGTAATGACTGGATGGAATCATTATCCGATGAAGAACTTGAATCTGAACGCGAAAAAGTCAGGCAAGACTGGTGTTCCGCGGAGAAAGATTTTTCAATGGCCGTAAAATTAGAGAGTATATTAAATCAGTTCGATAAAGAAATGAGCAAAAGAGCCTGGAAAGACAAGAAAGAATATGGTTATCCAAAGCACGGTGAGCATGGCTGGTATTTGTCTGAGGATGATTAACCAAAAGTTTAGATTTATTTGCAGATTTGCGGTTAATTCCGGCATATGAATGATACCATTTAAAATCTTAGGAGAAACAATTATGTACAAATTACTTGGAGCAGATGGAAAACAGTATCTCTCTGAAACGCCGGGCGCTTTCGGCGGGAACAGCAAGCAGAAAATCTATGGCCGTCTTGACTGCCGCTCTGCCCTCTCCACAATCAGGAGATTTCCTGGCAGCTATGAAGAATACCGCGTATTCTTTGCCGACGAGAAAACGGCTCTTGCCGCCGGATACCGTCCATGCGGGAATTGTATGCGGAAGCAGTACCAGGAATATAAGGACAATCCAGAAGAATACCGGCGCAAATTCGGCCTGTGATCGGAACGCCGGGGAACGAAGCGAGGCGATTATTTGGAAAATCAAAGGTTTACACCACTGCCCTTTATGGATTCGCATACAATAAAAAATATTGCTGAACAGAACAATACCGCATTGAAGCAGCTATTTGGCGAAAAAATACGCAAAAACTTTCTGATACAGATAAAAGATCAGGTTCTGAAAGAACTGGGATTTGATAATCTCATAAAATATTATGATTTCCGCTGGTCAGATGCGGAAATGGTCACAGGGGCAGGCGAAGCCCCGGAATACGATATATGCAGGATGGTTGTCGGGATACACCGGGCATATTCCATTTTCCTTACCAGGCAGGAAGTACGGGATAATGAAAGAAACGATTCCTACAGGAGGCGGCTTATTTCCGAGACGTTAGAGAAAATCCGGTTCCGCCGGTATGCCGGTTCCTATTTCAGAAAGATGACACTATTTTCAGGAGAGGAATTTTTATATTATCCTCTGCCCTATGAGCTTTTTGCAGTCGCGGTTAAAATGAGCCTGCTGCTGAAAGATAACTATGGGCTGAAGCGCTGGCAGTTCTATTACGGCATACTGCATAACGGGCTTTCCGCCCTGACACTCATGGAAGATAATCTTCCCGGCGGCGCATATCCCTTATGCCGGGGCATGATTGAGATATATGTAAAGTTTCTGCTGTTAAACAGGCCGGAGGCTCTTTGTGCCGATTATGAAAAATTCCGGATGTATGAAGTGGAACAGTCCTGTTGCAGCCAGAGGTATCCGGAAGAATTTCATACGCTTTTTAAGAAACGCATCTGCCAGAGTGCAAAAAGCAGAGCGGACTATCTCCATTTTGGATGGGTGGATTCCATTGACGGATACCATTCCATAGTGACAAAAACTCCTTACTCTGTATATGGGATCCTGGCTTACCTGAAATGTAAAGATACTGACAGAAATCCGGAGCTGGAACAGCTGGAATATTTTTATAAATCGTGCCATGCCTATACCCATGGAAGTGTGCAGACGGCCATTTATCCTGTACTGCACTATTTTGAAATCTCAATCATGCTCTATTATGTGATCCGCAGTACGTTTTTACTGCTGTGCGGGGAATTGGATATAGAAAACAGCATTGACGGGAATGATGTGATCGCCATGATTGACAGGGATTTTGCCGTATTATACGGACAATATAAAAGGCGGTCTACAGATAATTTTAAAAACTATTATAACTGCCAGAAGGGGGTATACGAAAATGAAAAAAGGTAAAATGCTTGGCCTGATCGTCCGGCAGGCAAGGGAAGAAAAGAACTGGACACAGCAGGAACTGGCCGACAAAATGGGAATCCCTGTTGATAAAGTGACAGAACTTGAAAATGGTAATGCAGATCCGTCTATGACAGAAACAGCGGGATATTTTTTCCTGCTGAATATCTCTCCGGATATTACGATGTATGAAGATAATGCAGAAGACGCATTGCGGATGAACCGTCTCTTCCGCGAACTCCAGACACTGACGCCGGAACAGTTTGACAGGCTGTGCAGGTCTGTCAGCCATATCAGGCGGTGGCGTGAAAACCGTCCGGATGTTATCACGCTGGACGATTACTGGAAAGCCATAGAGAAGGAATCTGCCGACAAATAAAAATTCGGATTTTTCAGTGTGGGTATCCGACAGCCTGTCTGGTATCCACACTTTATTATAATTCGTCCAGGCCGTCTATCAGCCTATACAATTCCTCTATATCTTCTTTTGTCCACACAGGCGCATATTTTCGGCAGGTATCTTTTGCAAAGCACTTTTTGTCTGAACATTTTTTTACGCCGGCACACTTGATGAAATATACAATTCTGGCAATGTCCCATACAATGATATATGCAAAAATCAGTACAGCCGAACCGGCGGCAAATAAATCAAAAATCCACTTCATACAGATGTATTCCCTTCTTTTTGTTTGAGCAGTTTTTCCAAAAAGCCTTTACGCTTTCCTTCCTGTTCCATATCGGTCACGGTATCTTCCAGGTGCATCAGCCACACCCGGTACATCGGCATGGAAGTTACCGCAAACTGTAACAGATCTTTTTCCGTCCAGCCGTTCAGCTTACTGCATCTATGGGCCAGTTCTGTCAGCCTGCTTTCCCACTCTTCGTTATCTATTATATGCGTTATCTCATATGCCTGCATAGAGTTTCTCCTTGTCTGGTGTGCATATTTATATACTGTTTAATTATATAGTATATATTCTTTTCCTGTCTATACCGTAAGTATTTATTTTTAAAATATATGTCTATAATAATTTTGACAGGAGAGGTATGGAAATGAAATATTTACACATCAGGATCATGGAATTGCTGCAGGAAAAGAAAATAAGCAAGACAAAAATCTGCAAAGATTTAGACCTTCAGAGAGGGAATTTTAACCGATATTGCAGGGACGAATTTCAACGTGTGGATGCGAACCTGATCATCAGGCTGTGCGATTATTTTGACTGCGATATTGCGGATCTGCTGGAAATATGTGAAAGGTAATAAAGAGGACACGGGAATTGATACGCCCGTGTCTTTTTCTCTCTGTCTGCCGCCGCTCAGCGTTTCAGCCCTTTGATGATCGCCAGTACATTCTGGCGGCTTTTTTCGTCCAGCGCCTCCATGTCTTTCTGCATCTCGCGGTATTCTGACGGATGGCTGTTGCCGTCGTCAAAAAATTCCGACGGCGTGACATCCAGGTATTCACAGATATAGAAAAATACCTGCATGGACGGAAAGCCGTTCCGGTTTTCAAGCCCGTTGATATATCCGGGGCTTTGCCCGATGGCAAGGCTCATTTCTCTTGCGGACACTCCCTTCCGCTCTCTCAATTTTATCAGTCTGTCGTAAAATAAGTCCTCAAACATAACATGCCGCCCCTTTTGTATAATTGTACCCTACACCTATGGTATTTATATCTGGACAAACTGTATATTTTGATTGAGTTATCCAGTTATACTGGATATAATATTAAATATGAACGATTTGACACGACAGGAGGATGATCTGATGAAAAACAGGAGTTTTTTCGCAAGAAGCTGGCACAGCTGCCTGACGGTATCTGCATTTTTCTTTGTGCTTCTTGCAGCCGGATGCCAGCCAGAAAGCCACGCAGAAAACCAGCCGGAAAGCACGGGCCAGACAGAAATCATAGAGACAGAAAACCCACCGCAATATGTTTCTGACACATCACCGGAAGACTGTATTGTCTGCGGCGAAGGGAAGGGAACCGTTCTGCCTTTGTACCGTGGGCAGGAAAATCTCGGTATTGTCAATCTGAACTCTTTTGACCTGGCTCCTGTCACGATCAACCGCTATGATGATTTTGGGAAACTGATTGAGGAAGCGGAACAAGGCTCGTCTACTCATATCACCAATACCGGAGAAGGCGGATTCTTCCTTTCCGTGACGGCAGATACAAACAGAGGGTACGCCCATGGGCACTTGTCTTTCGATAAAAATAAAGCACTGGATATGGAAAAAACAGCTTCCCACCTGTGTTCGGACTGCCTGAATCAGATGATGGAACATTGCTGGTCGGACGTGCCTTTCTGTATGGGAGTGATTGACTTCAGCACTGGGGAAATACGGCTTTTTGAAGAAAAGATCACGGCTTTTACTTTTGGAAATTATTATATTTCCTGTGACAGCCGCGATATGGATGAAGGTGATTTAAGAGAGATAGACCTGCTGATTTTTTATTGTCCTGAACGGTATCAGGACTGAATCTGCCGCGCGGAGTGCGGCAGGGGCGACCGGAGGGAGTACACACGGGCCCTGCCTGTGTGAAAAGCCACACCGCAAGGTGTGTTCGCAAAAAAGCGGCAGCGCATTTTGCCGGGGCTTGGGGTGTCCCCAACAAGCAAAACGAGAACGCCGCAGGCGGGCAAGTGGTGGATTGGAATATCCGTAAAGGATATTCTAATCCATTGCTTGCCGCTGTTATACCGAAATTGAATCAAATGGAACTAACGCTGCCCCAAATGTTTCGAGAATGCGGATTATTTTACGGATAATCGTACACAAATCTTGAACTCGCGGAATTTATCGGGTATAATAGAATAACTCTCACTATCATTGAATGAGCGGGGTATGATTTGATGAAGATAAGCTATAAAAAATTATGGGTGCTGTTAATTGAGAGGGACATTCCGAAATCAGCTTTACGGCTGGAGATCGGGCTGTCTCCGAGTACGGTGAGCAAACTTACAAAAGGGGAGGAAGTAGCTCTTTCCGTCCTTCTGCGTATCTGCGACTACTTAAACTGTGACATTGGTGATATTTGCGAAGCCGTGAAGGACGGCAGACAATAAATTTTAAAACGCAAGCCGAAAATCAGTAATTATTCGTGCAGCCCCAAATAATCCTCAAGTAATGGAGATGAAGATATGGCGTACCAGAGCGAAGCAGAATTAGAGCTGCAATTTATTGAGCAGCTGAATAAACAAGGGTATGAATCGGTTCAGATACCTGACTATGATGCCCTTGTTGAAAATTTTAAAGCACAGTTTGAAAAATTCAATGAATCAAAGCTGGATACTTCGTTGACAGAAAAGGAATGGGAGCGGATTTTTAATCATATGCTTGGAAAATCCGTTTTTCAGAGTGCAAAAATTTTAAGGGATAAGTTTGTTTTGGAGCGTGAGGATGGTACAAAGGTTTATTTGTCCTTTTATGATGCCGACCATACCAAAAATATTTTTCAGGTAACGCACCAGACAACAGTAGTTGGAAAATATGTAAATCGCTATGATGTTACGATTTTAGTAAACGGTCTTCCGCTGATTCATGTAGAATTAAAACGCAGGGGAATTGATATTCGGGAAGCCGTAAATCAAATTATGGGAAGATACAAAAAGCATTCATTTACCGGTTTGTACCACTACATACAACTTTTTGTTGTTTCCAACGGAGTTGATACAAAATACTTTGCAAATTCTGATAAGGAATGGATGCATAGCCTTGCTTTTTTCTGGACTGATTTTGATAATGTCCGAATCACGAATTTGAAAGATTTTTCCCTTAATTTTCTTGCGCGGGATCATATCATCAAGATGTTTACACGCTATATGATATTGAATGATACCGATAAGAACTTGATGGTAATGCGGCCATATCAGGTATATGCAGTTGAAGCTCTTGTGCGTCAGGCTACTTTGACAAACCGAAACGCCTATATCTGGCATACTACCGGTGCAGGAAAAACATTGACTTCCTTTAAGACGGCACAAATACTTGCTGCAAATCCAAATATCAAGAAGGTTATATTTCTGGTTGACCGTAAAGATCTGGATTCCCAGACAACAGAGGAATTTAATAAATTTGAATCCGGATCCGTTGATGCCACTGACAGGACAAACATACTTGTCAAGCAAATGCAGGATAAAAATAAACAGTTGATCGTCACAACGATACAGAAGATGGCCAACGCTGTTAAGCGTCCGCAATATGCAAGGATTATGGATGCATATAAGGATGAAAAAGTTGTATTCATCGTTGATGAATGTCACCGCAGTCAGTTTGGGGATATGCACAAAGATATTGTCCGGCACTTTCAAAAAGCACAGTTTTTTGGTTTTACCGGCACTCCGCGTTTCCCGGAAAATGGGAAAGTCGAAGGAAAGATTACGCAGACAACGGAAATGCTTTTCGGAGAATGCCTGCATAATTATTTGATTAAAGATGCGATTTTTGATAATAATGTCCTGGGATTTCATGTGGAGTATATCAACACGCTGAAAGGGGACTTTGACTGGGATGATCCCACTACAGCGGATGCGATTGATGTGGGTGAATTATATCTTTCGGAAGAACGGATGTCATTGATTGCAAACCATATTGTCCAGAACCATAAATCAAAAACACGAAACGGACAATACACAGCTATTTTTGCGGTTTCTTCCATAGAAGCTCTGATAAAATATTATGATATATTTAAACAGATTAAACATGACCTGAACATTGCGGGTATTTTTTCTTTTGGACAAAACGAAGAATCCGAAGGCAAAGATGAACACAGCCGTGATGCGCTGGAGCGTATCATTGATGACTACAATGGCATGTACAATACTAATTTCTCTACGGATACCTTTTCTGCTTACCATAAAGATATATCAGACAGGGTAAAAGGGAAGAAAACAAAACCGCTGGACATTCTGATTGTTGTAAATATGTTCCTAACCGGATTTGACAGCAAGCCACTCCAGGTTCTTTATGTAGATAAGGATTTGAAGTATCATGATCTGCTTCAGGCTTATTCCCGTACTAACAGAGTGGAAAAGGAAACAAAGCCATTTGGTATTATTATCTGTTACCGTAATTTGAAAAAGCAGACGGATGACGCTCTCACACTATTTTCAATGGGGCATCCAGAAGCCGCTCTGGTTCCTTCTTATGAGTATTTTGTTGAAAAATTCAATGAGATGGTGATTAAACTCCGGGAGATCGCACCTACTCCAGAAGCCATTGATACCATGCAGGATGAAAATGATCAGCGTACTTTTGTTCTGACCTTCCGGGAACTGACAAAGTATCTGCAATCTCTGAAAACCTTTGTTGAATTTAGTTTTGACAAAGATCAGCTGCTTATGACAGAGCAGGAACATGAGGATTATAAAAGTAAATACAAGGCACTCCATGCAAGGATTACGAACGACCGTACTGTGGTATCCGTATTAAATGACGTCGATTTTTGTATCGAGCTAATGGAAAGTGACCGGATTAACGTTGCTTATATCATGAACTTGATCCGCAATATTCATTTTGATGATGCCGAACAGAAAGATTATGATATTAGGCAGATCAAAGAAGAACTTTCGAGAACGGACAATCCCCAGCTTCTCCGCAAGGTGGAAATTTTGCAGGCTTTCCTGGATGATGTTGTTGTTGCTTTGAACAGTGCGGATGAAATTGATGCGGCTTATAATGATTTTGAGAATGAAGAAAAGAGGAAAGAAATTGCTGCTTTTGCCGAAACGGAAGATATTGATTCCAAAATGCTTACGGATATAATCTCTGAGTATGAATTTTCTGGTACGCTGGATGTCGGCAATATCCGCGACCGCATAGAGAAACCTATGCCGCTGCTGAAAAAAAGATCGCTTGTAAACCGCATTACTGATTTCATTAGAAAACATTCTGAAAAATATGAATAAGGAGACAGATAAAAATGGATAACTCAATTCAAAACCACCAGAAAGAGCTTTGCACAAAACTTTGGGCCATGGCAAATGCTCTCAGAGGAAACATGGAAGCTTATGAATTTAAAAACTATATTCTTGGCATGATTTTCTATTATTATCTGTCGAACAGGACAGAAAAGTACATGGAAAATCTTTTGAAGGATGATGGAATTACCTATACGGACGCATGGGCGGATGAAGAATATCAGGAAGCTGTTGTAGAAGAAGCATTGCGCGACCTTGGCTATATAATTGAACCGCAGTATCTTTTCGGCCAAATGGTCAAAATGGTTGAAAACCGTTCTTTTGATATTGAATTTTTGCAAAAAGCGATTAACGCGTTGATGGAATCTACCATAGGGAACGAATCACAGGAAGATTTTGAAGGACTGTTTTCTGATATGCAGCTTGATTCTACCAGATTGGGGCATACGGTAAAGGACAGAAGTGCGGTTATGGCTAAAATTATCGCAGCTCTGGATGAAATCAATTTTAATGTGGAAGATACGAAGATTGATATACTTGGAAATGCGTATGAGTATCTGATTGGCCAGTTTGCGGCGACTGCCGGAAAGAAGGCAGGGGAATTTTATACTCCTTCCGGCCCTGCAGAACTGCTATGCCGGTTAGCCTGCCTGGGACTTACAGATGTAAAAGATGCCGCCGATCCAACCTGTGGATCCGGTTCGCTTCTCCTTCGTTTGAAGAATTACGCGAATGTAAGGAATTATTATGGACAGGAGCTAACATCAACAACATATAACCTGGCTCGTATGAACATGATTCTGCGTGGTATCCCATACCGTAATTTCAATATTTATAACGGAAACACACTGGAACATGATTATTTTGGAGAAAAGAAATTCCGTGTGCAGGTGGCTAATCCTCCATACTCGGCAAATTGGTCTGCGGATTCAAAATTTCTGGAGGACGAGCGATTCAACGAGTATGGCAAGCTGGCTCCCAAAAGCAAAGCGGATTTTGCTTTTGTACAGCATATGGTTTACCATATGGACGAGGATGGCCGTGCAGTTGTCTTACTGCCCCATGGTGTTTTGTTCCGGGGTGCTGCGGAGGAAGTGATTCGTAAGTATCTTATCCAGAAAATGAATGTTTTGGATGCTGTTATCGGCCTTCCGGCTAACTTATTTTTCGGAACAGGGATTCCCGTTTGTGTCCTTGTCCTGAAAAGAGAGAGAAACGGAAATTCTGATAATATTTTCTTTATTGACGCATCAAAGGAATTTGAAGCGGGTAAAAATCAGAATATCCTTCGTGAATGCGATATTGATAAGATTGCGTCTGCATATGAGGCTCGCATTGATATAGATAAGTTTGCTCATGTTGCTACTATGCAGGAAATTGAGGAAAATGGATTCAATCTCAATATTCCCCGATATGTGGATACTTTTGAACCGGAAGAAGAAATTGATCTGAATGAAGTGGCTGCGGAAATACGAAAATTACAGGGTGAAATCAAAGATATTGATGCCCAGCTGAAACCTTATTTTGACGAGCTGGGACTTGATTTTCCCTTTGATGTGGAGGGAAGATAACTATGGCAAATGTATCCTCAAGTAACGGTCTCGAAAAGTATCCGAAGCTGCGGTTTCCGGGGTTTGAGGA
>CAMXQE010000064.1 GCA_947246015.1 uncultured Lachnospiraceae bacterium | reverse complement strand
GCAGGATAATTGGCACCCACAGATTATTCGTCCTTTTGTATATCGCCCCAAAATACAAGCCCATTCCGATAGTTGAAATTACTTTAAATAGAATTACAAGCGGCTCCATACCAATCATACCGGGAATATGTCCCAATCCGAAAACGACTGATGATACCCATATGGCAATAACCGTATGACATTCCTTATTATGAGCAATTTTATCAACAATGTTAAGGAACAAACCTCTAACATATAACTCCTCAATAATCGCTACCCCGAAATAATACAAAACGCCTTCAATCAAGATTTTCCATACACTCGGATGATAATCAAAAGGTACAAGTCCAATGATAAATGCCACACAAGAAAAAATGCCCGCCATAATGCCCGCAAAAGCGTACTTTTTTAATCCCTCTGCCAACCCAGAAGTGTGAAATCCAAGCGGCCAGTCTTTTCCAAATGATTTCAGAACAAGCCATGCAAAAAATCCTATGATTAGAAAATTTACCAGCAGACTAATGATATATGGCGTCACATCAGAAAAACGGCAATTTACAAACAATACCGCAGGCAAGCCAGATATATCCATAAAAGCTAAGATTAATGTTAAGATTGTCATAATAGTTATCTGTTTCTTATTCATGTTCTAATTCCTCAAATCTCGATTTATTTCTCAATACCTTTATTACTTCGTTGACTTAGGAACGAATCTTGATGGTTTAGCAACAAACAACAAATATGCTCCACATATCAACTTAGCTGTTGCATCAGCAATACAAATAACAGAAACAGGAATATCTGAGAATATATAACCCAGTGTTGCGATAACTACGCATACAGTCCCCAATACTACCATGCTCCAACCATGTATAAAGAACCATAAGAAAAAATGTATTGCAGTTGCCATAAACACGCCCAACCATATCTGTCTCCAATGCCATCCGGGAATAAATGGACCAGCTATGAAAAACATCAATATGAACAATACGGCAATTGAAAAATATATCAGCTTAATTTGCTTTTTGGAAATGCTGCCCTGAGCAAGCCTTTCCCTGACTTTTTTATTTACATTAACACCAAAAAAGCCAGCGTAATAGCCTATCAAAAACACAAATGGATTTACAAAAAACCTGCCACCAAATATAACAGCTATTATCAGTACAATTCCAATAAGGATCAGCCATAAACCGCATTGCTTTTTATGATTAAATTCTAATGTTTCTTTCATCGTACCCTCCTCAAATTCCAATTTTTCTTTTTTCCAACAAACTTGAATCTGTCGATATCTTTTACTTCGATATAATATCAATTTCTTTTCTGCTTTACACAAATGATGACTGCCATAATAAGCATTGGACTCATACTAATAATACCAATATATGCCGGGCCAAAGATTGCCATATCCGCATACTCAGGTTTAGTAAGATAAGCGAATATGGTAAATGCATTGGTTGCACCATGCATCAGTGATGGAAGCCAAATAGTTTCTGTCTTTTCATACACATAATCACACAAAATACCCATCATAACAGTAAAGAGGCAGAATACAATCGGACCGAGCACCGGGGCTCCAATATATTCTTTACCATACTCATAACCGGCAAATATCATAACGGGCCAGTGCCAAGACCCCCAAATTACACCACCCACGATACGTCCTTTAGTGACACCAAGTTTCTCCTTCAAGTATGGATACAAAACACCTCTCCAACCGACCTCTTCACCTAATGCAGCAAACATATTAAAAAATGGTGCAAATGTAATTGCCTGAATACTAGAAATCAGTATATATATTGGGATTGTTAATCCTTGCGCTTCCAGTTTTTCTAACGCACCAGCCTCTATAAGTCCGCGCAAGGTCAAAAATTCTGAATCAAACGCCTTGGGAAAGATTATAAAAAACAAAACTCCACCAATGATGCTTAGTAAAGCAGGCATCCAAAGTGCAAAGAATACATATCGAATTTTACCCTTTAGATGTGGAACCCATCCCATACCTTTTAATGGAATCCTTGCTATAAGTGTAGCCATGAAAGGCATAAACATAGTTATCACCATAACAATACTAAACACCATTTGATTTCCATTGTTGCTAAAAATGACTGCAATAATTTCCAAAATCCATGCCAATCCAAATGCTGCTATCATATATGTCGTAAATTGTATTCTACTAATTGTTGTTTTTTCCATTATGAATTATTTCCTTTTCTATAAAATCTAATATATTATCAAGCTTATTCCATTGAACTGGAATTGATTAATGCGTCAGTCGCTTCTTACAATAAGAAATTTCCCCGCAATTCGGGCATTTTAGTTTTCTCTTGGTAAAGGTATGCAGACCGGCAATATAAGCAGATGTTGTAGGCACAAATCTTGTATTGCACTTTGGACACTCGTAAGTTCCTGTCGTTACATCCAGCGCAATCACTACCCCGATTCCCCCAATAACAACGATTGTTCCTATCAAAAGTAGCAGAATGCGCAACCAAAGTTCGATTTCAAGAGCGCCTGATAACACAAACATCGTCACGCCGGACAGGATCGTCAATGCACATATAATTACAGACAGGATGATTTTTCTCTTGCTTTCTTCTTTTTCCTTCATAAGATTCATCATATTCTCCTCCGCTTTTTCTTTGTATTCAGAGGAGGTCAGGCATTCACCGGAAAGAAGTTCATTGACATTGATTTTCAGTGCATTGCACAAAGGCATCATTAAGGAAACTTCCGGAAGCCCATTTCCCGTTTCCCATTTGCTGATTGTCTTATCGCTAATCCCAAGAATATCTGCAAGCTGACGCTGCGTATAGGACTGCTTTTTTCGCATTTCTGCTATGAATTTTCCGATTTTAAGTTGATCCATGACTGGCACCTCCTTTTTTCAGATTCAAGCTTAGAATACAATTAATGGTTATATTATCACACCCACGCACCGTAGAGAAACCGTCAAAAACAAGATTTCTACGAAACGTAGAGTCGTTTTCTGCCATAAATTCCGATTTTGTCGCTTTGTTAATCAGCTCTGCATTTTGCTTCAAGCCTTTTAATTACTGTTACCTATAAATCCTTTGCTTCAATCAAACTTTCCTGTCTGCACTTCGGGCAGTAGAGAGGAAACTTTTAAAAAAATTGAGAGATTAGCTGTCACATTTTATATAAGGCGGTTCTTGATAACAGTTACATTATTCCTCAACGGTAAAAACTTCTTCGATTGTAGCATTAAATACCTTTGCAATGTTCCATGCTAAAACTAATGAAGGATTATATTTACCTTTTTCAAGATTTCCAATCGTTTCTCTGCGAACTCCTACAATTTTGGCTAAATCCTCTTGTTTCATATCGTATTTTGCTCTATATTCTTTTATCCGATTTCTAATCATTAGCTGCTCCCTTTTTTTCCCTCCACTCTAAAACAGTGAGTGCAATAGTAAATGCGAAAACAGTTACTACAAAACTAAGAGCAAAAGCGATGGGTGCTGCTTTAATCGCACCATAAATAAAAGTGCAAACATACATAAACGGAACAAGCAATATCATTTCTGACATAAACGCAAATGTAGCAGCTTTTTGAACGTTGAGCTTGAAAAATTCATCTGGCATAACCCAAAAATAACGGAGATAATATGCGAATCCAAAAAAACCATAAAAACCTTTATTTTCTGTTTGCCATCCCAAAGTTGCTAACAATGCCAACAAAGCCAAAAACCCTAAATAATTAATTTTGTGTTTCATAAATTTTCTCCTTTCTATGTGGTATATTTCGCTCTTTATGTTATAAATATACCGCATTAAATAATATAAATCAAGTGACAAAATTTGAATTTTTTATAAATTCTTTCTCTCAAAGCTTAGAGTTGATAACCTTTGATGATTCAATCCCAAAAGATTATCAACTCTAAGTCTTGTGCCCTTAATACTTTTTGTAGATATATTCTGTAAAAATCCGGTAAAAGCAGTATACAATCCAAACTACCCATGTAATTTCCCATTTTTGCGATATGATACTGACCAGCAGATAAAGGACAGCAACCGTGATGGCAATCATCCAGTTTGTTATTTTTTTCTTTCTGTTCAGCTCATTTACGGAGACATTCACAACATCTGATAACAAACTTTCATATTCATGTCCGGCATTGTTTTCTATCCGCTCGCCCTTGAATAATTCTACTATGGTAATCCCCAGGGATACGGCTAACGGCTCGATCAGGGATACATCCGGGAATCCAATCCCCCGCTCCCATTTTGAAACGGCTGCGCTCGATACGCCTAAGTCATTTGCCAGATCCTTCTGAGTGCGGTTTTGCTCTTTCCTGACAGCAGCAATCAGGCTGCCCGTTTTTTGAACATCCATAAGCTCACCTTCTTTCTGCCTCCATAATACCCCAGAAGATGTCTGAACTCAAGAAACGCTCTGTTGAAACGCCAGACTTTGCATTGAATTTCCATATAAACCATCTTTTCCAAGGTACGATTTTGTACCATGCTTCAAAGGGGTTTATAATCGCTGTCAAGGTAATCCTTTCTTCCAAAGGGCACATAATCCTTATTCAGAAGGATAATCTCCCCGTTTTTTAAATCCGGGAACTTTTCAGCAATTTCTTTGAGTACTTCCCACTCATCCCGCGCATTTTCTTTGTTATCTTCCTCTGTCTGCCGCAAGGCAGCGGCGATCTCCTGTCCGTTTGCAGTGCCCCAGTACAGAGGGTGGGGCTGGAATGCCGAATGGTGGGAGCCGCCCTCATAGCGGAAAAAGCAGGAGCAGGGCACTTTTTCATACAGTTCTTTCCTTGCACCGTCCAATTCTTTCACCACCAGATTGTAGCAGCCGTTTATGGTTTCCGCACCGTCCTGTGCTGTCAGGTTGGCGATAGCCAGAATGGTGAGCGGCTGCGTTTTTACGATCATTCCCGGCACCAAAAGCCCTTCCTCATAAACTTCCTTCATATAATCCTCAGAAATTTTCCCGGTGCCCCTCCATAAGAAAAACAGAGCCAAAAGACCAACGATTCCTGCCCCAATCCAAAGCTTTAAATACAGAAATACCGCCAGGCCGCAGATGCACGCCGCACAGATTATTTTCGAGCTTTTCCGCTGCCGGAGCACAGCCCCTATAATTTCATCATGGGTTTTGATGCGGCTGACATCCGGCTGGATACCAGATTTTGTGCTTGCCTCAAATTGTGAATAATCTACCATATTTCTTTTCTCCTTTCTGCCTTGCGGTACTCTGCTGTCAGCCTTGCAGACAGCGGCAAAACTATTTATCAATTCTTCGCAACAGGATATTACACATAACAATCGCTAAAGTAAAAATCAGAAGAAACGGCAAAAGGCTTTCAAACTTAAAAGCGTTCTCTGTCATTAGTTTATATCCCCATGAAGCCGGAAATAGTTTTCCGATTGTTTGAAACGCTTTTGGAAGAAATTCCATAGGAAACATAATTCCCGAAAGCATGGTAGAGGGTATAAAAATAATTATAGAAAACATAGAAGTTTTTGCCTGATCTTTTACTGCCAGACCAATGATGCTGGCAATGCTAAGCGATACAGCAATAAAAACAGCAAGGCTGATGAAATACTTCCCCGGATTCTGCGGTATTTTGGCATGAAAAACAAGCGGTGCGGCTATATATAAAATAATGCTCATAATGAACAAATGGATATATGCTGAAATATTGGTTAAAACAAGACCAAGATATAACGGGACACCATTTGCTTTATAGACCTTTTTAATATCGCTGCTGTAAATTTCAACAAGAGAGGGCGGCAGACCGATTAACGCTCCCATTGTCACGCCAAATACAGTCATTGACTGAATAAGCGTATCTCTCGCTTCCGGCATGACTGATGTAAATATGCCGCCCATAATTGCAAAGAACAGAAGCGGCACGATATAGCAGGTTATAAGTAATGTCTTACTCCTTATGTCTAATTTCCATTGTAAAGAAACCCCATATAAAAAAGCTCCCATTGTTACTCCCCCTTTGCAATCTTTATAAAATGCTGTTCCAGTGAACCGCGGTTTATCTGAATATCTGTGATCGTTTCTCCTTTTTCTTTGTACTGCATAAGCAGAGAAAGTAAAGAATCCCCGATATTTTCAGATTCATATTTTTCTGTTCTGCTTTCGGTTTGGATTGTGATATTATAATGCTTTCCGATTGTTTCGCCCAACTGCTTCACAGTCCCGATATAGGCACTTCTGCCACCGGAAAGGATAGCAATCCGGTCACATAAATTTTCAACCTCTGCCATATCATGGCTTGCTAATATGATTGTCTTTCCCATTGCTTTTAACTGACGGATTTGTTCATGCAAAGATATCTGTCCCTCAACATCAAGCCCTGCGGTCGGTTCATCAAGAAATAGGATATCTGGATTTCGTGTTAAAGCAAGCGCCAGATGGAGCCGCCGCTTTTGCCCGGTTGATAACTGATAATACGGTTTTTTTGCAAGTTCATAAATACCAAGAGCGTCAAGTGCTGCTTTGTCAAGGGAGGTCTTATTCCATTTAGCAAACAGCTTTACAGCTTCCAGCGCTTTCATGTACTTTGGCAAAGAAGCCGACTGTAATTGAATACCCATGATCCCATTGATAGCAATGGTTCCGCTGTCGTATTTTCTTAAACCCTCGATACATTCAAGAGATGTTGTTTTGCCTGCGCCATTTATGCCGAGCAGGGCAAAAATTTCTCCCTTCTGTACGCAGAAATCTAAGCCATTCAGTACAGCGTGGGTTCCATAACTTTTTGTTAAGTTGCTGATTTTTATAGCTTCGTTCATTCCGTTTCCTCCTTGTTTCCCCCTTGAAATGGATCAACGCCTAAACGGGAAAAATAGACGCCTAATGCCTGTTCAACATATCCTTTAGCAATATCCTGAATTTCTTTCCATTTAGGGTCTGTATTTTGAAACTGCCCTAATTCAATAAGTCTGGGAAGCATACTCATATCTCCGCCAGTGAAATCCGTTATCATCTTCCAATAGGCTTTTGCAAAATTCTGTCCCTTATCACTATCCGCAGGAACGCCTGTATTTTGAAGCTTTATTGCTTCGTCCTGAAGCTGCATGAAAGTGTTCATAAATGCCATTCCGCTGTCTTTATCAAAATGGCTGCGGATATGGTCAAGGGTCTGGTCATCAAAATGTTTGATCAGCCAGTAGAAATCATTTTTCATCTGCAGATTCACAATAATATCCGCATATTTTTTGAAATCAACTGACTGCATTTGAAGGACTTCCTCCCGCAGCACTTCCAATTCCCGCAGCGACTCAGACAGGCTCTCTATTTTCTGCCTGACATCGGCTGCCTGTTTCATTAGAATATCAGCAATTTCAGCCGGTGTATCAAGCGGAATCAGCCGATTCTTTATGTCATCCAAAGAGAATCCTAAATGTTTGAGGGACAAAATCTGATGCAGCTTTACGATATCTTTATCTGTATATAACCTGCGCCCTCCTTCACTCATGGCAGATGGGGAAAGCAATCCCTCTCTGTCATAATGTTGCAATGTCCGTACAGTAACGTCCATCTTTCCTGCAACTTCACCAACGGTCATAAACCCGGGTGGTATCGCTTTATGTTTATCCATGTCACACCTCCTCGGATAGTATACCTCATTACGTTGCGTCACAAGCAAGCATTTTACAAAGATTTAAGAAAAAATACGGAATAGCGGGCAACTGTCACTTTATGCCATCTTCACAACAAGCGTTATATAGAAACATTCATCACAAATATCAGCATATACTTCTCCATTCATGAAAAGTTTGGCGTTCCACCTTTTCCATTGACAGCCGCCCCACGCACTGATACTTTTATTATATCGACAATAAACATAGGAAAGCAGATAAATTGTTGTAAAACGAGTTTTTTCTGTCGTAAATGATAAATGTTAATCTTCCAGTTCAAAATATTCCAACAAAGAAAAATACAATTCTTCCGGACGCTCTGGCAGATAATCTGTATAACCGGAAGTATCCTGCTCTGTATGGTTTGAATATTCTACCTGTACCCTCCATGTTGGACTGCCCTCTGGCTCGTTTATCGTATCCTCTGTATCTTCTTCCAAATCTTCTATCTCAAAGCGATATTCTGGAAGTAAATCTATCAGAAAATCATCCTGATCAGGAACAAGAACATAGTCCTGCTCCCACATAAATATTTCCAACGTATACACGATATACCGCAGCAGCTTCGTCATCTGCCCTCCTTCCAGAGTGACGGACTGCTCCCCACTGTCTGTATGAAAATCTGTCATGGTCAGGACACGGCTTTTCCGATCAATGGTAAAGTGGCGGTCTGCCATTTCCATATCTCCATACCCATCATAGACCTCTGTATGCACTTCAAAAGACAACGTATTGATAATAAGCTGCTTTTTCATGGCATTGCGCTCTGCATAGGGAAAACAGACGTTATAAATCTCTCTCGCTGTGTCTGCCACTTCCGGGCGTTTATCGTGCATTTTTGATTCCAGCCATTCCTTTTCACTGTCTGAAAGCCGCCGCATAGGGAGATTCATCAATCGGTTTATATCTATTGCCGCCGCTTTTTCAGCAGCGCTCAAACGGGAACAGGCTTTGCAGATGTGGGCAGCATGACCGTTTCCGGAAAATTTTTCATTTGCTTTGTACTCGCCACATATTTTACAGTAATGCCCATGCGGGCGGTTCTTCTTTTTTGACATATCAGGCTCCTCCATTTCCACCTCTTATTATACTGTGGTTCAGGGAAACCGCAAAGAATATCGTGTATTTTTCATAGATTCTTCATATCTTCATTTCCCTAGCTGGCAAAAGCAGCATACAAAAAACAGGCTTCCCATACCCACGTTTTGAATGGGTAAGGAAGCCTGTTCTCATTTTAGATTATTCTGCTTCAATCAGTTCAAGCTGTCCAAATTCTTCATCGGTCATGTTCCGCAGCTTTCCGATTATCCTGCCAGACAGTTCCGCCATATCCGTATCATCAAGGTAAGGCAAGGCTCTTTCAATATCCGCTATGACCTCACTCCTGCTCTCTCCTGCAAATATGCAGATTAAATTTGCTTCTTCCACGGTAAAATTATGTTTCATATCCTTACATCTCCCTCTGGTTATTTTTTATGTTTTCCTGTGTTTCACGGTCTTTTCCCTGACCGGAAACAAGCGCCTTTTTCTCTGCAAGGCGGGCTTTTAAGGAACTCCTTGCCGCAGGACGCTCCTGCTCTTTTTTATTTTCTTCCTTCTGCGCTTTTTCCCCTGCGCCGTTATTCAGCACATCATCGACCATGTTGTAATTCTGTTCTTCCATTTCCTCAATCTTGGCAAGCGGCTTGTATTCTGCCAACTTCTTTAGCAGTTCCATAGCCCTCTTTGTTTCTTCCGGCTCTGTTCCCTCTGTAATCACATCGGCAAGCCACATCGCCATGTCATGGGTATCTCTCTGCCCCAATACTTCCACAATTTCTGACACGTTTTCCGTCATGCTCTGTGCGCTGTCATGGTATTGGTTCCGGTCATAATCATACGCAAAACGGTCAAACTCCACAGCAAGCTGTTCTGCAGGCGTCAGATCGGGCATACGGATTTCCCATACCCTCGCTTCCATTTCCTCGCTCATCTTCCCGTCAATCTCCATATCGGGTAGCTTTGCCGCAAGCTGGGCAATCACTTCCATCGCCTGCGGATTGCCTTTTATTTCGGGGATATAGTCTAAAATCTCCAAATCAATCCGCCTGCCGGATAATATATCCATTTCCGTATCCTGATACGGTTCATCACCCGGTTTATGAATACTGATACCGATAGCGGGTATCCCGTTCATACGCTCCGGCGGTATCTGCTTCCAGATAGCGATTGCTTCCTCTACCGTAGGAATATTCTCATAAAACTCGCCTAAATTGTGAAATTCGCCGCACTCCGCAACGGTCAGCGTGACTTCTGGCTCTGCCTGTTCCGGGAACAATGTTTCCCTAAGTCCTTTATGTTCAAAATCTTTCCCGTCAAATATTGTTATTCGGTCAGTTTCATCATTGAACTCTATGGAAAAGTCCAGTCTCTCCCCTTGCTGAATCTGTGCAAACTCCCCGATGTCAATCCGCTCTCCATACTGCCCCATTTCTATAAAAGGCAGCTTACATTCCGCATAGGCTCTGCACAGTTCTTCCGCATCAAGACCGCTGGTGTTCTTATACCACCGTTCCTCGTCATTCATGCGGATATTAAAAAGGCTTATCGGCTCATGCTCCCTTGCTTCACGCACACCGTCAAGGTATTCCTCCACGTTCGGAAGGTACGTTTCAAGCGTTCCTGTCCTTTGAGCGGTAATCGGATTTATATCCACTTTTATGCCGCCAATGGAAAGCCCGTCCGCATTGAATGTGTCAAACAGCACATCTTCACGCTCGTTTGTGGAAAGTTCCACCACCACGTCAAGGTCAGAGCCTTTCCGCTCCAATCCCCTGCACCTGCTCCCGGTTACTGCCACGTCCACAATCTCCGCATCAATGCCGGATTCATCAATTTTTGTCTGCACATGGCATTTTACGGTTTCCTCAATCTCGGACGGGTTCATTTCGCTGATCTCATGGAATAATTCATCGGTCTTTGCCTTGAAGTCTACCACCACACTTCCCTGCGGTTCGATTTCGCCTGCCGCTTTCACCCTTTCCATCAATCCATCATAATCAATCAGTATCAGTTCGTCACTGTCACGGATATTTCCCCTCGCTCCGTTATCAAAGGGATTGTCTTTCAAATCTTCCACTATGCTGTCAAGCGCCTCCCTGATGCTTACATCGGGATTGTCATACACGCCACCGTCTATTTCCTTGTAATCTGTTCCCATAATGGAATAATCATAGCCCCCGTCAACCTCTTGTATGCTGATATAGCGGTCTGCTATCTGGAAAGCAAGCTCTGTTTCCCGCTCCCCTTTTAAAGACTGCTTCATTTCCGCAAGCACCTGATCCCGTTCATCTCCCAGGTCTATAATCTCATCTTCATCTTCCAAATCCTCAAATTGCAGGGTTTCTGCTGGTTTCTCTGGTTCTTCCTGTTCTGACTTTTCTTTCACCTGCTCTGCTTCTGGTTGCTCCGCCTGCTCTGTCCGTTCCGTTTCCGGCTTCTGGACATTATGTCCAGAAGTATCCTGCACATCCTTCTGCCCCACAGACATTTCTTTTTCCTGTTCCAAGACTTCCCTGCGGAACATGCCAATAAAACCGTCCAAAACTGCCGGGTGGCTGCCCACAATCAGCTCACGGTTCATATCTATTCCATGCACGATATTTTCAGAAATAGGAAACTCCGATGCCCATGCCTTATTATCCCTTGAAAAACGCCCGTCCCACGATTCCTGCTGAAGCGTATTGGCAAGAATAAATGCCATGCGCTCTGAACCGTACTGTTCTGTCAGAGGCTTTACAATGTCATGGTTTAAGTGCATACCGTCAAAATTCTGCCTGATTGTTTCCTCAATCGCTTCCTTGCATTCCCTGTCAAATTTGTGGGATTCCATATATTTGTCCACTTCCCCATGATCGGCTGCATAACGCAGGGTATGCCCATAGAAATCAGGGCATGGTTTCTGTTCGCTTTGTCCGGCTTCCGACTTCTGGACATCGTGTCCAGAAGTGTCTTTCATTTCTTCCTGCTCTGCATTTTCCATATCCTGCTCCTTTACGCCCTCCAATGCCCTTGTAAAATGCGGAAGTTCCGTAAATCCATAGGAATCTACAAAGTGTGTGCTGTTCTTCCCATCTACATGCAGCACCACAACATCACTGACGGAAAGGGAATGTCCTTTGTAGTCTGCCGGGTGGTCTATATTAAACTTTTCAAAAAGGGCATTAAGCCTTTGGCTTTGTGTCTGCCCCCGAATATCCGAAAGTTCCCCTGTATAGATAAGATTGTAATTTCCCGGCTGGATTTCCTTGAAGTCATCAGACAGAAGATTTCTTCTTAACAATTCCCCTGTGCCTGCAAAATGAAAATCACGAAGCTCCGGTCTGTCTTTTAACTGGTAAATGCCATACTTGTCCGTATCTCCATATAATAGCTGTGCCTCCTTTTCCGGTGCGCTCTCCGCAAGTTCCTCCTGCATAGAGCGAAACGCCCTCTCGTTTTCCCAATCGCCCTTTTCTATGCCAAAGATGCCCTCATACTCTGTAATCTGTTCCTCCCCCTCTATCAAGGTTTCCGAACCGTCCTCATGGAGCAGGTACACAGGCAGGTCACATTCAAACAGTTCCATCGCTGTTTCTTTTGTGAGCGGCAGCATTTCTTCCCATGTATATCCATATTCGTGCATTTCCGCTATGCCGATCATCGGATCAGGGAGTGCGTCAATCTCTGCCTGTGCATCAATCATGGCAAGCGCCGCCCCCTGATTGCCGTAGGCTTCCTCATAATAGATATGTTCCGCAAGCTCCCTTGTCTTTTCCATGTCATTCAGCTTAAAGGCGTAGTTGACAATCAGATTTCTCTCATCGTCTGAAAAAGCGCTTTTCGCAAATTCCAGACGGTTGATAATACCCTCCGCCTGCTTCATTGGGGATAAGTGATGCATCGCCACTACATTCTTTTTTTCCAAATCAATCTCAAAATCATTAAACTGCGGGTATCCGCCATTTCTGCCGCCGCTGACAATAATGGGGATATAATCGGCATCATAATTTTCCAGACATCTGTGGACGCTCTTTATGCCCTTTTCTTCCAGCTTTGCAAGCGCCGCCATAATCTCCTGCACTTCCTCCGGCGTTTTGTTGGTAATACGCTCTATCTCAAAACCGTCGGCATGGGTAATCTTCAAAATCACATCATCTGCCCCGATAGGTTCTTTTGCCCTCCCGTCCATCTCTTTTTCCGCTTTTATATCTGTTATTACATCCGTATCAAGGTTGTAACGCACATCAAGGTGAAATTCCTCCACATCCTCGGTTTTCTCATTCCCAAGCTCCGTTGTCCATGCACCCCTGCTCTCCAAATATGCCGCAATACTCAGCCTGTCATCCTCATTCATGCCGGAAAGGGCTTCCACTATCTCCGCTGTTTCCATACCCTTTACGCTCAAAAGGCTGTACTCTGACAAGTCCTCTTTATGTATCAGAAGAAGGCTCTCTCTTTCCTGCTCCTGCATGATTTCCCGGTCACGCTGTAATTCCTGAAGCTGCCCCTCAATGCCCGTTATCAGTTCCGATGCGGTTCTGCGGATTGTGTCAAGGGAAGATTTCAGCTCCTTCATGTCTTTTCCGCTGCTCCAACCGGCAATATACCCGAAAGAATACCCTGCTGTGTCTATGCCGAAGTGCTGACACACCGTATAGGCAATACTTTCCGCTTCGACCTCTTTGGTGTTCCTGTCCTTTACCGGGGCAAGCAGATCGTCTTTTTCCACTTCCCTGCTGTGCAACATGGCATGTGCGGTTTCATGCACCATTGTTTTCACTGTCTGGCTCTCGCTCATGCTCTCCTGCACCCCGATCCGGTTCTCTGTGGGGCTGAAATATCCTTTTGAATCACCGGGAATATCCTCAAAGCTGATTGATACGGGGGAAACATAGGTAACTGCCTTGATAAAGTCCTCATAGCCCTCCACTGTCGCTAAAAGCTCCTTTGCTTCCAGTTCCGGGATAGGCTCTCCGTCCGTCTGTGACACGTCAAATACGGACACCGCACGAAAAGCGGGAATCTTTACCTCCACTTCCTCGGTCTGCGGCATACCGTCCTTGTCAAACACCACTTCGCCTGTTACCGGGTCTAACTTATCCCGTTCCTCTTTGATGATATAAGGGGCAGGAGCAAGGATACGGATTCCCTTTTCCCCTTTATTTACATGGCGGTTAAAATTCTTCTGCCATGCCTTGAAGCCTGCGACCAAAGTCGCTTCGGGCTTTTGTAAGGCTATTAAAAGTGTGTTGTTGACACTGTAATTATGGAATTTTGACATAGTGGAGAGATAGTTTTTGTATTTCTCGCTCTCAAATAATTCCTTTAAGCCTTCCTCCAGCTTGTCAGTGATTTCTTTTACTTTCTGCCTTTCTGTTTTTGCATCTGCCATAGTTTCAATCCTTTCTTTACATGAAAAAAAGACAATCCAATCCGACTGTCTTTCTCTCTAAAAACAGAAAAAGCAGCGAACCGATTTTTGAAAATCCTGTTCACTGCTTTACTGTATTTGTTATTAAGTTCCTTTAATTATGCCAATACTGGCTCTGCTCTCTCAATGATAGCTTCTACTTCCCTAACACTCTTTTCAACAATTTCCGCTATCTGTTCAGATGTATAGCCTTTCTTGTGCATATTCATAATTACGCCTGTTAAGGCATTATCCGTTGCTTTTTCCCTGATTCCCTGCGACAAATTACACATAGCGCTCACGTCCTCTCTTATTCTATCATCTACCGCAATACTGTACTCACTCTCCATAATCCCTAATTTTTCATCAACGGAAAGTTCCATTGACAAAAGCGTACTCAACAGGCGGTGCAGCTCATATTTATCATCATGCTCTGGAAGTTCATTCGCTATACCAATCAGGACAATATTCAGCAGGTCAAGCCCGCCTTTCCACTGATAAGAGCCAAGTAAATCATCCTTTGCCAGATGCACATAAGCCATACTGCTCTCATCCATGTTCATACACACCCAAATGGAAAAAACACGTTTTATGTCATTATAATTTGTCTTGACAAAATCCCTTTCCTTTTGCGAGGAAACAAGGCGGCTCACATAGAATACTGCCCGGTTCAGAATATGATAGCTTGTCGGTTCGTCTTTCTGCGCTTCGACATTAACGATTACTTGTGAAATACCGTCTTTCATGCGTACATAAAAAATAATGTCAAACCGGATAAGCCCTTCGTTGATCTCCGCATTTTCCGTATTCAAACCGACAATCCGCTGCCCGTTTTTTTCCTTTTCAGCATTGGTCAGCCCCGGCTCTACCGGAACCACGCTGATGAAAGGCTCTCCCTCAATGCAGGACACCACATCTTCCGGATTCATTCCCTGAAATTCATCAACGGTCTTTACCAGTATATGCGCCAGAATAATCTTATTTCCCAACAGGCGCTTCGCCTTCTCGTCATATTGGGCATCTTCGTCCGCCGCACTTACTGCATTTCTTATCTCTGTGTCCACAGCCATAAACCTCCTTTTATCTGTTTGCAGGAAACGCAAAAGCCATTCCCAAAAGGTATATGACCTCAAATTCATTATACCCTGAAAGCCCTGCTAAATCAATCGGAACTTTTTAAGTAGCTGGACGATTGTAACTAAATTACATAAATTTTTTAATCCTTATAACGCTGCCTCCCTTCCCTGATAATGGCGGGAAAGGACAGCGCTGCGGCTGTCCTCCCCGGAATGGTTATAAAGTTTCTTCTTTGTCTTTTGCCTTTTTCGGCATGGTCTTTTCCACATCTCCCCCGGCAGCCTTTCTTTTAAACGCTTCCAGCTTCGCCTTTAAAGAGGTTCTCTGTGCGGGCTTGTCAGCCATTGCCGCCACAAGTTTCAGCCCCTGTGGATTGCCATTGTCCACTGCGTAATTGTGTCTTGCGTTTTCAACCGGGTATGGTATCGGCGTGTCGGCGGCAGTTTCCGGTTTATCAATGTCATGTGCTTCCTGCCCTGACTTCTGGACATCATGTCCAGAAGTGTCCTGACCGTCTTTTTCTTCCTCCCCGACATCATCAATATCAGGGCAATCGTCCATACCGAGTGCATCATCGCCTTTTTCGTCCATGTTCAGCAGGGCATTTAAGGCGGAAAGGCGTTCCAGCTTTTCCGCAAGCTCCGCTTCCTGTGCAAAAGGCTTGTTTACCTCCGCTTTGGCTGTTTCAAGCTGCCGCTCCACCGTTTCCAGTTTTGTTTTTGCTTCCGCAAGCTGTTTCGGCATGGATTCCAGTGCATGGTTGATACGGGCAAGGTTTCCGAGAGGGTCAGAGCCAACCTCAAGGTTGTGAGAGAGCTGCCCTTTTAAGTTCATTACAAACTTATGGTTGAGTGAATCAAAAGACACAGACATCTTAAACCCGGCATATTCCCCCACTGTGGCAGGCACATTGACGGTTTTCATCTCCTTACACATCTCTATAAGTGCGGTTCCGGCTTCCTTTCTGTCCGTATAGGATTTATCCCCGACTTTCATCAAAAACTGCTCCTTGTCTGCCGGGAGATTGGTCTTTGCGGTCTGAATATCCGCCTCCATGCCGCTGATCCGCTCCTTCAGGATTGCTATCTGCTGTGGATAATGCTTTGCGATATTATCCTCCAGCTTATATTTCTGGCTTGTGTGGTTTCCTTTCATCAGCTTTAATTTTGATACCTGAATGTCGAGATCCATCTTTTCTTTTATATAGGGATTGCCCGTTGCAAGGGCTTTTACCTCCGCATAAGTGAGCGCCGCTTCATCCACGTCCTCACAGCTACGCACCGGACTTTTGCTTGTCATAATCTGTGAAATAAATTTCTGTTTGTTTTCAATGACCTGGTCGAGTAGGTCAGCGGTATTACTACCGCCTTCCCCTCTAAGAACCGTGCAT
>CAMXQE010000063.1 GCA_947246015.1 uncultured Lachnospiraceae bacterium | reverse complement strand
TCCACTCGTCGCTCCCTTCTCGGGAGCGTGGTTTGAAATTTGACGTGTAAGCACAATCGTCATAGCCCCATTTAGTCGCTCCCTTCGCGGGAGCGTGGATTGAAATCACGATAGGGCGAAATGCAGCGGCAAAAGCATTTTGTCGCTCCCTTCGCGGGAGCGTGGATTGAAATCGACAGGAAATGCAAGGTGTGAATCCGCAGCAGGTCGCTCCCTTCGCGGGAGCGTGGATTGAAATATCTTTGCCCCTTTGTGGCGGTTTGTGCGTTCGGGTCGCTCCCTTCGCGGGAGCGTGGATTGAAATTTCCCCAAACTCCGCATCTCCTACCAATGTACGCGTCGCTCCCTTCGCGGGAGCGTGGATTGAAATATCCAATGCTTTAAAATCTCCATGAATATTGTCGTGTCGCTCCCTTCGCGGGAGCGTGGATTGAAATCCATCTGTGCTATTATAAACATAAATCGTTTATTGTCGCTCCCTTCGCGGGAGCGTGGATTGAAATTAAATATTTCGCAATCCCTCCTATTATGTTTGTGTCGCTCCCTTCGCGGGAGCGTGGATTGAAATTCCGGCAATATCGCAGTTCCGACAGGCGGCACAGCGTCGCTCCCTTCGCGGGAGCGTGGATTGAAATATCAACTCCGCTTCCCAAACCTGCTGATAGTAGGTCGCTCCCTTCGCGGGAGCGTGGATTGAAATCATCCCATAAATGCACTTCAAGGGCGTTTGTCTTGTCGCTCCCTTCGCGGGAGCGTGGATTGAAATTGCGGTACAATGTAAGAAAAGGAAATCGGGAGGAATGTCGCTCCCTTCGCGGGAGCGTGGATTGAAATTGCTTCGGTATTCGTCCATATCGGCATCGTCACCGGTCGCTCCCTTCGCGGGAGCGTGGATTGAAATGCAATTTAGAATAGTTGACACAATGAAACGGTTTGTCGCTCCCTTCGCGGGAGCGTGGATTGAAATATAGTATGGAAAGCAAAAGTGGAAAACTGTAGGAGTCGCTCCCTTCGCGGGAGCGTGGATTGAAATATACCCGTCCGCATAATCAACCAGTTCCGCGCCGTGTCGCTCCCCTCGCGGGAGTGTGGTAAGCGTCAAATTCCTGCCTTGGCTAGCTGACATATTTGTGCTACATTCTAAAAGACACGAAAAAACTACTATTTTTTAGAGGAGATACAAATTACATGAACTAATTTATATATGTTGTCTAGCGTGCAAAGTGGCTGAGCATTGTTCATCAATGCCAAAACAGAGTATCCGGTATGCCGGCAAAACAATGGATTGCGGAGAATGATATCAAAGAAAAATATTATTTTTACTGATTCCGGAAAGACATATGTGATCAAATGTAGCCGCTTGAGGATGCGGCTGGCATATGTAGTGTAGTGATTGCCTGTGGCACAGTAGACTTCAGGAAAGGGATTAACGGTCTGGCAATGATTATCGGTGATAAATGAAGGAAGAATGAAGAGAAGATTATTGAGGTTAGATGATATAATTACTGGAATAAAATAGAATAAATAGAGATTTATTTTCAAAGGGAATATAAATTTATCTCGGGAGAGAAACATTTGAAGAAGCATATGTCAGAAATGATTACAAGAATAAAGGCATATCGTGAAAGGTTATCCATGAGCCAAAAAACAGTTGGCGGAGAAAGTAGGAGTGAGGCGGGAAGATATTTCCAAAGAATTCGGAGTAACGGTTGAAGACGTATTTGCTTTTATTGAGGATGAGCCGATTTTGATAGAAGGGATACAAAAGTAAAAGATGAGTATGGAAGATTCGATTATTACTCCAAGTTATTATGAACAGCCTGATCCGTATGTTAATGCTCCTTCTTGTCATGTGAATTTACTTGGGCCTTCAAGATATGCAAGAAAATGTGGAAAGAAGCTGGTTGAGCTTACTGATGGTATGTCGCAGGATTTTTTACAGCCTTTTCCGATTTGAACCCTCCCCCTATGAGGCAAAATCAAAAAGTATGGCAAAATCAAATTGTATCAAAGACGGTAGTCCCATAGAAGCCATGCTGGAGCAGGAAGATTTTAACCGTGAATGGGAAAGGCTGTCAGAAAGGTAGCTCCAATGTGAACAGAAGATAAAGGATATGCCATTGTAACTGCTTGTTTCCATGATTGAAAAAAACGCTGTGATATCACAGGAACAGATAGAAATTACATACGCTTATTTCTGATATTGTGGAAAAGTGGTGCAGGGAAGCGCAGCTTTTGGACAAGAAGGGGGATGGTGAGAATGGACAGTGGATATCTGGCAACGTATCTTAGAATATTCGATGATGATATAGACCTTGGGGAAGATAAAAGGGAAAGCAACAGTATACTGAACCAGAGAAGAGTGCTGGAGAATTATATAAGCAATTATGAGGAACTGTCACAGTATCCGGTAAAGGAATTTGTGGATGACGGGATTTCCGAAGTGAGTTTTAACCGTCCGGGGATTCAGAGTTTGCTAAATGAAGAAAAATAAAAAAGTAGCCTGTATTGTAGTAAAAGATTTATCACGGTTTGGAAGGAATTATATTGAAGTCGGTGATTATATTGAACAGATTTTTCCTTTCCTTGGGGTACGGTTTAGGCACAGATCGTCAAGGATATTTTTCATTATGCGGCAGGGAGAGATACAACGCTTCAGATTACCAGAAAGCTGAATGTGGAATCGATTCCTACGCCGGGGGTATACAAGAACCGGAAGATTAATGCCAACTATGAACTGAAAAACGGAAAGGGCAACCTGTGGGATGCTTCACAGGTCAGTGTTATTATCCAGAATGAGGTTTATATAGGGATATTTATTGGGCGCAAGTTATCTATGGTAAGGCCATGGGAGAGAAAGCGGAATGAAGAATCGGAATATGTAAAAATAGAAAGGCATCATGAAAGCATTGTTGCAGAGGAATTATTTCGGGAAGCGCAGAAGGCAATCAAGGTCCGTAAAAAGCGGGAAATGTATAAAAAAGAAGAGAATCCTTCACCGCTGAAGGGGAAAGTGAAGTGCGGCTGTTGTGGCTATGGCATGAGCCTTAAGCGTACAGTTAAGAGACAATATTATTACTGCCGAATGGGAAGCGGATGTGGTTCTTACCTTAAGATTGGTCTGGAACCGTTGGAAAAATGGTTTGGAGGGTACTGCAAAAGCTGGCGGAGGCATACCATGAAAAAGAGGAAGCGCACCAGAGCAAAAGATACAGATATTATCAGCGGTTTCCAAGATGAGAGAGCAAAAGCGGATTCTGGAAATACAGGCGGAACATTGTAAGAGTAGCCGGTTGGATTTGTATTATCAGTGGAAAAAAGGGCAGCTTACAAAAGAAGGGTATGCAGCAAAAAAAGAGGAACTTACGAAGAAGGAAGCGGAGAGCAAAAGGGAGCTGGAGATTCTGGAGCAGCAAATGGCAGTAACCGCATTTGTGACAGAAGCATTGGAAGAAAAGATGGGAATAATGGCAGTGCTGGATGCGGAAGGACTGACAAAGGAGCTGGTGGATGAATTGATTGAAAGGATAGAAGTGTATGGAGAAGACAGGATAGAGATTAAGTGGAAGTTTAATGTGTGATTGTAAATATTTTTAGTTTTATCTTGACCTGCTATTTTGCGGATATGAAAGGGTGTTGAGAAAGGTGACCTTTTGGGGTATACTAATAAAATAAGAAAGTGAGGGAAAGTGGTAACCAGTATGTCTACACTACAAAGATAGGTAATTCAAGCTATTGACATATTATCGAGCGATAATTTCTATTTATTGAGTGAAATTATATAAAGGTATATGTAGTTTGTTGAAGTTGGAAAAATTGGGTAGTTAGTAATAAATGAAGATGGTAAAGATAGAATTGACAGTTTAGTTTTTTGAAGTAGTTTATGTTATATTAATGACTAATGATCAATAATTTAATGGGTCTGACGGGATATTAACTGTTTAATTTTATGCAAAAAATAATAGGATTTTATAGGGGTTCATTTGTAATTTGTATAATATTTGGTTATGCTGTAGGAAAAATGAAGGAGGTTAAGTTATGGCATTAGTTAATAATAAATATACATTAGAAGACTTATATATTGGTATGGAAATAATAGACAAAGATCAGTTGAGTGGTATATATGATACATGGATCATGCTCGTAAAAAAAAATAGTTCAGATGTATATACGGTGGGGTTCATAGGCAAGGAAACTAATGAAGAGTCAGATAAGCTGTTTATGCAGGGCAGTGTGGTTTGCCCGGTATACAATGACAGCATCGAGCTGGAGGGGGATATATATTATGAAGAATAAATATATCCTGCTTGAAATGAATCAGCGGAACGAAATAAGGGCTGATGTGAATATGACAATAAAGAACATGGAACTTACAGAAATAGGGAGTGTGAATGTCAAGATCGACACAGGATGTCCTTATACATCTATACCGATTCTAAAGTTTGGAATATCGAGTACAAAGGCACAGCAAATGAAGCAGAGAGACTGTGCCGATGATAGGATAAGGAAAGAAATTTCCTTTGGTGTCAATGATGCAAAGGAAAAACGAGATGCGGATAAAGAAAAATTCAGAGCTGGAAAATATATGGAGTTGAAATCTATTACTTTTCAGCATGGAGATTTTGAAATAGATTTTGGCGGGGTATGCATTAGCAAAGATCACGTTAAAGTCAGTTATGACAGGACTGGTAATATTTTGATAGGAATGGATGTCCTGTCCCAGATGGATATACATATTGGAAAAAGTAAAGTTCTTGGGAAAACAGTGTTTCTTGCATGTCCATATGTCAGCATGAATCAAGAGTATGTCGAAGCATTAAATATGCATTTTGATATATAGTCATAAATTGTAAGTTCCTGAAAAAGTTGAAATATTTTTTAGTCCTAACTTGACACCGGCTTACCGGCAGCAGTACGGCAGTGTGAATCCGGCGGGGATTATTGGGCCGGCGATTGTGGCTACGGCGGTGAGTACTGGGGTGGCGGTGGTATATTGTAAGGTGAAAGATAGGAGGCGGAGGTAAGGAATTTGTCTGCTAATTTATAACAAAAATAAGAAGAATAGTTGACAAAATACAGAATAAGCGATATATTTATCACACAATGCATGGGAGGACGGTTTGACTGTCATATATACACGGGGATGAGGAGGCGTGAGAGAATGGAAGAAATATCTCAGAATTATCAATTTTCCTGTGAACTTTATGATTCTTTAACAGATAAGCAAAAGGAAAGAATTTCTGTGGAAATGTTGTATAATACGATATGCCATTTTCATAGTATAGGAGAACAGGAGATTGTAGACTTTTTGATGGAACTCCCGGAAGAAGAGTTTAGAAGTTTGAAAAAGAGCTTTAGGACAATACGGCGGTCAATCAGGGAAATGCAGGAAGAAATAACCGGGAGCGATTTTTTTGATGACAGGTTTAAGAGCAGAGACATTGAGGATATATTATTTTACCAAGTCTCGAATGACTTACCGATAGGTTGAATGTGTACGGAGAGGAATGGATCATAATGGGGACATTTGCAAATTTGTACCGGGAAAGCGGAGCGGAAATTCCAAAAGAAAAGATAGAAGAATTCAAAAAGAGGCTTGAGGTTTTATATCAGGCTGGCGGCATGATGGAATTAGAGAGGGTGTCCCTATTTGGAAAAACGATAGGCACGATACGCAAGGTTGCAATGCATGAATATGGCATGGACTTTTATTATAATTATTTTGAGGATGACTGTTGGGAAAATGCGGGATTCAGTATAAAGAGCAATCACGTCTGGAGTGGGAAAATAGGCTGGAGACAGTTTCACACGGCTGTTGTGGCGGCTTATGTTCTGGAAGAACTATATACAGATGGAACGGCGATTGCAATGGTAGATGCTGATCCGGTAACGGCTTATGCGTATACAGGCTGGATTAATTATCTGTTTCAAGAGAAATTTTATTTTAAAAACAGGGATCCATGGAAATTGTTTGAAACAATGCATAAGGATGAAGATGATTATTATTTAGAGAGAACGGACTGGCGGGAGTTTGTCTGTGAAGAATATGGAGTGCTGGGCTATTTTGAGATTTATGCTGTTTTACATGGAACAGGGGCAGCGGTTGCACATATTCAGGATTTGACTGGTGTCAGTGAAGAAAAAGCGGATGAGGAAGAAAAGCAGGAGAATTTCAATTTCCTAAACTGTGCAAAAGCCGCCCAAAAAGCAATAGAAGAATTTAAGGAGACAAGCTCATTAACAGAAAAAGAAGCGGCGCTATTTCTGGTAGAAATGTTACGAAAATATTATGAGCAAGATTCTATGGCGCTTTCTATCGGAGATGAATATAGCGATAGCGTTTTACAAGCAATTATGTTGTTTACGGCAATATCTGATGTCCCAGCATATGTGTTTAAAGCGATAGCCGAGACCTTTGAAATTGATTTTTGGGAATTATGGAGTCAGTTCAGTGGTGTTGCACGAAGAAGGCTATCAGAGGAACGAGAGGGATATAATCATATTGTCGGAGAGATAACGACTATGGAACTGTTTAATCAGTCCCCGGATGACATGATATGTTACTGGGAACCGGCTGGCCCCATAAAGTTTTCTGAGGAATTGCAGAACTGGTTTCAGAAAATAAAGGGACAGTTTGACTGCTTGATGAAAGAAGAAGTGCAGGCCAATAATCCTTTACGTTGGATCGTTGACTTGATGGTGTATGCGGATGAAGAATATTATCGTATCTATACATTCTCCGAATTCTTTGAGGAAACAATGGAAAACTTAACGGATAAAAAATACCTTGCCTTATGGAAGATTTATGATGATATGCTGCACAGTCCTGAGTTGGAAGAAGCCGGAAGCGTGATATTTGTTCCGGAAGGAAGTGGACATGAGCACGAGGGGCTTCATTATCTTGGGGAGCAGCCTCGGCGTCGGCTGATAACCAATTGGGACATCATGGAGAAAGATAAACGCTATAACAAGGCAAGGGTGATGCTGCGGAGATATATGGCATTGGTGGCAAATAAGAAATTGAGGAAAAAAGTGTTTGGATTTTGAACATTTTCAATATAAAATAGAATAAATAGGGATTTATTTTCAAAGGAAAGATAAATTTAATTCAGGCGAGAAACATTTGGAGAAGCATATGTCAGAAATGATTACAAGAATAAAGGCATATCGTGAAAGGTTATCCATGAGCCAAAAACAGCTGGCGGAGAAAGTAGGAGTGAGGCGGGAAACTATTGTGCGGCTGGAGAATGGGCAATATAATCCGTCCTTAAAATTGGCGATGGATATTTCCAAAGAATTCGGAGTAACGGTTGAAGACGTGTTTGTTTTTATTGAAGACGAGCCGATTTTGGTAGAAAGGATAGAAAAGTAAAAGATGTTTGTTCGCTTGTTGTATGTTCCTGTTGTTTCATGGTAAACTAAAATTGAAGGCGGTGTTTATTATGACACCAATTGAACAAGGCTGCATTGATATTTGGATAGACGAAATAGTTCCATGTTTAAAAGATACGCAGGCTGGAGAAGTCAAGGAAAAGGTAGTATTTAAAATATAAAGTCGTGCATATTTGAAAAAATTCCGGGAAAGTAACGGATGGCATATTAATTGGAATGAAATACCGAAGAATGTTGGAGTGTATGCATTAGCATTAAAGGATGATAACACAATTCAGGGACTGGTTGGAATTAAAAACGATAAGGATTCCCATGCGGTATACATTCACTGGGCATGTACTGCACCGCATAATAATAAGCATGAGTATGGAAGTCAAAAGTATGTTGGTGTTGGAAGACATCTTTTTGCTATAGCAGCAGATAAATCTATTGAGTGGGGATATGAAGGGGCAGTACATGGATTTGCGGCTAATGAAGAATTATTGAAGCACTATATTGATGTTTTTCATGCAGAATATTTGGGAATGCTTCATCAGTACCAATTTTTTATTGATGAAGAACAGGCAAAAAAGTTATTGGAGGTGTATCATTATGAATGGAACGAAACCTAAATTTATGGAGGATTCGATTATTACCCCAAGTTATTATGAACAGCCTGATCCGTATGTTAACGCTCCTTCTTGTCATGTGAATTTACTTGAGCTTTCAAGATATGCAAGAAAATGTGGAAAGAAGCTGGCTGAGCTTACGCAGGATGAGGTGAGAAATTTCTTAATTTGATATTTTAAATACAGTAGTTGTTAAAAGCAGGAACTCTTGAAGCGGAGGAATCCTGCTTTTATTATATAGATTTTCTTGTTTTGGTATAATTCGACAATAAAATAGAGGAAAAATTCATTATTATAAAATATTTTTCACAAAGTTCGTGTCACTAACTTGACACAAGGGGGATTGAAGGCTATGGAGGAGTTGGCGAAGCTGGAGGCGGAGAGAGGGAATTTAGCGTAGCTGCCAGAGAACAAGGGAGTAAAGAGCAGCAGGGAGCGCATCGCAAGTAATGAGATGTGTACGTTTTTGATACTGAATATTTCGTCGTTACAGCTAATTCCGGTGAATATGATTGCTTTCAAAAAAGGGAGCGTAAAGCCGGAGTGCCTGGAAGAGGGCTGGATCACCAGCGAAAGCGCAAGGGTGGTACGCATGGCGTTTAACCTTTTCTGCAACGGGACGCCCAGCGTATATGCCCTTGAAGGGGATGCAAAGGTAGAAGAGGGTAGTGTAAAATACTAACCATTGTTAACTTGTCAAATATTTAAATCCGAATATATTTGACAAGTTGACATTTATTAGCAAAATGACTATGCTACCCTTTTATTCGTAAATGTTGAAGCAAGTGGATAATTATGATAAAATTGGGACGGTAGATTATCTTTTATAGTAGAAAAATGTGGATAGGTTGCGATAACTTTATTCCATTTAGATATAGTTATGGATAATTTGTCAAAGCGTTATATGAAATCCGATATCGGCGAAGGGAAGAATAAACTATGTTAAAACAGATTAAATATTTTCAGGCAGTTGTCCGCTGCAACAGCTTCAGCGAAGCGGCGGAGGAATGTTATATCTCCCAGTCTGCCATATCACAACAGATACAGGCATTGGAACGGGAGCTTGGCGTCAGCCTGCTGGAGCGCAAAAACAGGAAATTTACGGTCACTCCCGCAGGGGAGCATTTTTATAAAAAAAGCCTTATCCTGACGGCGGACTTTGATAAGCTGTGCAGGGAAACGGCTCAGATTGCGTGTGGAAAAGATGCCAAGATCTGCGTCGGTCATCTGAAAGGATACAGTGGAAGGGAATTTCATCAGGCAGTTGCTGACTTTACGGAAAAATATCCGGATGTGTCAATCCAGATCATAAATGGCAACCATGAGGAACTTTATGATGAACTGCGCCAGGAACGTGCTGATCTGGTCCTGAGCGATCAAAGGAGGGCATTTTCAGATGAATATGTGAACTCCCTGCTGGTTACCCACGAATGTTATATTGAAATAGCAGGACGCCATGCCATTGCCGGCATGGAGAGCGTGGATGTTTCCGAATTGCGGGGTGTCCCATGCATTCTGGTGGCTTCCGCCAGCCAGCAAGAAAATGAGCAGACTTATTACCGTGATATCGTAGGCATAAATGGGGAATATCTCTTTGCGGAGAATCTGGAGGAGGCAAGGCTGCTGGTGATCGGGGGCAAAGGGTTCATGCCGGTGGAAGGGGACGGCCAGCCTGTGCAGCAGTTTGGGACAACCCTGCACCGTGTACCGCTTTTACGAAATGGCAAACCAATAAAAAGAAATTACTGTGCATTCTGGAAAGCAGACAATTCCGGTTATTACATAGAGGAGTTTGCTGATATTCTGAAATCTAAATTTTCTGTAAGCTGCTGACAGGCAGACGATAAGAGCCGTATTCATAAAAGGGTACGGCTTTTTCGTATAAGATTTTCTTATTAAATATCCCTGAAAGTGAAATTGTTCCGGACCGTCAGTGCCAATATAATAAAGACAGAAAATAAATCCCCCTGAAAATAAATGAGAGGAGATAGGAAGATGAAAGTATTAGCTGTCAGTGCAAGCCCCAGGGACGGAGGTAATTCCGATGTCCTGTGTGACCGGTTTTTGAAGGGAGCGGCAGATGCCGGACATGAAACAGAAAAGATCAGTATTGGAAGGAAATGGATTCATCCCTGTATGGCCTGCTATGGATGCAGAAAGACAAAAACCTGTGTCCAAAAAGATGATATGGAAGAAATTTTGGAAAAACTCATTGCGGCAGATGTTATCATCCTTGCGACCCCGGTATATTTTTATTCCATGAACGCCCAGATGAAAGCCTTTATTGACAGGTGCCTGCCCAGATATCAGGAGATCAGGGATAAAGTGTTTTATTATATCATTACTGCAGCAGACCCTCAGCACAGCGCAGCTGATGAGACAATCGCAGGGCTGCGGGGATATTTAAGATGCCTGCCCGGCGCACAGGAAAAGGGCATCATCTATGGGACTGGCACATGGGATCTGAATGATGTATACAGACATCCGGCTTTTGAAAAAGCGTATGAGATTGGGAAAAATATATAAAAATCAAAGGAGAGAACATATTATGGCAATTACAGAAAAAGCAAAAGCGTATCATGAAAAAATGTTTCCGGGCTATCAGTCGAAGTTTTTGGAAACTGACCCGGAGTTTATTGAACGTTTTGACAATTTTGCCTTTGATGAGGTGATAAGTCAGGATGACCTGGATGACAGGACACGGTTTATGGCGATTCTGGCCACACTGCTTGGATGCCAGGGGACGGATGAGTTCCGCGCTATGCTACCGGCAGCGCTTAATTTTGATGTTACGCCTATGGAGATAAAGGAGATTGTTTATCAGGCAGTGGCCTATCTGGGAATCGGGCGTGTATTCCCGTTTTTAAAGATTACGAACGAGGTTCTGACTGAAAAGGGAATCAAACTGCCCCTGGAGCCACAGGCAGCTACCACTATGGAGAACCGCCGGGAAGCAGGTACACAGGCACAGGTGGATATCTTTGGCGAACATATGCGTGATTTCTGGAAATCGGGACCGGAGGAGAGCCGACACATTAATCATTGGCTTGCAGACAACTGTTTTGGGGATTATTACACAAGGGGCGGGCTTGATTATAAACAGAGGGAAATGATCACATTCTGTTTCCTTGCGGCACAGGGCGGCTGTGAACCGCAGCTGACCTCCCATGCAGCAGCAAATATGCGCATCGGAAATGACAAGGGATTTCTGATCAAGGTTATTTCCCAGTGTCTGTCGTATATCGGGTATCCCCGTTCTCTGAATGCGCTGCGCTGTGTGAATGAGGCTGCGAAGGGATAAGGAAGATTAACCTCATTCAGATGGAGGGTATATGGCAGAAGCAAGGGCGCGAACCTTTTGACACTGTAAAAGAAAAGGAGAAGTTGAACAATGCAGACTAAAATATTGGGAAAAGATTTGGAAGTTTCGGCAGTGGGTTTGGGATGCATGGGTCTGTCCCATGCATATGGACCGGCAGTGGACAGGACGGAGGCAGTCAGGCTGATCAGACAGGCATATGAGGATGGCTATACCTTCTTTGATACCGCAGAATGCTATACCGGAACCAATGAGGACGGGAGCATTTCGTACAATGAGGAAATTGTAGGGGAAGCCTTACAGTCTATTTGTGACAGGGTGATAATCGCAACAAAGTTTGGCGTGCATCATTCGCCGGAAGGGCTGGTCATGGACAGCCACCCCGATACAATTCGGGCATCTATTGAAGGAAGTCTGAAAAAGCTGAGGACTGACCATGTTGACCTGTATTACCAGCACCGTATCGACCCTAAAATCCCGGCTGAGGAAGTGGCAGGTGTGATGGCAGAACTGATACAGGAGGGAAAGATTGCCCATTGGGGAATTTCGGAGACGGATGAAGAGTATTTGAGAAAAGCCCATGGGGTATGTCCAGTGACCTGCATTCAGAACCGCTATTCCATGATGGCCCGTTGGCATGAGAACCTGTTCCCGGTTCTGGAGGAACTGAATATTGGCTATGTGGCGTTCAGCCCGCTGGCAAACGGCATCCTGACAGATGCTTTTAGAAAAAGGGCAACCTTTGCGGAAGGAGATTACCGCAATTTCATGCCGCAGTACAAGGAGGAAGCCTATGATGCCAATGAAAAGCTCCTGAGTTTCATCAGGATTCTGGCGGAAGAAAAGAAAGGGACTCCTGCACAGATTTCCCTGGCATGGATGATGTGCAAAAAGCCTTACCTTGTACCCATACCGGGTTCCAGGAAGACAGAACGCATCCGGGAAAATGCAGGGGCGGCGGATATCATGCTGACGGCAGAGGAAGTGGCGGAAATGGATAAACAGCTTGACAAGATGGAGATGTCCGGGGTGTTCGGCGGTTCCCCTGCGGCGACGGAAAGTAATAAATAAAAATATCAGTTCAGGAATGGAGATTATTATAATGGCAAAGAATCTGATCTTATATTATTCCCGCAAAGGCGAGAACTATTGGAACGGCGGTATTAAGAATATAGAAAAGGGAAACACGGAGATCGTGGCGGAGTTTATTCAAAAAGCTGTTGGCGGTGACCTGTTTGAAGTGGATACCGTAAAAACTTATGCAGCCGACTATTATGCCTGCATTGAGGATGCGAAACAGGAACTTCATACCAATGCCCGCCCGGAACTGAAAAAGTATCTGGACAGTATTGACGGATATGATAATATCTTTGTCTGCGGTCCCTGTTGGTGGGGGACATTTCCGTGTGCGGTATTCACGCAGTTAGAGCGCCTTGACTGGAAAGGCAAAAAAGTGATGGCGGTCATGACCCATGAGGGGAGCGGCCTTGGAAACTGTGAGAGGGATTTAAAAAGGATCTGTACCGGCGCTGTCTTTGGCAAAGGTCTTGCGATACATGGGGCGGATGCATCCAAATCGGAGAATACGGTGACAGCTTGGGCAAAGAAAGAGGTATGAAGACTGTAAAAGAGGAGGTTTACCTTATGGAACAATATTTTGGAGAAAGCACCCCGAAACTGGGGTTTGGACTGATGCGCCTACCCAAGCTGCCTTCCGGCAGGATGGATATGGAACAGGTGAAAAAGATGGTTGATCTATTCATGGAAGCCGGGCTGACTTACTTTGATACGGCTTATGTCTATGACAGCGGCGACTCCGAGCGGGCGGCGAAAGAGGCGCTTGTGGACCGCTATCCCCGTGAGAGTTTTACGCTGGCGACCAAGATGTGCACATGGATGGGAGCGCACAATGAGGAGACGGCAAAGCAGCAGTTTTATACCAGCCTGGAGCGCACCGGGGCAGGATACTTTGATTATTACCTGCTACATGCTTTGCAGGCGGGCAATTATAAGACCTATGATAAATACCATTTATGGGATTTTGTAAAGGCGCAGAAGGCAAAGGGGCTTATTAAACACTGGGGATTTTCATTCCATGCAACACCGGATATTCTGGACGAGATCCTGACCGCCCATCCCGATGCTGAGTTTGTCCAGTTACAGCTTAATTATGCAGACTGGGAAAACCCGGATGTGACCGCACGGGAGAATTATGAGGTGGCAAGGAAACATGGGAAGTCCATTATCGTGATGGAGCCTGTCAAAGGAGGCGCCCTTGCTAACCCACCCACAGCAGTACAGGAAATCCTGCGGGAAGCTGACCCTGCAGCGTCTTTCGCATCCTGGGCGATCCGCTATGCGGCGTCACTGGAGGGGATTATTACTGTTCTTTCCGGTATGTCCAATATCCCGCAGATGCAGGATAACCTTTCCTACATGAAGGAATTCAAACCGTTAAATGCACAGGAACAGACGGCTGTTCGGAAAGTGCAGGAGGTTATAAACGGTATCAGGTCGATTCCGTGTACAGCTTGCCATTATTGTACGGCGGGCTGCCCGAAGAAAATACCGATCCCTGAAATCTTTGCTGCCAGAAACCAGCAGCTGGTATGGGGGCAGTTAGAAGATGGCAGGAGGGCTTATACACAGGCTGTTGCAGATGCGGGTAAAGCGTCGGATTGTATTTCCTGTGGACAGTGTGAACGTGCCTGCCCGCAGCAGATTAATGTTATCACACGGCTGAAAGAATGTGCGGAAAACTTTGTTTCCTGATAGCCACAGAGTTAAAAGAATAGATTTGTAATAAGTGATATTTTGAGATAGGAGGTTTTGAACATGAAAGAGGTAATGATCTTAACAGGCGCCGGACAGATCGGCATGGCGATTGCAAGAAGGATAGGTTTTGGAAAGAAGATTGTTGTAGGAGATAAAAGTCTGAAAAACGCTGAGACCATCGCGAAGATTATGAACGAAGCAGGGTTTGATGTAACACCGGCGGAAATGGACTTATCAAGCCGTGAGTCGATTAAAAACCTGATCAAAGAAGCATTAAAGTACGGTGAGATTTCCATGCTTGTCAATGCCGCCGGAGTTTCTCCCAGCCAGGCTCCCGTGGAGACTATTTTGAAAGTGGATCTGTATGGCACGGCGGTTCTTTTGGAGGAAGTAGGCAGGGTGATCAAAGAGGGCGGTGTCGGCGTGACAATTTCCAGTCAGAGCGGACACAGGATGCCTGCCCTGACACCGGAACAGGATGAACTTCTGGCAATAACGCCGACAGAGGAACTGTTATCTTTGGAAATGCTGCAGCCGGAGAATATCCGTGATACACTCCATGCGTATCAGATGGCGAAACGATGCAACGAGAAACGCGTTATGGCGGAGGCAGTGAAATGGGGAGAGCGCGGTGCAAGGTTGAATGATATTGCTCCCGGAATTATTGTTACGCCCCTTGCCCTTGACGAATTTAACGGTCCCCGGGGTGACTTTTACAAGAATATGTTTGCAAAGTGTCCCGCAGGCCGTCCCGGAACTGCGGATGAGGTTGCCAATGTGGCAGAATTATTGATGGGTCCTGCAGGTGCATTTATCACAGGCTCCACCATCCTGATTGACGGAGGCGCAACGGCAAGCTATTACTATGGACCGCTGAAACCACAGGAGTAAGGAGGCGTTAGGTGCAGACAAAAAAATTAAGTAACGGCGTGGAAATCCCCATGGCAGGCTATGGAGTTTACCAGATCACGGACAGGGATGTCTGCGAGAGATGTGTCGGTATGCGGCCAGTGTAGGCTATCGTCTGTTTGATACGGCGTGTATCTACGGGAATGATGTGATATGTTGTGAAGTGTAGATGTCAGATTCCTCTAAAAACTTGTATTTTAGCGGAAGTGCACATCTGCTAAAATACAACATATGCGGCTGGCTCATTTGTGGTGAATGAATAATTGCAGATGTTGTGATAGAGAAAGAGGGTGATAATTCTTTTTATTCGTATCTGTAAACAGTTTAGCACAAAGAAAGGCGGTTGTATAATGGAGATTACATACCATTGGGAAGGTGACTATCTGATTCCACACCTTAAACTTTCGGATACAACGGAATATCAGATCGGGAAGTATGGCAGGATGAGAAAACGGTTTTTGGAAGAAAAACACAGGGGTGTTTATTCTTATATGCTTTTGTCGGAAACCTTATGGAAACATCTTGCGGAAATTGACGAGGAATGTAATGAGATGATGGACAGGCTTGTAAGGCAGATGGCAAAAAATGAAGGTGTGACGGAACAGTTAAAATCCGATGACTGGCTGCTCTGGATTCAGAAAATAAACAGCATCAGGAGCAGGGCGGAAGAAGTAGTGTTGCATGACCTGATATATTCCCTTTAACTTTGTTGAAATCCCATAGGTTATAGCAGGAGGTGCAGAGGATGTCAAGACACCGGATCCGCCTCGCCTGCGGCGATCTTGACATTCTCTGCGTCTCCTGCTATGGAGTGGTCAAGGGGAACAAAGTTCCCCCATTGCATTAGAAATGCCAATGGCGGTATTTTGAAAAAATCAAAATCAGGGATTGACAGGACGGAAGAAATGGCTTATTATTAAAATAAGAAATGGGTTTTTACCGTACAGTGTTTTCACTCAAGCGGGCTGCTCGTTTCTTTTTTTATTGTCAGAATGTCATACAGATATTTTTTGCCATCATCCGCATGGCGGACTAACATACTTGCAGAATAAATGTTATGCCTTACTACTTTTCCGATTTTATCTTCATATACAGGCAGCGAAAACCTGATGTCATACCTGTACCACCCCAGCTTTGCATCTGCCTTGTGCTTTTCTTTTCGGTTGCTTTCGTGTTTCGGATTGGTCGCTATTTTTATAAGCTCCGGAATAGCCTGTGCAGCATTTGCCTTTGCTTTTGCAACTGCGCCTTTTAAGGAAATACGGCTTTCTGAACTTGCGTATTCATCGGGAAAATCTGTTGAAATATATATTTTCTCAGCAGTTTCTTCAATTTCGTAAAAATCTCCAATATACTCCTTCAGGTATTCTTCTATAACTGTCCAGTCATCCCGCACTTTCGCCTTAAAACGTATGTCGTTAATTACTACCAGCTTTTTACCGTCCGCATCGGTTATAATATTTACATTCCTGTTTTCAATCATCGCTTTTGTTCCCCTTTTTCTTTTCTCTTGATTTGTATACATTATATTGGTTTTTACATTG
>CAMXQE010000062.1 GCA_947246015.1 uncultured Lachnospiraceae bacterium | reverse complement strand
AATAAATCTTATCTTTTTTCATTTTATCTATTGACATTTATTAGCTGGACTTCCCGCTGATAACTATTAGTATATGCTATTTGCACGAAAAAAACAATGTTCTGCACGAAAATTAGCAATATATTTATTTTCTATTCCTGTCCCCTCACTTCAGATAATTTACGCCGAGAATCGCCGCTCCCAAAACGGCAAGCACCACTCCTGTCGCACGGTTCAGCGTGACAGCGCTTGCCTTATTTGCAAACTTCGCGGCTATCCTTGCCCACAGTAAAGTGGATGCCACACAGAATATCAGACACCATACATCCGGCATTCCGCCGATGGCAAAATGGCTGGCAGCCCCTGTAAACGCCGTAAAAGCCATGATGAATACGCTGGTTCCCACCGCCGTCTTTAACTCATATCCTAAAATACTGGTCAATAACAATAACATCATCATCCCTCCGCCGGCGCCGACAAAACCGCAGATGAAACCTACCATAATACCGCTTGCCACTGACTGGATGATGCGCTTTTTACCGCTGACCGCCTGCATAGATTCCTTTGTTGTCATAACCGGCTTCACAATGAATTTAATACCCAGAAGAAACGTCATGAACACAGAAAAACTTCCCATCGTGGTATTCGGCACAAGGCTCGCTACCCAGCTTCCGAACAGGGTGCACAACAGGACCGTTACCATCATTACCAGTCCGTTCCGGATATCCAGATTCTTATTCTTCCCATAAGTGTAGGCACTGACGGCGCTTGCCAGCACATCGCTGGCTAACGCGATACCCACTGCTTCATATGCCGGCATCCCCAGAAATGTAATCAGCATGGGACTGATGACTGCCGCCGCGCTCATACCGGCAAATCCTGTGCCGAGCCCGGCGCCGGTTCCCGCTATAAAACAGATGATGAATTTAAACATTTTTTTCTTCCTCCTTTTTCGTTCCGCAATCGGACTTTAAGTACCGGTCGATGTTTTCCAGAATCCGGCACATACACCGCCTCATGCTTTCCAATTCCTCCTGAGGTATCCCCTCCACCATAACCGCAAGAAACCTCTCCTGTGCCTCCTTCCCATCGGCCACGATATCCGAAGCAGTGTCACATATGGTCAGGTGCACCGTTTTTCTGTTATCCTCCGCATATTCTTTCCTGAGATAACCGCGCGCCTCCAGCAATTTGACAGAAGCGGATACCTGAGACTTTGACAGATACCGCATCTCCACAATATCCGACGCGGTGTCAAAGCATGGATTATTGGCCAGAAACAGCAGGATATCCAATTCCATGCGGGTAATGTCATGCTTTTGGCAAATTTGCCCTACGCACTTTGAATAAAGTGTCTTTACAGCATTTTGATGTTCCAATGGATTCAAAGGAATCATAGAATTCTCCTTTTGTTCTTTTTAGAACTATTTTACTCCAAACAGATTTTATGTCAAGAAAAATGTCACTGACATACTCTTTTCTTCATATCTATACTACATAGACAGTTCCTGTCACATATAGGAAAAGGAGAAAATTAATTATGGCTATCGGATATTTGAACGTACAGGCCCGGACTGCCCATGATGCCGTTCCGCTGCGCGGCGTGCAGATTAGGATTTTAGATGCATGGGGAAACAGTCTCTATATACTGACCACGGATGAAAACGGAGAAACACAGAATGTTCCGCTGGAAACAATGGATAAAAGTTATTCGCAAAACCAATATTTTTCCGGAACGCCGTTTGTAAGCTACAACGTACTGGCACAGGCTTCCGGCTTCAATTCGCTCTATATCTCGGATATTCCTATTTACGACGGGGAAACGGCCCTCCTGCCGCTCGCTCTCGTTCCGATGCAGGAAATACAGCGGTTTCCCGCTCAAATGGAAATTTCTGTCGGAAAACCTGCTGTTGCTTCCTATGAAATGCGCAATCAGGAAGGCGATACCACAGAACCGCGCATACTGCGCCAGGTCGTCATCCCGAATCCCATTACGGTACACCTCGGAGCGCCGGGCGCCTCCGCCACCAATGTACAGGTGTCCTTCCCTGATTATGTCAAAAATGTAGCCAGCAGCGAAATTTATCCCACCTGGCCGGAAGCTGCCCTGACCGCCAACATTTACGCCATCATCACTTTTGCCCTTAACCGGGTCTTTACCGAATGGTATAGAAATCAGGGATACAGCTTCGATATTACGAACAGCACCGCCTATGACCAGGCATTCGTATATGGCCGCCCGATTTATGATTCCATCAGCAGGATTGTAGACCGGATTTTTAACGAATATGTCCGCCGGCAGGGGCAGAACGCCCCCTATTTCACTTCCTTTTGCAATGGCACTTCCGTCACCTGCCGCGGATTATCACAATGGGGGACTGTCACACTTGCAAACCAGGGGCTGTCGCCGTTACAGATACTCCGTTCCTATTATCCGAACGACATAGAAATCGTTCAAACTGACATCATAACAGGCTCTCTGTCTTCCTATCCCGGAACCCCCTTACGGGCAGGCAGTTCCGGTTTGGACGTACAGACCATCCAGACCTATCTGAACCGGATACGTCGCAACTATCCTGCCATCCCCGCCATCAATGATAAAACGGGCGTGTTTCAGGACAGCACCAAAGCGGCTGTCACGAAATTTCAAAGCATTTTCAATCTGACCCCCGACGGTATTGTAGGCAAATCCACATGGTACAAGATTTCCAGCTTGTATGCCGCCGTAACCCGTCTGGCAGAGCTGAACAGCGAAGGCACCTCGCTCGGAATAGGCACCGTCCCGCCCGGCGCCACACTGCGTCAGGGTTCTGCCGGCCCCGATGTCATCACACTGCAATATCTCCTCAACGTAATTTCCGAATATTACCCCGGCGTCCCGCGCCCTGCACAGGACGGCATCTTCGGCTCCGGAACGAAACAGTCCGTAACAGCATTCCAGCAGCTCATGCGGCTGACGGCTGACGGAATCGTAGGAACACTCACATGGAAAGCCCTGTACGATGCCTATCAGGGTATCGGACAGAATGTCCCGTCTCCCGGCCCCGAAACCGGAACCACACAATATGTGGTACGCGCCGGAGACAGCCTGTGGCTGATTGCGCAAAGGTACGGAACCACAGTAGATGCCATCAAAAAACTGAACGGACTCACCAGCGACCTGCTTAATATCGGGCAGGTATTAAAGATTCCCGCTTCCAATACCCCGTCTTATATTGAATACACCGTCCGAAGCGGCGATACACTCTGGCTGCTCGCCCGCAGATACCAGACCACAGTAGATGCCATAAAGAAAATGAGCGGCATCACCAGTGACCGGCTAAGCATCGGGCAGGTACTGCGGATTCCCACATAAACCGTCTCCGCCATCCAGATAATTTTACTAAGCAAAATGGCATATAGTGTTTAAAATTCCATGCCGGATGCAGGATATTTTAAACACCATATGCCAAAAGCCTGTAACGTTTTATAATAATTGCTATTCTTTCATAATAAACCGGCCGCTACTTATCCCCGCTCCCGCCATGCAACACACCGGATAGCTTTTCCATTCCGGCCTGCATGTTTTTCATAGATTTCACGATATTATCCAAACCGGCAACCTGTTCCTCCGTAGATGCACTGATGCCTTCCGTACCAGCCACAAAATTTCTGGAACTGTCCTCCACACGCTTCATTACGCCTAACAGCTGCTCTTTTATAGCAACGATATCTTCCAGCTCCGCTTTTAACAATTCCGTAATACCGATGACATCCTCTGAAGACTCCAGCATGACATTAAAAATCTTGACCGTGTCCTCCAGCCTTCCGCTGGAAGCGTTCACTACCTCATTATTATGCTCCATGACCTTGTGCGTAGATTCCACGGTTTCAATAATATCCTTCAGGATGGCATCTATTTTTCCGGTTGCATTCGAAGATTCCGACGACAGGGAATTGATTTCATCCGCCACTACTGCAAACCCCCTGCCTGCTTCTCCGGCCCTTGCAGCTTCTATGGCTGCATTCAGTGCCAGCAGGTTGGTCTGCTGTGCGATTTCACGGATGCTTTCAATGATACCGCCGATAGAACTTGATTTATGGGATAACTCCTCTACGCCGTCCGCCGCTGTCTGCGTAGTCTTTATATTTTCCTCAAACTGTTCTGACAGCGCGTGGATTACCGACAGCCCTTCATCATTCTTGGTTCTCAGATTCTTTATGGTCTCTACGGTCTGGTTTACCCTTTCCTCAGACTTTATAATCTTATCGTTTAACTCATTGAAAATCGTAAGGCTGTTTTCCACTTCGCTAATCTGCTCATCCGCACTTTCACTAATCCGCTGTGTGGAATTTGCAATCTCTCCGGTATTGCCCTCAAATTCCCGCAGGGAATTATAGATTGTTTCCGAGGATTCTTCCAAACTGTCAAATGCCGCCTGCACATTATGTAAAACATCCTCCGACTCCTGCCCCTGTTCCTCCACAAGTTTAAAGAGTGACGTCGCGCGGTAAACAATAAAACTACATGCTGCAAAAAGCACAAGATATACGATTCCCGTAAATATCCAGCCGATGGGTCTGTGGAGTTTCAGGAAACCGGCCGGGAACAGAATCATCATGACTGCATTCGCTACAATCGTAACCGCTGTACTGACGCGTATTAACTTCTGTGAATAATAGGGAACCAAAAGCAACGTTGCCACAAAATAATAATGTGTCAGGCATATGTAGCTGTCACTGGTATCCGTATTGCAGACTGCAGCCGTAATAGCCCCGACTACCGGCGGAATGCAGGCATATACATACTTTGCGCTCTTCCCCAACGGCCTTTCCAAAAGCTTGGTCAGAATAGCCGCTAAACCAGACAGGAGAAAAATGCATTCCCGGATACCTCCGTTCAGGAATATCATAACAAACCCAAAACCGGATATCGCCACCCCCAAAATATAAATAAATAAAATGTTGTTGACCAGTTTTTCTTCACTGTTTACTGATTGTGTCTGCATAGTTCAATCTCCCTGATGTTTTTTATCAGCAGCATGGACATGCCCATAATTGCTAACGCATTTATTCTACTATAAAATTATACAAAAATAAAGTTTTTTTTCTTCTTTTTTTGTGTTCTTTTTTGTATTTTTTGTATTTCTCTACATTCTTTCATACCACTGTGCCTGTGCTTCCCACATCTTTGCATACTGTCCGGAACGGGCTGTTAATTCATCATGTGTCCCTATATCAACAATCTTACCGGCGTCCATTACTATAATACGGTCTGCCAGCTTTACAGAACCAATACGATGCGTTACTATCAATGCACATTTTCCTTCTGCCAGATGCGCAAACTGCTTATAAATCTTTGTTTCCTCCACAGGATCTATCGCGGATGTCGGCTCATCTAAAACGATAAAGCCATTCACTCTGTACAACCCGCGTGCAATTGCAACCCGCTGCCATTGTCCGCCGGAAATATCCACGCCTCCATATTCCGGTGAAAGCATATCCTCTAACCCAATATTATCCCTTTCAAATCCGGCTTCTTCCAATACCGCCCGAATCCTGTCCGGTTTGGCTTCCGCAGCAGTATCGCTTATGGTAACATTTTCCTTAAGAGTCATTTTGTACCGCTGATACTTTTGAAAAACCCCGGACATCCCTTTCCATACAGAAGACGCCGAATACCTTGCGGTATCCAGCCCTCCCACCAGCACCCGCCCTTCCGTCGGACGGTATATTCCGGTCAGCAGCCGTACAAGCGTACTCTTGCCTGCACCGTTTTCCCCGACGATAGCAATGGTTTCTCCATCTGCAATATGTAACGATACGTTTTTTATGGAAGGAGTGTCCCTGCCCGGATAGCGGAAGCTGATATTTTCTGCGGTAATTCCTTTCGTAAAGTCAGGCTCACCCTCCGCTCCGGTTCTCTCCGGCATATCAAGAAGCCGCAGAAAATTCACGACTTTTCCGATGTCCTTGTTCATATTGCCCATATGCTGCCTGACAACCTCCTGCATAATGGCAAATATTTGTGTCAGGGCAGCAAAAACCGCCGCGAACATACCTACTGTGATTTCTCCCTCCATGGTCGCGGCAAACAACATATAAGCCGAAGCCGCCATCCCTGCAAATGTGGTGAAATCCAGCATAAGCTGAAGCAATGCAGCCTTACGCTCTGTCCTCCAAATCTTACCGCTCAATCCCTTCATGGTATCTTCAAACAGTTGATAGAAAAACGTGAAAGCGCCCAAAATACGGGTTTCCTTGAAATATTCGCGGTCACATATTGCTTTCTGATAATAATCGCACTCACGGCGCAGCGGTGCACTTTCCTCTTCCAAATTGACGAATATTCTGACCTTCACAGTCTGCGCCAGCATAGCCGGAATAAAAGCCAAAAGCAGGGTCAGGAGCAGCATCGGCTTCAATCGGAACAGATAAATGCCAATAGCCGTAAAATATACGCCGTAAAAGCTCACACAGACAAATAAGACCATGCAGAACATGGTAATTGCCCTGATTCCCTCTTTGGCTTTGTTAAGGTCATCCAGGAAACCGGTATCCTCAAACCGGACCGGGGCAATACGTTCTATCTTTTTATGAATAAGTTCTGTGAGCCCTCCGGCCGATTTCGGCAAAAGGATACCCATCCCATGAAAGTTTTGGACACCATTAACAATCTGCTGTCCAAAAATAACTGCGGCAAGTACCGCCAGACAAATGACGCATTCCCTGTAACCGGCCCTGCCGGCAGCCGCATCGGAAACTGCGTCAAATAAGTACTGTGTCGCTACCACTGACAGGGCAAACAGCAAACCATGCATAACGCCCAGACAGTTTTCAAGCAGGCAGTTCCATGGAGCCGACCTGACCTGTATCGGGATAATCTTCACTATCACTTTGAACAAACCGTACTCCGCCTTTTCTGATTTTCCATTCATTATACTGCCCTGCTTCATAAATACCACTCCCTCTGTGCCTCAAACATTTCCGCATACCGGCCGTTTTCAGCCATCAGTTCTTCATGTGTACCTCTTTCCATGATTTTTCCTCCATCGATGACCAATATCTCATCGGCCAGCTTGGTAGACCCAAGACGGTGACTGATAAACACGGTAGTTTTACCCTCCATCAGCTTCTCAAAATCACGGTATAGATTACTTTCGCTAATCGGGTCAAGTGCGGATGTAGGCTCGTCAAGTATCCTGACGGGAGCACGGCTGGCGAGTGAACGGGCAATGGCAACACGCTGCCACTGTCCGCCTGAAATATCCTGGCCTCCCTTCAGAATCTTCCCCAAAGGAGTATGGATACCATTTGCCAGCCTGTCAATCACTTCATCCAGCCCCGCCAGACGGGCAGCTCCCGCAGCATCTTCCGCTTCCTTACCCATGGAATGTATATCACCGAGCGCTATATTCTCTTTCATGCTTATGTAGTATTTTGCAAAGTCCTGATATACGACTGAAAACATCGCCTTCACTGCACTGACCGGATACCCGCGGAGTTCTTTTCCGTTTACAAGTATCTCACCTTCGTATTCCGTATATAGTCCGGTCAATAGTTTGGTAATAGTTGTCTTACCGGCGCCGTTTCTGCCGACAAACGCATAATGCCGTCCCGCTTCCAGCCTGAAAGACAGCCCGTCCAGTATATATTCGCTGCTGCCCGGATAACGGAAACGCACATTGCAAAACTCCAGGGAATCAACCGGAACGGGAGCAGAATCGGGTTCCGTCAACGCCTCCTCCGACTCGCCAAGCGAAGCAAATTCACCCAAATCCTTCATATATTCACCGGCACGCGAAATGTTCTCAAGGGAACGCGTCATCTGAAACCCCAGTCCCTGAATCATGCCGAATACGGCGCTGACAATACCCATAAACATACCGACTGACATCTGACCCTTTATAACAGGACCAATCAATGTCAACGCAACCAGCAGGGATATCAGGGCCAGCAACATGCTTGACCCTTTCGAAATCATGAAGTTTTTCGCTGTCACTTTAGCCTGTAATTTCCTTCCTGCCTCGTACTGCTCTTTCCATATGCGGTTGATATCCCCGCTGTACCCAAACAAAGTGCGTTCCTCCACGTTCTCACGTCCGGTCAGCACTTCTCCGAGATATTCCGTACGCCGGTTGAATTTCTCCACATCCCGTTCCGCCTGATAATTCTTCTTCCCTGCCCTCATGGACAGCCAGAACATGGGCACCGAAAAGGCAAAAATAATCAGCGCCGCCCACCATACCTGCGATACAATCAAAACCAACACCGAAACGATGGATACAATAATCTGTGCAAACTGTATCCATGCCTCAACCCCGTCCATCACTGACTTCACAGAGTCCCTGGATACACGTGAGATTAATTCCCAGCTTTTCTCATTCTCAATATGCTTATAATCCAATGCCGCAAAAACCTTTACCATGGCGGGTTTCAGACTGCACCGGAGATTCGCGCTGACTTTTGAAGCGGCCAGCCGGGCTGCAGCGTCTATCATATTGACAAACGCTAAAGTAAACAGCACCATCGCCAATGCCGGATAGATATCCTTGTATGGACGCACAGATTTCAGTATAGATGTGGCCGTGTCCACAAAATTTGCTGTGGCCACGGCTGTTACGGCCGTCTCCATAATGGATTGTGCAGTCGGCAGAAGCGCATACAATATCATGCAGACCGGCGATGCTTCTAATGCCAGCCGCAAGGTATCATATGATTTATATTTCTTATTCTTTAAAATCATCTGACAATGCCTTCCTCATTCCTTTTATCTCATTCCTATCATATCATACATGAAGCGCTTCGTCTTTATTATAAACAAAATTTTTAATGTCAGGCAGTTCCTGAGCATTCGCAGCATCCAGCCATTTTAGTATATTGAGAAAACTTCACGGATACAGTATAATAAACCGGCAGGGGAGGTTTTCTTTATGAAGCAGCGAATACTTATCGTTGAAGATGATTCCACCATACAGACACAATTAAAAACCCTTTTATCCGGAAACGGTTATGAGGTTGGCACCATTACAGATTTTGCAAATGCCATCGGACAGATAAAGGATTTTGCACCCCATTTAATACTTTTGGATATTAAACTGCCGGAATGCAGCGGCTTTGAGATATGTTCCCAAATACGCACCTTTTCTGAAGTACCCATCGTATTTGTAACAGGCAGCAATACAGACATGGACGAGTTAAACAGCATCATGCTCGGCGGGGACGCATTCATTACGAAGCCTTATAACACCGCTATTTTACTTGCAAAAATTGCCGCTCTGTTACGGCGGGCGTACGCTTCCGGGCAGGCGGAAACTTATCACTGGAACGGAGCGGCCCTGCATCTGGAAAGCAGTCTGATTGAATACCGGGGGCAAAAAGCGGAGTTGACAAAAAATGAATTGAAAATCCTTTATTATCTCTTTAAGAACGCCGGAAAAATCTGCCCCAGAAATGACATTGTGGATTTTCTATGGGATAACCAGCTGTATATTGACGATAATGCCCTCAGTGTAAATATGACCCGTATCCGGAATAAACTGGAAGCGATTGGGCTGACAGACTTTATCAAAACAAAACACAGACAGGGGTACACATTATGAACGGAAAACAATATCTGAAAAATCAGCTGCCGGTTATTTTAATCCATCTTCTGGGTATGCTTACACTCTCTCTGTTTTTGACTGCCTGCGGCAATTCTGTTTCTGTCATTTTTTTCATTTGTATGGTATGGCTGTCTGCCATGGTCTTGTGCCTGTCCGTTTTCTGCTTCACACGAAAAAAACATCTTGACCGATTGCTTACCATGACAGAGCAGTTAGAGGAACGGTACCTGATACCAGAACTCATGCCGGTACCGGAAAGAGCCGATGAGCAGGTGTTTTATCAGATGATGAAAATGGCGGAAAAGTCCATGCTGGAAAAAATCGGGGAAGTGCAGCAGGAACGAAAAGAATACAAAGAATATATTGAACAATGGATACATGAGGTCAAAACACCGATTACCGCCATGAAGCTGCTTTGTGAAAATAACCGCTCAGAATTTACCAGAGATATTCTCGCAAAATTAGAGAATGTCAACCAGTTTACACAGCAGGCTCTTTACTACGCCCGCAGCGAACATGCAGAAAAAGATTACTCTGTCCGGGAAGTAAATCTCGGCGATGTGGTACATGACGCAATCGCGGAAAATAAATATCTTCTCCGGCAGAGCAATATGACAATTACCGTAGATAATATGGAGAGCAGCGTCTATACCGATGATAAATGGATACGGTTTATCTTAAACCAAATCATCAGCAATGCCGTAAAATACCGGACAGAACAACCAGCCTTACACTTTTTTACAATAAGGGAGAACGACCGGATTACTCTTTTCATTGAGGATAACGGACCAGGCATACCGCAAAGCGACCTGTCCCGTGTTTTTGACAAGGGATTCACCGGACAAAACGGACGGACAGTTCATAGTTCCACCGGAATAGGACTGTATCTTTGCAAGCGTCTTTGCAATAAACTCGGAATCGGGCTGAGTGTTTTTTCTGAGGGAAGCGGAACAAGGGCCGCCCTCTCCTTTCATGTCAATGATTTTGTAACCGGCGTGCAGGAAACCCGTAACGATTCAGCCTCCGGCTTCATAGTAACGGAAACTCCTTAATCAGTGTTTTTCTTACATTTTTGTAAGAACTCCGTAAGAAAACCTGATACAAAAAACCTGCCTGCCATTTACAATAAGGGTATGAAAGCTCAGGAGGTAAATCTATGGATACTCTTTTGAAACTGGAACATATCCAGAAATACTATGGCAATGAAGGTAATATCACAAAAGCCATTCAGGATATTAGCTTTTCGGTTGGTGCAGGGGAATTTTTAGGAATTATGGGGGCGTCCGGCTCCGGGAAAACAACGCTGCTCAACTGCATTTCCACGATTGATACGGTAAGCGCAGGACATATCTGTTTGGAGGGAACCGATATTACGGAACTCAGGCCGAAATCGCTTGCCCGGTTCCGCAGGGAAAACCTGGGCTTCGTATTTCAGGATTTTAATTTGTTAGACACACTGACCATTTCAGAAAATATCGCACTGGCCCTGGCAATCAACAAAACGCCCGCTGCCGATGTGGAACCCCGTATTTTGGATATTGCCCGGAAACTGAACATCAGCGATATTCTGGGAAAATACCCTTATCAGGTATCCGGCGGACAAAAACAGCGCTGCGCATGTGCAAGGGCAATCATTCATAACCCGAAACTTCTATTAGCTGACGAGCCGACCGGTGCATTGGACAGCCATTCTTCACAAATGCTCCTGTCTACCATCCAAAGTATCAATGAGCAGCTTGGCGCAACCATCCTCATGGTAACCCACGACGCCTTTACCGCAAGTTATGCAAACCGCATCCTCTTTTTACAGGATGGGAAGATTTTTACGGAACTGTATAAAGGAAATGACAGCCGAAGTGCTTTTTTCGACAAAATCCTGAACGTTCTTACCATGATTGGGGGAGGGCAGAGCCATGTATGCTAAACTTGTTTTCAGAAATGCGAAACGGTCTGTCAAAGACTATCTGATTTACATTGTAACCTTAACCATCTGCGTTACTTTATTTTATTCCTTTTTATCAATTTCCAGCAGTTATTATAAGCCGGAAATCGGCACAGAGTATGACTTTACCATGTTAAGTGACGGCATGAAAGCGGCAATCTGCAGCATCACACTATTGCTGCTGTTTCTGATACGCTTCGTCAATCATTATATGCTCCTGAGTAAACAGAAAGAATTTGCGATTCAGTCGATTATGGGAATGGAACAGAGAACCATCGGGTGGCTTTTTTTTGCGGAAACCCTTATTATGGGGATGATTTCGATTGGAACCGGCATCTTCTCAGGTGTGTTCTGTTCCCAGTTTATTACGGCACTGCTGCTTACTTCTTACGGAAAAAACTATGCATTGTCGTGGACGCTGTTTCCGGATACCGTATTATGGACCATCTGTTTTTTCACCCTGAGTTTTCTCATGATAGGAATATCCAATACCCGTACCATCCGTAAAACAAAAGTGATTGATATGCTCACAGCCGAACGGGAAAATGACATTGAACTGATAAAAAGCCGTTGGATTTCCGTCGTTGTAATTCTTTTTGAATTATTCGTCGTATGGATGTGTTTCACCGGAGTACAAACAGCATGGTTTTACTACGACAGCCGTTTTGCATTTCCTGTCCGGTTTATGTTCTGGGGAAATATTCTTTTTCCTGCTGCGGCCTTAATCTGGCCGGGTGTATGGCTGGTCCGGACAACGGGCGGCACACATCGCGGCCTGCCCTTATGTTCAGGGAAAAAGAAGGGTTTTCATACGTTGCTTGCCGGATTGCTTGTATGCTCTGTTTTGAATGCTTTTTTGGCATCTGCCGTACCGGTATTGACAGGAAAATATTATCTGCCGCTGCATGGAGGCATATTCAATCAATATCTCGTGTTTATTCTGGTTGATTTGCTTTTCTTTATCTGCGCCCTGATTTATCTGGCAGGCAGTCTGCTCGTGGCATGGAAAGAACACTCGCCGGAACACCGGTATAAAAATGAAAACCTGTTCTTTTTCGGGCAGATTATTTCCAAACTGAATACGACCAGCAAGACTATGACATTGGTCAGTATCACTTTAGCGCTTGCGGTTTTTATGTTTATCGCCGCCCCTGTTCTGACAGGCTGGGCTTCCGGTTATCTGGATATACGCTCCATGTATGATGTACAGATTTTTTCCCGGTATAATAATGTATACGAGGAAAAAAATCTGCCGCAGGATGATTATGGAAACGTGACAGATTTCCTCATGGAACATGGCATGAAAGCAGCTTATGACTGCGCTTTCTTTCTATATCTGCCGGTTCAATCCGATTTTTATAACCGCATGAAATATGATTTTCCTGTTGCTGCAATCTCTTTGAGCGATTATAATGCAATCCGGGAAATGCTTGGGTATGCTCCGGTTTTTTTGGCAGAAAATGAATTTACAACCCATTGGAAAACGGTTGCCACAAAGGAAGAAAGGGACAGCTTTATCAGCGGACACCCAAATGTGGCGACAGACGCAGGAGAACTAATACTGGCCAAACAGCCTTACCATGAGGAAGCAATGGGAGAAACGCTCTACAATTCTTATACGGACGTTCTCTACGTATTCCCGGACAGCATTTGCGAAAGCCTGCTCCCGGTTATGAGCAACCGGTATATTACAACAACAGAAACCATATCCTATGAGGATGCCTGTGAACTGGAAAAAATCTTTGCCAGGGAATACCCGGAGCAGTCGGATACCGGTGTTTTCTATGCAATCCGTCTGCGTACCCTGCAAATCAACAGTTCCAAAGCAGGTAATTTCGTATTACAGGCTTCCATGCTTTATGGCGCTGTTGTGCTGATGGTCATTTGTCTGACCGTACTTTCCCTGCAGCAGCTTTTAGACGCGGGAAAATACAGGTATCGTTTTTCGGTACTCCGGAAGATGGGTGTTGAAGAACAGAATATTGAGAAACTTATCATGAAGCAGTTAGGCGTCTGGTTTGGACTTCCCGTCGTGGTGGCAGTGGTTGTTGCCGCAGTGGTCATTGCATATTTTATCCAGACCATATCAGCAGAAGTTTCAGCCTATATCGGGTTTGGTTCCTTATTGTCCCGCATGGGAACGACAGTAGGTATCCTGCTGCTTTTACTCATTTGCTACTTTCTCAGCACATGGGTACTTTTTAAGCGTTCCGTTCATTCCGGTGCGCCCTGATATCCCCTTGCATTTAACCATCTTACTTCCCTGCTACCGGCAATCATTACTCACAATTCCGTAATCCCTTCTTTATCACCACCGATTGCCACCTTCGCTGTCTTATGTTTGTCGCGGCGGTTGCCAATCTTTTTTGTTCTGGGATATGCTAAAATATTTCTGTAGATATATGTCCATGGGACTCACAGGCAACCTTGAGGTCAGACTCCGTCCGCAACGGGGGTACTTTCCTTGATAATGGCTCGGTAGGCGGGCCGCACCTCACAACATCTCTAGGCAACAGATATATAGGGATCATCCCCATTGTATGGGGCATCGTTGTTTACTCTATATGTCTAATATAGTACGGCCGTACGCAGGGTAAAAATATTCTGCCAAATGGTTTATATTTGCCGCAGAAACTGTTATAATAAAAACAGGGACAGCGCTAATAGCTGTTCTTGACATGAAACAGACAGAAAGGAACAACGAAATGACAATGCTAGAAAGCACAATCTCTATGATAAAAGTCCTGCCAGAAGCTGATTTGGCAGAAATCCAAAATGTTGCAAAAAAACTGCTGCAAAAACATGGTGATTGTCCTTTTGTCCTGAAAAGCAAAGAAGATATTTACAGAGATTTAGAAATTTCTGAACAGCAGATTGCTCATGGCGAATACCAGAGGGCGGAGGATTTTCTTGCGGAGGTCAGAGCAGAATATGGAATATGAGGTTGTTCTGACTGCTCAGGCCAAAACACAGTTTAGGGAAATTATAAATTATCTGCTATATGAGTTGAAAAGCCAGCAGGCAGCAACAAATGCAGCAAATGACTTTGAAGCAACAATAGTCCGGCTTTCTTCCATGGCCGGTTCTTTTAGGTTGTGCGAAGATGAGTGTTTGCGAGCCAAGGGTTACCGAGTGATTCACTTCCGAAAACACAAATATCTGATGGTTTACAGCCTGCAGGGAGATACAGCTTACGTGATTGGTATTTACCACGACCTACAGGATTATGAGAATGCTTTGCGGTAAGGTAAATCAAGTTTAATAACGTTAAACAAGTAAAACGTCAAATAAGGCTATCCGCCTGACGTGATGACACAAATGTCTGGAGATGCTCTGCATCTCTTAAGCAGACACTTGGCTCGTTGCTCGCGGGGATAAATGCAGAGGGCATCATAAACACAGGATTTCACCTGTCCCGCACTACTGGTGATACACTGTACCCTTCCTACGGCGTCATAGGAATAAAGCAGGCTGTATCCCTGCCCGTCCGTTTTCCTGCTTATCCTGCCCAGTCCGTCATGCTCATACAGCATCTGCCTGCCATCCGGATATACTGTCTTTTCCAGTCTTCCGCCGGGCAGGTAACAGTGCCTTGTTGTGCGCCCGGCTCCATCGGTCACAGCTACCGTCTGTCCCAGGGCATTATATTCATAGCGCGTGGTATTTCCGTAAATATCGGTCTTCTCTTTACCTGATTACCACATCACAGCTATCGGAACTGCTTACTTTATTTTTGTATCAGTAATAAGTAATAATCCCAATATCTCTCCTTATTCCAATTCTTCTTTCATTTCCATCCAAATCCTTTGGTATAAATGTAACAATCCACTCATAAGTTTGGATACTATCTATGACCTCAATATCATAATCAGAATTTTCCTGCATCGCCAAACCCTCATCCAACCCTAAACTTGCTGCTGCCAGCCTTATTGCCTCCTCCCTGCCATATTCATCAGCCATCCGGTTTACACTATCCACATGTGCACGTCTGCATACCGGCTGGCTTTTCACTGTATAAATTATCAAAATAATATTCATCATAAGGGAAATTCCTAAACAGATATATGTAAATTTATACCCCATGCCGCCTCCTCTTTAACCATGTTTTCATATTATCTGCCACTGCCTTTACTCTGCTATTGGCAATAATTACTCACAATTCCGTAATCCCTTCTTAACCAAAGAACATGTTCTCCATCCAACAAAGTATATCTGTCACATTCTCTATGCTGAAAGAAAACTATCCATTCGTAACTTGGCCCGTTAAAAACAGCGGTATACTCATAAGGATAATCTTCCTCATAGAGAAGTTTTTCCTTCGCCAGTTTTATTGCGGTCTCCCCGTCGGGAATCACATCCTTTGTCCGGTCTATATCATCTATATGTACATGTCCGCACACCGGCTTACGATTTAACAGAAAAATACTTAACGCGACATTTATAAAAAAGGATAGTATAAAACATACATATAAAATTTTAATCCTCATAATATCGGGCCCCCTGATATATTTGATTTCCATGCTGGCACGCCATGCAAAATCCGCAGCATAACCGGACTCTCCCGCTATATCTTCCTTATAGCATACCAAAAGCATTACAGCTTAATACCTGTTCATTGTTCCGTTATCCCGCCTTACGCCCATAATCACCTTTCCTTTTGACGAATCCTTCGGGGTAAAGATGACAAGCCATTCATTTGTCGGATAATTGAAAACAATCTCCCTTTCATAAACCAAATCTCCCTGCATCTTCTCTCCGCCCTCCGGCCTTATCATAATAGCTGCCAGCTCTGCCGCCATTTCTTCATCATAATAATTCTTCGTCCTGTCTACGATATCTGCCCTATAATTATCCATTTCACGCACAGGACCGCATTTCATTGCATAAACACCTAAGAAAACACTTATAAAAGTCATTAATCCCATACATTTATGTATAAATTTAATATTCATCACATCCTTTTTTCTTCCCGCTCTCAAAAAACCACCAGTTACCCATAATTCTCTCTGTTTTGTACCAGTATTTATCAAATTCAAACAACATGTCCAAATTACCTATCCCCCTCATTTCATTTTCTGACTCTTCTATGATTTCAATGTCAAGCAAGACACCTTTAGCTTCCCCATCTTCACTATAATAAAACCCATATATCCAGGAATCCCATAAAACAACCGGCAGCAAAGAAGGCCAGACTATAAAAGCCATCATTTTATCCTTAGTATCACTATAGGTAGTAATCAGATGAAATTTATCAAACATTTCATGATACACTGTTTCATCACTGCTTCCATCGCAGTATATACCATTTTCATCCGTTTCACCAATCCCGTCATCATCCCCATAGTATGTCTCCACAATCTCTGACAGTTCTTCTTCATACTTTATAACCATGCTACAAATCCTGTTCCGTATTCCCTGCCTGATATATCCCCGGC
>CAMXQE010000061.1 GCA_947246015.1 uncultured Lachnospiraceae bacterium | reverse complement strand
CTTACAGACGGAAACATAGAATACTGGAGCTGTGACGTATGTAATAAGCTGTTTTCCGATTCTGACGGGAAACAGGAAGTAACGGATACAAAAATTTCCGCCAAAGGGCATGAATACGGGGCATGGGAGAGTACCGGAAACGGGACGCATACCCATAGCTGTCAGAGGTCTGGCTGTGATTCCACGGAAACAGAAAATTGTACCGGCGGTACTGCCACCTATACGGAAAAAGCCATATGTACAGTATGTGGAGGTAAATATGGAGAACTGTTGAAAGATGCGGGTGCGCCGACAGGGGAAATTAGCATAAGTACAAACCACTGGAACAGCTTTTTACATACGATTACTTTCGGGCTGTTTTTTAAGAAAACGGAGCAGGTAACGATTACTGCACAGGATAACGAATCCGGCGTGGCTTCTGTATCTTATTACATATCAGACGGTGAGCTGACAGAGGACGAAGTAAAAGCGCTGGACAGTTGGACAGCCGGAAATACAGACAAAACAACCTTTAGCATCAGCCCGGATCAATCCTGCGTGGTTTATGCAAGGATTACGGATAATCAGGGAAATGTGACTTATATTTCTTCTGACGGCATGGTATTCGATGGCACATCTCCGTCCATTACCGGCGTTACGGACGGGGAAACTTACTGCACATCTCAGACGGTGACGGTCACAGATGATAATCTGGAATCTGTAACCGTGAATGGGAAAGAGCAGGCTTTGTCAGACGGTAAATTTACTTTAGGCGCTGCATCCGGCGCACAGACCATTGAGGCGGCTGACAAAGCAGGGAACATTACTACAGTAACAGTTACGGTAAATGCAGGGCATGATTACAGTACAGATTGGAAGTCAGACGGAAGCAGCCACTGGCATGAGTGCGCCTGCGGGGATAGGACAGACACCGCCGCCCATATAAAGGATGGCGGAAGCGTGACAAAGCCCGCAACAGAAACAGAAACCGGCATCAGGACGTATAAGTGCAGCGTCTGTGGCTATGTGATGCAGGAGGAGATGATAGACAGACTGCCGCCGTCTCATACGCATAACTACGGTACAGAGTGGAAATCAGATGCAGACAGCCATTGGTATGAATGTTCCTGCGGGAATAAGTCAGAGCTTGCATCCCACATAGAGGACGGCGGGAGCGTGACGAAAGCGCCGACAGAAACGGAAACCGGAGTCATGACGTATAAGTGCCGTGTCTGCGGTTATGTGATAAGGACAGCGGATATTGATAAACTGCCATCGTCCCACACACACAATTACAGTACAGATTGGAAATCAGATGAAAGCAGCCACTGGCATGAATGTGTCTGCGGGGATAAAACAGATACCGCAGCCCATACAGAGGATGACGGGAGTGTGTCAAAAGCGCCTACAGAAAAGGAAACGGGGGTTATGACTTATAAGTGCAGTGTCTGTGGCTGCATCATGCGTACAGAGAGCATAGATGTACTGCCGCACACGCACAGCTATGGAACGGTTTGGAAGTCGGACAGCAGCAGTCATTGGCACGAATGTACCTGTGGGGATAAATCGGACACCGCAGCCCATACAGAGGACGGCGGAAGCGTGACAAAAGCACCAACGGAAACGGAGAAAGGTGTCAGAACTTACAAATGTAGCGTCTGTGGATATGTAATAAGGACGGAGGATATAGCGAAGTTACCGCCAAGTTCCGGCGGTGGTGGCAGTTCCGGCGGAAATGGAGATAACGGCGGCTCCAGTGGCAGTGATGAAGGGCAGGGCAGCGGCGGTAATGGCAGCACGAATCCTGGCAATGGAAATACTACGCCGCAGCCGTCTGTGACGCAGCCCACGGACACAAATACCAATCCGGGGAATGAAACCGCACCGGGGACAGGGACAACGCCAGTGAATCCGGGTAGTGGAAATACAGTAAAGCCGGGAACCGCTCCGGTCAGCGGCACAGGAACACCCGCACAGGGAACAAAACAGCCATTCATCAAGGGAGCGGACGGCAAGATCGGCTGGGATGTGATCCGTGCCGAGGAAGAACAGGCGCAGGAAGGCAGCACCATCAACGTGGATATGAACGGCTCTGTGGTGGTTCCGGGAGATATTTTTGACAGCATTAAGGGGAAGGACATCACCATCACCTTTGATATGGGCAATGGCATACTCTGGAGCGTGGACGGAAAGAGCATCACAACGGATAAGGCGGGCGACATTGACTTTTCCGTAAAGACAGAAACAAATGCCATCCCGGTGGATATCGTGAACAACGTCACCGGGGAGCGTTACAGCATCCAGATAAGCCTCGCCTATGAAGGGGAGTTCGGCTTTACGGCGGTGCTTTCCATAGAGCTAGGCAAAGAGAACGCCGGATATACGGCAAGTTTGTATTACTACAACGAAAGCACCGGGGAGCTTGAATTTATCTGTTCTGACGAAGTCGCAGAGGACGGCACCGTATCCCTTGCCTTTACCCATGCGTCAGACTATGTGATTGCGATAGATGGGGAACAGGAGGAAGAAAGCGGCAATGCCACCGAGCCTGAACAGCCGGATACCCCGGATAAAGACAGCACCGGGCAGGCAGAAGAAAGCCCGCAGGCGTGGAGACCGTGGTGGCTTATCGTGGTCGGCGCGCTGGTGGTCATCATGGGGATCGGTGTATTCTTTGTGGTGAAGAAGAAAGAGGAAGACAATTGATGATATCCCTGAACCGTACATGGAGTAACAGAATCTGGTTCCAAATAGGACAGAAAGGTGGCAGAACAGAAACATTTATATTGTGATAACGATAGAAGGGGGCAATTATGGAACGATGGATATTGATAGTATGCCATGAAAGACCACAGTTGGCTGACCTTCAGGGAGAATGGCAGAAAAAAGGCATATCCGCCCGCATCGTCCAGGATGCGGGGGAAGCAGCCGGCGAACTGTCAGGGAATACGGATTATCTGCTGGTTATTATATTTTCAGACGGACGGCAATACTTACCGCCGTTAAAGATTATAAGGGGATTGATAAAAGCCCCGATCCTGATCTTAGACCGGCAGTATGACAGTACAGAAAGAACGGCTGCGATTAAAGCAGGAGCGGATGAATACATTAAGTGGACAGACAGTTATCTGGAGGAAACCATTGCCAGCGGCCTTGCGCTGATCCGCCGCTATACGGAACTGAACCAGACAAAGCAGCAGGCATCCAGCATTATTTCAAGGGGGAATCTGTTTATCAACGTGGATTACCACGAGGTTATCATCAATTCACAGGAAACGGAATTCCCCCGGTATGAGTTTAACCTGCTCTGCCTGCTTGCATCCAGTCCGGGGCGGGTATTTACAAATGAGCAGCTTTACCGTGACGTATGGGGTGAAGATTACCTGCGGGATGCCGACAATGGGCTCCACTCCTGCCTGAACCGGATACGCAGGAAACTGGAGGATGCAGGCTGTACCTCCTGCCGGATTGAAAACATACGCGGCGTAGGCTACCGGTTTATTCAGGATACTATATAAGACAAAAATGGTATAACCCTTTCGGTTATGCCGTTTTTTTGTCGCAATTTGCGTTATCTGCTTATCTTTTGATAACCCGGCGATTATCTGTTGACAAAATCACCGTTTATAATTCCTTTTATTACAAATAAGCAGGGAAATCAGCGAAAACTTTAGGAACTAATATCATTTCCCGTTGGTAAGGGGAATATATTGGGAAGTCCGGGGAAAGAAACAGAAACGAAACAGTTACATAGAAGCGCCGCAGTCCTTACGGGGATTGCGGCGCTTCTGTTATCGACAAAAACCCCCCTGCATATTTATGAAATACCAATAAAATACAAAAAGCATCCCGCCGTGCCTGGTATCTTCCGGGCGCGGCTTTTTTTATGTCTTTTTTTGCCGTGTGGTGTCGCTTTCCCACGGTGCCGTTCCCCGCCCTCCGGGATTCTGGAACTTATTCATTTTCAGGATTTCGGAGGGAAACCATGCAGGAAAAAGATTTTTATTTATACATAGATGGGCAGCCTGTACCGGTGAGCAGGGAAGTGTACCGGGAATATTACCGCGCCGAGGACAAGGAACGTTATTTTATGGGGAAGCTGAAAAAAGGGCGTACAAAAGTCAACCCGGAAACACAGGAAATACAATACATCCCCAGCCGGGAACTGTCCTATGAGCAGCTTGCGGAGCAGGACTGGCAGTTTACCGCATCCGGCGATTCCGTGGAGGACAGGGTGGTCAGGGCTGACATGCTGGAGAAATTGCAGGCTGTATTGCAAAGCCTTTCCGCAGAGGAACTGGCATTGCTTAACGAACTGTTCTATCTGGAAAAGACGGAGCGGGAAGTGGCTGGGATGTATGCCGTCTCACAGAATACCATCCATTACCGGAAAAACAGGCTTTTGGACAAGCTGAGAAAAATGATGGAAAAATAATCAAATTCTTTTCTATCAGGATGCGGTTTTAGTCCCTTACATTATGAGGGGGTTCTGCTCCCTCTTACGGACATTGGAAAATAACAGGGTGAATCTCTGTTCATAACCAGTATTCAAGTTTCTCCTGCTGTGCGGGGCTGTAAAGCAAGCGGCCCAGGCACGGGCGCGATGACTGCCTGCGGGCGCGGGGAGGATAAAGGAGGGAAGCTGTTTTCCCCTTCCTGCCTGGCCTGCCCCGTCAAACAAGATGACTTCAAAGGCACGAGCGGCAACCCGGAGGGCCTGTGACCGGCGTGTGGCAGCGCCGGGACCGCCATGAGCCGCCAGTAAAGGAGAACCAGCATATTCCCGTACCGCAGGGTGAAAGGGGGATACTGAGGGCATGGCCTGGGCAGCTTAGTCACCTGCCGCCACCTGCTGTTGGTATCATGGCGCTTATGGAGCCGCAGGCGGCTTGGATATTCCCGTGCCGGGGGTGAGCAGTAAGGCAGTCCGGCTGCCTGACAATACGGCACAAGACAGGATTTTTTGATTTTTATGGGAACCGGCACCGGACAGGGAGGATATAACGTGTCTGTCCGGGCGGTTTTCCCTTTCCTATCTCCGGCAGGTGTGAAAAAGCATCTGCCGGATTTCTTACGGGATGTAAGACCTGGCACCGCAAGCCTTTTTTCGATGCGTTTTGATGAATGGGCGGCGTTTGCGGCGCAAGGTGTTCCATCCCGCTGGTATACAGGGGGAACAGATTTTTTGTGATAAGACAACCTTAACGGGAAATAGAATATAGAAAGGCGGTCAAGGGGCAGGATATGGAACTGACAAGGGAAAAGTTACAGGAGATGGCGGCTGTGGATATACGGGATGTGGATATTAACAGCCTGACGGATTTAAGGGATATTGTGGTAGACACGAAAAAGCCTGTCGCCCAGAAGCTGGCTTCATTTGCAGCGCAGACCAATAACGTATACGTCCACCGGATCGGGGACTATATCGTGAAAGTCCGTTTTATGAAGGAAGGGCCGACCATTGATGATAAGATGGAAGAATATTTAAGAAGGCTTGCGGAGATACATATTTAGCCGGAATAAAAGGAGTTTGTTCTTGAAAGAACGGAAAAGTTATGTTAATCTAAAGTCAGGACTTGATTCAGTGGAAGCCCTGGCTTTTAGATATGAGCGGGATAACGGCTATCCTTGTTAGCTAATAAAAAGTCAGGGGTGATACAGTTGAAAGAAAAACAATTCTATGCGGCCATGTACCTCCGTCTTTCAAAGGATGACGAGGACAGGGGCAGTTTAAATAAGTCCGAGAGCAACAGCATCGGAAATCAGAGGGAACTCATCAAATCATTCTTAAGGGAGCAGCCGGACATAGAGCTTTACGATATCTATGTGGACGACGGCTTTTCAGGGAGCAATTTCGACAGGCCAGAATTTAAGAGGATGATCGGCGACATTGAGGCAGGCAGGGTGAACTGCGTGGTAGTGAAAGACCTGTCCCGTTTCGGGCGCGATTACATTGAATCCGGGAGATATATACAAAAGGTTTTCCCGGCTCTTTCCGTGCGCTTTATTGCGCTTACCGACCACTTTGACAGCATATCGGCGGATACGGGGGAAAGCTCCATCGTCTTGCCGGTAAAAAATTTCATAAACGATTCCTACTGCCGGGATATTTCCACAAAGGTAAAGAGCCAGTTTGCGGTAAAGTATAAAAATGGGGAGTGTATTGCCGCTTTTGCCGCTTACGGGTACAGAAAAAGTGACACAGATAAAAACAGGCTTGTTATTGATGAATACGCGGCGGAGAACGTGCGGCGGATCTTCGCATGGAAAATCGAAGGGCTGGCATTGTCCGCGATTGCGGAAAAACTGAACAGCCTCGGTATCCTTTCCCCAAAAGAATATAAAAAGTCTATGGGGCTTTCCTATAATGGCGGCTTTTCAGGAACAGGCAGAAGCGGATGGGGAAGCACAACAATAAAGCGGATACTGACAAATGAAGTTTACCTGGGGCATATGGTTCAGGGAAAAACGGAAAAGGTAAACTATAAAGTGAAGAAGCATACCGCAAAACCGGAAGGGGAATGGGTAAAGGTGGAGAATACCCATGAAGCAATCGTTTCTGCCGATGATTTTGCGGTAGTACAGCACCTGCTCAAGGCAGACGGGCGCAAAAGCCCGGATTCGGGAACACCCAGCCCTTTCATGGGGATACTGTTCTGTGGCGACTGTGGTGAACAGATGGTGAGGCGGGTAATACGTTATAAAGATACGGCAAAAGTTTATTACATCTGCTCTACAAAGAACCGTGGGGAAGGGTGCAGCAGGCACAGCATAGAGGAAAGTGTGCTGAAAGGGATCGTCTGTGAGAGTATCCGGAAGTTTGCAAATTCCTTCCTGAAAGAAAAGGAGCTTTTTGACCGGGCGGTGCAGTATGAGACCAACTTTGAGGCGGTTGCACGGTATGACAGGGAGATCGGGCGGCTGAAAAAGGAACAGGATAAATATTACTCCCTCTGCTCCGGCCTGTATGAAGATTTACGGGAGGGCGTTGTCACAAAGGAGGAATTTGAGCGCCTGCACAGCGGCTTCTCGCAGAAAGGGAAGGAACTGGAAGCTGCCATGCAGAAACAGGAACAGCTCATTAAAGATATGTTCAAAAAAGGGGCGCTTTCTGCGGGGCGACTGAAAACGTTCCAGGACTGTGTGGAGTTGAGGGAGATAGACCGGCATACGCTGAGCAGCCTTGTAAGGCGGATTGATGTATATGAAAACAGGCAGGTCGTGATCGACTTTTACTTTATGGATACGTTTGCTGTCATGGCAGGCATTGGCCGGAAGGTTCTGACAGACCAGGCAGCGAAAGCACAAACGGCGGAAAGGAGCGCATAGCATGGGCAGAGTGTCAAAGAGGACTTCCGCCCCTGCTGTGGCGGATAAAAAAACGAGAACATGTTACAAAGCAGGCATTTATGCAAGGCTTTCATCAGACCAGGACAGGAAAAAGAACGAATCCGTAGAAGTGCAGGTAAAGATTGCGGAAAAGCATATCGAAGAACTGAACCGGGAAGGGACAGAGCGGATAGAGATCATAGACCGTTATACAGACCTGGGGAAAACGGGGAGCAATTTTGAACGTGACGAGTTTCAGAGGCTTATGCAGGACATACGGCTGGGCGACATTGACTGCGTAGTGGTCAAAGACCTTTCCCGGTTTGGACGGAACTATCTGGAAGCGGGAAATTATATTGAGAAAATCTTCCCGTTCCTGGGCGTCCGATTTATTGCGGTTGCTGACGGCCTTGATACGGGACACCGCGGAAGCGATACAAAGCAGATGGCAACGGAGATAAAAAATCTTGTCAACGATATGTATGCAAAGGACTTTTCCGTAAAAGCAAAGCAGCATCTAAAGCAAAGACGGCAGGAAGGCTCCTATGTGGGAGGACCGCCGCCCTACGGTTACAAAGCCGCGTGGGACAAGAAAATACGGAAACTAACGCCGGATGAAAATACTGCGGGGATTGTGAAGCATATTTTCAGGCTGTTTATTGAAACGGGCAGCTTCACGGCGGTGGCGGATGACCTGAACAGGAAAAAGTGCAACCCGCCGTCTGTGTATAAGAAAACCGGAAAAGTCTTTTTTGACCCGGAACAGGGAGAATACAAAGGCTGGGATAAAGGCTCTGTGGAGCGTATCGTGAAAAGTGAGACATACACCGGGAAGCTGGTGCAGGGACGGACTTCCATCACTGCAAGGGACGAGAAAAACCGTATCCACAAAGCGGAGGAAGAATGGGTAGTCAAAGAAAATGCCCATGAACCTGTTATTGATGCGGCGGTGTTTGCAGAAGCGGCAAAAGTAAGGGAAAGGCTCCATGAAAGGACGAAATCCCATGACCATCCGACAAAAGGATGCCCGATTGGGGAGAATATTTTTGACAGTGTGCTTTACTGCGGCGTGTGCGGCAGGAAAATGACGCGGCACAGTTATGTGAAAACCTATGCGGATGGCAGGAAGGCAAGACTGGACGGTTATTTCTGCTTAAACGGCGGGCAGACAAAAGTGGAGAGCTGCCCTGCATCAAACCGTATTTCAAAGGCGGAACTGGTGGATATCCTGTTACCTCTCCTTAGAATGGAGTTTTCCGTGTATTTAGGAAAACCAAAGCAGTATACGGAGGTTGTAAAAGAGCAGCTCAGGACAGCCGGGACAGTGGTTGATACAAAAATCAAGAAAGCAGAAAGGGAGACCTCCTCGGCAAAAGAGGAGGAACGGACAAAATATGTGGAATACCGTGAGGGCATTATCCCCCAGAGCGAGTATGTTGCTTATAAGATGCGGCAGGAGGGGAGGTTAAAAGACTTAAGCCGGCAGAGGGAGGAACTGGAAGCAGAAAGGAAGAACCTTAATACTGTATCGGGGAAATACCTTGCGGCGGCCCGTGCCCTGCTCCGGTTAAAAAGCGGCAGGGAACTGACAAGGGAAATGGTAGAATCCCTGATCCAGAAGATTTATGTCTATCCGGGGAAGCGGATAGAAGTGGAGTTCGCCTATACAAATGAACTGCTGGAGGGGGTGCTTATAAATGGATAAACTTGCAATTTATCTGCGGCTTTCCCTGGAAGATGCGGACGATAAGGACGAGAGCAACAGTATCAGCAGCCAGAGGGCTATGCTTCACGCTTACATACGCGGTAACGGTGAATTGAGGGATAAAGAGGTTTCCGAGTTTTGTGATGACGGCTATTCCGGCACAAGCATGGAAAGGCCGGGGATGCAGAGGCTCCTAAAAGAGATCAGGGACAATAAGATAGGATGTGTGCTTGTCAAGGATATGTCCCGTTTCTCAAGGGACTATATCGAGCTTGGAACCTATATGAACCAGATATTCCCATTCATGGGGGTGCGGTTTATCGCGGTAAATGACCATTATGACAGCCGTGACCATGCAGGAAGCACTACCCCGATCGACACGGCTTTCCAGACACTTTTGTATGATTTATACAGCAAAGATATATCCGTAAAGGTCAAAACTTCGGTTGAAAATAAATGCGCGGGTGGGGAATATGTTTTCGGACAGGTTCCCTTTGGGTATGAAAAAGATAAGGAAATCAAAAATGCGGTTGTGGTAAATGAGAAGGAAGCGGAGATTGTGCGTTACATCTTTGCCCTTGCCCTTGATGGGAACGGCAGCACACAGATCGCAAGGATTCTCAATGAAAAGGGGATACCGACCAAAACACAGATGCGCCATCCTGAGAGGGCAGAGAAAAGCGGCAGGATGCAGGCATGGGATAACGTGTCTGTCCGGGCTGTCCTGAATAACCGCTTTTACTTAGGTGAGATGGCCTATGGGAAGTCGAAGCGGAAGTATGTGGGCAGTAAAGGCGGTATCGCTGTGCCGGCTGAGGACTGGAAAGTGATACCAGACCACCATGAGCCGCTTGTTTCATTGGAAGATTACGAAAAGGTGTGCCTGTTCCGTAAAGGAGCGGACACTGCCAGAAAAGGGGAGAAAAACCCCCTTGTAGGGAAACTGTTCTGCGGCGGGTGCGGTTATTCCATGACGTATAAACCCATACGGGGGAAGAATAAATACCGCAGGTTTGAGTGCCGGAAACATGCTGTTTTGCAGATACCGGAGTGCTGTACCTATTTTTCTGCTGACTTGTTAGAGGAAGCCGTGCTGACTATGTTGAACAGGGAACTGATGGTACGCGGGGATGCCGCAAAGGAGAACCAGAGTCTTGTTTCTTTCCAGAAGTCTTGTATGGCAAGGCTGGAAAAGAAGATAGCAGAGTGCCGGGGCAGGAAAAAGCAGCTCCAGGCAGAGGCGGATGCCTTATATGAAAGCTATGCGTTTGGTTCGGTTCAGGCCACATCCTACAGACAGAAGGCGGACGGTATAATAGAGCAGATCGTTTCCTTATCAGCAGAGGAAGAAAAATATGGGAAAGAACTGGAACAGCTTCGGGAAGAATACCGCAGGACAGAGGAAGATATGAAGCAGGTCATACGGTATTCCCATTTAGAAACGCTGACACAGGAAGTGGCTGATATATTTATTAAGAAAATATACGTTTACAAAGACAAAAGAGTTGAAATTGTGTGGAACTTCCGCGAAAATGGAAAGGAGACAGAATGAAAGCAGTAATATACATGAGGGTGGGCAATCCGGATCAGGTGGCAATAACAACTTGACACTAATTCACCGTCAATTTTGCCCTAACTTAGCATTAGCGAACCATACGCCCCACGAAGTTATGCGGGTTTCAGCGATTTTCACTCAAAAAAAGTGAAAAAAGTTTGTGACATTAACTTGACATACGCGGGATATGGGTCGATTTGTGTCGAAAATAGTTTGCCAAGGTAGAAAAGTGTAGATTTTTGAGATAAAATGTATGTTATTTCATAGTATTTGTTATCGGATAAAGTGTTGTCACGGACTAACTAAAATTTTGTTGAGTAAATTAACTGGATTAGTTTAGATATTTATTTTAAAGGGAATACAATGTAAATAAACAAAAAATCAACATCTAATTCAAAGATTTATATAAATTAGATGTTGATTTTTTGTTTATTTAGGGTATAATATAATAGAAGTTTCAATAAAAAATGAGGAGATTATTATGCTGATACAATTTAACTTTAAAAATTATAAATCATTTCGGGATGAAGTATCACTGGATTTATCAGCTACTAAGATTACGGAACATGAAAGTCATGTGGTGGATATTGCCAATGACAAACTGCTAAAGGTTGCTGCAATTTACGGAGCCAATGCGAGTGGAAAGTCTAATGTATATGATGCATTTGATTATATGACTTACTATGTGTCAGAATCCTTTAACTTTGGAGGAGAGGAAGACGGTCGCCGGAAAACAGAGAATAATTATATGAAAGTTACTCCTTTTTTGTTTGATAGAAGAAGTTGTGACGAGGAATCTACATTTGAGGTATTTTATGTAGATAATGCTGAAAATAGCGGAAAAATTTATCAATATGGATTTTCGTTGAAAAGCGATGAAGTGGTAGAGGAATGGCTGTATTCCAAAGCAAAAACATCAAGAAACAACTATAGAACAATTTTTTATCGGAAAAAAGGTGAAGAATTGGAAATGAATGGTTTCTCTAAAAGCCATATAGAAAATATCAAAGCATCCTTAAATAAAGAAACACTTATTGTTTCTTTAGGAACAAAATTGCGGATCGATAAGTTAAAAAAGGTAAGAGATTGGTTTTTCAATAATGAGATTCTTGATTTTGGAGATCCGGCAGAAAATTACTTTCGATCAAGAGTGCTTCCGGAAGATTTTGTAGACAGCAAGGAAGTACAAGGAAATGTAGTGAAGTATTTTGCATCGTTTGATGAGGCAATTCAGGATTTTCATGTAGAAGAGTTGCGGCAGGACGATGAGAAAGATACAGGAAAAGGTTATAAAATTGATGCGCTTCACAAAATGGTGGACAGTCAGGAACTGGCTTCTATTCCTTTAAAATTGGAGTCCAGCGGTACACTAAAAATGTTTGCGCTCTATCCTTCCTTAAAAGATGTGCTGGATCATGGGGGTACACTGTTTGTTGATGAGTTAAATGCCAGACTGCACCCGTTGTTGGTACGGAATATTATATTGACCTTTTTGTCCCCAGAAATCAATACGCAGAATGCACAGTTGATTTTTACGACACATGATGTATGGCAGTTTTCTAATGAATTGCTTCGTCGAGATGAAATTTGGTTAGTCAATAAAAACAGGGATGGAGTTTCTGAATTATATTCTCTGGCTGACTTTAAAGATGAAGAAGGCAATAAGGTACGTAGAGACGAGGCTTTGTCTAAAAAATATCTGACAGGCAGTTATGGGGCCATTCCTGCCTTGAAGCCCATGGAAATGCTGACTGGGAGGACTTTGGATGACGAGTAAGGGGAATGGAAAATCCAGCGACCGCAGGGCTGGGAAACGAAAAGACCGGAATAAGCGGGTAGGGACAAGGATACCTGAATTAGGGTATTACCTGATTGTAACTGATACGGAGGAAACAGAGAAGAATTATTTTGAAGGCTTGAGAGATAGTATTCCCGTGGAGCTAAAAGACCATCTGGTAATAAAAGTGGAAAAGGCGAAGACCGCGGAACTGGTGAAACGGGCGATGGAACTTACCGATACAGAATCACAGTATCGTATTCCATGGATTGTTTTTGACAGGGATCAGGTAAAGGATTTTGATGAGATTATAAGATTGGCAGAGAAAAATGATATTAATGCTGGATGGTCTAATCCATGTTTTGAAATCTGGATGTATGCTTATTTTGGTGAAATGCCTGCAATCAGGGAATCTTATACATGCTGTAATCGGTTTGCGGAGAAATTTGAGAAGGTGGCAGGACAGAAATATCTTAAGAAAGATAGGGACATTTATCGAAAGCTGGTGAAGTATGGAGATGAAGAAAAAGCAATTGAGGTGGCGAAGCGGTGTTACAAGAAATGCTTAGAGAATGGGAAGAAGAAGCCGTCAGAGATGTGGCCTGTGAGTATGGTGCAACGGTTGGTAGAAGAAATACAGAAAAAAGTTGTGAGATGATGGTGTGAAGGATAGAGTTACAAAAGAGTGCGTTGAAGATATTGATATTATTACGATAGATGACAAAATTTCTAATATATAAGAGAAAGAAGGAGCATTGTGTTTATATACAGTGATAAGGTTTTCTTGTAAACAATTGTTTGATGGGAGAAAGATATGGGCATAAGATTAACAGGAATAAGCACACCCGTTGGTGGGCTTTCATGGGAGTATACAAAAGCAGGGGAAAGAACGTCTCCTTTGTCGATAACTCCAGGTCAAAAAATAAAGGTATTTATTAGCTCCATCTGTGGTGTTGCAAAATATGATAAAGTGCGAACTGATTTAAAAAATGCTATTGAATCTACACAATTAGCCGATGTGTATACTTTTGAAGGAAAAGGAGCATCTACGTTGCCTGCAGGTGTTCATTATACGTTGGCATTAGAAGACAGTGACATTTGTATTTTTCTGATTGATAATGCTGATGGAATCAATCCGGGAGTGCAAACTGAAATTGATACTGTCAAAAAGTATAACATTAAGGCGTTGTACTATTTTTGTGATGAAACTCAAAAAGAAAAAACCGCATTGGAACAAAGTCTAATGGGAGCGCATTTCGCTAAAAGTAAAACAGTTCACAGCTTTGATGAACTAAGTCAAGATGGATTCCGTGCATTACTTGATGATATTATTACTGTTTATCATTATTATTGTACTGGTAGAATGGTTTTGAAACCAAGCGGGACTGATGAGTTTCAGAGTGTGGAGATTGTAGGAACGGAAAAATATCAGCTGCCTATAATTCCGAAAACAACATTAAAGAATGTGGATAAGTGCAGAGACTATATATTGAAGTTTGTACTCGGATATTCCAGAGGCAGATTATCAGATGAGACGGAAAAAACCAGTGAATTTGATGATTGGGGACTTCAGTTTCTTCCAATATTATTTGAGGGCAAGTCTATTAAACATTTCAATGTAGCGATGTATTTGGATGCACTGAAAGTTCAGCAGGACGATGGGCATTATCAGATTGTTCAGATACGATGGCAGGCAATCCAGGCACATTTTTCGGGAGATGTTGAAAGGTGTGTAGAATATCTTAAAGCTGCTTTAAACATTGCAAAGGAAACGAATCAGCCGACATGGGTAATAAAAGATATTTTGGTAGACTTGCGTAACGAGCACTGGGTTTATTGTACGGTAAGAAATAAATTTTCCGACACATCAGCACAGAAAGAATTAACGGAGAGTAGCGAAGAACTCTATTACCCTATTCTTGATCGTATTGATGAATCATTAAATGAAAAATACATAGAAGGTTTGTACAAAAAGAAAACAGAATCTCCTTATTCGGTTACGTTAGGTAACAGCTTTGATCAATATGGTGAAATGCTTGCGAGTTCCTTTATAGTTTCTATGTATAATGGCTCTTTGACTCATATTTTGCTTATCTATGAGAAAATAAGAAATTTTGTATTCTATTTAAGCTGTAAATATGACGATTGGAACTTTAAACTGAACTTGTACAAACTGGCGATTTTTGCTGGAAAAGAAAAGGAAATAAAGGGTATTCAGGATTCTTATCCTGAGATTTTGAATAATTTAACTTCTGAAGAAGCTGCGTCAATTATGGATTTCTGCTTAAATCATCCAATTAAATATAAGAGGTTAAGCAGCCAGTGGTTAGCGTTTGGGGCAGTAGGCTATTTCCTGGATGATAAATGTTTCGAATTACACGAAAAAACCATTGTCAATGAAATGAAGTCATGGTTGAGCAGTGATAATTCTGTTGTGTCTATTGGCCAGAATATATTCAAATGTCTCTCAGGGGTAGCTTATCGCATGTCACAAAATACGCTTAGCGAAATTTGCTGTCAATTTATCGAAAAGCATTATAGCCGCTGGTATATAGAGATGTTTCGGTTTATTGCCAATCGTATTGATCTACGAAAGATGAGCACTGAATCGGCACAAGCTTTGATTGAGCATATTGACCGTTTGCTTGACAGCGAAAAGGAACGAGAAGAAGTTAATTATGCCCCTGATTTTTTATGCGTTCTTAGAAAGCAAAATATTGCTTTGACAAAGAATATGGATAAGAAGGTGGCAGAATATTTTCCAAACTATTACGAAGGAATTTACAAATTAGAAACCACTGAAAATGAGAAACAGGACATGCCTGTATTTGTGAGGGAATATGTTGAAAAGATTAAGAACAGCAATGAAACACAAGGAAAAAATGGCACTTATTTCGGACATAGCATATGTGAGATTGCAACTGTAAGAACTATTTTGTTAGGAAAAGAGGTGGCGTGCAATTCTGAAACAATGGATATGCTCATATCAACGGTAGCAGATACACTTCTAATTTCCAAAGAGGGTATTTCAATAAAACTTGATGCAATAGCGTTTCTTATCTGTATTGTGGTGAAATATCCTGAAGATTATAAACGCAATCAAAGCATATATGAGAAATTAGTTGATCAGCAAGAAGCAATTGAAGTAGCAGATCACTCAATTATTTCTTCGAATATTGACAGCGTTTCTCTAAAAATTGGATTGCAGTTTTTGTACAGCTCTATGGGAAAAGACGTATATAATGACATTCTTGAATTGATGCCTTATATTCAAGATAGCGTTGCAACTATAATCGCAGTAACCAATCTGATCATTCGATATTTGGAGACTACAGATACAATTATGCTACCGGCTCGAATAGAAGCTATTATCCTTCAAAATGTCCTGCAATGGCTCCATTCTGAGTTTTTAGATATAAGATGGAATGCCACGCGTATTCTTCTCACACTGTCTCGAAATTCAGAGAATAAAGGCATTGTAAATCACCAATTAGTGACTCTTGTAGATACTGGTAGCGTATACATTAAAAATTTGATTATGCGGCATCTTCATGAAGTGAATGGGGTCTCTGACGAGACCAGAAATTATATTATTTCAAAATGTAAACATGATGCTAATTATGTTGTTAGAATGGTTTGCACTGAAATGGAAAAAGAATTTGAAGGAAGACGTGTAGGATAATATTGAAAAAGGAATGATTTTTCTAAAGCAACTTGACACTAATTCACCGTCAATTTTGCCCCAACTTAGCATTAGCGAACCGTACGCCCCACGAAGTTATGCGGGTTTCAGCGATTTTCACGTGGGAAAAGTGAAAAAAGTTTGTGACATTAACTTGACATACGCGGGGTATGGGGCGTTGTGTGTGGAAGATAGTCTACCAAATTGAGGAGGGGAGTCGGTTGAGGTGAGATAAGTCAGAATTTGAATAATAGACACTTTATTCATCACATATGTGGCAAATAAAGTGTCTATTAAATGTTGAATAAAATTACGAAAAAGGATATACTGTATATAAAAGAGGTGATCGTATGAATTTCGGTATGGAAACAGAGTTAATTGAGTTTAAAAAATCAACTGGTGAATTAAAAGAAGGAGTCATTTCTTTGGCTTCTATGCTGAATAAAAGCGGGAAAGGTATATTGTATTTTGGAGTTAGGAATGATGGAGAAATCATAGGGCAGCAAATCGGGGATCGTACATTACGTGAAGTTTCTCAGGAAATTGCAAATGCCATTAAACCACAAGTAATCCCGACGATTATTATGGAACTGTGTGATGATAAAAATGTAATAAAGGTTACAGTGGAAGGAGATGAAAAACCCTATTCGGCATATGGAAAGTATTATATAAGAACAGCTGATGAGGACAGGGAAATATCACCACAACAATTACGCAATCTGATGCTTAGTGTATCTGATTCCATCGTAAACATTGGGGCAAACAATCAAGAATTGAAGTTTGAACAATTGAAGATGCTGTATGTTGGAAATAACCTTACGCTTCGAGGGGATACTTTTGAACAGAATATAAATTTATTAACGCGTGACGGAGCTTATAATTTAATGGCGGCTATTCTGGCGGATGAGAACAGTTATTCTATTAAAGTTGCGGTATTTCGTGGCACAGATAAGAAAAATTTAGTCAAACGAAATGAATATGGTTATAAATGTATGCTTGTAGCAGTGAAACAAGTATTGGATTATATGGAAGCGCTGAACGATACGGTTGTGGATGTGGAGGGAAGTCTGAGAAAAGAGAGCAAATTATTTGATTTTCCCTGTTTCAGGGAGGCATGGCTGAATGCCTGTCTGCACAATCGCTGGTCAAGACAAACGCCGCCGGCTGTGTATATGTTTGATGATCGTATTGAGATAATATCAGTGGGAGGTCTGCCGGATGGACTCACATTGGAAGAGTTTTATAAAGGAAAGAGTAAGCATGTGAATCTGGAACTGCAGCAGATCATGGTTCAGTTGGATTATATTGAACAGACAGGTCATGGAGTACCGCTGATTGTGTCCAGGTATGGGCGGGAAGTGTTTGACATTTCGGAAAATTTTATTACAGTGACAATTCCGCTAAATCATAAGAGGAATGTAAAAGACAGTTTATCCCAAACAGCGGCAAAGGCAGCTGACAGAAGGTATGGCAAAATATTGGAGTTGATGAGAGAAAATCCCGGTATCAGTGTCAGTGAAATCAGCAGGCAGATGGGCGTGGGAACGACTACAATTACAAAAAGAATTCATTGCTTGAAAGAAGAAGGAATTGTGGAGAGAATAGGTTCTAAAAAGACGGGACAATGGATTGTGAAATAATGAAAATTTGTATAAGGAAAAGGGGTTATAGACACCGACTGGAAGGAAGGGTGGAGAATAAATGGACCATCTGCAACAAAAGAGGGTAAACGTTTTTGACGTGATACCTCAGGTTTCTTTAATTATCTTGCAAGCAACAGCAATCAACGATTATATGTGGACTGTCTGGAACGGATATACAGACAGTATGGGAAACGGGTAAATCCATATCATATAATTGAAAGCAGGGAACATTCGGAATGTTTAGAGGCTGTTTATAGATTGACACCCCAGATAGGCAATAATATGGA
>CAMXQE010000060.1 GCA_947246015.1 uncultured Lachnospiraceae bacterium | reverse complement strand
CATCAGAAAGTCCTGTACGATACTTTTTTTTGAAAAACTTGTAAAGTGGTGTTATATATAACGCAAATTATAAATAAGGGTAATCATTCTGTCAATCCTTCATGCTAAATTTTCACCCAATTTTTATCGACACGAAAAACGGTATAGCGATAAATATGTTTTATTCCCGCGAGCAACGAGCCAAGTGACTGCTTGCAGGCATTTGGCGACTGCCGCGAGGGTCAAATACTCCGCCCCTTGGGGCATTTCAAATTTGATGCCCCGCTGCTTGCGGCGGGGTCTTTGACTTATTGCACTGGTAATTCTTTGTCAGGGAAAACTTTTTGGAAACCTTGAGTATACCCTGATTGCCGCAATTATTGTGCTTTCCCTTGCATTGGCATTGGGGATTTTCCTCTCTGAATATTTGCTGTACCGATATGACCATGGCGATCAGGCAGAGGAAGGCGGGGAATAGAATATGGCAGAATTTGAATGCAGATTAAAAAAGTACCGGCAGATGAAAGATTTGACACAGGAGCAGCTGGCAGAAAAAGTAGATGTGCGCCGGGAAACGATCATGCGTCTGGAAAAAGCGCAATATAATCCGTCAATGAAACTGGCGATTGATATTTCCAGGGTGGTAGAAGCCCCGATTGAAGAAATTTTTATTCCCGCGAGCAACGAGCCAAGTGACTGCTTAAGAGATGCAGAGCATCTCCAGGCATTTGGCGACTGCCGCGAGGGTCAAATACCCCGCCCCTTGGGGCGGGGTATTTGACTTTTCAATAAGGATAATCTGTCCATTGTAACATTTCGCGGACATTTGCCTGTTCAGCGGCACAAGGGCATAAGGGTAAATTTTCCAGGCTGAGAAACATTTCACGGCGGCTGGAAAGCATTCCACAACAAATCAATTGTTTTGGTATGACAGGCAATTTATAATAAAATGTCCGGATTGATGACAGTGAGGAGGCAGCATTGTTATCTAAGGGCAAAAAATAAGAAAGGGATGTTCTTTATGATTGAAATGATGATTGAGGTAATTGTGATTGTAGGTACTTTGTTATTTGCGTGTTTTGCCATGAAACGGAATGCAGAGAAAACCAAACGGGTTTATGCTATTTCTTTTGTTTTGCTGATTGCGGTCTGTATTGCCTTCTGTATTGCCCAGGGTGCAGCTGCCGCAGGCTTTTTGTCTGCTGCGCTTTCCTTTTCACCGTTGGAGGTATTATCCTTAATTGTTATTGTCTGGTGGATTTCTTATGTGACCGCTGGGAGCAAAATGTTTGACAGGCTGATTGGGGAATGACGTATCAGAGTCAGCTGGGGCGGCCAATGGCGCAGGCTATCTGATATTAGAATCATAAGATGCAGGACTTGATGAAGAGGAGCTACCTCATCAATCTTGGGCATTTGAAAGGCTATAAAAATGGAACCGTATATATGGATAATGGCAGGGAGGTTCCCGTATCAAGGCTGCGGAGCAAAGAGTTTTCCGGCGTTGTTCTGCAGTATATGAAAAATCTGTAGTTTCTTAATATAAGGTTACATATGGGGGCGTACAAAATGACTGCGTATTATGATTTTTTCAATATATATATTATGGGCGTTGTCGAGGCGTCCTTCCAGTTTTATTTCCTGGTAAAAATTCTGAAAAAGAAGCTTTTGCTCCCTTTTTATTTCCTGTTTGCGGTTTGTGCGGTAATCATCAATGAGTTTCTGCCGACCGGTACGATTATGGGATTTATGGTGTTTGACACGTTACTTTCTATATCCGAAAAAAGAAACAGGAGCCGTCTGTAAAGGCGGTTATAGGGCAGTTATAAAGAAATTGTCTGACAATACAAAAAGAAGGAGGAACACACTTATGGCGATGCAGGTGAATGGTGATTATGGTAATTCCGGTACTGATTACGCAGAAAGGATCAGGGAAAGCCAAAGGAGAAATGTGTCACGAATACGGATAAGGTTGACAGAGAAATCAGGAAACTGAAAGAGAAAAAACAGCAGCTGGAGCAGCAGATCCAGTCAGCTTCCGGAAATGAGAAGAAAATCTGGGAGTTGGAGAAAAAGCTGGCGCAGGTAGAGAATGAGCTAAGCCAGAAAGACAATGACACATACAGGAGGCAGAATGCTTCTGTAGTGGAATAAAAGAGATTCAGGTTTTGACATTCGGAATGACAAAAAGACTATGTTCTAAAAAGTTCAGGTGGAGGAGCAATTATGCATACGAAAACGATGGAAGGCCTTGTGGGGGCAAGTACAAATATGAAGTTATTGAATACACCGTTCCGCGTTTATAAAGAAGCAGAGCGGAGAGGAGATACAGCCGTCATGGAGCGGGCTATGGGATATGTGGGTGAGTTTGCAGATAAAGCAGAGGATTACCAGAAGACAGCTGAAAAAGGAATGAAGGAGGATGCCAGGGAGGCAAGGGAAAAAGCGAAGGCAGAGCAGGAAAAGGCTATCCGGAAGCGTAAAGAAGAGCGTGAGGAGCAGGAAAAGAGGATAGTAGAAAGCGGCAAAGGGGATACGGATACAGTCAGCATCAGCGAAAGTGGAAAGGCAGCATCGGATGAAAAATCTGCTTCGGTTCAGACTGGTACAGACAATGACATATCTGCAGAGGAAACAGTGGATGCCAGTAAGGTGGAGCCAGTAATCTATACGAAAACCGGAGAAACAGCTAAACCGGAACCTGCTGCAAATATTTCTGTTTCTATATAGAAGCTGTCTGTGTTTTTAAGAAAAGGAAAGGGCAGAGAGGAAAAGAAGAGTTATGATAGAATCTGTTAAAAAATTTCTTCCGGTTTTTGTAGGATTGTTTCTTATACTGCGTGGCCTGATTTGGATTGCTGATGGAAAGAACGGAAACAGGAGAAGCTTTTTTTGGGGTATAGCTGCCATTGTGGTAGGGATTCTTATGTTTATAACCATGTTTTTTCAATATCCATGAAAGAGCAGACGGTTCGTTTTCATAAGGTTGATATCAGGAGGAACATGACGTGGACTTATGGGAAAAATTCGGGATGAGCGAAGGGATTGCCGGACTGTGGCAGGAACTGGGTATCAGCGCAGGAACGGCAATTGTTGTTCTGGTTGCGCTGTATTTTGTAATTAAATGGGCGGTAAAAAACGGAATCATAGAAGCCTGTAAAAAAATAGAGGAAAAGAAATTACAGGATAAATTAAAGGCAGAAATCAGTGAATCAGAGTCGGGAAGTGCCCCAGAGAAAAACTGAAGAAAATAAAAAGGCGGAAAATCAGAATTTCCAAGGAGATACTATGAAAAATATTGAAGAAAAGAAGCCGGTATTAAGCTGCGTAATCCTGTTTGCAATATGTGGAGCAGCCAGGATAATAGAATATTTTGTGATAAAGACGGATGAAACAATCTTTGCGGAAAATTTTTTGCACAAAGCTTTTGGAATTGCTATTTTAGCGATTGTCCTTCATTCTCGTGGCAATACCTGGAAAAGCATTGGATTTATAAAGGGTAAAACAGTATCTGGTATTCTGAAAGGTTTTCTGTTAGGAGGAGGCTGCTTTCTTGTGGCCTGGTTCATGGAATGCCTGATGCTTTACCAAACCAATCAGAATGTATCGTTAGACTTTTATATAAGTGGATTTACACTAAATGGAGAAGCGATAAGGCATGACGGTTCTCTTTTCCTGCTTTTATGTATTGTACTGAACGTCGTAAATGTATGGATGGAGGAGGGTGTCTTTCGCGGCTTATTTATGAAAATTCTTGCTGAAAAGCTATCCTTTATCCGTGCCGTACTTCTTATCGCTTTTTTATTTGGAATCTGGCACCTGGTTATGCCGCTCCGAGATTATGTGCAGGGGAATATATCGTTTGCGGGTGCCCTGATCATGGGTATTGGTTATATTGTATTGGCTGGGATTATGAGTGCAAAATGGTCGCTCCTATATAAAATGACAGGGGCATTGTGGATGGGACTTGGCGACCACTTGTTTAATAATGTTATCGTAACGAATCTGCTTCATGTGATTTCTAATGGTGAAGCGGATCGTATGCAGATTATACAAATTATGATTGGCCAGATGTTATCTTTTTCTATTATCATGATATGCTATAGGAAAATATGGAAGACTGTCTAATATAGAAAGGTTGAAGATTGATATGAAAGAACCCAGCAATTTTCTCAGAAAATAACAGAAACGAAAATCGGGAATGATTGAGTTGTTGAAGAATATTATAAGGAGGGTTCAGGGGTGGTTAGGTTAGGATAGATGAAACAATAAATTTTCGTATATCAATTACGAACCGCAAGAGGCGAAGTGAAGGAGGAAAAGAGAATGCGTCATATTTATATTCGTGGAATCATTGGACTGATTTGGCTGATTGCAGCCATTGTGTGCGGGGTATCCGGAAATTTCCCGATGGCGGGCCTTTATCTGGTTTTAGCAGGGGTATTTCTATATTCCGCATATGCGGCATGGAAAAAGGAAAAGAACGGCAAAGGGGGCAGGTAATATGGAAGAAGCGCTCCTGACTGTGAAAAATCTAAACGCATGGTACAATAATGAGAAAATGGTACTTTCGGATTTTTCTTTTGAACTGGCCGAACATGAAGTGGCAGGATTGATTGGTCTGAATGGGGCCGGAAAAACTACATTCCTGAAGGTGCTTTCCGGTCTGCACCCTGCTTTTCGTTCTGACGGTATCTGTTTTTGCGGTTCTTCTGTAGATTTCAGGAAACAGGATTTTAAGCTGTGCCGCTATACGGTGTTTGCCGAGGACAATTCTTTTTCGTATTTTACGTTTCGTGAATACCTGTCTTATGTATGCAGCGCTTATGGGAAGGTGGTTTCGGATGTGTCGGAGCTGATACGGGGCTTTCATTTTGAAGAGTATGCGGATACCCTGTTGCGAGAGCTGTCAACCGGGAACCGGAAAAAGGTGTTTCTGATCACGGCTTTTGCTCTGAAACCCAGACTGCTTCTTCTGGACGAGCCGGTGAATGGGCTGGATTTCCAGAGTACGGAATATCTGTACCAGCAGATTGCCGGATACAAGGAGCATGGGACTGTTCTGTTTTCCTCCCACATCCTGGAGAGTATCACGCTGACTTCTGACCGGGTATTTGTCCTGGAGGATGGAAAAATCCGGCGGACATTTGAGCACGGTCAGATCAATGCCGCAGATATCCGGGAGGCTCTCCATGATGAAAATGACAGGTAAAGCCTTTAGTAAAAAGTTGTTTGGAGCAAAATATGAGCGCCTGCCACGGACGCTTTTGATTTACATCATTGTATTTTGGGGGCTGTATATCGCAGACTTTCAAGTGCAGATTGCATCCTCTGTCCGGGTTCTGATGGTAAGCGCCTTTACGGCCGGCGTGATGTGGCAGGCTCTTTCTTCCAAAGATAATGCGGAGGAACTTAAGGCTATGCTGATGCTGCCTTTCCGGCATCGGGAATTTGTTTTCTCCTATGTGGTCGCGCTGGGAGCTTATGCAGTCCTTACAAAGACTGGGCTGCTTCTGGCGGTTTTGCTGGCCGTTTCGGAATGGAAGGCAATAGAAATCATCGGAATTGTGATCTGTATGCTTCATGCTGTCCTTATGGTGGCTGCTGTTTATTCCCTGAGAAAATACTGGTATGCGGATGTTCTCTGGACTGCCATCGTGGTGGCTGCTATTTTTCTTTGCGGAAGCAGGACATGGATAAGTCTGCTGTTGCCTGCAAATGGGTTGTTGGCCGTTCTGTTCCTGTGGAGGGCAGACGGATATGCCTTTTATCAGTGGGAGAGTAAGAGAAGTTATGCCGTCAGGCAGAGGAAAAAGGCTTCCCTGTGGCGGTATTTTTTCCGGTATCTCATCTGCCACAAGAATTACCTGCTCAATACCGCTGTGATGTGGTGCGTTGCTCTTGTAATGCCTTATTTTCTGAAAGAAATAGCCGGGCTGTCCGTCGCCCCGATTGGCTTTGCGGTGTTATCTTTGAATACGCCCATCTGTATCCTGCTGTCCTGTGACCGTGACATGGAGCAGGCGGTCCGCTTCCTGCCCGGACAGAAACGGCGTTTTTGCATTCCGTACTGCCTGTTCATTTTCCTGTGTAATATGATGGCAGATGCAATATTTCTTATAAGCTGGCAGACACAAAACGGCGGGGTCACTGCCTTTATGGGTTGTGAGGCAGTTTTCTTTGCATTGCAGAGTGCGGTGCTGTCTGTGATGCTGGAGTGGGTTTATCCCATCCGGGACTGGAAGATTGAAAGCGACCTGTGGCACCATCCGCGGAAATATGTGGTTCCGGTGGTCATGCTGCTGCTTGCCGGGGCCGCTTCTGCCTGGCCGATATTACTGTATGCAATGCTGGTCCTGCTGGCTGTGGAAACTGTAGTTGTATTAGGGATATGTTGGAAGTGAATAAAATTGGAAGTATTGAGGGCAGACAGAAATCATTTTTCGGTATGTTTGTAATGATAGATGCGGGAATGATGGCACGGCTTACCAGACGCTCCCGTGGAACCACCGGGGATGGCACTGCGGCTCTGGCAGCAAGGGCAGCGGCAACAATACCCACATCGGGGTGGAGATGTGCGAGCCAGCGTGTATCAAGTACACATCGGGGAGCAGCTTCACCTGCTCCGATATGGCAGCGGCAAAGGAGGTGGCGAAACGGACGTATGAAACGGCGGTGGAGCTGTTCACCATGCTCTGTGAGAAGTACAGCCTTGACCCGCTGGCAGACGGCGTCATCATCAGCCACAAGGAAGGATGTGCGAGGGGCATTGCATCCAACCATGGCGACCCGGAGCATCTCTGGACACAGCTTGGCATGGGGTATACCATGGACGGATTCCGTAAGACGGTCAAGGCGGCAATGGGCGGCGCATCTTCCAAAATAGGATGCGATAATGTTGGGTGCAAAAAAATAACAATAGCACCCATTTAAAGATTGTATCAATCTCGACACGCAATATGGCTTGCGTACCACAATTTGATACAATGCACCCAAGCATGAGTTTGGGTGCATTTTTTAACGATAGGAATTTTAGGCAGTTATCAGGAAAATACCTGCAGGTGTAAGGGGCGCATTGTCTACTCACTAAAATACAAAATGGAATCAGACCAACAATAACGAGAAAGGATATCCAATCAGAGCAACAATGAATACCCCGATTATAGCGAGGATACTCCCATACTTAAAGATGATATTCTCGCTGCTGTATTCATCTCCGTAGAGCATACCGATTAAGTTAGAGGATGACGGCACAATAAAAGCAAAATCGGAGACGATGATGATGGCGAGTGTGGCCGCAAACGGTTCAATGGCGCCTGTACCGGATGCCAGCGAAAGACCAACGCTGAGCATCAACACCATGGCCGTCATGTTGGAGGTGAAGTTCGTAAGGAAGCCTGTCAAACCTGCCAGGAACAGTATCATCAATGAAGGTGGCAGCGTTTTCGTAACTGGCTCAATGATGGTCAGGATAAATTGGTTAAGGCCCACAGCTTCATTGGTAACGACGGCCCCCATCAAAACACACGATGCCACAAGGAAGATTACATTCCAGTTCACTCCTTCGGTCAACGCAGTTTTCAAGTCCAGGACAGGTCTGCCATCGGCTTTGACCGCTGCCAGAAGTGTTACGGCCAGAATAGCCCAGAAGGTCACACCAAACCTGCCCAATACGATGCTTAAAACAAAGTGAGGTGCAAGTATGGATAAAACGGCCGGCAGTATCCACATGATGACGGTGCCAAAGAATGTGATGACCGTTATTTTTTCACGCCTGGACATGGGGGCGGATTTATCCAAAACGCTGTTGATATCAAAATTTGCGATCTTGCTCATATCGGGCTTAAAAAACAATCTCAACATGACCAGCATGGCGGCAAAAACCAGAATCCCAATGGGGACAGCGTACAGCATATAGGAAACAAGGTTAATAGGCTGGCCAGTGGTCTGCTGGTAAAAATTCATCCCCAAAATAATGAGCGGATGTGAGAACGGTGTCATGGCGGATGCGATACTGGCGGCGAACACTACCGCCATTGTTACCATATGTGGATAGCGGTCTGTCTTTTTGTATCCCAGTTCTTCAAATATTTTTCTGGCGAAACCAAGAAAAAATACGATGGTTGCACTTGGCTCCATGAATGATGCCACCAGAAATGGAAGGCAGACCAGCACAACCGTAAAACTCCAGGGGCTTTGCCTGGCAATTTTACTGCCCAGGAAAAAGGCTGTAAGCCGTCCGGTAAAACCAGAAGCATTCAATGCATAGGTGAGTATGAAACCCATGATAACGAACACGGTTATCCAGTTCCCAAAAGACAGGGCAATGATGTCATCCAGTGACATAACGCCAGTCATAGAGAATAATGCGATGCTCAGGATCGCAGGCCATGTAGTGTCTACTAAGGAGAGTAGAAGCACTGTTCCAATGAAGACACCCAGCACATCCATTCCAACGGAAGAGAGGGGAGATACTGGAGGCATAATAGCCAGAAACCCCATGACTGCAAAGCTGAACAGGGTTTTTGTGCCTGTTTTGCTTGGCATTTTTGGTACGCTCCCTTTCAAAATAGGATTTGTGACAGATTTTTTTGTTACGAATGTATTCATCATAGAAATTCCTTTCTGCTTGCATTTGCGGCATGGTAATGCTATACTGTGTAAGATACCAAACAGTTTGTTTGTGATTATTGTATGATATACAGTTGCAAGTATCAACGGATATTTTTTGACGGGCGTTTGATACTGAACAGATCACCTTATTTTGTACGGAGGAATTGCAAATGGATAGACGGCAGCAAAAAACAAGGGACGCGATCTTCAAGGCGTTTGGCGTCCTACTTGCACAAAAGAGCTTTTCAAAAATTACCGTGCAGGACATTATTGATGAAGCCAACATAGGCAGGACTACTTTTTATGACCATTTTGAAACTAAGGACTATCTGCTCAAGGAGATGTGCGCCGACCTGTTTGCCCACGTTTTTTCGGATAAACTGAGTGCGGAGGGTACACACGATTTCTCGCTCATAACAGGAAATCCCCGTGCCATGGTTACACATATCCTTTACCACCTGCTGGATGATGAACGGAATATTTTGGGGATGCTGACCAACGAAAGCAATGAATTGTTCCTGGGCTTTTTCCGTGAATACCTCAGTGAGCTGATTGCGGATCATATGCTGAATGGTCTGGAACTGAGGGGTAAAAGAGTGCCGGATGATTTTCTGGTCAACCATATATCAAGCAGCTTTGTCGGCATGATCCAGTGGTGGAGCAGAAACGGTTTGAAGCAGTCACCGGAGGAAATGTCGGAATACTTTATGGCTGTTATCGCCCCATCTATATAGGCAAAAAACTTTTATATGAGTTTTGGAAAAGTCGAAAGAGAATAAACCATAACAGGACACAATATGAGCATTTGTTGTTGGCAAAATTCTTTTGCGAACCAAAGTGCAGAGGCACGTCTTCACTTTGCCAGAAGTGAAAAGGTTTTGGAAGAAGCGTTATCATGTCTGGAAAGAATGGTTAGAGGCATATTGTCAAAGATTGATTACCATCAATAGAAATAAGCTGATTATATGCATTAGGTAACGCAAATATAGGTTGAACCTATGCTAAAGTATAGGTTATTTATATCCTTGCCTGTTGGAAAATATGATAAAATTAAGCATGAAATATGTTGATAAAGTGCTAATTACGAAATAAAACGTATATTAAAATCAGTGGGAGGTAGCTATGGAACTTAAAAAACTGGATTATGCTCTGACTGTCTGTAAAGTGGAATCAGAATGTGATATTGACTTAAATAAGGATTTTTATTTTGTTGGAAAGACAGATGAAGAATATTCTTTGGTGTGTATTACGGAAGATACACCTGCAAATACGCTGGAACGGGATGATGGATGGAGGGGATTTAGAATACAAGGGAAATTGGATTTTTCAATGATTGGTATTCTCTCCCGGCTGGCTGGTATTCTCGCAGAAAATAAAATTGGAATATTTGCTGTATCGACTTTTAATACGGATTATATTCTTGTGAAAGAGGAAAACTTTGACAGAGCCTTAAAAGCATTATCTTCGGCTGGATATGATATCGTCTGATAAAAATGTCTTTAAACCCTTAAAAGCAGCCAAACAGGATTAAGATGCTTAGATCGGAGGAAGTATGACGCTACAACAATTAAAATATATGATAATCGTTGCGGAAAGGGGGTCTATTACAGAAGCGGCAAAAGAACTGTACATTTCCCAACCAAGCCTTTCCGGCGCTATCAAAGAGGTAGAAAAGGAATCCGGAATCACAATTTTCAGCCGCTGTCGGGCGGGTGTGGCACTGACAAAGGAGGGGATGGAGTTTTTAGGATATGCAAGGCAGGTAGTCCAGCAGATGGAACTTCTGGAATCGAAATATATTGATAAAAAGCCTGCAAAACAGAGATTTTGCGTTTCCACGCAGCACTATACTTTCACCACAAATGCGTTTGTGGAACTGATACAGCATTTTGGACAGGAAAGGTTTGAGTTTATCCTGAATGAAACACAGACACATCAGATTGTGGAAGATGTGCGGAACAGGTTTAGTGATTTGGGAATCCTATATCTTTGTAAGAGCAATGAAAATGTATTAAGAAAGCTGTTTGATGAGTACAATTTGAACTTTTATGAATTATTTACGGCAACGCCCCACATCTTTATCGGCATCAATCACCCGTTGGCAAAATGCACATCTGTAAAACTGGAAGATCTGAAACCATATCCCAGGCTTAGTTTTGTGCAGGGAACCTATGAATCTTCCAATTTTTCAGAGGAGCTTTTCAGCAACGAGCCTACTGAAAGGAGCATTAAGGTGAGTGACCGTGCGGCTATTGTGAATATGATGATTGGATTGGACGGATACACAATCTCAAGCGGCATTTTCCCGAAATACCTGCAAGGGGATTCTATCGTTTCGATTCCTTTGGAGGAAGATGAAGTAATGCATATCGGATATATACTGAACAAGGATAAAGAATTATCAGAGCTGGGGGAGATTTATGTTGAGGCTTTGAAACAGTATCAGTAATCATGAAACATAGGATGAACCTATGTAAAAGCATAAAAAACAGATATTACCTATTACATGACATTCCGTGCTAAGATATACAGACGGAAAGGGGGCATAAAAATGCCGGGTTATGTATTAGGTAATTTTTTTATCTATTCTGTTATCAATGCATTTACGCCGGGACCAGGAAACATCTTAGCATTGAATACAGTAACAAATTATGGGTATAAAAAAGGCAGACCGCTTTTTTGGGGGATTTTTGCAGGATATTATGTTGTGCAGGTTATATGTGCGGTGTTTGTGTTCGGAGTAAGTACCTTTTTGCCAGATATGCTTGGCATTATGAAATACATAGGAGCTGCCTATATTTTATGGCTGGCATTTCATATTGCCATCAGTAAGCCATCCACCGATGATGCAGAAAAATCAGCATCTTTTCTGAAAGGATTTTTGTTGCAGTTTGTCAATGTAAAAATATATTTATTCGGAATCATCGCATTGACAGGATATGTTACAGATTACAGCACTTCCTTATGGGTTTTGCTGCTGTTTGAACTCATGATTGCAACAATCGGAACAATTGCAACACTCACATGGGTTGGAATGGGGGTGCTGATACAAAGAGCATATAAAAAATATTACAGGGTAATCAATATAATTCTTGCATTCACTTTATTAGAGTGTGCATATAGCATGTTGAAATAGGAGGAATTTGAATGAAGGATGAAACAAAATGTTTACATGCAGGCTATCAGCCGAAAAACGCAGAGCCAAGAGTTATGCCAATCGTGCAAAGCACTACATATGTCTATGACTCTACGGAAGAAGTTGCAGCAGTGTTTGATGATCCGATGAAGTCACTGATTTATTCCAGATTTGGAAATCCGACAGTAATGGCGGTTGAAGATAAGATTGCAGAGCTGGAGGGCGGCATTGGTGCGATGTGTACTACGTCAGGTCAGGCGGCAGTGTTATTGTCACTGCTCAATATCTGCAATGCGGGAGACAGCTTTATCAGCACGATGGAAATTTACGGAGGCTCTGTCAATCTGTTTTCGCATACGCTCAGACGGTTGGGAATCGAATGTATTTACATTGATAAAAATGCAACAGACGAAGAAATTGGAGCGGCGTTTAAGTCGAACACAAAAGCGGTATTCGGAGAAACACTTGCAAATCCGGCATTGACAGTTTTTGATATTGAACGGTTCGCAGCAATTGCACATGAGCATGGCGTTCCCCTGATTGTAGACAATACATTTGCGACACCTATCTTGTGTAAACCCTTTGAATTTGGAGCAGATATTATCGTTCATTCCACATCAAAATATATGGACGGTCATGCGGTGCAGGTAGGAGGGGCGATTGTGGACAGTGGGAATTTTGATTGGACAAATGGAAAGTTCCCGGATTTAACAGAGCCGGATGAATCCTATCATGGGATTTCCTACACGGAAACATATGGGAAAAAGGCATATATTGTAAAGGCACGAATGCAACTCATGCGTGATTTCGGTGTTTATCCTGCCGCACATTCCGCATTTTTGCTGAATCTTGGTCTGGAAACATTGGCTGTCAGAATGAAGCAGTATTGTGAAAACGCTATGACTGTAGCGAAATACCTGGAGCAGTCAGATAAAGTGGAAAAGGTGAATTATCCGGGATTAAAAAGCGATGAAAATTATGAATTGGCTAGGAAGTATCTGAGTGGGTGCAGTGGCGTTACTTCTTTTGTCATCAAAGGAGGAAAAGCGGCAGCAATAAAATTTATGAATAAGCTGCAGCTTGCATCAAACGAGGTTCATGTTTCCGATATACGAACTTGTGTATTGCACCCGGCAAGTGAAACACATCGGCAGTTGACGGATGAACAGTTGGTTGCTGCGGGAATTGAGCAGGGATTGGTCCGTCTTTCCGTTGGTTTGGAAAATGTTGGGGATATTATTGCAGATCTGGAACAGGCATTTTCCGAACTGTAAATTTTAGATATTGAAGTTTTATATTTTGAAAGGAAACGTAGAGAGATGGTATTACATAATATTTATTTTAGCGCAAAAGGTACAACGAAGATATGTGCAGGCTGTATCGGTCAGGGTTTAAATTTGCAGATGAAACCCTATAACTGGTTTGAAAAACCATGTAATGAGCCGCTGGAAATTTCCAGCGAGGATGTGCTGCTGTTCAGTATGCCTGTGTATGGTGGTTTTATTCCGCAGTCATGCGCTAAAATGGCAAAAAATTTAAAAGGAAATAATACTCCGGCTGTTATTGCTGCAGTATATGGGAATCGGCATTATGATGATGCTTTATTGCAGATGAAGGATATTTTAACAGATCAGGGCTTTTATGTAATGGCGGCAGGGGCATTTATAGCGGAGCATTCTGTTTTCCCGTCTGTGGCGGCAGGACGCCCGGATGAAAGGGATAAAACAGCGATGAAGGAATTTGCCGCAAAGTGCTGTCAGCTTTTGAGTATTCGCACTTTGAAAAATTATAAGGAGATTTGCCTGCCGGGAACACAAGACTATGATGGATTTTCTTATGAGGGATTGCCGTTTAAGCCGGATGGCGATGATAAATGTGTTGCTTGTGGGGAATGTAAAAGGGTTTGTCCTCAAAATGCAATTAGTGATGGAAACTTTAAAAAAACAAATAATGAATTGTGTATTGCCTGCGGTGCCTGCATAAAAGTATGCCCTGCTGGAGCAAGAAACTATCATTGCGAGGCTTATGAGGAAGTCAGGAAAGATTTTGAGAAGATGTGTTCAGAATACAGAATGCCGGAGATGTTTTATGTAGAGGAGGCGGAATGATGAAGAAAATTCCTTTAGCTACGCCTACCATGCATGCGGAGGAACGGCAGTATATTCAAAAAGCTTTTGATACAAATTGGATTTCACCATTAGGACCGAATGTAGAAGAATTTGAGGATAAGATAGCAGCTTATGTGGGAGCATCTTCTTCCGCCGCACTTTCGTCTGGAACTGCGGCACTACATCTTTCGGTCATTTTAGCGGGGGTAAAGGAGAATGACATTGTGTTTGTCCCTTCCTTAACCTTTGCGGCAAGCGTCAATCCGATCCGATATGAGAAAGCGATTCCCGTTTTTATTGATTCGGAGCGTGACACATGGAATATGGATGTAGCGGCATTAAGGAAAGCGTTTGAAAAATATCCGCATCCGAAAGCTGTCATGGCGGTACATTTGTACGGAACATCAGCCAACATGGATGAAATATGCGCTCTTTGCAAGGAGCATCATGTTCCATTGATTGAAGATGCTGCGGAATCGTTAGGAACGACATATAAAGGGAAAATGACGGGTACTTTTGGGGACTATGGAATTTATTCATTCAATGGAAACAAGATTATTACAACTTCAGGCGGAGGCACGTTAGTTGCAAAGCAGGAAAAGGATGTGGAGAAAGCCCGGTTTTTATCCCGGCAGGCTCGTGATCCAGCCAGACACTATCAGCATTCTACGATTGGTTACAATTACAGAATGTCAAATGTTGTTGCCGGAATAGGGTGCGGGCAAATGTTACATATTGAGGAGCATATACAGAAGAAGCATGAAATTTATAAAGCGTACAAGGAAGCCTTTTCGGATATAGAAGAAATAGAAATGAATCCATTGAACAGGGATGGAAGGGACAACAACTGGCTTTCCTGCATGACGATTTCACCGGGCAGCAGAGTAACTCCGATGCAGGTTATGGACGCTTTAGATGCGGAAGGCATTGAAACAAGACCGATATGGAAACCAATGCATTTGCAGCCTGTATTTGAAAAATATGATTTTATTCAGGCAGAAGATGGACTAAGCGTGAGTGAAGATATTTTTAACAGAGGGCTTTGCCTGCCAAGTGATATTAAAAATACAAAAGAGGATATGGAACGTATTATAAAAATCGTGCGGAAACAGTTTCGGCAGCAGTAAAGTGACCGTTGCTAACAAGGTAGAAGTTTAGGAGGTTTTTTAATGAGAAAAGTATATAATTTTTCTGCGGGTCCGGCTGTCTTGCCGGAGCCAGTCTTGCAGGAAGCGGCAGATGAAATGTTAAACTATAAGGGCAGTGGTATGTCCGTTATGGAAATCAGCCACCGTTCTTCCATGTTCCAATCTATTATTGATGAAACGGAGCAGGATTTGCGCACGCTTATGAAGATTCCCGATGATTATGCAGTTTTGTTTCTGCAAGGCGGGACTTCCCTGCAATTTTCCATGATTCCAATGAATTTTATGCGGAATGGAAAAGCAGATTATATCCTGACAGGATATTGGGCAAAGAAAGCGTATCAGGAAGCTAAGAGATATGGAGAAATCCATGTTGTGGCATCTTCGGAAGGAGATAACTTTTCATATATTCCTGATTGCAGTGATTTGGAAATTTCACAGGATTCAGATTATGTATATATGTGTGAAAATAATACGATTTATGGAACGAAATTTAAAGTCTGTCCTAACAGCAAGGGTAGGGTATTGATCAATGACATATCCTCTTGCTTTTTATCAGAACCGATGAATGTTTCAAATTATGGTATGCTTTTTGGAGGCGTGCAGAAAAATCTGGCACCTGCCGGATTGGTTATTGCAATTATGCATAAGGACTTGATTTCTGAAACAGTCCTGCCCAACACGCCAACTATGCTGCAATACAAAATCCATGCAGATAAAAAGTCGTTATACAATACGCCGCCGACTTACAATATCTATATGGTGGGTAAAGTACTTAAATGGATTCAGTCATTGGGCGGTTTGGAGAAGATGAGGGAAATCAACGAAAGAAAGGCGGCAATTTTGTATGACTATTTAGATTCCAGCTCATTGTTTTATGGTCTGTCAAATGTAAACAGCAGATCATTGATGAATGTAACTTTCCGTACAAAGTCGGATGCGGTTAATGCAGAGTTTATAAAGCAGGCTGAAAAACATGGAATCATCAGCATAAAAGGTCATCGGGCAATTGGCGGAATGAGGGCAAGCCTATATAATGCTATGCCGATTGAGGGCGTGCAGCATTTAGTTGATTTTATGCGTGAGTTTGAAAACGGTGGTGAATACTGTGAAAAATAGTGATATTTTTGAGAAAGACCAGGAGTATATTGTGCATACCTATCATCGGTTTCCGATAGCGGTAAAAAACGGTCATGGAGCGCAGGCAGAAGATTTTGAGGGAAAAAGGTATATAGACTTTGGCAGTGGGATTGGAACAAATTCGTTAGGGTTTTGTAATGACGAATGGGTTCAGGCAGTTGTTTCTCAGATAAAGCAATTGCAGCACACGTCTAATTTGTTCTATACACTTCCGAACAGTCTTTTAGCGGAACGTCTATGTAAAATAACGGGATATTCTAAAGTTTTCTTTGAAAATTCCGGCGCAGAAGCAAATGAAGGCGCAATAAAGCTTGCAAGAAAGTATGGCATGGAACTCAAAGGAAAGCAGTGCAACCGTATGATTACGCTGGAAAATTCTTTTCATGGAAGGACAATAACGACACTTTCTGCTACGGGGCAGGACATATTTCATCAGAGTTTTTTCCCTTTTACAGAAGGCTTCTGTTATGTTCCGGCAAATAACAGCCGGGCATTGTATGAAGCTGTGGATGATACTGTGTGTGCAGTCATGATTGAACTTGTGCAGGGCGAGAGCGGTGTAAATGTACTGGAAAAGGAATATGTAAAGGATATTGAAAAAGTATGTAGAGAAAAGGATATTTTGCTTATCGTAGATGAAGTGCAGACAGGGATCGGCAGGACAGGTACATTCTTATGTAGTGAACAGTATGGGATATGCCCGAATGTGGTTACTTTGGCAAAAGGACTGGGAGCAGGACTTCCAATTGGGGCAGTTCTCATGGATAAATTGACGGAAAATATTTTTCAGCCGGGGGAACATGGTTCAACTATTGGAGGGAATCCGGTTGCCTGCGCTGGCGCAGTTGAAGTATTAAATTAGGTTGCCAACGTGAATTTTCTGGCGGCTGTTAATTCTAAATCCAATTATATGCGTGAAAAATTATCTGCTATGCAAAGTCATATACAGAAGTTGTGCGTCCTGCATATGGTGAAGAAGCTTTTGAAGCTATGTTGCAGTTTGCAAAAGACTGTAAAAAATATTTGGATGGTAACGTGCGTTTTAGTGTTGTTGATGTTATTGGCAAAGAAAACATTAAAAAAAAGCAAATCACTTGCTGAATCGATGGGAATTCCTTTGCGTGTACGGGTGTATTCATAAATTGTTGGTATTTCGACACATAAAAAAATTGAGAAAATCAAAAAAAGATAATTAAGAACTATTTAATACTATTGTTTCTAAAAAAGGCTTCTAAGCGTCTGCAAAAACGTGAGAAATATGTAGGTTTTTCCAGTTTGCACCGGATTGGAGAATTAGAGGAGTATTAATACATAAGCATTACAGAAAAAGCTATAAAGAACAAACGATAAAAGGGAATCAAGCAAGGTATAACTTTCGATAGTCGGTTCTTTTATTATATATATCATTGCAGGACGGTGCTAGCATTTCCCGCAATACATTTAAAAACGGTAAAAGAGAGCGATACATACATTTTGGAGGGCGTGCTGCGTTTCACAATAAATGTGGATTGCAGTACGCCCTTTTTGACTTTAAAAGGAGAAAACACGAATCGTTTTATAAGAAAATGCTGTTTGCAGGGCAGGCAGGACGAAAGCACCCAAGAGGATAGAGACGACAGGGACACCCGATAAAAGCAGCCGGGACGGCTGAACTTTGCCGGGTGTTTTCTGTTGTTCAAGGAAAGGACAGGCCATACCGAGGGACGGTTCCGGAGGGCTTCCCGGCGGGCGGCACCGGCAGGCGCCGGGGAAGCCGGAACGAAATGCTGTCCCCAGGAAAGGGGATACCATGGGTATGGCACGAGCAGGGAACTGGCTCCCTACACCCACGGCCAGACATCATATTTTTTCTATACATACCGCAGTCTCAAGGGGGACTGCGATATTTTTTATTCGACACATTTCTATCTGTTTCCCAAGAAGAATACAAAAAGATACATAGCTTTTATTACGGGCGTACCGGACACTCTGCCGGTGCGCTTTTTTTTGCGCCCTGGAATGCGGTCAGCGGATCAGGGAGCTGTTCCTGGAGGCACTCGGCATCCTGATGGAAAACCGGGAGGAGGTCATCGGGGACTGCAGGGCGGTCATGGAGGCCCTGGCCGACAGCGGCGCCATTGAAGCGGAGCTGGAAGCGGTCAGCAGGGAGAAAGAGGTGACGGCGGGGCTGATCCAGAAGCTGGTCGATGAGAACGCCACCCGGAAACTTGACCAGCA
>CAMXQE010000059.1 GCA_947246015.1 uncultured Lachnospiraceae bacterium | reverse complement strand
AGGTTTTATAAGACCTGCAGGCGTTTTTTCTAATATTCAACTGTCAAACTCCCGATTATATCTTAATAAGAAATGGGTTTTCACCGTACATCTTGCTACGGCTTGCTCGTTTCTTTTTTTATTGCCAGAATGTCATACAGATATTTCCTTCCATTTTCAGCATGGTTGACTAAAAGCCGGGCATGGAAAATGCTATATCTGACGAGTACATTTTCTTCATATACCGGGAGGGCAAAACGGACATCATACCTGTACCAGCCGTATTGGGCATTTTTATTGTGTTTTTCCTTGCGGTTTTCTTCAAAAGTCAGATTAGATGCTGTCTGGATCAGTTCTGGTATTGCAGTGGCGGCATTTGCCTTAGCTTTTGCATTTGCACCCATAAGGCTTTTCCGGCTCTCTGATTCCGTGTATTCTTCAGGAAGTTCACTTCCGATAAAAATATGTTCTGCATTTTCAGCAATTTCGTAATAGTCTCCGACATATCCTTGGAGATATTGCTTTACATCATTCCAGTCAATCTGCCGCTTTCCCTTAAATCGGATATCGTTGATTAAGACCAGCTTTTTGCCATCGGCGTCGGTTATAATATTTACATTCCTGTTTTCAATCATTTCTTTTGTTTCCTTTCTTCTTTCGGAACTTTGTGCATGACGGCAAGCCTGACATTTACAGTATACAGATGCCCTGCTTCCTACATGGGGCGGTGCATCTCCTTTGAAAGCAGTTATGTAAAGATTACAGTCACAATTCGTCTTATATGCAGATACATTTCCATTTGTTGAAAAAGAGAATTTTGTTCATAGAGGAGTGGTCGAGGACAGAAATGTCATTACCGGGATTTGAATGGAACAAAATTGCTGCATGGCGCCTAAAGAGGCGGTGCAGCAATTTTAGTCCACATATATTCCGTTCCTTTAGTCCATACTGATGCTGATGCCGCCCCGCCGCTCGGAAGGCTGCACGATGACGGATACGGGCTGGTTTCCGGCCCATTCATATGCATAGGATTCACCGGAAGCCTGTCCAATCAGGTTTTTCCAGGACAGGTCTGTTTTTACCTGCGGGTCACAGATGCCGGACTGACTCATCCAGCAGATAACGGCATCGGGGTCAACGGAAATGGTGTTCCTGCTTTGTATATTGCTGAGGACAATCGGGTTGCCGTTGGTAAGGATGGCGACATAGGCATTGTTTCCGGTGCCGGTCAGAGTAGAGGTGGCCAGTCCTTTCTGGGATAAGACACCGCATCCGATGAAACGGACATTGTATTCACAGTCCTGTGTAAATGCCAGTATATTTTCGGATTCAACGGAAATGGTTTCACCCATGGCCAGTTTGTAAATAAGCACATGCTGGCCGTAGTTTGCGTAATAGGTAACGGAATCTCCGCTGAACATGACTTTCATCAGAGGAAGATTTTCGCCGGTGACACGGCGTATCAGGGAGCCGAGAGCGGCCTGGGCAAAGGTATTCTGAGGCCCTAACAGAAGTTTTTCAAATTTATAGTTCTTGCCGCCGGCATTGTCGCCTGCAATAAAAGAGCCGGCTTTGGTGAAGAGTACGTCGCTGCCGCTGCAGGTGACTTTTAAAGTTAATTCGTTGACTGTTTCAAATGTTAACATTCTTATGTACCTCCTAATTGCTTACTTCTACGCCGTACAGCGCGCATAAACCTGCCAGGTCCCTGGCAACGCCGTTGCCTATGGCATTGAATTTCCATATATTGTTATGAAGATAGATTTCTCCAATCATCATGGAAATGACATTGGAATAATAATCCGTCATTTGGAAACTGACCAGTTCTGTCTGATTACCGGCATCTAGAATCCGGATATAAGCGTCTTTCATCATACCGAAATTTAAGTTTTTTTCAAAAGCGTCATTGATAGTCAGGACAAATACAATCTTTTTGACTGCGGGGTTCAGTTTTTGGAACTGAATCTCCATAATTTCACGGTCCGCCGCATCATCCATGCGGAAGATGACGCTTTGGTCGGGACTGGCGGTTTGTCCGTAGAAGACGAACCAGGAGTCGCCTAAGACTTTCCCGTCCGCATTCAGCAAAAAGGCGGAAACATCCACATCGCACTGCGGATTGGCGGTGTTCCAGCCGAAGCAGGCATGAACGGTATCTAACGGCACGCCGGATGCAAGGGCTGTTTTCTGTCCCTTCTGTATGGGATTGCGCAGAGGCGGAATTGCCTTTTGCACGGGAGCCGGGCAGCATGGTGCCTGCGTGTGCGGTGCGGGTGTGCCGTGCTGCGCCGATGTCATTGGTATATTTGCAGACGATGATGTCTGTGCGGACCTTGGCGGCGCGGATGCCGGAATACCGGCCTGTGCAGAACGCGGCATGTTCCCGGTGCTGCGGGCGGTATTTAGGGATTCAATGTTCTGTGCATTTTTAATGCCTTGTGTACGGGAGTCGTTTATCGATAAAAGTGTGCTGCGGTCAACGCTTCCTCTTGTGTTCATTGCAATCTGAATCATATGTCCTCCTGAAAAAGTAGAATAACTATATTGTATTATAGCGTATTATGTGGTATTTTCATAGTGGATTTTGGATGATGACGGATTCAGATCCATTCTTTTTTACTGAGTGGTTTCAGATAATTTTTTTTCAGGTCACGAACATTGCCAAAGAAGTCCAGTTCAGATTTTGAAAACTGACCGTTTTGCAGTTTAAGCCAAACCAGTGTCATTGTGCATAAAAAATCGGCTGCCTGAAAGAGTTTGTATTCCACAGGCATAACTTTACGGAAGACAGGATTTGGCAACAGGGCGTTAAATACGGAGGACAGAATTTTGCTGACTTCAATCTGCCCATTGTCGTAATAAATTTTCACATCATCGAAAGAAAGAAAGTCTTCATAGTGTCCGTGGATAAACTGTGAGATTTGTTTGGAGAGTTTACCTGCGGCTTCTACCGCATCAGAGATATGTTTTTTTTCAATATAAAAGCACTTGTAGCGTATATTGACCTGTCTTATGAAAGCAATCATTTTATTGAAAATACGACGTCTTTCAGCAATTGACATATAAAAATAAATTTCTTCTTTCCGGATGATTGGACCGGTATGTATGCAGATGTTGTTGAGTCCAAGGAATGAGAGTTCCGTATTTAGTTTTGTGATGGCAGATTGGATATCTTCGGTTTGGTTATGAAAGACCATAGCGATAATGTAGTAAGGTGAGCGATGGTCATATTCACCAAAGTCGCCGGATTCATCTATGAAAATGCTAAGCTCGTTCAATCGCATATACCTCTGTTGTATTTGGAAAAATGGCGGGGAACTTCCCCGCCCCGGATGGACCTGGGTCTTACGACCAGCCCAAATGAAATTAATGATTTTATAATATTAATATATGTTAAAATCAGGCAGAATGCAATAGAAACTTTTGGGAGGAAAAGAGTGAAAGCTTTTTCAAATTTTTATAAAACAAACTTGATATGCGCAAAAAGCAGCGCAGAAATGAGGTAAATCATGAATGTAATTTTTGATATGGACGGATTGATGTTTGATACGGAGAAAGTCTTTGTAAAAGCATGGGACTACGCCGGAGAGAAAATCGGAGTCGGAAAAGCGGGATATATGGTTTGTAAAACTTTGGGGATGAATATTACAGCTTCTTACCATGTGTGGAAAGAAGAATTCGGTGACAGATATAACCAGGAAGAGTTGCGGAAATGCACAAAAGAATTCCTGAAAAAATATTATGATGAAAACAGCGTACCTGTGAAACCGGGATTATATGTCTTATTGGATTATCTGAAAAAATCAGATTGTAAAATGGCGGTTGCCTCATCTTCACCGCGCTGGGAAGTGGAAAAACATTTAACAGATGCAGGAGTGAGGGATTATTTTGCAGAGATTGTATGCGGCGACATGATTGAAAACTCGAAGCCGGCTCCGGACATTTATTTAAAAGCATGTGAATTGCTGGGAGCCGCACCGGAAGAATGCTTTGCGTTGGAAGATTCAAAGAACGGCCTGCTTTCCGCATACCGGGCCGGCTGCATACCGGTTATGGTTCCTGACTTATGGCAGCCGGATGAAGAAATATTGCAGCTGATTGCTGGAAAATATGATGATTTGGAACAGGTGAAGGATGCGTTTGAAAGCGGCGGGTTAAGCGGATGAAATGGCAGGATTTTTGTACTTGCATATCTGTGAAAGGTTCTTTATAATAAAAAACGTAGTAAAAGATGGGGAATGGAAGTAACTTTTGACAAACGGCCCTGAATGATTAGGAGACAGGATGAAGAAGAAAAAAACAGCAGCCATTGCATTGGGAGCAGTGGGAACGATAGCAATGTTGGCTATAGGCGGCAGGTTTACAGCGGATACGGTTCAGGCGGCAGGAGAAATAGCGGCTTTGACGGACAATACGGTTTTACAGGCGGCAGTGGACACGGAGATAAAGGCGGTATATAAAAATATGATTTACAATGATACCGGCTGTACCCTGATGCTTCCTGTCGGATACGTGGCGAGCGAAGAGGTGCCGGGAATGTATGTGTCGGAGCGTCATCCGGTGGATTCTTCCAATATATATTATACGGTTTCGGAAAATATTAATGCCGGGGATTTGGAAGCGGCAATGGATTCCGACGAGTATAAGCAGGTGGCGGAAAGCAGGTTCCGGGAGGCATACGGAGAGGGAGCTTCCATTACCGCTTACCGGATGACAAAGGCCGTGACGGACGGATGCCCTTCTTATAAAATCGAAATGTCCTGTAAGGTGGATGATATGCAGATGGACCAGCTCGTGTACATGATTGCAGCGGATAAGGTCTATACTGTTACATATTCCCAGTCTGCGGATGACGACAGGATGGAAGAGTTTAAAAAGAGCGCGGAAACGATACGGGTGGTATTTGAACAGCAGGAATAACGTAACAGGGAAGCCGAAGGCTGAACTGTTACGGAATAACTGTAAAAAAATGTAAAAAATAATTTCAGGGTTGACACCAGTTCCATATGATGGTATAGTATATAAGCATGTTATGAATATATAACAAACAAGCAGAGTATCCACTCTCACCCTGCGGCAGAGGCTTGCAGGCGTTAATAGTCCGGTATTTATAAACCGGAATGTTAGAATTCGGTTCAGAATCCTGTAGCATATGTGCATAGCGGGGTTGTTATAGAACGTACGAAAAGTGGATAGTTATGCTATCCACTTTTTATATATTTGTATTTTGAGGAGGGCAAAGCCATTAGCGATTTAATGATTAACGAGCAGATTAGAGACAAGGAAGTACGTGTAATAGGTGAGAATGGAGAGCAGTTAGGAGTTATGCCTGTCAGGGAGGCGATGCGTCTGGCGGATGAAGCCGGGCTTGATTTGGTGAAGATTGCTCCTACGGCAAAGCCGCCTGTCTGCAAGATTGTTGATTATGGAAAATTCAGGTATGAGCAGGCGAGGAAAGAAAAAGAAGCTAAGAAGAAGCAGAAAACAATTGAGATTAAAGAGATTCGTCTGTCTCCGAACATTGATTCCAACGATTTGAATACGAAGGTAAATGCGGCGAGGAAATTCATCGGAAAAGGGGATAAGGTGAAGATTACGCTTCGTTTCCGCGGACGTGAAATGGCGCATATGGCAAACAGCAAACATATTTTGGATGATTTTGCAGAAGCGCTTTCCGATATTGCGGTAGTCGAAAAAGCGCCTAAGGTAGAAGGCAGAAGCATGACAATGTTTTTAACTGAAAAGCGTTAATTCGTACAGTTAAAATAGAAAATTAGTAAGTGATAGGAGGAAATCAGATATGCCTAAAATGAAGACAAGCAGGTCTGCTGCAAAACGTTTTAAATTAACAGGAACAGGTAAGTTAAAGAGAAGCAAAGCTTATAAAAGCCATATCTTAACAAAGAAAACGACCAAGAGGAAGAGAAACCTCAGAAAACCGGCTATAACAGATGCTACGAACGTTAAGAATATGAAGAAGATTTTACCGTATCTGTAATCCGGAACGTATGTTGATTAAGTTGTTAGGAGGAAATAAAGATGGCAAGAATTAAAGGCGGAATGAACGCAAAAAAGAAACATAACAGAGTATTAAAGCTTGCAAAAGGTTACAGGGGTGCAAGGTCTAAACAGTATAGAGTAGCAAAACAGTCCGTAATGAGAGCGCTGGCTTCTTCTTATGCAGGCAGGAAAGAGAGAAAGCGTCAGTTCAGACAGCTTTGGATTGCACGTATCAATGCGGCAGCAAGAATGAACGGACTTTCTTACAGCAAGTTCATGCATGGCCTGAAACTGGCAGAGGTTGAGATTAACAGAAAGATGCTGGCTGAAATGGCAGTAAATGATGCAGAAGGATTTACGGCTTTAGCAGAGCTGGCTAAGAGTAAAATTGCATAACCGGCAATGGAATAAATAAAAAGAAGATTTTTAAGGAGGCTTTGAGGGCCTCCTTTTTTGAACACGCTCTAAAGGGTGTTTTGGAAGGGAGTTTGTCAGGCATGGTTTTTCAGAATATAGAGTTTCATAATGTGGAAGAAATAGAAGCGGTAGACGGCGGATACCGGATGTGCAGGATACCGCATAGTGTCCGTGAACAGTTAAATGAAAGGGTACGGGAGGCGTCGGCATGGTACTCTACCGGAGTGGAACTGCGTTTTCGGATGTCCGGTGACAGTGTGAAGATACATCTGCGTGCATATCGGGCAGAAGAGGCGCAGGTGGCTTATATCTATTACGGAAGTTTTCAGGGGGGATGGAGAAATTCTTCCAAAATAATTGGGGAAAAGGAAACGGTGATAGAGATTCGGCGGCCGGAGAATCTGGATGCGTTATGGAGGATTACAAGGGAGAAGGGATTGCATTTTTCTCCGGAAATCGTGAGACTCGTCCTGCCTTACGGCACCTGTATCTATATGGGAGCGGAAGGTGAGACGGTCCCTCCGGCAGAGGGAGAGACGCCTGTGGATACTTACCTTGCATACGGTTCTTCTATTACCCATGGGAGTCTGGCCCTTGCTGCTCCTTATGCGTATCCTTTCCGGATTGCCGGTAAGTTTCAGTGTGATTCCATAAATCTGGGATTTGCGGGAAGCGCACATTTGGAAAGGGCCATGGCGGAATATATTGTGTCCCGGAAGGACTGGAACTTTGCTTCAGTGGAGATGGGGATTAATATGCTGGGTGAGGATTATGATGAAGCGCTTTTTGAAGAACGGGTGGACCGGTTTACGGAAATCCTCGCAGGCGACCCGCGTCCTGTCTTTGCCACGGATATTTTTACACATTGCCCGCAGGATGAGAGGAAACGGGAAAAGTCGGAACGGTATCGGGAAATTGTGAAAAGATATGCCGGAAAGAGGTTGATTTTTACGGAGGGAAAGAAATTGCTTGGCGATGTTCCGCTTATATCCCAGGATTTGACACATCCTTCGCTGGAGGGGATGGAAGAGATTGTAAATAACTGGTATGCGGTGATGCGGGCGGGCATGGGGCGGTGATACGGAATGTAAAATGGGAGGTAAAAGGATGACAATAGAAGAATTTGTCCATGGGGAATCAAAGAATATTGAATTTAAGGTAATGCTTCCTGAAAAACCGGAGAAGTATATAAAGACGATTATTGCTTCTAAGATTCGAAACAGGACACTGGCAAATGTATTTAATCAAATGGGACTTGTGGAGTCATGGGGAACCGGTATACGAAGGATTATGGACGCTGCGGAGCGTTATGGTCTTCAGCGTCCAAAGTTTCAGGCTTTTGATGATATGTTCAGGGTAAATCTTTTCCGCAGTTCTTTTCCAGCGCCGGATGGAATATATAATGATGATGCATCGGAGAAACATCGGAGAAACATCGGAGAAGGATTAAACAGTACCCAGCAGAAAATTTTGGAACTATTGTCGGCGGATGCGCAGCTTTCTGCTGCGAAGATGGCGGAGCAGATTGGCATAGCAGGCAGAAATGTTGAATCCAATATGAAGAAACTGAAAGAGCAGGGAATATTGGTTCGTCATGGTTCACCGAGAAACGGGTACTGGGAAATTCTGGAGTGAGGATTCCGATTTAAATAAATAACATGGGGGACTGTCGCATTAAGAACTTTTTATACAAGATATAGTATTGCTCCGGGACGTGATTTGCCATATCTTGTATACATCGTTCTTGTTGCGACAGCCCTCATGTTTTTTTGATGGGCCGCAGTCCGGACAGAGGCAGTCTGACAACCGGCCGGAACCATCGTTTTATAATAGGACAGCTGCATCCGGCTCCAGCTTCATGGCAGTCGTAAAGGTATCGTTGTCCCGGTTCCTTCCTTCGTATTTCTCCACATTGGCAAGAGAATCTGCCGCAGGGATGAAAAAATCGCCTTCCATTCCGTCTTCCAGGGCGCCGCAGCATATGCATCGATTTCCGGTTCCATAAACAGCAATACTGCTTTTTCGTAAAATGATGATTCCGTGCATGGTCAGGCATAAGGAAGATTTGACATAAATTAAACTAAAAAATACAAAAAGTAAAATATATTTGACATATAGTATAATATATGGTAATCTATACTCGGAGGTGGAAAGATGGCAAGAAATATAGCGATTAAAGTAGCGCGGGCAGAGAAGGATATGACGCAGAAAGCTCTGGCGGAAGCCGTCGGCATATCAAGGCAGACGATGAATGCCATTGAGCAGGGAGAATACAATCCGACGATTAAATTATGCCGTTCCATTTGCCGCGTATTAGGTAAAAGCCTGGATGATTTATTTTGGGAGGAAGATTAGGAAACGGCAGGAGCGGAAGGAATGAAGGAATAAAGGAATAAAGGAATGGCGGAATGAAGAAATGACAGGATATAAGGGAATGGAGGATGGCTATGAAAGAGAAAAAGAACAGGTTGGATGAGATGCAGGAGCAGAAAATGCTCAGGATTGAACACAATGCCTGCTGGCTGGCATTCTGGGGATTGTTTTTGGTGATATTCGGACAGTGGATTTTTTACGGGCCGGAAAGGATGGAACTGGTTACCGGGGAATGGATTGTTTTTCTAATCCTTGCTTTATATATCGCAGCGGCATGTATTAAGAACGGGATTTGGGACAGAAAGCTGAAGCCTTCCTGGAAGGTGAATCTGTTTGGAAGCGCCATAGCGGGTGTGGCAGGAGGCGTTATCCGGTTTCTGACTGCATATTTCCGGTATGGCGACAAGGAAGGAGCTTTGGCGGGAGGAGGTATTGTATGTGGAAATATTTTTGTCATCTGTTTCCTGTGTCTGTCGCTCGGGCTTTTCATATACCGGAAAAGAGTGGAACGTTTTGAGGAGGAAGAGCCGGACGAACAGGAGAAGTTCCCAAAACAAAATAGAAACGGGAGGAAGCAGTAAATGATTACAGCAGACCATTTGGTAAAGACCTTTATCAAAAATGAGAAGAAAAACAAAAAAAGCGAGATAAAAGCCGTGGACGGTATTTCGCTGGCGGTGGGAGATGGGGAAATCGTGGGAATCCTTGGTCCCAACGGCGCGGGGAAAACCACATTGCTGCGCATGATGTCAAAGCTGATGAAGCCAACGGACGGCACGGTCCGCATACGGCTGGGAGAAATGGAAATTTCAGATGATGTGGAAGTGAAAAGAAATATCGGGTATCTTTCCAACAACACAAAATTGTACGGACGGCTTTCCGCAAGGGAGCTGCTGCAGATGCTGGGCGTGCTTTATGGAATGGAGGAAAGCGATACAAGAGAGCGGATTGAGGAAATCAGCAGTATACTTTCCATGGATTCTTTTCTGGACAACCGGATTGAGAAATTATCTACAGGACAGACGCAGCGGGCATCCATTGCAAGATGCCTGATTCACGACCCGCAGGTTTATATTTTTGACGAGCCGACGCTTGGGCTTGATATTATCAGCAGTGCGGCGATTATCGATTTTATGAAGAAGGAACGGGAACGGGGAAAAACGGTTCTCTATTCCACACATTACATGGAAGAAGCGGAACATCTCTGTGACAGGATTGTCATGATTCATCAGGGGAGAATACTCCGGGAAGGAACGCCGGATGTTTTAAAAGAACAGACTGGAAAAGACAGCTTAAGGGATGTTTTTGCCGAATTGATTGCAGGCGGGAAGGAAATAACGGATGAATACTAAAATCATAAAGACTTTATTAAAAAAAGAAATGCTGGATGTGTTCCGTGATAAGAAAACGGTAATCATGATGCTGGTGGTGCCGGTTCTGCTCTATCCGCTTATTTTTATCGGCGTTATGCAGTTTATGGCATTTGTTTCTTCCAGCATGGAAGAACAGAATTACCGGATTGCCGTGGAGGAGGAGGACGGAGGCGCTTTTTACGACCGGCTGGTACAGGCAGGGGAACGGGAAGAGCAGGAGACGGAAGAGGATGAGGCGTCTTATAAAATGACAGTAGTGGATGCCGGAAGCATTGCCGGTGTGGATGCCGGGAGAACACCGGAGCCGGAAGCGGAAATGCCGGAAGCGGTATTGAAGGCAGTAGAAGAAGCATTGGAAAAAGAAGAAATTGACGCTTATGTTTCGACCCGTTTTCAGGATGGAAAGATGCAGTATGACGTGTATTATCTTTCCTCCGAGGCAAATTCCTCTTATGCGGCGGACCTGGTAACGGATGTGCTGGACGAGTTTCAGGAAGAACTGACAAGGGAGCGGATTGCCGGGGCAGGACTGGAGGAACAGGAGATTTTAGAGCCCATCTGTTATGAGAGGAAGAATACCGCCAGCGGCGAGCAGTCATTGGGAAGCGTGATAGGCACTATCCTTCCGTTTATGCTGATTATCAGTCTGCTGATGGGAACGATGTATCCGGCGATTGATACGACAGCGGGAGAGAGGGAGAGGGGGACATTGGAGACGATTCTGACCCTTCCGGTTACGAACCGGGAGCTGATTACGGCGAAATTTTTGACGGTGGCGGTAATCGGCATGGTTTCCGCGCTTCTGAACATCCTTTCCATGGGCGGTATTGCCGTATACATGTATCAGGTTATGGAACTGCAGACGGAAATGGAGGAGATTCAGGTCATGAAATTCGTTCCGGCGATTTTCGTGTGTATTCTGGCTGTGTTTGCTTTTTCCTTATTCATCAGTGCCGTAACGATGTGTGTGACTTCGTTTGCAAAAAGTTATAAGGAAGCGAATAATTATATCACGCCGTTGATGCTGGTGGTGATGTTCATGGGTTACAGCGGCGCGATTCCGAATCTGGGACTGGACAGCGGAACGGCGATGATACCTGTGGTAAATATCTGCCTGCTGGTGAAAAATATGATGGTGTTCAAAATCGATTACGGTCTGATTGCACTTGTGTTAATCAGCAATATTGCCTATGCGGCACTGGCGGTTTTGCTCTTAAGTAAGATTTATGACAGTGAATCCATCCTGTTTTCGGACGGGAAAGGGGGATTGCAGATTTTTGAAAGACGTGAGAATATGCAAAAGGGCGGTGTGCCCACCGTGGCTGACACGGTCTTTGTGCTGGCGGCGGCGCTTCTGTTAATGCTGTATGCAGGGAGTATCCTGCAGATGAAATTCGGCCTGGCAGGGCTGTTCGGGACGCAGATGATTCTGCTGGCGGTGCCGTTATTCCTTGTGCTTTATACCAGGAGGGATATCCGGCAGACGTATGGATTTGCGGGAGCGAAAGTGCAGGGTTACCTGGGCGGCGTATTTTTAGGTGTGGGACTGTTTCTGTTCAATCTGGCAATCGGGGCTGGAATGATGCATTTATTTCCGAAAAGCACGGAACAGCTGGAAACGAATTTTTCAGCGGTTCTGGGGGACAGTATGATTGCCGCTCTGTTTGTGGTTGCGCTTGTTCCGGCAGTCTGTGAGGAGATGCTGTTCCGCGGTCTGGTGTTCCATTCCCTGAAAGCAAAATACCGTACTGCGGCAGCGGTTCTTGTTACGGCGGCGCTGTTTGGATTGTTCCATATGAGTCTGGTGAAATTTATTCCCACCGGTCTGCTGGGACTGGTCCTGTGCTTTGTAGTCTGGCGGACGGGCAGCATCTATCCGGCGATGCTGATTCATTTTCTGAACAACGCAATCAGTATGGTGATTACCTACTGTCCGGAGCAGGTAGGGAAGGTGTTTCCCGTGCTTAACCAGAGTTCCTTTTCGGTTTCGGAAGGACTGCTTCTTGCCGGGGCAGGAGCGGTGTTTGCCGGGATTGGCGGTATGGTGCTGTGGAAGGGGACGGAGGTAAAAAAGAAAGTATGATGGATTGGAGTCTGTACTGCCATATAGTAAAAGTTTGTCTCCAAAAGTTTGTATCGCAAATTTTAACAGAAATTTTATGATTTTACGGGTCATTTTAGTGTATACTATTAATAATATGGTAATTTATGGAGGATGAAAAAATGGCAGTTACGGAAAACCTGAAGCCGGAGAAAGTTTTTCATTATTTTGAAGAAATCTGCGGGATTCCCCATGGCTCTGGAAATGTAGAAGGAATCAGTGATTATCTGGTAAAGTTTGCAAAAGACAGGGGGCTTTTCTGTATACAGGATAAATGGAAGAATGTGATTATCGTCAAAGAAGCGGCGGCCGGATATGAGAAAGAGCCGGCAATCATTTTACAGGGACATATGGATATGGTGGCAGTGAAGAAGCCGGGAGCGGATATCGATATGACGAAAGATGGCCTGCGTCTGGCAATAGAAGGTGATAATCTGTACGCGCAGGATACCAGTCTGGGAGGGGATGACGGAATTGCGGTAGCTTATGCGCTGGCGATTCTGGATTCGGAGGAGATTGTCCACCCCAGACTGGAGGTAATCCTGACTGTGGATGAGGAAGTAGGGATGGACGGAGCAAGGGAACTGGATGTGTCTGTGCTGAAAGGAAAACGGATGCTGAATCTGGATTCGGAAGAAGAAGGGATTATACTCGCAGGCTGTGCAGGCGGCGCGCGGGTGGACTGGACGCTTCCCGTGACGCGCACGGAGCAGGAAGGCGCGGCATATGAGATATGCGTGAAAGGATTATCGGGCGGCCATTCCGGCTCGGAAATCGATAAAGAGCGGGGAAATGCAAACTGCCTGATGGGGCGTCTGCTGTATGAACTGTCCGGCACCGTGGAATTCGGTCTGTCGGAACTGTCCGGCGGTCTGGCAGACAATGCCATTCCGCGGGAGGCTGCGGCAACAGTAGTGCTGACGGGCACAGACAGAGAGTCTGCAGAGAAACTTCTGACGGAAAAGATTAGAGAGTCGGAAGCGGACTGGAAACAAGAACATCAGACGAAAGACCCGGATGTATGTATACAGGTAAGACGTATGGAGAGCGATGCTTTGGAATGTGTGGGAAAAGAAGAGCGCGACAGAATCATCCGGCTGCTGTGCGGTGCGCCGAACGGAGTGCAGGCGATGAGTGCGGATATGAAGGGGCTGGTGGAGACTTCCCTGAATATGGGCATCGTGAAGCTGGAGACGGAACGGGCGGCCATACAGTTTTCTGTCAGAAGTTCGCTGGAAAGCGCAAAGAAAGCCTTGATTAAAAAATTGGAAAGCATTGCCAGCATGGCAGGGGCGGCGCAGACGGTAAGGGGCGATTATCCGGGCTGGGCATACCGGAAGGATTCTCCGTTCCGGGACATGGCGGTGGAAGTATACCGGAAGATGTACGGAAAGGAACCGGAAATACAGGCAATCCATGCCGGTCTGGAGTGCGGGCTGCTGATGGCGAAGATACCGGATTTAGAGTGCATTTCCATCGGTCCCGATATGAAGGACATCCATACGACGGAGGAGAAACTAAGTATATCCTCTACGGAAAGAGTATGGAATTACGTGCTGGAAATCTTAAAGAAGAAATAACGACAGCTGCGGAGCTGGAATAAAAATAAAGCAAACAGTAGCTGTCCGGAAAGCAGCCCGGAACGATTTCGGGATGCGGAGCAGACGGAAACCGTTCTGCTAAAAAAGGGTGCTGGAGGACAGCTGCGGAACTGGAATAATTATGAAAAGAATCAGAGGGTTAATCCTTTTTACGGCATTGGTATGTCTGGCGGTATGGAAAATTGATGTTGTACTTTCAGGAGTTTTTTTCCTGCTTGGAATTATAAGACCGTTCCTGTATGGGGCGGCAATCGCTTTTGGGTTGAATATTCCCATGAAAGCGATAGAAAACGGGCTGTTTGCCAGGGTGAAAAATCCAAAGGCAGATAAAATAAAGAGACCGGCGAGTATTTTTCTTTCTTTTGCGGCGGTCATACTGGTGGTCGTACTTGTTACGGTTACGGTAATTCCCCAAGTGACGAAGACCATGATGGAGTTGGGGAATAAAATACCGCAGTTCCTCGTGGATGCGCAAATCTGGCTGGAGGAGCTGTTTGTCTCCCAGCCGCAGCTGATTGCCATCCTGGAAGAATTTGACCCTGCAGGGATGAACTGGACTTCCGTCGTGAATACGGTGGTGGATTTTCTGAAGAACGGTTTGGGAAATATGGTGACTTCCACGGTGACGGTGGCGTCTACGATTATCGGAGGTGTAGTCAATATTTTTGTGGCGCTTGTGTTTTCTTTTTACATATTGGCGCAGAAGGAGAAGCTCGGTGACCAGTTTAAAAGGGTGCTCCATGCTTACTGTCCGCAGAAAGTATATGACAGGATACTGGAAGTGTTTTCCCTGACCGGAAAGAATTTCAGCAACTTCATTACCGGTCAATGCACGGAGGCTGTGATTCTGGGTTCTATGTTTGTAATTTCCATGGCGGTATTCCGGTTCCCCTATGCGGTAATGGTGGGAGTGCTGATTGCGTTTACCGCATTAATACCGATTGTCGGGGCATTTGTCGGCTGTTTTGTGGGAGCGTTTCTGATTATGGTGGACGACCCGGTAAAGGCAGTCTGGTTTTTAGTGCTTTTTATTGTGCTCCAGCAGATAGAAGGCAATTTGATTTACCCTCATGTGGTGGGTAATTCGGTGGGGCTTCCTTCCATATGGGTTTTGGCTGCGGTAACGGTCGGTGGAAGTCTGATGGGGGTGATGGGGATGCTTATCTTTATTCCCATTGTTTCGACGGTTTATGCGCTGATACGGGAGGATGTGAACGATAGAAACAGAAGAGGAACAGACAAAAGCGGAAAAACAGAAAACAAAAAAATTGAAAATTCTAAAAATAATAGTTGATTTTTTTACGCATAACATTTATAATAGTTATTGCGTTTCGGGGTGTGGCTCAGGTGGTAGAGCGCTACTTTAGGGAAGTAGAGGCCGCAAGTTCAAGTCTTGTCACTCCGATAGATTATGAGATAGCTGTGTTCCGGAAGGAGGGCAGCTATTTTTTTATTTTCCTATTTCTATTTTCGGTGAAATGTAATATAATAGAAATAATAGTTTGGTACATATAGGGATAAAAAGATGATACCAAAGTGAAAGGGCACTAAAGCAAAAACTATGTAGGAGGAAGAGTGGATGAAACTGAGACTGAAAATGTTGCTGCTGGTAATTGTGCCGCTGATATGTTTGGGCGGGATTACCTATGCAGTGGGTTCCAAAACCATTACCGCCGCGATGAAAGACACGATAGAACAGGGGCTGCAGGCCACTGCAGTTGCGGCAAGGGATGCCATTGGCATGGGTACAACAGGAGATTTTCATGTAGATGAGAACGGAGAGATGTGGAAGGGGGACATGCTTAACATATCCCAAAGTACGGAGATTGCGGATGATGTGAAAGCAGCGACCGGAATGGAAGTAACGGTATTTTTCGGGGATACCAGATATATGACTTCCGTGAAGAATGAGGCCGGTGAGCGTGTGATTGGAACGAAAGCTTCCGATGCGGTAGTGCAGGCGGTGCTTAGCAAAGGAGAAAATTTCTTTGCTGAGAATGTAGACGTGGTAGGAGAGAAGTTTTTTGCTTATTACGTACCTTTGTATAATGATAATTCCAATACACCGGTAGGTATGGTATTTACCGGTATGAGCCAGGAGGCGGCGGAATCGGTTATTAACGGCATTATTATGACCCTGCTGCTGATTATCCTCGTTACGGTTATCATTATCATTGTTATTGCGTGGGTTATTGCAAATAATATGGTAAAGGGAATCAGGACGGGGGTTGCGGTTGTAGATGAAGTATCAAAGGGTAACCTTACGGTAGAGGTGGATAAAAAATATCTGGAGAGAAAAGATGAAATCGGGGAACTGGCTTCTTCGGCAGCGAGACTGAAAGAAGAGCTGGTAGCTTTAATCAGTCAGATTGTAGATAAGAGCGGACGGGTTTACGACGAGTCCCAGATGCTTAATTCAAAGGCTGCAAATACGGCGGATATGGTGACACAGGTGGAAAAAGCAGTGGAGGAAGTGGCAACCGGGGCAACTTTCCAGGCAGAGGAGACGCAGAATGCTACGGAAAACATTGTTATCATGGGAACCATGGTGGAAGATACCAACGACGAAGTAGGCACGCTGGCGGAGAGTTCCAACCAGATTAAGGATGCGGGTGACACGGCGACTACGATACTGAGAGAATTGGGCGAGATTAATAAGCGCGTAATGGAAGCAATGCAGGTCATCTATAAACAGACGAACACGACGAATGAGTCTGCGCTGAAAATCAGGGAAGCCACGAATCTCATTACTTCGATTGCGGAGGAAACAAACCTGCTTTCCTTAAATGCTTCTATAGAAGCAGCCAGAGCCGGAGAACAGGGCCGCGGATTTGCAGTTGTGGCCGGGCAGATACAGAAGCTGGCCGAGCAGTCTGATGAATCGGCAAAACAGATAGAGGCAATTACCAATTCTTTAATCAGGGATGCGGAAGAAGCTGTGGAGACGATGAACGAAGTACAGGAAATCATGAGCCAGCAGACGATGAAAGTAAATCAGTCAGAGCGGACGTTCGGCGAAGTGAAAGTTGGAATCGACCAGTCCATAAACAGCATCAATGCGATTGCACAGCAGACGTCGAAACTGGATGCAGCCAGGGCAAAGGTTATCGACGGGGTGCAGAATCTGAGTGCCATAGCGCAGGAAAACGCAGCATCTACGGAAGAAACTTCCGCTTCTGTTTCAGAAGTGTCTTCTATCGTGGATGATATTTCAACGAGCGCGGCGCAGCTTGAAAGCATAGCAGATGAATTAAAGAAGAGTATCGGCCGGTTCCGTCTGTAAGGACGGAGCGGCACGGGAAATGGAACGGGATGTTAGATAAAGAAAAGTTTCATGTGCTGAATTATGTAAAAAAAGAAGAATATACAGGCAGCATGGAAGGTATGCGGTACATGCTGAAGAAAAAGACGGCGGGGGAGGAAACGAAGCTGGAGGTCATTATCTGGCCGGAACCTTTCGGGTATGGAAAGACGCCGGAAGAGAAAAAACAGAGGATGGAATTTCCCCTTAGTACGGAAGGGCTGGAACAGGCGGTAGACTGGATGAATGAGCAGTATGAGGTACAGGGGGCATTGTGGAGGGTAATGTGCTGATTCCCGCGGACAGCGGGGCAGGCGGACATGTCTGTACGTACATTTGTTGATTCCCGCGAGCAATGAGGAAAATAGCCATGCTTGCATGGATATTTGACGAATGCCGCGAGGGTCACATACCCCGCTGCTCTGCAGCGGGGTTGTTGACTGCCGGTTTCGGGAGCAGGTCCGGACAGGAAAGGAAAGGCAGATAGATGAAGAAGAATGGGAGTATGAGCGGGATGGGGAAAATGCGTCCGCCGCATGTAAAACGGCTGGGGGCAGCAGGCATCGGTGCAGGGCTTTTGATTCTGCCGGTCTATGCGGTTGCCAATACGCTTTTCGAAACAGCGATTCTACGGGATAACAGCCGCAGCCTGTTAGAACAGAAGTGGGTAAGGCAGCTGGCAGACAGAATGCAGGAAGTGTTTGAGAAAAGGGCAAAGCCGCAGGAAGAGGGGGAAAAGGAACCGGGTATAAGTTCCGGCGCATTTGCTGACGAAATGGAAATGGGGAAGCAGTGGTTCTGGGCGCAGGAAAAAGAGCGCATAACGATGAAAAGCCATGACGGGCTGCGCCTTGCGGCTTATTATCTTCCTGCGAAGACGGAATCTGATAAAATACTTATATTAATGCATGGATACCGTAATGACGGATTCGGTGATTTTTCCTGTCTGGTGAGGTTTTATCATGAGATGGGTTATCATCTTCTGGTTCCCCACCAGCGGAGCCATGGAGAAAGCGAAGGGAAATATATCTGCTTTGGCGTGAAGGAACGTTATGATTTGAAGCGCTGGTCAGAGTATATGGTAAAGCGTTTTCAGGGAAAATGTAAGATTTTCTTTTCAGGAATCTCCATGGGCGGAGCTACGGTGCTGATGGCCGCCGGGCTGGAACTGCCGGAACAGGTGAAGGGAATTATTGCAGATTGTGCGTTTACTTCTCCCTGGGATATTTTTGCGAGCGTTTTGCAGTCGGACTTCCATCTGCCGAAGACTCCGATTTTGGAAGTGGCGGATTTGATTTGCAGGAGACGGGCGGGTTTCGCATTTAAGGAGTGCAGTACTCTTGATTGTATGGAGACGAACCGGATTCCGGTGCTGTTTATTCACGGAGGAGCGGATACTTTTGTGCCGACGCAGATGAGCTACCTGAATTATGAGGCGTGTAAGGCGGAGAAGGACCTGCTTATCGTGGAGCGGGCGGCTCACGCTACCAGTAATATGGTAGAACCGGAGGTTTACCGAAACAAAGTAATGGAATTTATGGAACGATTCGGAAATGAAGATTAAGTGTGTAGCGCTGGATTTAGACAGGACAACTTTAAACGGACAGGGGCGGTTATCGGAAGGAAACCGGCGGGCTCTTCTGCAGGCCATGGCAAATGGCATACACGTTATCGTGGCAAGCGGAAGGGCCTTTGATACGTTGCCGGAAGATATCGTAACCCTGCCTGGAATCGAATATGCAGTAACGGGAAACGGAGCCGCTATGTATCATGTACCCACAGGGGAATGCCTGCGCCGGCATATGCTGAAAGAGAAGGATATCATGGCTGTTTTGAAGGCTACGCAGGGCGGAAATGAAAAGGCGGTTATGGGAACCGGAACAGTGGGAAAAGTGACGTATGAGGCATTTATTGACGGTGCGGCATATGCAGGAAGGGAGTATGTGGAAAACCCGGCGGCTTACGGGGCGTCGGCCCGGTCGGTGGAATATGTGAGGAATACAAGGCACTTGGTAGAGGATATCCGTGCCTTTATTTTTCGGCATAAAAGTGAAATGGACAGTATGGATATCATTGTAAAGGATGAGAGACAGAAAGACGCGGTATGGAAGCTGGTGGAGGAATGCACGGAAGAGGCTTATCTGACTTCCTCTATGAAACAGTTGATTGAAATATCTCATAAGGACGCGGGAAAGCATATGGGGATGAAATTTTTTATGGAGCGGCTTGGTCTGGAGCGGGAGGAAGTAGCGGCTTTCGGGGATGCGGACAATGATGTGGATATGCTTTTGTTCGCAGGATGCGGCATAGCGGTGGAAAATGCTTCGGAAAAGTGCCTTGCGGCGGCGGATTATGTGACGAAGCGCCATGAAGAGGATGGAGTGGCTTATGGTTTGCGGGAGATTTTGCGGGTAATATAGGGGAAGACATTTTTGGAACGCTGGAAAACGGACAGATTGTAGAAGTGATAGGAAACAAAAAAGCGGGAAACGGATATTTTAGGAGGAAGAAAGATTAGATGGAACGGAAAAACGGGAAGCGCGGACAGGAAGGAACACGTGAGGGAAAGGCAGGACGGGGGGCGGAGAAGACCGCCCGCAGGGGACGGGCGGAAAAGGATATGAAAGGAAAAGCCCATGAGAGAGGTATGGAGAAGAACAGAGAGGGAAAACAGCAAGGAAAGGGACTGTGTCATGCATTTGGAGAATGCGGGGGCTGTCAGCTGCTGGGAGTTCCTTATGAGGAGCAGCTGAAGCAGAAAGAACGGGAACTGGCAAAGCTGCTGAAGCCGTATGTGAAGCCGGAGGGGATGATTGGCATGGAGAAGCCGGAGCATTACCGGAATAAGGTCAATGCGGCATTTACCCATGACAGGAGCGGCAAACCGCTGTCGGGCGTATATAAAGAAGGAACTCATTATATCATTCCCATAGAGAAATGTCTGTTGGAAAATGAAAAAGCGGATGAAATTATAGGCTCTGTCAGGGGACTGCTTCCGTCCTTTAAGATTAAGACTTATGATGAGGATATGGATTACGGATTGCTACGCCATGTGATGGTACGGGTAGGACATGCTACGGGAGAAATTATGGTGGTATTAGTATTGGCCTCTCCGATTTTGCCTTCGAAAAATAATTTTGTAAAAGCGCTTTTGAAGCTGCATCCGGAGATTACAACGATTGTACTCAATATCAATGACCGCAAAACAAGCATGGTGCTGGGGGATAAGGAACAGGTTATCTATGGAAAGGGATATATCGAAGATGTGCTTTGCGGTATCCGGTTTAAGATTTCCCCGAAATCATTTTATCAGGTGAATTCTGTGCAGACGGAAAAATTATATGGAAAGGCAATCGAGTATGCGGGGCTGACCGGAACGGAAACGGTGCTGGATGCGTACTGCGGCATCGGAACAATCGGGATGATAGCGGCTTCGCGGTCCAAACGGGTAATCGGCGTAGAACTGAACCGTGACGCGGTAAAAGATGCGGTGGTGAATGCAAGGAAGAATCAAATTAAAAACGTGGAGTTCTATCAGAAGGATGCAGGAGAATTCATGGTGCAGCTGGCGGAACAGGGGGAAAGAATCGATGTTGTATTCATGGACCCGCCCCGGACAGGCAGTGATGAAACGTTTTTGGATGCATTAGCGAAGCTGAGACCCCGGAAGGTAGTTTACGTTTCCTGCAATCCGGAGACTCTGGTGCGGGATTTGGAGACGCTGGTGAAAAAGGGATACCGTGTGGCAAAAGGCATAGGCTGCGATATGTTTCCTTTTTGCGGGCATGTGGAGACAGTCTGCCTTCTAAGCCGGAAACCGCAGTAAATCAAAGGTTTCTGCGATTCATAGAGGAAAAGGGAAGTGTGTTTCAGTTTCCGCAGAGTGGCTATGGGGAAACTGATTTACCCCTGGGGTAAAAATTATGTGATTGGATTTCATGTGAATACAGAGCAGGCAAGTTGGCAAGGGGCGATATAAAAATTTGCAATATGCGACAATTTTCACAGTGGGGTAAAATTTTACCCCACCCGTAAATTCCCACATACTTTTGCCATGTAGTACAGCGGATATTAAATAATTGACAGTTTCATTGTTCAATTGCATCAGGAT
>CAMXQE010000058.1 GCA_947246015.1 uncultured Lachnospiraceae bacterium | reverse complement strand
CAATGGAGTTATGACGCTGACAGTTCCGAAAAAGATAACTTCAACAATTCAAAAAGCAAATTGATAACATGGAGGAATACGATATGAAGAAATTTTATAAAGTAATGACAGTAGCTTGTGCAATGGCAGTTATTGCAACATCACCGGCAACAGCAATCGACGCTCATGCGTTTGGTTTCGATTACGATGCGGAAGGGGATGAATATGAAACTAAAATAGTTGAAAATGAGGATGACTATTGGAATAGTAGTATTATCGACAATAGTTCCAGCAACGATTCCTACAGCGAGCCCTCTTATGAGGAACCGTCATACAGCGAACCTTCTCACAACAGCAGTCCATCCAACAGCGGAAGTTCTTCTTCTGACAGCAGTGCATCTTATGACAGCGGTTCATCCGGCAAGGCTTCTTCCAGTAATGCGCCTGTCAACAATGCCCCTGCCAGCACTGTTACGTCTAAGAAGGGTTCTAAGGACGCAACCGTATGCGTAACAGGCGGTCAGAAATTCCGTATCGTTACAAGTGCTGACTACACTGCATATCAGATATACCATTGCGGTATCAGCAGGGCATCCTTCAAAGTGGCCGACGCTAATGGCAATGCGGTGGCATTCAACAATGTAACGCTTGGACAGGGCGATGATAATCTTTGGTATCTGAACGTAACTTTCGCGGAAGGTGTTGATACCACTGGATTTACAGTAACGGCAACCGCCGGTGACGCAACCTACCTGTCAACAAAACTCGGCGTAAGCGGAATCAAGATTAACGGTGCAATAGCACTCTCAACGGTTCCTGTAACAGAATAAGCCAACAGCATATCTAAAAAAGGACTGCCCGCATTGCCGTAGGCAGTTCTTTTTTTATTTCTTCCAAAATAGAAAAAGAGCGGCTTTGTTCCGCTCTCTTTTACATTTCTTTTATTTCCTACTATATTTCAAATTTAATTATTAGATGCTTCCCAGACGTACGTCTGGGAAGCATCCGGGGATAAATCCCCGCGCCCCTTTTTCCTTTTGAAATTATTAATTGTTACAAACTTATCCCACGTCTCTTTAACACTCCTTAAATAATATCGTCTGCCGGATAAGACTTGTTTAGTTGATTATTTCTTAAATTTTTATAAAGTGCCTTCCCGCCATAACGGCCACACCGGATGAATGAAAAAAACACATAAAAATGAAGAAATGGCCGGATTGACGGCCTTTGTGTATGGGATGATGCACTGGCGGCAATGCCACCGCCGCAGTTGCAAATGCGGAAACAGTAACTGAATAAATCAGGATATCCACATATAAAATGGGAAAGGGATTATGGTGCGCATCATATGAGTGTCTTCGAATGGAAAATATATATGAATATTTTGAGAAAGAATTTCCAAAGAAATTAAAGGAACAGCTCCGCGGGCACCGCACACAAAAAAACCTAAGGCAGTCTGACGTGGCTGATGCAGTCGGGAAATCACTTGACACTTACCAGCGTTGGGAATCCACCGGGCAACGCCTGACTGACATATGCACCCTTATAAGCGTGTTTCAGGCATTGGATTTTTCCACTGCTGAAATCATTGACGTGCTGGGCCTCCCGCCGCTTACATTAAGCGGGGTGAAAGCCGCCTATCAGGATGAAGACATCCTGAAAAACATAAAAGGATATGGAATCTATTACGCCATGCGTAAAAAATGCCCTGACATGGAGGATTTTATGCTGGACAAACTGCTTGCCCTCCTTTTCGATGAGCGTTCAAAGCGGCTGGAAAACAGGCATGGGAAGCCATAACGCACCATATGCGGTATATACCGCATATGGAGACGGGCAGGGAAAAACAGTTCTGCTATACTGGTTCTATACTGAAAAGGAGCTCTTTAACAGGCAAACAAAATGCATACAAGAGAAAGGAGACAAAAATTATGCCAATACAGAACTCATGGGCATATACTAAGACCCAGTTTGACTGTGAGAAATTTTTAAAGGTAACGAGGAATGAATTTATGTACGTTACCGGAAAACTCTACCAGTCGAAGAAGAACCCGGAAGACAGCGGTTTTTCTTTAACCCTTAGCATCAGGCATGACGACATGGACTACGGCATTGACAAGAAGACCGGGCGCAAACGGGACAACAACGTGCTGAACACGTTCGACGTCACAATACTTAACGGGAGTTCGGAAATCCCCTTCAAAAAGGGCGACTTAGTGTCGCTGGAAGGGTTCATCCCGGAGAAATCCTATGTGATAGGCTTCGACCTGCTGTTGCGCTTTAGGAACGTCAAGAAAGTGGGGGATTCCAATGGAAAAAATTAAAACAGACCGCCAGTTAAAAGGCAGGTTCCTGTGCGTGTGGCTTGTAACCAGCATCATTTTAGGCGCGGCATTCTGCCGCGCCTGGGACATATCAGGGATTGCCATGTTCCAGATAACCGCATTGATATGCGGCATTGTAAGCGGCGCCCCGCTTGTCATATCCGCATTGGTATGGGCGTTGAGCAACCATAAAGGCGAAGCCAACCATTCGGCAATCAGCGGATATGAGACTGACGGCAAGGCCAGCACATTTTATGTGGGGAGCAGGAAGACAGGCACAAGGCTTTTCCTGAGGGTTTACGACAAGAAAGCGGAACAGATTGAACAGAAGGGGTTCCGTTACGAAGAAGCCATAAATACAAAAACATGGGTGCGTTTTGAAGCGGTGTTCAAAGGGGAATATGCGCACCAACTGACAAATGCCATAAAGACAACCGGGGAAGAAAAGCTGGAAGACTTAATCGCTGACAAAATAACAGAAAAATACAGGTTCTACGACTTGAAAAACAAAGAATATACGGAGTTCACAAAAGCCTTGGTTGAAAAGTCGGAAGGGGATTTCCCCCGCTTACGCTTGGAAAGCCCGCGGGACAATGATTTCTTCGGCTCACTTATGCACCTTGTGAATGGTTCAGGGTTATTCCCTGCACTGTACAAATGTGATGAAATATGGGGGGACAAATCCTCAAGACATTTGCTCATGTGTCTGTATGGCATATATAAAGATGATTATTCACCGAATGATGATGTACTGCTTTGGCTAAAAAAACATAAAGAGATATTAGCAGGGCAATCCCTCGAAGATGACCTTAAACTGTTAAGAGTGTCAAGCACCAAAAGAAAGCCCGGAACAACCGCAGAGCCTGAATATAAAACAGCCATTCCCCCTGCGGATGATTGGGAGGAACTGTTCCTACAGGCGGAAAGGGAGCATCAACAGTACGTAGAGCAATGGGAAAAATATTGGGAAATACAATCGGAGAGGAAACCGCAACGGAACGAGCAATGGGAAAAATATCTGGAAGCGCGTACAGCCAAAAGAAAGCCGGAAATAACCGCAAAGCCTGAACACAAAACAGCCCTTCCACCTGCGGAGGATTGTGAGGGACTGTCCTTACAGGCAGAGACAAATTCGCAACAGGAGAATGCGGAATGGGATAAAATTGTGGAAGAACAGTATTCGAAGATGCGCGCAATATTCAACAGTTGATTAGAGAGGTGGGAGAAAATGGATAAGACAAGCACGTAAGAAATATATAAAGATATTCCATCAAAATAAAACATTCTGTCTGTATTTTAGAAAAAATATATTAATGTTACCAGAAAGGAGCGGTTTTGCCATGGCAGGAAAATGTAATAACCAAAAACTTAATCAATGTGATATCTTGTCCGCAAATACCGTTGATGATATAATATATGCAGACAACGTGCAAGAAGCAATCATGAATGCACGAAAAGAAAAAATGTTATCAAAAATGCACCCTTATAAAATCACCGAGCCGAAGTCCGAAGGCGGACGGTGGCAGACATATTACAAGGATGCTGACGGGGAAAGAAAAATCATACGCGCGCAAACAAAGGATGCGCTGTTGGAAAAGCTAATCCCCATTTACTTTCAGGAATCGCACCTTGACAAACTAATATTCTCTGATTTGTTTTTGGAATGGCTGGAATATAAGAAAACCGTTACTGACAGTGTAAACACAATCAAAAGGCATAAACAGCATTATAGGCGTTATTTTGAACGGTCAAAATTAAATAATATGCCAGTCCGTCAAATTGACGCACTGTTGCTGGAAGCCGAGTGCAACCGTCTGGTGAAGGAATACAAAATGTCAAGAAAGGAATGGAACAATGTAAAAACCATCCTTATCGGCTGTTTTGAATATGCTGTCCGTAAGAAATATATTACAGACAATCCAATGGATGATGTGAAAATCCTTGTCAAATATCGGCAGGTAGTGAAAAAAACAGGAAAAACGGAAACCTATAATACGGAAGAACTGGAAGAACTGAATAAGTATCTTGACAAAATGTATGCGGAAACAGAAGATACGGTTTTTCTAGCCGTCAAAATAAATTTCCTGCTAGGCCTGCGGGTTGGTGAACTGGTTGCCCTTAAATGGGAAGACTGCAAAGAGCAGTCACATATTCATATAGTGCGCGAGGAAATCAGGAATCAGGAAACAAACCTTTATGATGTGGTTGAACATACAAAAACCAATCGTGACCGTTATGTTGTGCTTGTCCCCAAAGCGGTGTCTATTTTGGAGAAAATACCAAAACAGGGCAGTTATATCTTTATGAGGGATGGGGAACGCATTACCGCAAGGCAGGTTGCATATGTGTTGGAGAAGTTTGCGCAACGTCAAGGGGTTACGACAAAAAGCACCCATAAAATGCGCAAGACCTATGCAAGCAGACTAAATGCAAACGGTGTCCCGGTAGACTGCATCCGGGAAATGTTAGGCCATAGCAGTTTGTCAACCACGCTGGGATATATTTACAATCCGCTTACAGAATCAGAGACATATAATCTCATATCAAAGGCTTTATAGACTGTCTTCAACTGTCTTCAAATTTGCAGACACGCAAAAAAACGCAAATGCCCCATTTACCGGCATTTGCGCGACTTTAACCAGAGCGCGAGACGGGACTCGAACCCGCGGCCCCGACCTTGGCAAGGTCGTGCTCCACCAACTGAGCCACTCGCGCATCAACTTTTATTATTATAACATAAAAATAAAAAGTGTCAACTAAATTTTTATAGAAATTTATACAGCTTGTGAAATATTTTCTATTGAAGTAAGCCCAATATGTGGTACAATAGGAATACACTGGTGAAAAAGGGGTGTTTGCCGTGTGGGATTTGAGGGGCTGGAAGACTGGATTCTTTCAGAAAGGAAAGGAGCATGGTTAAAGATGGAGATTATTACGGGCGGTGTAACCGCAGCGAAAGGATATGAAGCAGCAGGATATGAGGCAGGAGTAAAATATCAGAACAGGAAAGACATGGCATTGGTATACAGCCAGAGCCCCTGTGTGGCAGCGGGTGTTTTCACAAGCAATGTGGCAAAGGCGGCTCCGGTGCGGTGGGACAAGAATGTAGTAACAAATTCTCCCTATGCGCAGGCAATTATTGTCAATACGGGAATTGCCAATGCCGGAACAGGGACTGCCGGATACAATTGCTGCAGACAGACGGCAGAGTGCGTGGCGAAGACGCTGAATCTGCCGTTGGACAGTGTGTTGGTAGCTTCTACCGGTGTCATCGGGATGCAGATTCCCATGGATAAGATAACGGCGGGAATCGAAGAGCTTGTTAAGTTGAAAACGACGGGAGCAGAAGCGGGAACAGTGGCAGCGGAGGCGATTATGACCACCGATACCGTATCCAAAGAGGCGGCCGTGCAGCTGGAGATAGACGGTAAGACCGTAACGGTAGGCGGTATGTGTAAGGGTTCAGGCATGATTCATCCGAATATGTCAACCATGCTGGGCTTTATCACCACAGATATTGCGATTTCAAAGGAACTCCTGCAGGAAGCGCTGAGTATGGATGTGCAGGATACGTTCAATATGGTTTCCATAGACGGGGATACTTCTACCAATGATACATTAATCGTGCTGGCAAATGGTATGGCCGGCAATGCGGAGATTGTCAACAGGGATGATAATTATTATAAATTCGTGGAGGCGCTCCATTATGTAAACGAAACACTGGCTAAAAAAATGGCTGGTGACGGAGAAGGAGCAACCGCTCTGTTTGAGGTAAAAGTCATTCATGCGGCGGTAAAGGAAGAGGCGAAGCTGTTAAGCAAATCGGTAATCTGTTCCAATCTGACCAAGGCCGCTATTTTCGGGCATGACGCTAACTGGGGAAGGATTCTGTGCGCGCTCGGAAACTCCGGTGTACAGTTCGACCCGGAGAAGATAGATATATTCTTTGAAGGTGAAAGCGGCAGGATACAGATATGCGGGGACGGGGTAGCGACAGATTACAGCGAGGCAGAGGCGACGAAGATACTTTCCGAACCGGCGGTGCGCGTGCTTGTGGATATGAAAATGGGAGATGCACAGGCTTGTGCATGGGGCTGTGACCTGACCTATGATTATGTAAAAATCAATGCGGATTACCGTTCGTAGAAAGGGACGGATTCTGTTTTTTAAGAAAACGGCCTGTTAAAAAGGCAGCCTGTGGAAAGCAGCGCAGAAATGAGGTAAACGATGGATAAGGATATGACGGAAGTATTGAAAAAAGCGGAAGTGCTCATAGAAGCCCTTCCTTATATACAGCAGTTCAACCGCAAAATCATAGTGGTGAAGTATGGCGGAAGCGCTATGAGCAATGAGGAACTGCAGAAGAATGTCATCAAGGATGTGACTTTGCTGAAGTTAGTTGGCTTCAAACCCATCATTGTCCATGGAGGCGGCAAGGAAATCAGCCGCTGGGTAGGCAAGGTAGGAAAAGAGGCACAGTTTGTCAACGGCCTGCGCGTGACCGATGCGGAGACTATGGAAATAGCGGAGATGGTGCTTTCCAAGGTAAATAAGAGCCTTGTGACCATGGTGCAGGAGTTGGGTGTGAAAGCGGTAGGCATCAGCGGTAAGGACGGCGGACTGCTCACAGTGGACAAGAAGTATTCCGATGGAAAGGATATCGGTTTCGTAGGAGATATTAAGGAAGTGAATCCGAAAATATTATACGACCTGCTGGAGAAGGATTTCCTTCCTATTGTGGCGCCCATCGGTTTGGATGACGGTTTCCAAACCTACAATATTAATGCGGATGATGCGGCATGTGCCATAGCAAAAGCGGTAAAAGCGGAAAAACTGGCGTTCCTCACGGATATAGAGGGGCTTTATAAAGATATCAATGATAAGGGTTCTTTTATTTCCAGGCTGCGCGCTTCCGAGGCAGACCGGTTAATTGCGGAAGGTTTTATCGGGGGCGGTATGCTTCCGAAGCTGACGAACTGTACGTCGGCTATCCGTAACGGAGTCAGCCGTGTGCATATTCTGGACGGAAGGATTCCGCATTGTCTGCTGCTGGAAATCTTCACGAATCACGGAGTCGGGACGGTACTGTTAAAGGATGATGATGAGATTGCGGACCATGTGGGAAAGGAGCCGGAGACATGATGGAGCAATATATAGAGGAAGCGGAGAAAGCGCTTCTCCATACTTATAATCGGTATCCGATTGTTTTTGACAGGGGTGACGGTGTGCACCTGTACGATTTGGACGGAAAGGAATATCTGGATTTTGTATCCGGTATTGCCGTGTTTGCTTTGGGCTATAATAATAAAGCTTATAATGATGCTTTGAAAGCACAGATTGACAAGCTGATTCATACTTCGAATTATTATTATAACGTGCCAGCCATAGAAGCTGCTAAGAAAATCAAGAAAATATCGGGGATGGACCGCGTATTTTTTACCAACAGCGGCGCAGAGGCCGTGGAGGGCGCGGTTAAGGCGGCAAGGAAATATGCTTATCTGAAGGATGGCTGCACGGATCATGAAATCATTGCCATGAACCATTCGTTCCATGGCCGGACGATGGGGGCTTTGTCCGTGACGGGAAATCCGAAATACAGGGAAGCTTTTGAGCCGCTAATCGGCAATATAAAATTTGCAGACCTCAACGATTTTGAAAGCGTAAAGGCTTTGGTGAATGAGAAGACCTGTGCCATTCTGTTTGAAACGGTGCAGGGAGAGGGCGGTATTTATCCGGCTTCGAAGGAGTTCATGGAGCAGGTGAAAGCGCTTTGCGAAGAAAAAGATATCCTGCTGATACTGGATGAAATACAGTGCGGAATGGGACGGACCGGTTATATGTATGCGTGGCAGCAGTATGGTGTGAAGCCGGATATTATGGTGACAGCGAAAGCGCTTGGCTGCGGCGTTCCGGTAGGGGCGTTCCTTATGACGGAGCGGGTAGCGGCAAATTCCCTGACCAGCGGCGACCATGGTACGACCTACGGAGGAAATCCGCTGGCTGCTGCGGCTGTCAACATAGTGCTTGATTTATTCGAAGAGAATCATATAATAGAGAATGTGAATGCAGTGGCGCCTTATCTGGAGGAGAAGCTGGATGCGCTGGCGGAAAAATATGATTTCATAGAGACGCGTCGCGGCGCGGGACTGATGCAGGGGCTTGTATTTGACCGGCCTGTGGGCGATGTGATTAACAGAGCTTTGAAGAACGGTCTGGTTTTAATTAATGCGGGAACGAACATCATCCGTTTTATACCGCCGCTTGTTATCACAAAAGAGGATGTGGACACAATGACAGGAATATTGGAGAGAAGTCTGGTTTAGGCAGGGTAACGGGACAGGTTAGGATATAGGGCAGGTACGATATAGGGCAGGTACGATATAGGATAGAGGAGATGAGCATGGGGATTAGGAAAAGGATTTTAACGGCAGCGGCACTGGCATGTGTGGCTGCCGCCGTATTGCTGACAGGATATTCTGGGAGGACAGTCGGGGAAGAACGGGAGGAGTCTATTTTTGCAAAACATAAAGAGACTCTTTATTTCTGGTACACGGATGAAGCGTTGACCGATTATCTGAACAGTGCGGCGGTGGCCTACGGGGAAATCCACGACGATGCACGGGTAGTCCCGGTGCTTGCTTCCGGTCTGGAATATCTGGAATCCATTAATAAAGCGTCTATTCAGTCGGAGACACCGCCGGATTTGTATATCATCAGCAACGATTCACTGGAAAAGGCTTTTCTGGCAGGACTTGCAGGTCAGATTCCGGCGGAGGAGTGGGAGAAAATCAAAGAGGATTATCCTGATGCCGCGCGGCTGGCTGTAACTTACAAGAATAAAGCGATAGGATACCCGTTCTATTTTGAAACGAGCGCCCTGCTTTACAACAGGACTTATCTGGAAGAGTTTGCCAGGAAACAGATAGAGGCGGAGCGGGATGCTGCTGAGGCGGAAGAGGCGATGGCACAGCTGGAGACCAACGGGCCGGAAGGAGAGGGAAACGGAGCAGAAGGAACGGGAGATGGAGACAGTCAGGAAGCGGGAGCCGGACAGCAGACGGAAGCCGGCGGCGCGGAAGGAATACAGGAAAGGGATGCAGGGCTGGAACAGGAAATTGAGGAAAGGGTGAAGACCATGCTTCCCGATACCATCGATGATATTCTGGAGTTTGCCAATGAATATGATGCGCCGGAACAGGTGGAGGCAATTTTTAAGTGGGATGTAACGGATATTTTTTATAATTATTTTTTTGTGGGAAATTATTTAATCGTAGGCGGCAGCGCCGGAGACAGTACGGAGAATATGAATATCTATAACAGGGACGCCATTGAATGTCTGAAGGTGTATCAGGAGCTGAACCAGTTCTTTTCCATCGATACGCAGGAAATCAGTTATGAGGGTGTGCTGAACGATTTCATGGAAGGGAAAATCGTATATACGGTGGCAACAACGGATTCGGTGGCGAAGCTGGAGGCTGCCAAGGAAAGCGGGACATTTGCCTATGAGTACAGTATTTCGAAAGTACCGGATATCAATGAACAGCTGCTGACCCGTTCCCTGTCCGTAACGAATTGCATTGTGGTAAACGGTTATTCGGATAAACAGGAGCTGGCTTCGGATTTTGCAAAGTTTCTGACTGGCGAGTATACGGATACGCTTTATTCCAGAACGGGAAAAGTGGCTGCCAGGTACGGGGTGGATTACGGGAATCATAATCTGCAGCAGTTTGCCAGTGAATATGAAGTTTCGGTTCCCATGCCGAAGATGGTGGAGACGAGTAATTTCTGGGTAGAACTGGAAATCGCTTTTGCCCAGATATGGGACGGGGCGGACGCCAACGGAAGGTTAAGGGAATTATCGGAGCAGATTATGACGCAGATTACCGGTGCGCCTTATGTGGAGACGGCAATCGAGGAAGAAGAAGAGGAAGAAGAGGAAGTAGAATATCTGGATGAGGATGCGCTCCGTGAAGAAGCGCAGGGAGAAGCGGATACGCCGTAGCAGGCTGTTGTAATTTTATAATTTTAAGAATAAAAATCCAAGAATATGGGTAAAAATATGAAGGCAGGAAATGATAACCGGAAAATAGTTTGGAGGACCCATATGATTGGATTTTTTATTGCATTAGTTTCAGGAGCACTGATGAGCGTACAGGGGGTATTCAATACACAGGTGACAAAGTCGTCAAGTATCTGGGTGGCAAACGCTTTCGTCCAGTTCACGGCGCTTTTGGTCTGCCTTGGGGCATGGCTGATAACGGACCGTTCGTCGTTCGGGGCGGTTTTTAAAGTGGAACCGAAGTATATGCTTTTAGGCGGGGCTATCGGTGCATTCATTACGTATACAGTCATCAAGAGCATGGAGCTGTTAGGTCCGGCGAGGGCGGTCATGCTGATTGTTGTGGCACAGCTTATCGTAGCTTATATCATAGAGATGCTGGGATGGTTTGGCGTGGAAAAACAGCCTTTAGAATGGCGGAAGGTAATCGGAATGGCAGTGGCGATTGCCGGCATTGTGGTTTTTAAATGGAAATAGGAATGGAAATAAGAATGGAAATAAGAGAAAAAGGCACTTGCGAAAGCGGGATAATTACTTTACAATAAAATTGCAGTCGCATAGAGGGGTCTTCCTGAGAGTACTGAATGGTATGGAATGGTACAGAATAGTACAAAATAGTGCAGAATAGTACAGAATAGTACAGAATAGTATAGAAAGGAAACTATGCGGATGATGGATAAAAAGAGAATAGGAAACAGAGCTGACGGGAAAATTACGTTTAGTGGCCGGCTGTTTACCGCCATTGCGGCAGTATGGCTGGCATTCGGATTATCGGGCTGCAGCAGTAAAGAAGCAGTATTGCTGGAGGATGAACTGGTTTTGGAAACAGGTATTCCGGATGGCAGAGCAGGGATGCAAGGGCAGGAAAGGACGGAATCGGCGGCCGGAATGGAAGCGGGAGCCGGGATGAATGCGGCTTCGGACGGGGCGGGTGCCTTTCCGGGCGAAACCGGTACGGAGGCTGCAGGAACCGGGGACATGCGGCAGGCGGAAGCATCCAGCCTGTTTGTACATATTTGCGGCGAGGTGGCAGTGCCGGGCGTGTATGAGCTTCCTGTGGGCAGCCGGATTTTTGAAGCAGTGGAAGCGGCAGGCGGTTTTACGGAGAAAGCTTCTGCCGGTTATGTGAATCTGGCGCTGGAACTGGCTGACGGCTGGAAGGTGGAGATTCCCGCGTTGGGAGAAGAACCGGGCAGCGGACGGAGCGGTGCGCCGGAACAGGATGCAGGAAATGGAACCGTGACGAAGAGTATGGCCGGGATAACGGGAAGCGGCGCAGGCATCACCGGAGGGAACGGGAGCACTGCGGAGGAAACCGGCGGGCTGGTGGATATCAATATTGCCGGGAAACAGGAACTTTGTACGCTGCCGGGTGTGGGTGAGAGCCGCGCGGAGAGTATTATTGCTTATCGGGAAAAGAACGGCGGATTTGAACGGATAGAAGATATTATGAAAGTGGAGGGCATCAAAGAAGGGATGTTTTCCAAAATGAAAGATAAGATATGTGTCGGAAAATAAAATAAATAAGAGTTATATCAGAGGTGTGGAATGAGCAGGAGAGTGTTGGTCGTTGACGATGAGAAACTGATAGTGAAAGGAATCCGTTTCAGTCTGGAACAGGACGGAATGGAAGTGGATTGTGCTTACGACGGGGAAGAGGCATTGCAGCTGGCAAAGGATAAAAAGTATGATATCATCCTGCTGGATGTGATGCTGCCGAAACTGACGGGATTTGAGGTATGCCAGCAGATACGTGAATTTTCCAATGTACCGGTAGTCATGCTTACTGCCAAGGGAGACGATATGGATAAGATTCTTGGGCTGGAATATGGGGCGGATGACTATATTACGAAGCCGTTTAATATTTTGGAGGTAAAAGCGAGAATCAAGGCGATTATGCGCAGGACGAACGGCAAGGAAAAAGCGGGGGAAACAGCGAAAATTATCGAAAGCAAGGATATGAAGCTGGACTGTGAGGGACGGCGTGTCTATATCAACGAGAGAGAAATCAATCTGACGGCCAAGGAATTTGAGGTACTGGAACTGCTCATGCTGAACCAGAATAAAGTATACAGCAGGGAGAATCTGCTGAAAATCGTATGGGGAAGTGATTATCCGGGCGATGTGCGTACGGTGGACGTACATATCAGGAGGCTGCGGGAGAAAATAGAGAATAACCCAAGTGAACCGAAATACGTTCATACGAAATGGGGAGTCGGATACTATTATGCATAGATGGGCGGAGCCTTGCCATGGATATTAAAATCAGGAATATTTTGAATCAATTTAAAATTCTCAGAAGTCTGCAGGCGCGGATTTTCGTCATCGTTTTCTTAATCGGTATCATACCCAGCATTATTATGCGTTACGGGATACTGAACAGTTATGAAGACCGTGCTGTCAGCCTGCGGACTTCGGATGTGCAGAGGCAGCTGAATATCATAGCCAATCATCTGATTACTTACAATTATCTGACGGATACTTCTTCCGAGGTAATCAGCGCGGAACTGGAACAGCTCTCCAATCTGTATGACGGCCGTGTGATTATCATTAATTCCAATTTGAAAGTCATTAAGGATACTTATGGGATAAGCGAGGGCAAAACGGTTATCTCGGAGGAAGTGGTCAAATGTATGAAGGACGGACAGGGCAGTTCCGAGTTCAATGACGAGTACGATTATATAGAATTTACGACGCCGATTCTGGAGCCGGCTCCGATGGCGGAAACTTCCGAGGGGGAGAAGCCGAAGGAGGGCGACAAGGCCAGGGATATCGTCAGGGGGGTAATGCTGACCAGTGTATCTACGGACAGTATTGTTGTAACGCTGGATATTCTGAGCCGGAAAGCATTAATTATGGAAATTATGATGCTGTTCGTCATTTTTGCGATTGCCCTTGTGCTGGCAAAGATTCTGACGAAGCCTTTTGAGCGGGTGACGAAGGCAATCAGCGAAGTGAAGGAAGGGTTTACGGACGAGCCGGTATCCGTACCGGATTATCTGGAAACAGAACATATCGTAGATGCTTTCAACCAGCTTCTGACACGTATGAAAGCGCTGGATACGTCCAGACAGGAGTTTGTATCCAATGTATCCCATGAGTTAAAGACGCCGATTACATCGGTTAAGGTGCTGGCAGATTCCCTGCTGGCTCAGGAAGATGTTCCGGCAGAACTGTACCGGGAGTTTATGGTGGATATTGCGGCGGAAATCGACAGGGAGGATAAGATTATCAACGATTTGCTGTCCATGGTAAAAATGGACAAGAAAGTGGCGTCCCTGAATATCAGCGTGGTGGATATCAATGCCCTGACGGAGATAATCTTAAAGCGGCTGCGGCCGATTGCGCGCAAAAGGGATATCGAGGTGGTATTTGAAAGCAACCGTGCGGTAACGGCGGAAGTGGATGAAGTAAAGATGACCTTAATTCTTACGAATTTAGTGGAGAATGCCATTAAATACAACCGGGAACAGGGCGGGGTCAAGGTCGTGCTGGATGCAGACCATCAGTTTTTTACACTGGATATTATCGATACGGGAATCGGTATTCCGGAGGAGTCCCTGGAACATATTTATGAAAGATTTTACCGTGTGGACAAGTCCCATTCCAGAGAAATCGGCGGAACCGGGCTGGGACTGGCGATTACGAGGAGTGCGGTACTGCTGCACAGGGGTTCTATCAAGGTATCCAGTATAGAAGGGGAAGGAACGACCTTTACGGTGAAAATCCCGCTGAGTTATGTGGTGTTTTAAGCACGGTTGCTTTTGGGCGGGATATGGAGGTAATATGAAAAAGAAATGGATGCTGATTGGACTGCTGATTGGGCTGATGGCTTTTGCGTCCTGTGGCAGCGGAGAGCAGACAGACAGAAGCAGGATGTATAATATTTATGTGCTTAATAAGGAAGAGACGAGGATTTATTCCAGGGAATATGAGGCGGAGAGTACGGAGCAGGAGGCGCTGAGTGAGGAACTGTTGGAACAGCTGGTGATAACGCCGGAGAAGCTGGAGTACAAGGCTCCCTTGTCAGGACATTTCGAACTGCTTGATTATTCCGTAGACGAAAAGCAGCTGATTCTGAACTTTGATGAGCAGTATAAGGGGCTTCCGACTACAACAGAGGTGCTCGCCCGTGCTGCGGTGGTGAGGACGATGACGCAGGTAAAAGGGATTGACTATGTGTCATTTCAGATACGCTCTGCCCCTTTGACAGATTCAACAGGCAATGTAATCGGTATTATGGCGGCGGATATGTTTATCGACAATGCAGAAAGTGAGATAAATTCTGCGGAGAAGGTGCGGGTAAAGCTGTATTTTGCCAATGAAGCGGGAGACAGGCTGATAGAGACAAACCGGACGCTGGTATACAACAGCAATACCAATGTATCCATGGAAAGACTGGTAGTGGAACAGTTGATTGGCGGGCCGAGCGAGCAGGTCAAGGGCAAGATATTCCCTACCGTAAATCCCGAAACAAAGATTATAAGCGTGGCTGTAAGGGACGGAACCTGTTATGTTAATTTAAGTGAGAATTTCCTGACGCAGATGTACAGCGTGACTTCAGAAGTGACGATTTATTCCATCGCCAATTCATTAGTGGAACTGCCAAACATCAGCAGGGTGCAGATAGCGGTAAACGGGGATTCGAATGTGATGTTCAGGGAAAATACCAGCCTTGCGGTCACATACGGACGCAATCTCGATATAGTAACGACAACTTATTGAGTCAGTTCCGGCGGGGTGCCGCGGAACTGGAATAAAAAACAGCAGCCCCCCGGCCAGCGCGCCAGAAGCATTTATGGATGCGGAGCAGACAGAAATGCTTCTGCAGAGAAGGGTGCTGGCCGGGGTTCTGCGGAACTGGAATAGGAGAAAAGAATGAGAAGACCTTTATGTCTGTTTTGCATGGCATTTATAGGTGTGCTCGTGCTCTGCCTGCTATGGCGGCCGCCTGCCGGACATGATACAGAGGGAGCGGAGGGGCGGCAGCTTGCGGCAGAGGGGCAGGTATACCGGAAGGAATATAAGGCACAGCGGTACGGCTCAGGCCGGACACTGGTGGTTTACTTAAAGGCAGTACATATTTTATCAGGATTCGGCGGGGAATCCGGGCAGTCTGAACAGATGCAGTCGCAGCTGTTTTTTCCAAAAGAAGTACAGAATATTGTTTGTTATATGGAAGAGGGTACGTTAGAGCCGGAAATGGGGACGATACTCCGTGTAAAGGGGAAACTGCGCTTTTTTCCCGAAGCAGGGAATAAGGGTGAGTTTGATATGCGGGAATATTACCGTATGATGAAACTGGATTTTAAACTGGAGGATGCCTGTATCATGGCAAGGGGCGGAAAGGAGGATTGGTTTCGGGAGGGCCTGTACCGGCTGAAAGAATATTTTGCAGGAGTTTTGGATGAGGTATTTCCACAGGCAGAAGCGTCTATACTGAAAGCCATGCTGTTAGGAGAGAAAAACGGCTTGGATGGGGAAATAAAGAAGCTGTACCGGGACAGTTCCATCATACATATCCTGAGTATTTCGGGACTGCATATTTCCATGATTGGAATGGGGTTGTATCGGTTTCTGCGAAAGCTGGGCGTACCGCTGAAAACAGGGGCGCTTGGCTGTATAGCAGTCATCTGCTGCTATGGAATCATGACAGGGATGAGTCTGTCTGCGGCGCGGGCAATTCTGATGTTTATTCTGCATCTGGCGGCGGATATGGCCGGAAGGACTTATGATATGCTGACGGCGCTGGCGCTGTCCGCGGTGCTGTTGCTGCTGGAACAGCCCATGTATGTGCGGTACAGCGGATTTTTGTTTTCTTTCGGGGCAGTGGCATCCGTCGGTCTGTTATTTCCCGCATTGTATGAAGAGAAGCGTCGAAATGGCAGGAAGCGGTTTCAATGGCTGGTGCAGGCGGCAGCCTGCAGCGGTGCTGTGACTCTGGGTACACTGCCGGTGCATCTGATGTCTTATTATCAATTTCCCTGGTATTCTTATCTGCTGAATCTGGCAGTGATTCCTCTTATGACAGTTGTGATGGCGGACGGGCTGTTCTGTATGCTGGCGGGCGGTTTTCTGCCGGCTTTGGCAGGTGCAGCCGGATATGTGGACCGGACAGTGCTTTGGTTTTATGAGATATGCTGTCTGCTTGGCGGAAAAATCCCTTTCGGGGTCATTCGGAGCGGCAGGCCGGAAAACTGGCAAACAGCCTGTTATCTGCTGCTGCTGGGAGCATTTGCCGGCATTGTGCATAGGGGACGGAAAAGGCTGCCTGCGTTTTGGAAATGCCAATGGATGTTAGCCGCATTGTGCATTTTATTCCTTCGGACGGAAAGCGGTCTGCAGATAACGGCGCTGGATGTGGGACAGGGAGACTGCATCTATATCCGGAGCGGAGAGGGGAAGCATTATCTGATAGACGGGGGAAGTTCTTCAAAGAGCGGGACGGCGGAATATCAGATACTGCCTTATTTGAAATACGAGGGAGTAAGGAAGCTGGAGGCGGTCTTTGTCACCCATTCGGACAGTGACCACTGCGGGGCTGTTCTTGATATATTGGAAGAGTATCCGGCGGAGGGGATTTCCATCGGGAGTCTTATTCTTCCTGCCATCAGTGCGGACAGTATGGATGAAACGTATGCGGAATTGAAGGAACTGGCGGAAAAGCAGGGGATTCATGTACAGTATATGAGCCGCGGACAGTATATGGAGGACGGTGGTATGAGGATTACCTGTATGCATCCGTACAGGGGATATGATACGAGGGAAACGAATGAGTATTCGCTGGTGCTGCTTTTGGAATACGGCTGTTTTTCAGGATTGTTTACCGGGGATGTGGAAGGCATCGGGGAAACGGAGGCGTGGGAGTATATGCAGGAATATCTGTCAGGGGGAGCAGTAAAAACGGATTATGCGGGAGATGTGGGAACGGACGTAAGTCCGGCCGGAGGAGAAGGGCAGAGGATGAGCGGCGGCAGGCTGACGATGCTGAAAGTGGCACATCACGGCTCTGCATATTCTACGGGAGAAGAGCTGCTTTCCGGACTGCGTCCCCGGCTGGCCCTGATATCCTGCGGGGAAAACAATCCGTATGGCCATCCTCACAGGGAACTGCTGGAAAGGCTGGAGGCAGCAGGGTGCCGGATTTATATTACCGCGGAAAGCGGTGCAGTGACGGTAGAAAGTGACGGGAAACGGGTCTGGACGGAAACATTTAGAAAATAAACAGGATAAAAGTGAAACTTTTCTCCTGCTCCGCTCGTATTCTTTATATAAGGATTGAAGGACTGGAAGGTGAAAGGAGAGGGAGCAGGCATGGATATCAGCGGAATACGGGAAGCCATACAGGCATTTTACGAAGTGCGGAACAGGAAAACGGCATACGGGCAAAAGCAGGCTTCTTTTTCGGATTGTATGGAAAAAGCCGTAAAAAAAGAGAATACGGTATTTCCTGAAGGAGAAGACGTGGTCATGAGCCATCCGCCTCTTTATGCCACGCAGTATGAGGTGGATATGGATAAGCCGAAGGAAGAGATGACCATGGAGGAATACAAGAAGTACATATGTAATGTGGTATCGGGGCTTCCGGTCAGTACGGGTATGAAGACAGGCGCTTCGGGGGCTTTGATTTTCAAAGAAGAGGCGTTTGAAAGTATGAAGGGCAATCCGGAATATGAGAAAGAAGTCATTACCATGCTGCGGGAAACCTATTCCGCAGAAGTGTCTCCGTACGTGCCGAATGTGAGCTATCAGGTGATTGGCGCCAGTAAAGAGGAATGCTATGGTTCCGCGATTCCGGTTAAAAATTATGGTATGATGCTGGCCGGACTGAATACATCCGGTTTGGGACTGACAGGAACCGGCAGTTTGAATGCGCTGTCTTTAGGATTAGCAGGAGCGGGCAGTCTGGATGTATCGTCTCTGGGTCTTGCAGGGCTGGGGAGTCTGGGTGTATCGTCTCTGGGTCTTGCAGGGTTGGGGAGTCTGGGTGTATCGTCTCTGGGTCTTGCAGGGCTGGGGAGTCTGGGTGTATCGTCTCTGGGTCTTACGGAGTTTGGCAGTCTGGGTGTATCATCTGCGGGCCTGACGGGACAGGGTACGGAGAGCACGGGATGGAGCGGCAGCACTTCTTCATATGGAAACAGTTATGCGAATATGGTGAATGCTTATAAAAGGACAGCAGCGGGCAGAAATGGAAGCACAAGCATAAGGGAGTATAAGGGCAGGCGGAAATAGGAGCGGAAATGAGGGAAAGAGTGAAAGATTTTTCAAATCTTTCACTCCACAAGTTTGTGTCTGCGCTGCATCCACAAACTTGGCGTGCGCAAAAAGCAGCGCAGAAATGAGGTAAAATATGAATGTAAACGGATTGAGGACAGACGGATATCAGGGAACCTATATGCAGCAGGGAAAGCGGCAGAACGGGGCGGATGCAGCACAGAGGACAGGAAAATCCGCAGCGGAACAGAAGACAGGAAAAGCAGCAGGTACAGAGGCAACGCACAAATGGAATGTAACATGTTCCGGTACGGGCGTAGTACTGCATGGGACGGATACGGAGGAGGGAGATGAGGCAGTCACTGCATGGGCAAATGTAGTAACAGGCACATCCATGACAGTATACCGGCCGAAGGGATTCGACCCGGAGAATCCGGTTTATAAGGTAAAGATGTGGGACGAATCCGGCAAGGAAACAGAATGTATGGTAGACATATCGAAAGTAGACCCTTCCAACTGCAATGTGGCCCAGATGTACGCCTACAGCGCTCATCTGAGCAGTACCGGGGAATATCCTGGTGCATTGGAACGGTTTATCATGGCGCAGGCCCATCAGAGGGATTCCGTTGCAAATTACAGCGCGGCTAGCCTGTTTGACAAGACGAATTGGCTGAAAGTCATCAAAGAGGTCATGCAGATGCAGTATACTGCCGGTAATCTGAAAGGTTATCTGGAATACAAAGGATTTTTAAGTTTCCTGATTGAGAAGAACTCGGAAAGGGAAGGAGCGGCAGACCGTACCAAAGGGGAAAATCAGGTGGATACCGACATTCAGGTAAAACCCGACGGCTCACGTGTGCTGGTAATGACGAGACGCATCGGAGGAATGGCGACGACTACCAGTGTGGAGATATCCAAACCGACACGGCAGATGAATGATACGGCGGCATTGGACGAGAAAGGTGATACAGAGGAAGTACGGGAACAGACGGAAATAGGACTGGATAAAATAGATATGCTGTTAAAAGACGGAATAACGCTCACAGCAGAATGAAAGGAAATTAAATAGCTGCGTATCTGAAAAAGGCATTTTCAAACAACGAAGATGTCTTTTTCTTTTGCACAAATATTCTATCCACAATATCAGCAAAGGAGAAAAATTACCAAAACCGTTCTATAAGGGAAAGGCCAGCCAGGGAAAAGGAACGGGCAAACAGCCGACAGTTACCGCGGGAATCGGGTTCTGCAAGCCGGAGACAGCCAGCACAGCGCAGAGGGAACGGGCAGGGAAATGATGATTGAACGGAATATGGAAAAAGGGAATTAAGTAAAATTCAATGGAATTGAGAATGAGTATGTGGTAAAATAATGGCATTGAACATTTTAACAAACGGTGGCTTTTGTTCAATCGGAACTTATAGGGGGAAAAATGATAAAGGCGATATATTTTGATTTATTTTTCACATTGATAGTTCCCGCATATGAAAAAACAAACAACGAATATGATATATTGAACTTGTCTGTTAACGAGTGGGAACAATACGCTGAAAATGATATACTGTATCATGAAAGAGCTTTGGGTTTCATAAAAACTGAAAAAGAAATTATAGATAAGATAATGTCCCTTATACCGTTTGAAGTTAGTGATATTCAAAAAGAGCAAGTTTTATTTGCCCGTGAGCAGAGAATGAAAAATGCCCTAAAAATGATATCAAAAGAAGTATTAGATATTTTAGAAAAATTGAAATTAAAAGATATCAAATTGGGACTGATAAGTAATGCGGATTGCATTGATTGTAAGTATTGGAACCAATCACCATTATTTAAGTATTTTGATGATTCTGTCTTTTCGTGCAATGTTGGATTATTAAAACCTGACAGGCAAATTTATGAGTTAGCAATGCAGCGTTTGAATGTATCGCCAGAGCAGTGTCTGTTTGTTGGAGATGGCGGCTCAAATGAATTATGTGGTGCGAAGGCAGCAGGTATGGGCACCGTTTTTTCTGAAATGTTTGAAACGAAAAATGCAAAACAGAGAGAAGCTATCATCAAATATACAGATTACCATATTAAGCATATTAACGAACTATTGGATTATCTGTAACGAAAAAATTTGGTTTATGGAGGTGTATCAATATGCTGAAAGCAATAATTTTCGATTTTGACTATACATTAGGAGATTCTACAAATGGTATTGTATTAAGTATAAATTATGCTTTGGAAAAATTAGGTTATGCAGCCCCGAATATTGCAGATATAAAAAAGACAATAGGATTATCTTTAAAAGAAACATACTTTGAATTAACATCGAATAATAATTTAGATGAGGCAGAGCAATTCATGAAACTGTTTAAGGAAAAAGCTGATAGCGTTATGGTTGCTAATACCGAACTTTATGCAGGAGTGAAAGATGTTTTGCAAAAGCTGAAAGCTAAAGGATATAAGACAGCTATTGTTACAACAAAATTTCATTATAGAATTGAACAGATATTAAGCAAATTCAATGCACATGAGTTGATTGATATTATTGTGGGAGCTGAGGATGTAAAGATAGAGAAACCTAATCCGGAAGGACTGCTTTGGGCTATTGAACATTTGGAAACAATGAATGAAGAGGTATTTTATGTTGGAGACAGTTTGGTTGATGCTAAGACAGCTGAAAATGCAAAAGTTGAATTTATTGCTGTACTAACGGGAACAACCACAAGGGATGAGTTTAGAAGTTATAATAGTGCGTATATTGGCAAAGACATATCAGATGTCTGTAAATATATTTTAACTTTGCAATAGAAAATTTCCATTTGTCGAAGAAGTGCATTAAGCAATTAGGAAATTCAAGTATTTTTCATCTGCTCTATTTACAATGTCAATGTAGAAAGGGGAATATGAAAACTGAATATTGCTTACCTATGGCAGCGGTTTATCTTAACAGATAATCAGCTGCCTTTTTTATGCACAGGGGCATCCAAAGGAAGTATGTCAGCAGAGCTGACGGATGCCCCGCGCGGCGGGTAGGGAGAGAAACCTTCCCTGCTCGATTTTTCAGAAACTATCAACGTATCACAGAAAGGAAAGGCAGGAATAAGAACCATGAAACTTTCATGATATGTGCAGAAAATGACGATAAAATAAGTGAACGAAACGCAAAGTTGACAAGATGAAACTATAGATTGGTCGTTTTTCTTTATTACTTAGGAGTAGAATGTGTGTAGGAGGTGGATAAAAATGACATTAGGACAAAAACTAAAAGCATTGTTGAAAGACAACGGCATGACGCAAGAGGACTTAGCTGAAAGGCTGGATGTATCCCGACAGGCAGTAGGGAAATGGGTAA
>CAMXQE010000057.1 GCA_947246015.1 uncultured Lachnospiraceae bacterium | reverse complement strand
CTCATTGATGGTAGCTTCCTGTGCTGTCTGGAAATCCTTATTCATTTCGCCTGTATTACTGATCTGACTGATTAACGCATTGTAAAACCGCGTGATATTCGTCTTTGTCTGAAGATTCGGGTTCAGCTGATACGTTTCTGCTTCAAAAGCATCCAGCATCTTCCGTATGGACGCCTTATCCTCCGAATCATCTTTTAAACGGAACGACAGGGTGCCCGGCTCCCGTTTCAGCTCTTCGCTCACAATCATATTCTTTATGGAATAACCAACATCCGGATCATCCGCAATCAGTTCAAACATCTGGTACGGCCGGCCGTTTGCATCCTTCAGATAATTCGTATCCGGTTCGCTCAGTGCTGCCTGCCGGAGCACATCATTGATGGTAGTTGCCACATAATGAATCAGCCGGTCAAATTCTGCCTGTACATTCATAAGGAGCGACTGGGAAATATCCCTGTTATAAAGGTTTTCGTTTTCCAAATCCTGATAAGTTGCCCGCTTCTCGCCTCTTGCCAGCAGAGTCGCACGCATGGAACCGATATCCGTATTCATCACCGTGGAAATTTTCTGTGTGGGGTCGTACATCCGGCACGCTTCCAAATCCAGCTCTTTCTCTCCCCACGAGTTCGTCTTATATTTCGCCAGCTGCTTCCAGTAAGGCGTGTGGAAACCGGTTTCCTTATCCGTATATACATCTACTTTATTTGCCAAATCAGAAGTCACAAAATTGACTCCCTCGAATTTTACGCTGACTACGCCGTTGAAATCTTCTTCGTAGCTAATCCGGCCCAGTTTCCCCAATTCATCCAGAATCAGGTTCCTTCTGTCCCTCAGGTCGTTCGCGTGCTCGATTTCGCCCGCTTCCATCCGCATAATCTGCTTATTAATGAATACCAGCTCCTCGCCGTAGTCATTTATCTGCTCCACCATTTTGGCAACCTGTTCGTTCAGGTTATCCTGCTGTTCGCACAGTCCGTCATAAACCAGCCCGGCCCTCGTAAGGAACTGGTCGCAGCGCGAAACGAACATATTCTGGTTCGTCAGTTCACAGGGATCCTCATACAAATCCTGCATGATTTTCCATAAATTCTCCAACGATTCCGAAAATTCCACGCCCTGAAACTCTCCGAATAAGTCTTCCATCTCTTCGATGACTTTCGTATTCGTCTCATAAAAAGAAAGACGCCCTGACTCTTTACGGTATGTCTTATCCAAAAACACATCCCTGACCTGTCTTGTTTGGGAATAAACCACGCCCAGACCATACTGCTGATAAGAAACAGCGGAGGCGCTGCTGGAAAGATTAATATAACTTCTCGTACCAAGCAATATCTGCTGTCTTGTATACCCCTTGGTATCGGCATTCGACATATTATGAGCAGTCGTATTTAATGTATTCTGTGACGTCTGAAGTCCCGACGCACCTATATATAAACTTCCAAATAATGGCATATGATATCACCTCTCCTTTAGGATTATTGTTTTGCATCAAACTCGCTTCTGTCTACCCCTATCACACTGCCTGTGCTGTATGCACCCTTGTTGTAATTGGCCGTCTCCGGGGCAGCCTTCATTGCCTGAAACATATTTATGTCAAATTCTACCATCTCCAGTGCACTGGCAATGAGCTCCCTGTTCTGCTCATTCACCTGTTTCTCCCTGTGCACCACATCGCTTAATCTGTCATAAACCACTGCCAGCTTCTGCTGCTCTGTCGGTCTCGGTTCCAGCATCTGAATAATACTGTCCAGCTTCAAATCTTCAACATCCCTGTTTACCACGTTGGCGATATCACGAACCACTTCCTGTCTCTTACGGTCTAACTGATTGATTCTGCTCACAACGATTTGTTCTTCATCCGTGATTTTTGATAGCTCTTTTAGATTACCGGATATAATGACCGGTTTTTTCCGGGTAGATAGCCCAAGCAAGTTTTCATATTCTTCACATAAATCACCCAATGTTTCAATCAGGTTTTCCATCAAACTTGCCACGGGCTTACCTCATTTCTTCCAGTCTGTTTAATAATTTATCAGCAAATTTCTCAACGCTCACCTCGTAAGTACCTGCCTGAATACTTTTCCTGAGAGGAGCCGTTACATCTTCCCTGACGTCCGCCGCTGCTGCTACCGCATGTTTCGCAATCTGGTAATCCCTGCCCATGCTGGATATCTCAAGCTGGTCTGCTTCCGAAACATTCGCCTTTGCGCTCTTACGGCTCTTGTCTGCCTTGGATGTGTTATATATCTGCTGAACCTGTGCATATGCTTCAATACGCATCGTTCACTCCTCCTTTCGTGAAATATTACTGATGTCTTATTATTATTATCGGACTTTTGATAAATTTCTTTAGGGCAATTTTCCAAATCCGCAAAAATCCCTGCGCATCCGGAACCTGATTTCCGCGAAAAATCCCCTAAACCGCTTGCCATAACGTCGAATTAATGATACGCTTCATAATATATAAATATAGTAGAAAAGACGGCGCCGGCCGCAAAAATTTACATACAGGAGAAACAACATGACGGAATCGTATAAGACAAAAGAATCCGCAAAAATCCTCATCGTGGATGATGTGGATACCAACCGGTTCATTCTGCGGGATATTATACAGGAGATGGGGCACACGCCGGTTCTGACAGAAAACGGCATACAGGCATTGAAAATCGTAGAAAGGCTCCGCCCCCAGCTTATCATACTGGATGTGGCAATGCCGGAGATGGACGGGCACCAGTTCTGCCGGATTATGAAAGAAAACGTGGCTACAAGGGATATTCCCATTATTTTCATATCCGCTTTCGACGACCCGTCGGACGTAGTGGAAGGCTTCAATCTGGGCGGAGAAGATTATATTACGAAACCGTTTATCCCGGCAGTGGTAAAAGCCCGTCTTCAGCTTCATCTGAAACTGTATTATTCTAACAAGGAACTGGTGGAAACGAACCGGCTGCTGCAAAGTTCCGTCACCGAACAGCTCCGCCAGCTGGAACTTGAAAAAAAGAATGTCCTCTATGCGTTAATCCGCGTGGCAAGGGAAAATGCCTGCTATGATGCAGACCATATGGAACGGCTCTGTTATAACTGCCGCAAACTGGCGGAAGCCATGCAGCTTTCACCGCTCTACAGCCATCAGATTTCCGATTCCTACGTGGAAACCATTGAACTGGCGGCTCCGCTCTGCGATTTGGGAAACGTGGCGATACCGACCGATATCCTGCAGAAAAAAGATTCCCTTCTGCCGGAGGAAGTAGCAGTGATACAGACCCACACGGTAATCGGGGCCAAAATCCTTCAGGACATCCGCAACACGGGAGATTACAACGATTTTCTCCAAATGTCCATCGATATTGCCCATTACCACCATGAAAACTGGGACGGAAGCGGCTATCCATGCGGCAAAAAAGGAGCGGAGATTCCCCTCGCGGCACAAATTTTATCCGTGGTAAGCGCTTACTGCGCCATTACCGAGACACGTGTCTACCGGGGTTCTTACAACATCGACGAAGCGTTCGAAATCATGGAACCTGACAGCGGTAAAAAATTTAATCCCGATATCTTCCTGATTTTACGCAAAATATACCGGCAGCTGCACTAAAGCGTGTTTGAAGATTGCGGAAAGCAATTTTCATTTTCAAATGCGCTCTAAGGAGGGAACATTTTGGAATATTTTAACCAGAATAAGCAGAATCAACGGAATACGGAACGTTCCGTTATCCTTTTTTACAGTTTCTATACCGCCAACTTATGCCTCGGCGCCGCCCGCCATGGCTGGGATGCATGGATTATCGGTTTCCTGCTGGCGGATGCCGCCGCGGCATGGATTATTTTCTTAAGTAAATACAAAAATTTCCGGACAAGGGCAGCCATTACCACTGTTCTGATACAGCTCAGCATTATCCTGTACTCCACCCATAAGGAAAGCCTGACATCCGTCATACCTACTTTTATGGCCCTGTCAGTCCTCGTGGCTTTTTACGGTTACACGAAACTCCTATGGCTTACCCTCGTTTCTCTTTCTTTTGTTCTCTTTTATCATGGCGTCATTACCGATACCCTCTATTCCCTGCAGGGCGAAACCCTGCTTCACCTGCTGACTCAGACCGGAAATATTTTCTGTATGGAATATGTGGTGTATATCTGGATGAAACGGCAGAATGAGAACAACAACGAGATATATGAAATCATTGAAGCCCTGGTGGATGCCGAACAGAGCAAGGACGACTTCCTCTCCAACGTCAGCCATGAAATCCGTACGCCGGTCAATACCATCTGCGGCATGAGCGAACTGGCGCTGCGGGAGCATGATTTGGAAAAAATGCGGGATGAAATCTTCGATATCAGGGACGCCGGCCGCAATCTTATGACTCTGGTCAGCGATATTCTGGACTTTGCCCAGCTTCAGCAGGGAAAAATAAATCTGGAAGAGGAAGCTTACAACATTACTTCCACCATAAACGATATCATCAATATGGCAATGGCCCGGAAAGGCGACAAGCAGATTGAACTGATTGTAGACTGTTCCGCCGACATACCTTCCGGTCTCTTAGGCGACGAGAAAAAAATCCGGAGGGTCATTATGAATCTGGTAGACAACGCCATCAAATTTACCAATGAAGGCTGCGTCAGCATCGAAATCAATGCCAGAAAGGAAAATTACGGAGTGAACCTGTGCATCTCCGTGAAGGATACTGGTATCGGCATGAGCGAGGAAAGTCTGGAAAAACTGTTTGAAAGTTTCAGCCAGGTGGATACACGGAGGAACCGTCAGGAAGGCGGGGTCGGCCTGGGACTGGCCATCGCAAGGGCTCTGGTATTGAAAATGGGCGGTACGATTACTGCCCGCAGCCGTCTCGGAAAGGGAACCATCATGCGCTTCGTGGTCCCGCAGAAGGTTCTGAATGAGGAACCGATTGCCTGTGCCAAAGACAGGGAACATATCAATGTCGCTACCTATATCGATATGGAACAGTTCCGCATGACTTTCATCAGAGATGAATACACCGACAATATTACCCACATGCAGCGGCAGCTTCAGGTGAAATGCCATATGTGCCGGAACTTCGCCGAACTGAAACGAAGGGAGAAGCATGAGAAATTCAGCCATATCTTTATCAGCATGGCCGAATATCTTGAAAACCAGTCCTACTTCGACGAACTGTCCAGGCATACCAAGCTCATTCTCGTCATCGACCGCCCGGACGAAAAGAAGCTGTCGAACCCTGACATCCTGCGGCTCTACAAACCGTTCTACATATTGCCGGTCGTTTCTATCTTAAACGGAAGCACCGACAGCGAAGGCGGCAAGCAAATGGTACGCCCGGAGAAATTTACCGCTCCCGGCGCCCATGTTCTCGTGGTAGATGATAATCTGATGAATATCCGGGTCATCGAGGGCCTGCTGAAAGAATACCGGATAAAGGTAACATATGCCACCAGCGGCCAGGAAGCCCTGAAAGTAGTTGAAAATGCTTCTTACGATTTCATTTTCATGGACCATATGATGCCGGAAATGGACGGTATCGAAACCATGCACCGTATACGGAACAAAGTAGGGCTTTACTATCAGAAAGTTCCGATTATCGCACTGACGGCCAATGCCGCACCGGGAAACCGGGAAATGTTTCTGGAAGAGGGATTCGATGACTTCGTGGCAAAGCCGATAGAAACCTCCGTGCTGGAACGTGTCCTGAAACGGAACCTTCCCGGAGAAAAACTGGTTTTTCAGACCGGACCTGAAGCCCGCCATGCAGCTTCCAAAGAAGCAGCGGAGCTTGTAGTAGGTGATTTGGACGTCCGGCAGGCCCTGCTTTACTGCGGCAGCCGGAAGCAATATCTGGACATCCTGAGCGCCTGCGTCAGCAAAGGTTCTGAAGAGCGCCGGATTTTGGAACAGCTGTTTGAACAGCAGGACTGGACCAATTATATCATTAAAATACACGCCTTAAAGAGCACGATGCACAGCATCGGCGCCGCGCCCCTTGCAGCTATGGCAAAAGCGTTGGAAATGGCAGGCAAAAAAGATGATATCGAATATATTCTCCGGCATCATGGGGAAATGGCCGCTGAACACTGCCGTGTCATGGCGGAACTGGAACAATGTCCTCTGCTCCACCTTTCAGCTCCGGAAAAAGAAACATTGGAAAAAGAAACACTGGAAAAAGAAACACCGCAAAAAGAATCGCCGGAAAACGGCGAAATATATAAAACCAGACAAACGCCCGCCAATCAGCCGGAATTGGACGAAGAAACTTTTGACCGTCTCTTAGCGGAACTGGAGGACGCCGCTTATGCCCTGGACGGAGCACGGATGCTTACGGTTTTATCCGAACTGCAAAACTACCGTTACGGAGACGTCATGCTCCGCGAAAAGCTGGCGCCGGTACGGAAAAAAATTGAAATGTCCGACTATATGCCGGCACTGGAAACCGTATCCGGCATCCGGCAGAGTCAGAAACATACAGAGGAAGGAGATTCCGCAAAATGATAAAGAAACTATTGGAAACCATATACGGAAGGGATTATGAGCTGCGGGAACGCATCTTCCGGATGATTATTCTCGTAGGCTGTGTCCTCGCCGGCATGGGTATCATCGAATGTATGATCCTGATGGATCTGAATGTAATACTGATTCCCCTGCTTGTTTTGCTGACCGTAATGGGAATCGAGCTTCTGATTACATTTAAATACCGTAAAATTGATTTTGCCGCCGTTATTGTCGGTTTCCTCATTATCCTTTTCATATTCCCGGCCATGTTTTTCCTAAGCGGCGGACTGGAAGGCGGAGCCGTCATCTGGTTTGTGCTCGGACTGTTTTACGTATTTTTGATGTTTTCCGGTAAACGGCTTATCTTTTTCCTTATTCTGTCACTGATTGCAGATGTCATCACTTACAGCTATGGATATCATCATCCGGAATCCATCGTTCCGATGGACTCCAGACTGGCGGCCTATCTGGATTCCCTCTTTGCCATGCTCGCTGTCGGCCTTGCGGGCGGAATCATTTTAAAAGTACAGATTAAGATGTTCAATACGGAACGCTCCGTTGCCCAGGAACAGCAGAAGGAATTAGAACAAATCAGCGAATCAAAGAACAGTTTCTTTGCCAGCATGAGCCACGAACTGCGCACTCCCATCAATACCATCATCGGATTGAACGAAATGATTCTGCGGGAAAGCCGGGAGTCCGTAACGAAAGAATATGCGCAGAACATCCAAAGCGCCAGCAAGATGCTGTTAAATCTCATCAACGATATTCTGGATTTATCACAGATGGAAATGAAGAAAATGGAAATCATTCCCATGGAATACAAAACACTGGATTTATTTGACAGTCTGATTGACATGATTCAGGTCCGCCTGAAGGAAAAGAATCTGGACTTCCTGATAGATATTGACGAAAATCTGCCTTCCGTCCTTTGGGGCGATGTAAAGCGCATTAATCAAGTTATCCTTAATATCCTTACCAATGCCGCAAAATACACTAACACCGGTTCTGTAACCCTCGCTGCCCATATGGAAACTGCGGAAGGAGAAATGCCCCGTCTGAAAATCTCCGTAACAGACACCGGCATCGGCATCCGTAAGGAAGACCTCCAGTACCTGTACGACTCTTTCAAGAGAGCCGACAGACGGAAGAATCTGAAAGTGGAAGGAAGCGGCCTGGGTCTTTCCATCACCAAACAGCTGGTGGATATTATGGACGGCGAAATTTCGGTAGACAGCATTTACACAAGGGGCTCTACCTTTACGGTCATCCTTCCGCAGAAAATCGTGGACAATACACCGATTGGCCCCGTACGGTTCCTATCCCGCCACAAAAAAGGAGCGCCGGAATACCGTCAGAGTTTCGAGGCGCCGGAAGCCCGTATCCTTATCGTAGACGATAACGAAATGAATTCCATGGTGGAAAGCAAGCTGTTAAAGGCAACCAAAATGAAAATCGATATCGCCGGAAGCGGGGCACAATGCCTGGAAATGACCAAACGAAAGTATTATCATGTGATTTTACTGGACTATATGATGCCGGAAATGAACGGCCTGCAGACTTTGAAACAGCTCCGGAAGCAGGAGAACGGTCTGTGCCGTGATTCTGCAGTGGTAGCCCTTTCTGCCAACTCCGTCGCGGAATCCGGCAGAAAGCTTTTAGAAGAAGGATTTGACGGTTATCTGGAAAAACCTATTCAGGGCACTGCTCTGGAAGCGGAAATCCTGCGTTTCCTTCCCGGGGATATCATCGAATACCATTCGGCACAGGACGATGAAAAAGAGGAATGGGACATTGATGCGGAAATCCAGCAGATTTCCCGCCGCAGGAAAAAGAAAGTAGCCATTACCACAGACTGCATCAGCGACCTGCCGGACAGTCTTTTGGAAAAATATGACATTGGGGTGATGTACTTATATATCCAGACCGCCAGCGGACGGTTCTCTGATACATTGGAAATCACGTCAGACGACCTTCTGCAGTATATGACGGAAGATACGGGCAATATCGTTTCCGCCAGTGTCTCCGTAGAGGAATATGAGGAATTCTTTGCCGAAATGCTGACACGGGCGGAACGGGTCATCCATATTTCCATGTCCGGGAATATCGGACAAAGCTACCAAACCGCACTGACCGCTGCACAGGGATTCGACCATGTCCACGTTATCGATTCCGCCCAGGTGTCCTGCGGCCAGGGGCTGGTAGTTTTATATGCAGGCAAGCTTGCAATGGAAGGCTGCTCCGCCCGCGACATCCGCGAAAAGGTGGAAAGGATAAAAGGCCGGATATCAACCCACTTTTTCCTCCCGTCTGTAAAAATCTACTCCAAACGGGGCTATATGAATAAAATGTCCGCCCGGATATGCGAACTGTTCCAGCTGCATCCGGTACTGAAAATGCGTCAGGGACGCTTAGTCATGACCGGAACCGAGGCAGGAAAGATGGACAGTGCGAAAAGCAGATTCCTGCATTGGAATCTGCTGCACAGAAAAAAAATCAGTACCGACGTTATTTTCATTTCCCATGCCGGCTGCAACGTGGAACAGCAGAACTTCATCCGGCGGGAAGCGCTGCGCCGGATTCCCTTCGAAACGGTGATTATGCAGCGTTCCTCGGTTTCCACTGCATGTAATACGGGAATCGGGACTTTCGGATTCGCTGTTTATAAGAATGTGGAGGAAGGGGATTTTTGATACAGTTTTCTCTGCCTTTGGCGCAATCGGCAAAAAGGAACTGCCGCACGAACCATTCGTGTGCAGTTCCTTTTCTTTAATTAAAATATAATCACAAAATTTTCATCATTAAATTTTTTAATTATAAAATATCATCGCTGTCATATTCAATAATGGAAAATTTTTTCACGGATTCCGCCGTCCTGATAGACTCTGAAAGTTTTTCAGGATATTTAACAGACAGCTCCAAGACCATATCCAAACCTTTGTCTGTAAAATTCCGGCTCTTCACCCTGAATTTTTTTGTCTGCCCGCCTATCTTTTCAAGCACCTGCTTCTCGTCTTCCGGCGAACAATTCAGCACCAATACAAAAGGCCGCTTTCCAAGAGAGAGATGTTCCAGCACAATCAGCATGATGGTCACGATAACGGAAGTCAGAACGGCCACTTCATATAGCTGGCAGCCGCAGGTTATTCCTATATGAATCGACCACAGAAGATATAACATATCCACCGGGTCTTTCAACGCCGTCCGGAAACGGATAATTGCCAGCGCTCCTATTGTTCCCAGCGTAATGACGATATTGGACTGAAGGCACAAAATAATCGTCGAAATAAAAAACGGCAGAATCGCAATACAGATATTGAATGACCGGTTATAAAATGCCCGGTGCGATACCAGTCTGTATACCAGAAATTCATACACACTTAACAATAACACCGTAAGCAGCACTGCAACAATAACAGATGTATTCAATATAGAATTTGAATAAGAATTTACCATGTTTTCCAAAACAGTTTTCATCATATCTATTTATCTCCCCATACTCTGTATTTTTTTTCTTCCGGCACAATACTTGGAAAAAGAAGAAAGCACCAGCCTCCGGTTTGTAACCATATGCTTTATATATCCCGGCATGATATAGTCGAACTTAACTTCCAGAATATACTGCCCTTTCTCCTGAACCGGATACCGCATATAATTGCCGTCCAGGAAATGGCTAAAATCATCGGAAACCGAGATATTCCCGTCCAGGGTAACACGTATATTGGCAATTTCCTCAACATATGCTTTTCTCTCATAATCAATCATTACTTTAGGTACAAACTGCCTCACCATACAGCAGACGCAGAACCGCTTTAACAAAGGCTCTTCTGTCTGCCAGATTAATTCATTTGTTTTCCCTTCCATAATCATCCGGTATTCCTCCAAAGAAACCATACAGCTTTCTTTATGGCAGAAACCGTTTATTTTCTCCTTGCATTCCAGTTTCATATATTCACACTGATTTCCGTAATACCGGATGCGGTATTTGAAGCGCTTCGATATGCCCGCATCATTTTCTTTCGTACAGGAATTTTTATAATCGTCAAAATAGAGAGTATGGACTTCATATGTTCCGTTCTCATCACTATGAATATCTTTAGCAAGGATTGCTGACAGACGCCTGCTTATGATGCCGGCTTCCTCTGTACTGCAGCAGTACTTCCACTCATTTCTGTATTTTTTTATAATGGTTCACCTCCGCGATTACTGCATGTCATCTGAAAAAGTTATCATATCCACTCTTTCATAGGATTCCGGGTCTAATAATACAATACGGATATCCACATCCTGATTCTTCTCCGGGGAACTGACGAAGCATTCCCTGCCGTCCAGATAAACCCCGTATTCTCCCCATTCATTTTCAAATACGCCCAAAGAGCCAAGCGGTGTATCGCAGCTGCTACCGGAAACATGAAAACCATCCAGTGAAAATCCCGTTTTTTCCGGCCCGTTCCACACGATAAAGTCCGTGTTCCCGCAGATATCCTCTTCCGCTATCCCCAGCTTTCCAAATAGTGCGATATAGTCCTCCTTCTGCCAGAGCGCAGGATTATTGATTTCCGCCACAGCCCGGTAATTTGTGCCGGATAACGCCTCGATATAAAGAGTTAATTCATCAAAACCGCTCTTCCACTTTTGCATATCATATCCGTTTGTACAATTAAATTCATATACATCCGTACCTTTTATGATTTCCATTTTCATTTCAGGTTTGGAAAAAATCGTTGTACTATGGCACTCGACCCCATTCACCTTTACGTCATATACGCCTTCCCGCAGTTCTGAAAAAGAAACCCTGCCTATACAGGTCTCTCTTGGCCCCTCCTCTTCATAAAGGGCCGGTAAGTACTCAATTTTTTCCTCTTTCGGATTAACCAGTATAAAATGCACCTCTTCCGTGACAGCCGGAAGACTGATTCCCATATATTCCAAAAAAACAGAATAATCCGAATCCGCCAGCAGTTCGTGATTGTTTATTTCTATCAGAAAAACACCTTCAAAAAAATCCTTATACTGTGCGCTGCGCCTGATAAAAACATTGGAATTTTCGTAATATGCCGCTTCCAGGCGCTCATAATATAAATCCGCTTCCCGCAGACGGTTCCTGACATACGCACGGAAAACATTTAATCCGTCCGCAGCATCTGCGTATGTTCCGTCCGGCCATCGCTCCATATCCCTCAGATAAGCCCCGGAAGCAAAAATATCGGCTTCATATCGGGCCAGCATCTGATTCATATTTTCTTCAGACCATCCGCCCTCTCTTAAAGTATGGTACTTTTCAAATATTTTTTCCCATATGGCTGTATCTCCATTTATCATCAGCTGACTGATATACCCGCTTTCTATGACACAGTTATAATCCGGCCCAAAGCCGTACGGCGCTGTATAATTCGCTTCCGCTTCACCCGTATTATTTCCCCATGTAAGGTCTAAGTCCCATGGCGCATAAAGAGCTTTTGCCCCTTCTTTCCCATTTCCATTTTGGAGCAGGATATAAAAATTCTTAATAAGACCTGCATTGTCCACACCCTGTACTAAATTAACAAACAGATAAAAGTCTGCCGCATTATCCATATCGATACCGGAATGCAGTCTTTCATTATTATCCGCATTGGTATATAAATTATAGTAATAGCGCTGTAAAAAAGACTGGTTCCGCATATTCTCGTCCGGTGACTCTTCCATGCGGCCAAAGATGTCTCCATCCTTTGTGAACCGGAGACTTTCATCTCCCTGCTTTCCCAGCAGTCCATGCTTATATAAAACAGCTTCACTGCTGTCCGCCTCTATACATACCTGCTTTTCATCAATCGGATATCCCAGTGCATATAATCCCCAATATTTACCGTTTATAAAAAGCTCCAGATATTTATACTCCATCCCAAAGTCTGTTTTCTGTGCATTATCCGCCGCACAGGTATATTTCCATAGATTGGAAGAAAAAACATTCCGGACTTTTTCCTGGTCATTATAGGCCGCATACAGTAACCAGTCATCATCCTGCCGCATATTCAGAAGGGATATATGGTTCGGACGCACACTGTCTCCGACTGATTCTGTCCTTAGAGAAAAACGAAATCCTTTTTTCGGATATGCGTTTGCCGTAGCGCCTCTCAGTCGGATTTCTCCCCCTGAACGCACAAGTCTTCCCGGCGCACCTATGCTGTTATCAAAAAGCGTTATTTCCATGGGAACGTAACCGTCCAAAATTTCCTCCGGACACTCTATATTCATAAGCGGAAGCGTCGTACATTTCAGATGATAGATACAATAAACATCCCCGGAATAGGCAAGAAATGATATTGTCTCATTGCTTTTTATTCCTTCTTCAGTAATCTCCTCTAAGAATGCCAACTTTAAGCCTTTTTCCTCACTTTTTATTTTGATACAGGGGTCATAACTGTCTGTGTCCCCCTCCACGAGAGAATAATAAAATGTTTCTTCGGAATCATCATAAAAAAGCGTTTCTTCGCCAAAGACCAAATCCTCTATTAAACATACCGCCTCTTCACGCTCCGCAATGATAGCATCCGCCTGCTCTTTATCAACCACGCATTCCGAATACTTTACTGTTTTTTCCAAACAACCTGTCAGACAGACTCCCATTATCACAGTTCCAATCAGAACTATGATTCCTGTTATCTTTCTCATCTGCGTTTTTCCTCATGTCTCATACTTTTATAACGATTTCATAATTATTCTCTGCTTTTTATCAAAAAATATATCCATTATTTCTTTTTATTCCCGCGAGCAACGAGCCAAGTGTCTGCTTGCAGACATTTGGCGACTGCCGCGAGGGTCAAATACCCCGTTGCTTGCATCGGGGTATTTGAATTAATTTCGGCAAGACCGAATGGTCTTATTTGCATTTAGAATTATAGCATTTTCTGTATACTTTGTCTATAAAATTCTCAAAAAAGGCAGGTGTATTCATTGAAATTTCAGCGTATTCAGGATATGCGGATTGATCATGACATTACAATCAAAGAACTCTCTTCATCTCTTAATCTGCATAGAGATGTCTACTCAAGATACGAACGCGGCGTCCGTGATTTTCCGATAGATATTTTAATCAAATTAGCGGATTTTTACAATTGTTCCATCGACTATCTGGTGGGGCGCTCAGATTATAAAAACGGAAAATGCACAAAAGACCAACAGTCATAATCTGTTGGTCTTTCAGTCAGGATTTTTTCTTATTCCAAATATACTATAGCACATATGACATCATAACGGGGGATTAATCTGCCCGCACGCAAACTCCCAGACACGTCCCTCCACCACACCACCCCCAGAATCCATACGCCGCTCCATCTGCCTGATGTCTGATATTTGCCGCTCCATCCGGCTGCCATGCAATCTCCAATGCATCCGGCTGCAGTTCTCCCTGTCCAAGACCGATTGCTTTCGCAAAACTCTCTTTGAGCGTCCAAAGCCGGTAAAACGCCGTATCGCGCGGTTCGCCCTCCTGCAGCCTTGCAAGATAGCCATACTCGCCCGCACAGAAAAACTTTTTCGCAAGTTCCATATCCGCCCGCCTCACCTGCTCCACATCACATCCTACATCGGTGTCTGCAAACACCGCAACTGCCAGCCTTCCCGCACGGGACAGGTTAAAATGAATCTCCGGATGCTCCGGCAGCCAGGGTTTCCCATACTGTCCGCACGCAACCGCTGCATCCTGCCCGCTGACTCCGCAGTCCGCCAGGCCGCGCTGCAGCAGCAGGCCGGCCCCCACAGACAATCTCTTATCCGATGTATGCAGATAAAGGTCTGCCTTGTCCCTGCGCCAGCAGGGAAGCATCCGGTATGCCGTGTCAAAAGCTGCCGCATCAGTCAGTATGGTGGTATCCAGCCAGTACAGCTTCACTTTACAACCGGAAATATCCAGCAGCGTCTGGCAGATTTCTTTCTCCAGCACACTTTTTATAACCTCAAAAAACCACATCTTTGCTCACGTCCAATCTTCCATCCGTTCCTGGTATGATTCATATTCAGCACACACATGTACTGAAAATCCACCCTTTCATCTTTTGCGGTTCCTTTCCCCTCCTGTTCGTGACTGCATTATATCAGAAACCCCGTTCCCTAAATGCAGTTTTGCATGGAACGCATTTTTTCCGGCATAAAATACAAAAAGCCCTGTGCCGTTACAGAACTTTCGGAAATAGTATCTCTCCCTTTTCGGAAAAATGTTCCTATTAAATACCCTATAAACGGGAATTCTGATAAGCCCTAATTTATAACATTTAATAACTGTTATATCTTATCTCCAAAAAGTTCGCAAGCCCTTGGAAATGCTAAATTTATAGCATGTAAGCTTGCCCTTAGACTTTCCCTTGTGTTATATCTTTTTCCCTCGTATTACGAACCCTTATAATGGCAAAAATAAGGGAAAGAAAAACCTGTAACAAATTATAACATGAAATGAACAGGACAGGAAGAACTGATTGAAATGCTTTCAATAATTTTAAAGAAAGATGATAAAAATGAATATTATTTATGCAACATACAACATCAACCATAACAGTATTGACATATATACTTATGCAGGCTACTTTTTACGGATAGATTGTAGCAAAGCGGAAGAAGGATTAAAAACAACGCCATACTCCGAATGTGCCTTAAATGCTTTGGCAATAGATAATCCTGTTGAATACGCAAGGCTATATCTTGAGGGCGGTATGCAGATATGGGTGGATGCGGAAGATTCATTAGAACCGTGGTGAAATATTTTTCTTTATCCAAAGGAGCTAACGATAACGCAACAGCTCCATATCAGCAGAATAATATTAGGAATGAAACTGCTTGAATATTTTCTTTAAACATTACCAAAGCTGTTCCAAAGCTGAAATAAAGCTTTAGAACAGCTTTAGGGAAATTCTATTTTACTTCCCAATATCCAAATCGTTTTCCGCCTTTACGTTCTATTTTCCCCTCACCAACCAATTCTTTAACAATTTTTTGTATATGTGTCCTCGTTTCGTTTAAAGCTTCCTGCAATTCCTTTTGAGTTGCTGTCGGTTGATTTTGTAGATATTCAACTATTTTCATTTTTAAAGCTATATTCTCAGCTTTGGAATCCAGCTTTAAAACGTGCTTCCTTAATATATTCTTCTATATCCTCGTGAGGTAAATATGTACCTTGCTTTGCAGAAGAATTACTGGAATAGAGAATAAAATAATTAACTTGCTTAAACGGTTCTGTACTTAATTCTAGGTCTGTATATTCTTGATAAACTTTGTCCCTTTCCCCTTCTTCATCCTCACTAAAATCATTAGGACTGTGAATAGCCATCAAATCTTTTCCTTTTACATTAAAAATTACAAACGCAACGCTTTCTTCATTATCTATAGGCATTCTCAAATATTGTTCTTGAATAGCTTTCAGTAAAAACATAGTATATGAAGTTTTTGAAGCCAAACCTGAAATGCCCGAAATATTAAGATGTGCACCTTCTGGTCCAAGAATAAACTTGGAAGTTGTCTATTTGTTTTTGGATTGCTTTATTTCATTCACCAATAGTACAATACCATAGAATCCGCAAAGCAAAAGAATAATATCTTCATATGCGCTAAAAATGATAGACTTTATTCCGGTCAATCCCCAAACGGTTAATAAGATAAGAAGCAATTTATTTTTTCTTTTGTACCCTGCATAAACAGTTATGCTCAAACTAACAATTGGACATGGCATTATATATGTTATCATTTGCGGAAAATTGTTTCCTAACACGACAGAAATAAGAGGATAGAGCAAATAAAGCACTATCAACAGGCTTTGAAAAGGGGTAGGCTTTTCAAGTAAATCATTCTTGTTATGCCAACTTTCATATAAAAACAAAATTCCGATTTATGTTCAGTCATCACTTAGCAACCATTTTATATAGTCGCTTCGATTCCCATCCCAATGACAATAGATACATCTTCCATTTTTGAAAACATGGTCACAATTCGGATAGCCATACAAGATATGAGCACATTCCGGACATAATGCCATCATTTTTGAACTGGATTTTAGAAATTTACTTCCACATTCGTCGCAACGAACATACTCATCTTCTTTATCCATTCTACACCTCCCCAAATATATATTTGTGTTTAATTAACTACGGCTATGATAAAAGAAATTGTCGTAAGTCAAAGACCCCGCCGCAAGCAGCGGAGCATCAAATTTGAAACGCCCCAAGGGGCGGGGTATTTGACCCTCGCGGCAGTCGCCAAATGTCTGCAAGCAGACACTTGGCTCGTTGCTCGCGGGAATAAATTGCAGAGAATATGGGAAACCATACAAAAGTATATATTCTTTTTTCGATAGCTGAAATATGCCATAGGCAAAAATATAAAAATGCGAAAAATATTATGCAATATTCTTCATCATAAGCCATTGCATTATTCGCAAGCAATGAATGGAATAGAAACCGAAAAAGATTTTTTTCTTTTATGGCAAATTGAATATATCTCATACCCATTTCTAACATAGGTCTTTCATAGTTACCACTTAAATTTGTCACATAGGTAATATGAAATTTGCTTCCTTTTTATGGGCTGCAATTCGGAGTTCTTCAATTCTTTCAAAATGATAGAAAACAGGCTGTGTTGAACAGCCAGGTTTTTGTGAAACTGTCCGGGCATTTATACTTTCTGCGCCTTCTTCCCTTGCAACTTCCAATGCTGCATTTATAATCATTTCTTTTGTAACCTTTACTTTGGCGGGCATAAGCACATCTCTTTTATATAGTTGAAACAATATATCAACATCATTTGTTTGTCAATAACATTGCAAAATTTTCACCCATTTTTCATCTTTCCGAAAAACGGTATATCGATAAATATGTTCTATTTTAGTTACTAAATAGAACTGTGCAGACATATCCAAAAAGAAAGGTGAACAGTAAAATGTAACAGGGTGAATGAATATGGCAAAAAGCCAATCCAATCCGACTGTCTTTCTCTCTGAAAACGGAAAAAGCAGCGAACCGATTTTTGAAAATCCTGTTCACTGCTTTACTGTATTTGTTATTAAGTTCCTTTGATTATGCCAATACCGGCTCTGCTCTCTCAATAATAGCCTTGATTATCATCATTCGTCAGCCCCGGCTCTACCGGAACCACACCGATAAAAGGCTCTCCCCCGATGTATGACACAACATCTTTCGGGTTCATTCCCTGAAACCCATCAACTGTCTTTACCAGTATATGTGCCAGAAGTGTCCTGACCGTTTTTTTCTTTCTCTCCGACATCATCAATATCAGTGCTATAGCAGAGCTTCCACAATTAAAATTTTTTTCATAGCTGTTTACCCCGCATTGACTACATTTACAATACTTGTCTTTTTAATCTTTTGGCTGGGCGAAATGACAGCAAGGAACGTAGTCAAAATTGCTGTCGTAACTACTACTGCCAGAACCAGAACCGGCGGTTCCCATTTCTGCCCCCAATTAGAAGTAATAAGCATTTCAAAGAAAAATCGGTGCAGGAATAATCCCGATATAGCTCCGGCAATACTGCCAGTGACAGCGTAAGCGGCGGCTTCTGCAAGTATAACCTTTTGGAGCTGCTTCCCCGACATTCCTACCGCACGCATAACGCCATAGTGGTTGCTCCTGCTGGAAACGCTTGCATTGACCGTGTTGACAATATTGATTAAAGCCACTAATGCAATAACAATCAAAAAGCCATACACAAACACTGCCATAGCAAAATAGCTTGTGCGTACTTCCTCATTATGCTGCTGCATATCCAACAGCTTCATATCAGCGGTAATCAGGTTTCTAACCTGCCCGGATACATCTGTACTTGTTTGAATTTCTATAACTATGTAGTCGCTGATTCCTGTTAAAGATGTGAACGTATTTTCAGAACAGACAATAATCCATTCTCCACTTCCAGAATCCAGCGGTACATCAGACACAATGCCAGAAACAGCTATTTCATGTGCCGTTCCGTTAATATCCAGTGTGATAATATCGCCAATTTCCCAATTAAATTCCTGCGAATATCCATAATCTACCAATACGCCATTTCCATTTTTTACACTTTCAATATCCCCGGAGATCAAGACATCGCTTGCCCATTGAAATTGAGGATCGTCATAGGAAACTAAAGTTGCAGTATTTGAACCTTTTTTATCCTTTGCAGGAATACCCGTACAAAACATTCTCCCGTATACTTTTTCTACCCCCGGAATAGGCGCTATTTCCTCTTTCAAAGAATGGGGCAGATAAAAGCCCGTTTCCTTTCCTACGATCGACATATCTGCCGCATAAGGCTTCAGCGGCCTTAAGGCATGGTTCATAAATGTGATCAGTATGGTAAAGCACAAGAACAGGACAATGCTGATAGCAAAAGAACCAGCAATTAAAATCATGCTCTTTTTGTTAGAAAAAGCATGGCGAAGCCCCATAGCCGTATCTACATGAAATACTTTTGTGTTAGACGCCTTTTTGAAATTCCGGTTATTGGCTTGATTGATATTTCCTGTTACTGCTGTCTGCGGAGATACCTTTGCCGCATTTTTAGCCGGAGAGCCTGATGAAATCATCACAACAACAATACCTATCACCATGCCTGCCAATATACCGGGAATGCTGAACTGAAACTGCGGCATTTGAGGGAGATATTGAGAGTTAATGGCATTTAACATATAAATAGCAATCCAGAGAATGACACTCCCGGAAACCAATCCAATGGGAATCGCTTTTAAGCAATACAGCAATCCCTCCCGCCGTATATATCTTTTAATCTGCCGTTTTGTTGCTCCAAGACAACGTAATAAACCAAAAAACTGCGTCCGTTCCAAAACACTCATATTAAAGCTGCTGGCAATCATAAAAATTCCGGCCATCGCTACAAGGACAAAAAGAACTGCCGCAGTCAGGTACACGCCTAACATGGATGTGTTTTTGCTTTGTCCCATTAGACCAAGCAGCATGGCATTTGTTGAAATCTGTCCATCCGTTAAGGCATATTCTACTTTTATTTCTTCATTCGCACGGTTAATATCCGTTCCATCCTTAAACTGGATATAGTTGTATTCCTGATATTCCGTTTCAGGCAGAAAACGCAGCCCTCCTTCTGTCAGGAGAAGTCCATGCGTGTCATCACTTTTCAAACTGGAAAAGTCAGCATAAGTTCCTGAAATCTGATATTGCCTTACCTGTCCGTTACTATACGGAATTTCAATAAAATCACCGATAGACAAACCAAATTGTTCCAATCCCTGTCGGTCTAAAAGCGCTTCTTCTTCCGAAACAGGATAATGCCCCTGCGTGACTATCACATTCATTTGTGCTGCAAGTTCTCCGCTGCTGCTTTGAATGATCAGTTCCTTTTCCTGATAGATTGCCGCATTGGAAGCCATACCTAAAAGGCCGGAAACCATCACGTCTTTTCGGTCATGGATAGCCTCCGCAGCCTCCAAAGGGATATTTGAAATTACCGTGTGCCAGTTTCCATACCGACGTATCGCTTCGTCCTTTTGGGCTTTCAGGCTCATATCCGCCATTCCGAAAATAGCCGTTACCAGCATGACGGAAATGGCAATACAGATAATGGTAAGGCGGTTTTTCTTTTTATGGACTTTTGCATATTCTGATACAAGACCAAGATAGTTTTTCACTCGCTGCACCTCCCAAAATCCGTTATCACGCCGTCCGACACCTGCAGTACCCGGTCAGCGGCAGACGCAATGCTCCGGTTATGAGTAATCATGATAATGGTCTGTTCATAGCGTTTTGACGCTTTTTTCAGGAGTGCAATTACTTCGTTGCTATTCTGCGTATCAAGATTCCCTGTCGGCTCATCCGCCAATATCAGCATAGGACGGGTAATCAACGCCCTGCCGATTGCTACACGCTGCTGCTGTCCGCCGGATAACTGCCGTGGGAGATGACGCCGCCGCTCCTGCAGATTCAGCACGGTTAAAATTTCCTCTAAATAAACAGGGTCAGGCTTCTTATAGTCAAGCAATAACGGGAATGTGATATTTTGCTCAACATTCAATTCAGGAATCAGGTTAAAAGCCTGAAAAATAAATCCGATATTCCGGCGGCGGAAAATAGTAAGTTCTTCGTCCTCCATCGTAAAAATTTTTTTACCGTCAATCAGCACATTGCCCGATGTTGGAGTATCAAGCGCACCAATCATATTTAAAAGTGTACTCTTACCAGAGCCGGACTCTCCAACAACCGCAATAAACTCTCCCTTCGCAACAGAAAAATTTACATCTTTTAATGCGTGGACGGCGGTTTCACCTGCGCCGTAGGTTTTACAAATAGAATTTACCTCTAATAAGTTCATACTGTACCTCCATTGTCATTTATGTTTTTATAAGTCAGTCCGATCAGCACCTTGCTATCTTCTTGAATTGTAAAAAAATCATAGATGTTATCCTCCTTTCGTTCTATCCAGAAGAATAACATCTATTTCATACTCTCAAGTGAATTTAAACTTACAATTTTGTAATTTTATCATGATTTAGAAATGTGATCTGAAAAACACTTCCCTTGCCTAACTGACTGTCCACGGTGATGTTTCCGTCATGGGCTTCTACAATCGCTTTGGCAAGCGGCAGTCCAAGCCCTATTCCCTGTGTATCCACGGAATCCTGCAGGTTCCGGGAAAAACGGCTGCGGTAAAAGCGTTTGAAAATATAGTGTATATCCTCCGGGTGGATACCACTGCCATTGTCTTTGACTACAATCTGTGTCAGATCAGGAAGCCCTTTCCATTCAATTATGACCCGGTCACCTGTGCCTGTATGGTCTAAAGCATTTTTAACAATGTTACTAATCGCTTCGATAATCCAGTCACGGTCACAAAAAAGAGTGATGTTGTCAGCCCCGGACAGGATAATCTTTTTATTTTCCTGTTTTGCCCTATATGCGAAATGCAATTCAATATCCCTCATCATATCCGCTATATTTTCAACATCCTTGTCTATAACGATTGTTCCAGCATCTAACTTTGTAATCTCCAGCAGATTTTGTACCAATGTTTCAATCCGGGCAAGCTCTTGTTCCGATAACATGGTAAATTTTCTTATCTCAGGTATATCTTCCGTCTCTCCCTGCAGCATTTCATTATATATGCTCAAAGCAGCGAGCGGAGTTTTCAACTGGTGCGAAATATCCGATATGGTGTCTCTTAAAAATTCCTTTGCCCGAAATTCATTTTCAGCATGGGCATTCAGTACCGCAGCTAACGTATTCACTGAATGGAACAGTTTATATATTTCACCCTCTCTGTCACATTCAATGCGGGCATTTGTATCACCTTTGAGGTAATTGTCGATTGATGATACAGCTCCCCCAATGAGTTCATGCTGCTTATAAAAATACCGAAAACAAATAGCAGCCATGCCGCCTCCAACCATAACAGAAAGAACGGAAATAAACGGCATACAGCTATCACGGAATGCCCATATCCCTAACTGTGACAACAAAAGAAATCCTGTTAAAAAAGCCGCAATACTTGAAAACAAAAATTTTGTATCCCTGTTTGTAAATATATCCATGTTCCACCTCAACAAATAACATTCCATTTATATCCCATACGTCTGATGTTGAGAAGCATCTGCGGCTCACTGGGATTTTCCTCAATTTTAATACGCAGCCTGCGGATATAGACTGTCAACGTATTACTGTCCACAAAATTTCCATTTCCGTCACCGTCCCATAGCTGCTGTAAAATCTTCTCTTTGGAAAGTATCACATTGGGATTTTGCATAAACAGACAAAGCAATTTATATTCTGCTGCTGTTAAGTCTATAAGTTCCCCGTTTTTATATGCCTGTCCCTGCAGCAACAGGACTTTGATACCATTTGAATGAAGCTCTGTATTAGCGGAGCCAAAATCATTTGCCCGGCGAAGCAGGGCATTGATCCGTGACATTAGCACGCTAACCTTAAATGGTTTCGTTATATAGTCGTCACCTCCCATATCCAACCCCATAATCACATTGATTTCCTCGTCCGATACGGTTAAAAATATGATTGGCACTTTTGATGTCTGCCGGACTTTTCGGCAGATTTCAAAGCCGGAACCGTCAGGGAGAGAAACGTCCAGAATCAACAAATCATACTTTCCCTCTGTCCAGGCAGCATCAGCTTCT
>CAMXQE010000056.1 GCA_947246015.1 uncultured Lachnospiraceae bacterium | reverse complement strand
GCCTTTTTTGCAAAGTCGGCTTTTCGTCCGATAATTGCCGACTGTTTTTCTTTTGGCAGGCTTTTGAACACTTCCTCATAGAGAATATCATTCAATTTCATTTCCTTTGCTGTCAGATACAGTGTCGTGTCGTACCATTCTTTCCAGAGAGCATCAAATAATGCCTTGCTGTCTATGAAAGTCGCATCTTCCTCAAATCCATGCGGCGGTTTATAATATTTCAATTCCACAAAACCATATCTGCCCGCATCAAGCACTACAATGTTTTCCATTTCGTACAGCTCCGCAAACGCATCAGCCACCTTTTGGCACTTTGCCCGTTCTTCCTCTGTGATATAAACCTGTTTTTCCATATTGCCTTTACCTCCATGATTCAAATATAAACTATCTCATTTTTAACAATTTCCTCTGCCCGATACCGAATACTGTTCATTTTCTGAATCCATTCCCACTGGTTTTTGGCTTTTAGTTCCTCTGTCACACCTTCGGCAGTTTTCATCTGCCCCATGATAATATCTAACCGTTTCTCTGCCTGCTCATTCAAATTGGCAAGATATGTCCATAATTCACAAGTCAATAATAATGTCGTGTAACGTGCTGAATGTTCCTCTTTCAGATAATCCCGATGTAGACGACCAAAATATCCAATTGGGCGGTTTTCCTCCGGCAGTTTCAAATCAGGAATATAATAATCCCCTACCAGTACATAATCAATCCCGTTTTCCGTTATCCGTTCCTTTAGTTCACCCATCACTTTTCCTCCTGACATACTTTCGTGTTGGTTAATGCACTCCCAATTCCCTTATACTACTTTTTCAGACGTACAGAATTGTACCAGATGAAAAGAAATAAAAAAGACATGATTAGCTGAATTGTCGGCTGATCGTGTCCCTGTTCTGTTTATTTTTGTTTTGGGCAGCCAACTCTTCACGAATAAGTATGGCATATCGCGCCCAAGGACATCATAATTCCGGCTGGAACTGCCGCGTTTTCCCAATGTTTCCCCATTGCTGCGCTTGTCTATGGTGCTTTTCCCTAACAATTCGCTGATGTACTTATGGCTTGACTGCTCATTGCCGCCAAGATAGACAAGCGTATCAGCGTTGCCCGGTATGGTCTCCCATCCGTCCTTGAACAGTTCCTTGAGCTGTGCGATATTCTGCACTACAATCACGTTGGAAATCTCCCTGCTCCGCATGGTACTTAGGAAATTTAGATAAGAATCAGGCAGAGGCGTATTATAAAATTCATCCAAAAACATGGTAACGTGAATGGGAAGCCTTCCTCCATACTTTGTATCTGCCTGAAAATATAGTTCCTGCATCAACTGTTCATAGAGCATCCCGATCAGAAATGCATAGGATTTATCGGAATCCGGCGTGACGATAAACAAAGCGGTTTTCGTCTTTTTGTCGCTGTTCTTCCCTGTGCCAAGTTCCCCGAAATGCAGCTCATCCATTTCCAGAAGTTCCTTAATTGATTCATTTTCAAGGAAAGCAAGCCTTGCATTTACGCTGATGATGATACTCTTTACCGTATTATCCGCACCGTCCATGACCTTCCTGTACTGGCGCACTGCCGGGTGGTCTTCCCCTAATGGGCTTGTCCTTGCCAGAAGTTCAAAGCGGCGGTCAAGCCTGCTGGGTTCATCCTTCTCCTTTTTTGTTTCTGCTAAAAGTTCCAGTACAGAGACAATATTTTTCCTGCCCGGCGGCATCTCCATCCATACATAGTAGAAAAGTGCCTGTAGGAAAAGGCTTTCGGACTTCTCCCAAAACGGGTCGCTGCTGCTGCTCTTTTTCGGGGTGGTATTTTTCATCAGGTTTGTAATCAATTTGATCACATCTGTTTCTGTCCTTATGTATGAAAAAGGATTGTATTTGTTGCTCTCCTTCGGGTTTATCAGGTTGAAAACCTTTATCTGATAACCATTGGCTTTCAGGTATTCCCCGGCGCTCCCAAGCAGTTCCCCTTTTGGATCAGTAGCGGCAAAACTGCCCTGCATCTCCATGATGTTGCATTTAATCAGGAACATACTTTTTCCTGCGCTGGAGCCGCCGATACAGAAAATATTGTTGTTACGCATGGTTTTTCTGGTGTTCATAGAAAGACGAAAGTTCTGCGACAGGATGCGGTGGTAGCCGCTCTTATCGCCTAACTGTTTTGTCAGCATTGCCGCCTCCGCCCACCTTGCCGAACCATGCTCCCTCCCGAAGCGGTAATTCTTCTTATTTGTTTTCTGCACTAAGAGATATAAAAGTACTGTGAGGAATACTGCCGCCATGGTGTACGGAGTAAAGGCTGTCACCTTCAGATCAAATGGATGCGCCATCTGCTCCTTAAGGAGCGGAATAAAAGTGTAAAGCGTCATACCCTGATGAATGATACTGCCAAGGAAAAACTCCAAGGTATATACATCCTGCAATCACAGTTCCATAAAAAAGGCAGGCAAACACGTTAAATTTCTTCACACGCTCACCTGCCTCTCACCGGCTGTTTTACTTCTTTTGCTGTATTTTTTGTTTTTTCTGCGGTATTTTTTACTGTCTTTTCCCTAGTATCTTTTTTTCTTGATGATTTCCTGTTTTCCGTCTGGCTGGTTCTTTCTGCATTACTGTTTTCCCTGCTGCCATGCCCTAAATCCCTTTCATCCGACTTATGCTCTACTGCGGTGCGGATATTTGCATTGACGGTATCAAAATAATTATGGAAAATCTCACTTCCCTTCATGGTGAACATTTCGCTCCCCTGAGCCGCATATACTTTCATTTCCTCTTTTTTCTTAAGGAATGCTAACGCTGTCCTGCTCCCTTCCGGGAAATAAAAATCCTCTGTTGGAATGCGGATAAATTTGCCCGACTGCCTTGGGAGTTTTACCACCACATGGTCTTCTTTCCGGTCAATAATTAACTTGCTTGTGATTGTGATGGGATCATACTGCCCGGACTGATAATGATCTAAAATATTTAATTTCTGGTCTAAGGGGATTGCTTCTATATCCTTCATTTTCAGATAACCTGTCTCCATCCATGGCTGTTTCTGTGCCTGCCCTCTGCTGTCTGTATTTTTCTGCATTGTACCTGTTTCCTTTCCTGCTTCTTTTTCCGCTGTCCTGCCCTGCATTGTTTCCTCAAAGAATTTATCAATATCCTTATCGGAAGTGTTCTGAAAATACTCTTCCAAGCCCATCACCTGACCGGCTTTCAACTTTTCAATCAGGGCATTCATCCGGGGAAGGGATTCTGCGTGGAAGACAATCTCCCTCATGCCATCCTTATTGAAATCCGGGAGCAGGGAGTAGAGGATTCCATATTTCTTTGCCATCGCTTCCACTTTCTTAAGCTGCTCCTGCGGAAATTTGAAAACGTGCATATCACCGCCTCGCTTTAAAAGATTTTTCATAGAAGTTTTCCCTTCCATCTTTTCTTTTGCAAGGATTCCCATAATTAATTTTGCAAGCTGTTTTAGCGGTTTGATTCCAGCACCAGCGACATGAAGAAATAAGTCTGTTCCCTCGAAAAGAACGTGTATGATCTGGACAGCATCCGTAATCTCGCTGCTCATCTGCCCTCTCCCCTCTCCTGCCCTTTAGACTGCTGCATCTCTTTCTGTATCTGGTACTGGCGGTCTTTATCTGCCGCAAGCTCCTTTTCAAGAGCCTGCATTGCCATCCCCATAGCGTTCCCGGCTTCCCTTGCCTGTGCCGCCTGCCTGCAAAGCTTCCCAAGGACGGTATTCCTCTGCCCTGCCTTTTCCGTACTGCTGTCGGATAAAAGAACGCTGTTGATCTCTATGGACTGTGCTAACTTTTCGCTTTTCTCCCTGAAATCCTCTGATGCGTAGTACAACGAATAATAAGTTTCTGATACATTGACTTGCCTGATTGTTTATCTGTCGCGTTGTCGTCAGGCACCGTAGCCACCGCTACGTCTCCTTCCTCCGCCTTGCATCTGAAACAATCATTCTGCGTCAATGTATCAGAAACTTATTATTCGTTGTAGTAGATATATTCCTGTAACTGCTGTGTCATGTTCCCTGCCCCCTTTCATTTAATATCTTCATGGTCATACGGAGTTCCCTTATTTTTTCTGCTTCCATAGCCTTATCTGCAAGAAGGGCAAGCTGGCTTTCCGTAAGACCATCCTCAATACCAAGGCGTACCTCTGCAATCTGACCGGCATCCAGTTCCCCGGCTAATTTCTCTAATAAGCCCGGCTGTTTACGGATAAATGGGAAGCTGAATGAAAATAATGCTTTCGGCTGTTTTACGGTTTCCATGCTTACTGATTTATTCTGTCGCTGACAATCTGCTTTCTCCTGCTGGCTTGCTTTTATATCCGGCTGGTTTCCCTCCTGTAATTTTTGTCTCTGCTGCTCCTGAAATCCTGCAACATAGGACTGCTGAATCAATAACTGTTTATGCAGACGTTTGTTTTCTGCTTCCAATTCCCTTATTTTTCTGTTGGTTTCCTCACGTTCTTCCAGAAGCCGCTCCGCATCTTCCCTTGCCTGCCGGAACTGCTCTTCCAGTTCCAGATAATAAGCATCATCCATACTCTCCGTATATGCTCCCGTCTCCTTTTCCTGCACTGAAAAAATCTCTGCTTTCTCTTCCATGGATTTCTTTAAATCCTCTATGAAACTGCCCTGTCTTGAAAGGCTTTCTTTCAGTTCACGTACTGTTTCCGTAAGAAAATCCATCCGCTCCCCGATCTTCTCCGGTATGGCTTTCCTGCCCTGCATGAGCGGAAGTATTTTCTCACGAAGTTCTATGGGAAGCATCCCACTCTGATAGATTCCCTGCAATTCAGGGAGAGGCACACCGGATTTCAGTGCTTCCAAGAGGATGCGGCCGGATTCTTCTTTACGGACAGTGGATAAAAAAGCTGCTTCTTTTTCCCCATAATCTTCCTTCATGGCAGTGAACATGATCTCCATAGTCTCTACGGGAATGGTGGTATCTTCAAAAAGATGTAAATAATCTGTACTGATGCCATAACTGACTGCATCCATTACCACCTTAAGCTGTTCCCCACAATAGTCCTTGGATTTAAAATAGGCAGCCTGCTCCTGCCTTGACATATCCTTTAAACTCTTTCCCATCTGGTTTCCTTTCTTTAATCTGTTATCGTACCTGTATCGGCTGATTCTGCTCTTTGTTTTGAACTGGCTGATTGTCTAAATATTCTGTGTCTGTGTGGGCTGTTATTTCTGATTCCGCTTTTTCTGCATCACCCCCTTTATACAGTATTTTCTTCTCCTCTATAATCTCTTCCTGTAAGGTATTTGTTTCCTTTGCCGCTATCGTTGGCACAGCCTTTTCTATCACCTGCACCCTGTTTTTTTCAAAGAGAATTTCATCTATCAGGTTTGCTTCCTTTTTCAGTTCGCGCTTTATTTTGGTGACTTCCGCAAGCTCCCTCTGGTATGTTTCTTTCATTTCTGTAATCTGGCTTACCGTATATCCCTTCTGGATAAGGATTTCTGCCGCCTCCTTCCACTTCTCATAATTCGCTGCATAAAAAGAGCTTCCCTTTTTATAGTAGGAAGCACGAATTTCATTTTCTTCAATTATCTTAAGAAGTGCAAGGGCTGGTTTGTGTGGGTACCGTCTTTTGTATATTTGATGACGCTGTTCATCCAAAGAATCCATACGGATGCTGATATCTTTTTTCTGGTTTTCCAATTCTTTTGCAGAGCGGATATTGTTTCTGCAAAGATACAGATATTGCGACTGCAACTTTTCAAACCTTACAGATTCCTCCCTGTACCTCCACATCTGGCTGTAAGGCTTCCGCTTAAGCTGCCCGGTGCGGTACATCTTTGCGCAGAAAGCCTTCTGGTATGGCGACAGAGGGATATATCTTTTATAATTCTTCCTGCATCTGACGATTCTTGGAGTGCGGTTTTCACTTCTGATTGTTTTATGCCTATTATCTTTTTCTATCTGATTTTCTACCATTTCTCTTGTGTAATGGGGAGAAATATCTGTCAGACGGATAAATCTTTTTTCTCCCATAGGCTTTAAATAAGTCACTCCATTTTTCTGCTGAATTTCATATCCCTTCTGCTCCATAAATTTCAGGAAATTCTCATAATTATCTGCAAAAGAAATGAAATCCTCCACATCAAGGCTGATCTGGTGATTCCATTTGAAAATTCCCTGTTTTGTTTTATCCCATTTCTTTAGTGATTTTTCTTCTGTGCCGACTTCGATATCCTGTATGGAAAGACTGTATTCTTTACAGAGTTCATTGACGATAGGTTGTATCTCTCTCGCCCAATCCCCTCTTTCATAGCGATATTTCTTCCCGGTGCGCCATGATACACTATTGAACAGGATGTGACTGTGAACGTGTTCTGTGTTGTCATGGGTAGCGTACAGGCATTGTAAGTTGTCACCGAAATAACGCTCCACAAATTTCTGCGTAATCTCCAGAGCGGTTTCCGGTCTTACTTCCTGCTTCTTAAAGGATATGATAAAGTGGTAGCCCTGCCGCTTATCTGTCTTCCCAAATTTCCGCTTTGTTGCAATCATCTCCTGTAAAGCGGTATCTGTGTTGCAGTTATGGCTTCCCACCAGTGCGCCGCCCTGCGTCTTTTCTTCGTCTGTGATGTAGGAAATAGCATTTGCAAGATGCATAGCCATGTATCGTTTTCCTGTCTGGTGGATGCAGGATATTTTTGTGATTGCGATTGAACATCCCTCCTTATGTGCCCTTTTATCAACAACATCCGCTGTTCCTCATGATATTTGCATTATATTGCTGTAATATGGTCATATCAATATATTCTACAATCCCTTTCACCTTAATTATGTCATCTAAAGCTCCCAAAATCTGATTCAATGTCAAATTAAATTGATACATAAATCCCTTAATCGTAGAATCTGCAACTCTTCCCATAATCTTTTCAATACTTGCTTTATCTAAATATATTATTGGGCACATAATTTGCAATTAGATTTTGGGGCAGACAATCTATGCCTGCCCAATACCAATAATCATTTCTTCAACAACATATCAATTTCATCCAAACTTATATCCGGCTGTTCCTGCTTTTCCTTCGTATAATCTCCATATCCCATATCATACTGCTGCATAAATTTCACCATTCCTACAGGTCCTAATGCCTCCTGCAACGCTTTTATCCCCACATTTCTTATCTCAATTGGGTTACTCAAATTAACATTCAACACTCAAATCACCTCCCATGCAAACCTAAGCGGATTAACTACCCTTGTCTTCAAATCTAACTTTTCTGACATTTTTTCAAATTTATCATCAGTTGTCAAAAGTACATCTGCATTAGCTTCCTCTGCTGCCGCAATATGAAGGCTATCAAATGTGCGTATCTTTGAAACTGATATAATCTCTTTGGAACGCCTTTTTATTTTATCTGTATAAAGTATACATGTATCAGCTACTTTATACAAATCCAGTACTTTTCGTTTTTTATTTTCATCTGGCATACGATTTATCTCAAGCTCTAAAATTTCGCTTCCGACAATGATAACCCTCTTCATCTGCCCCATCTTTAGAATTGTTAAAATAGCCTCACTTTCCAAATGGATTCTTTCCTGTGTCTGGTCATCAAACGGTCTATTATAACAACAATTATCCAAATAAATTACCATCTACGGTATTCCACCTCCAATTTTATCTTATATTTATTACATTGTACTTTATTTTTAGTATTTATTCAATTATCCTTATCATTTCTTTCTGTATTAATATCATTTTATTGTTTCTTTATCTTCTTTTTTTAGTTCTTTCCTATACGATTCCAACAATTCCATACTTTTTTCCTGAAATTCTTCTAAAATCAAGATACGTTTAATCAATTTTTCTTTTTCCAATGAAACTGCCATATCGGAATCAGATTCTCTCATCAAACGTCTTAAAAGAGAAACATCTGCTGCATCCTCATCAGAGAATTTATCAGCGGCTCTTATCCACTCTTTCATTTCTTCATCAACAGTTATTTCTAATGCATAGGTTCCTAATCCAAAACAATCATATACAACTGCTTCACCACACACATTTTGTTTAAAAAACTGAGAAAAAATACTTTTCCCCACACCGCCAGCGGCATGTATAATCGTTTTTTGCTGTTTGGCTATTTTTTCAGTAAGGTCTTTATATATTTTTCTCTCAACAATATTTTTTGTCTTTTCAATTAATTGTGGTGCGGGAAATAAAAAATCCACAGACGGATATCCCAAACATTTTAATACATCTTCTTTAGTAATTTCCCCATCCGAATTAGGCATCGCCTTATCCCTTACCATAATCTCCAATTTATCAACCGCTGTTTTATCCGATTGCCCAACTAACAACTGATTTGTTTTTACAAACAAATCAAACCATAAGTCTTCATAATCTCCACAACCATCAACTAATATCAACCTATTGCAGAAATCTTTTAACCGAAGTTTATCTAATGAAGTATAGTTTTTTATATATTTATCAAAGTTTTTTGGACATTCTTTACCTTTTGCCTTTTTACAAATATTATCTTTTAAATCAGAATTTATGCTCCTATTGGTAATAACATAGAACAAAACATTCTTATGTATTTTTTCTTTGCGCAAAGCTAAATATCGTTTTGCAAATCCTTCTAACGTATTTTTGAAAAAAGAAATAGTTGCAGGAGTTTCTTTTTCCTTTACTGTATGTTTCATCTGATAATACTTAATGCTTATCTCTCCTGCACGCAAATATTCCGACACATCAATAACATATTCTCCAGCCATCCTTTCTTGAGAATTTTCTACCACAATCTTTTCAATGTTTGATAACGGATTAAGCATGTCCAAACATTTTAATGCAACCCATCTATAATGAAATACATCCCCTGTTCTTGAATATCTAACTGCATCGTTTCCAATATTTTGACACATAACTTCCATCCTCTTGTATCTCATAATTTTTCATTTTCTTTTCTATAAGTACATGAATGTCTTCTTTTATTTCATACATATTTTGTTTTAGTTGTATTTTATCATCTTCACTATATATATGGGAATTATTATTTTTCACTATCTGATTAATATTCACACCGATTTTGTTTATCTCATTCTGCAGGCGCATTATCTCTAATTCAAGTTCTCTACTCTTTGGATGCTTCGACTGGTTCAGGAGCAAATACCGGATGTACTCTGATTCATTCATATTTTCAGCTTTGGAACGTTCTGCTAAGATTCTTGCAGTCTCTTCTGTCAGTTTGAAATGCTTCCGAAGCGTGTTTTCGCCTTTTGGTCTTGCCATGTGCCGCTCCTTTCTTTTTGGGGAGAGGGCGTTCCATGGAACGCCGCAAGATACGCATTTCGTGGGCACGAAATGATGTGGTATAAAAAAAGTTGACACCTCATTTTCAAGGATTGGGTATATAATCAAGAGAATAAGGAGTGAACAGAAATGGGAGAAAACAGGCAATATGACCACGAATACAAAGTGCAGGCAGTAAAGCTGGCAAAAGAAATCGGACAAGCTAAGGCAGCCAAAGAGCTGGGAGTTCCCAAGAATACCATGTATGGCTGGGTAAGAGCCAGCCGGCTTGGGAATCTTGATCGGGGAGCAGGCGCACAGACACCACAAAGCGCCATGACACTGAATGAGGAACTCATAAGGCTCCGCCAACAGGTAAAAGAGCTGGAGAAAGAGAATCGCCGTCTGAAGAAAGAAAATGATTTCCTGGAGGAAGCCAGCGCTTTTTCGCCGCGAGCCGTCTGAAGTCAGCAAAAACGAAAGAATAAAGTTTATTGCTTTAAAAACGGAAGACGGCAAATTAAAAGGAGAAATCACCTTTTATTGCAGAGTCCTTCATGTCAGCAGACAGGGGTTTTATCAGTATCTTGCAACGAATGTAATGATACTTATGGGCGGGTCCGGATGTATCAGGCGTTAATCCTGAAACAGCCCGAAAACGTTGATATTCCCAGTGAACGCACGGTTTACCGCGTCATGGAAGAGACCGGGCTCAGCCACCATCCTAAACGCAAACCGAACGGGATCACGAAAGCAGACAGGGAAGCCAGAAAGTCAGAGGATTTTTTAAAACGGGATTTCACTGCTGAGAAACCACTGACCAAATGCGTAACGGATATAACGGAGATCAAGACCAGCGATGGAAAACTTTATGTTTCTGCCATTTTTGACTGCTTCGATTCCAGTGTGATTGGTTTAGCGATGGATACCAACATGAAAGCCCCGTTATGTGTACAAACACTGGAAAATGCCGGCAAGGCATATCCAGATATCCATGGAGCAATCATTCACAGTGACAGAGGGGGCCAGTATACCAGTCAGATTTACTGGGAAGCAATCTGTAGATATGGTATTCAGCAAAGCATGAACAGCGCAGGAGGAAGATGCCATGATAATGCCCGATGTGAAAGTATGTGGGGCAGAATGAAATCAGAGCTGTTGTACGATCGCTATGATACCGAGAAGATGACCACAGAAGAACTAAAAACACTCATCTGGAGATATTTCATTAGCTACTGGAATAACCGAAGAATCTGTTCAGCGAATGGAGGACTTCCCCCAATGGTAAAACGACAGCAATACTATGATTCTCTACAAGAAGCAGTATAGGGTACAAAATCCTTGAGGAAAAAGTGTCAACTAATCTTGACAAAATCATATTTTAAAGATTTCATTCCGGATAGCCAGATTATCTTCGTAATCGTTTTGGCAAAAGCCGCGGAAAATATACATGATGTGTTCCCTGTATGTTTCCGTGCAAGGCATAGGCTATCCCCTTTCTCCCACATAGGGCGTTGCTTGATTTACAGTTGCATTTTTATAATCCAAATGGTTACTTAACTAATCGCTCTGATTAACTATTCAAACAATCCAATAATAGTACCTTGTTGAAGAATATGATTTTTTGCTGACTTGATAAATTTATTCTTCGTAGAATAAGGACATAAAACAAGCAAACTATCTAATGCATAAACGGTAAAACGATATTGATGCTGCTTTCCCTTTGGCGGTTTCGGTCCAGCATATTTATGCCATCCATACGCAATCCCTTGAATAGCATTATTGAGAGATTCCACTTTTTTACCATGGGGGATTGCACCAATAATCTTTGGCGTTGCCGGAATATTCCATATAACCCAATGTGTAAAATTTTTGAAAAGGGGGTGCTTAACATCTTCCAATGTAATAGCAATAGTTTTTGCCACAGGTGAAAGATTCATCAGGATAAATTCCGGCGATACATCTTTTCCTCTGCCTGTATACTCTAATGGGAATATTCCATTGTTTTCTAACCCGACACATTTTATTTGTAGCTCATAATCAGTTGTCATTCCCATTCTCCTTTTCAATCCCGTATAGAACTATATCCAGTGCAGCGTCAATGGCCTGGGCTACATGGAGTTTATTCTCTAGCAAAAAATCAGTATCAAGAATTATATCGCTGCTTCGCTCCAACATAGCAGTAAGAATACCAAAATGTACATCATCTTTCAAAATTCCGTCTTGTTTTGCACATTTCAGCAACTCGTTAAGTGCGCTTAACTTATACTCTCTCAAAGCCTCAACTTCTGCCCATTCTTCTGGATAAAATTGTTTTGCTTCACCCATTACAGATATAGGAAGTCCATAGCAACGGTTAGTATGAACAAGAGCATACAATTTGTTTCTAAAGCCCTCTGCTTCACTCATTGCCTTATCCATATTTTGTTTATCACTTTCTAAGTTCGCCACAAAATACTCATGTATCATATCATCTTTTCCACTGAAATACTGATAGATTGTTTTTTTGCTAATTCGTAAAGTAGCAGCTACTTCATCGACTGTAAATTTTTTCAAACCGTATCGGTTAATGAGCTGTGCTACAGTACCAAGAATTTTTTCTTTCATATTATACCTCGGAAACTAAAATAGTTTTATAAGTTTCCACAAGTATATAATATACTGCACTAATTTGTCAAGATATTTTCTGATTGCTTTAATATTTTCATTGAGCATTAGGGATAGCCTCCTTTCGATTGTTACCCGTATCGTAGGCTGAACTGCCCGTTGCCACAAGCAACGCATTTTAACATTTTCAGAAAAATAGCAAATTACCATTTGTATTACGGAATAACAGGCTGCCGTCTGTCAAATTCCTGTGTGTTACTTTACCGTACATGAGCATTCTGACACGGCATGAATCTTAATCTCACCTGTTTTTCCATTTCCACTTATGCCGCTATAATAGATATTTACTGTAATAGTTATTCTACTCTTCTCCGTCAAATTTTAATTTTCATTATCCGTTCCGCTGAGCAGTTAAAATTTATTGCCCTCCCATGCAAATTGTTTATAGCTCATATCACGCATAAATTCTCTTTCCAAATTCATATGCCTGTCTTAACCAGTCTGTTTCCTCAATCTGAGGTCTGCCATTTGTATCACCGCATCCCCCGGCAAGGAGCATCCCCTTGTCATGGAAGCCTATGTAATTTACCAGTGTAAACTGATAATAGGAAACTGCCTGTTCAAACGTCCAGAAAAAGTTATCGGCAGCGGTCATCAATAAGGCGCAATCCTTATCTGGATATTTCTCATACCTTCCAAGCGGCGGATTTGTATCTTCCTCTGCGATACAGTAAAACCGTTCTATAAATGCTTTTATCCTGGATGAAACAGTCCAAAAATATAAAGGCGATGCAAAAACGATGCAGTCAGCTTCTTTTACTTTCGGAACGATTTCATGAAAGGAATCTTTCTGGATGCATGGTTTCCCATAGCGGCAGGCGTTACAGCCAAGACAGCCTTTTACTTCATGTTTTAATAAAGAAACCAGTTCTGCTTTATGCCCTGCCTCTTCCGCGCCTTTTATAAAATGCTCCACAAGCTGTGCGGTGTTCCCTTTTGCCCTGCCGCCGCCCTGTATGATAAGTATATTCTTCACAGGCATATCCCCTCCCGTATTCATTTATATTAATGCTGTTATTCCTATAACTATGCTTTTTAAAACTCCCGCAGTATAAGTTCCGTTATTCCCTGATTGTCTCCCATTGTGATTCGTTTTATTTTCGGCTCCCTGCCATAGCTGAATTCATCCCATATACCATCCCTGATTCTTGTGCCGCCATGATAACCATGTATCACACGAATCCGGTATACATTTGTCTTTGCACTATTTAATTGTTTTCTTATCTCGTCAATTGCCTCTTCGACATTTTTTCCATGAACGTTGATTTCAATAATGCCTGACATCATATTTACTGCTCTTCTTTCTGTATAAGTTATAGCTGTTTACACCCGTTTGTACATTTTCACTTCCTATAGCGGGCATTGGTATCTGGGCTTTCCCTTACTTTTATTCCCATACTCGATTGCTTCTTCCGGACACTTACAGATACAAGCCATGCAGTGGGTACACTGGTTGCCCCACACTGGTTTTCTATCTTTCAGGCTGATGTTATTATAAGGACAGACCTTTACACATTTTCCGCATCCGATGCAGGCATCCGTAGCATAGAATTTCTTTGCGTTCACAAACGCAGGATAAAATATGGCATTCACCATTCCGCTGCTTACCCTGTCGGCAATCCCAACTTTTTTCTCCGGTATCGTTCCATTGTGCCTGATAACATCTGCGATATTTTTTATGACGACATCAGCATTTTTAACAATCTTAATGGCTTCCGCTCTCTCAGGGACATTAAACATTGCAATATAATTCTCCGGCATGACTACTTCTGCACAGCCCATGTAGGTAAAGGCTTTCTGGCCGCAAAACTCTGACAGGTACTTTGACATGTTTCCCATACTGCCGCCGCATGTTGCAACAAAGTAAACGTTTTTATTCCCTGCAAATGTGGTGTGCTGTATAAAATCCCTTAAAATTCTTGGCATCTGCCATGCATAAGTAGGATATACGATTACCAATGGTTTGTCCGAATATATTTCTGAATAGTCATGCGTTTTAATCTTCTCAAACAGGTTGAGGACTTTATCCCTAATCTGCCCACTTATTTTATTTGCCACATACTCACTGTTGCCTGTTCCTGTATAATATAAAACCAAAATACCTGCCTCCTTATATAGAGCCTATTCCCATTATTAAATCTTTTATAATTTCCATCTGACGTGTTAATTCTATTTTATCATCTTCGCTGTCAATTTTTCCTTCCGTTACGCTATAACTTTTGACACCAGCTGATGTTAAATCTTTCATTTTTGACGCAGCCCCGACGCTTTTAGTTTCTATACGAATCCATTTGTTATTATGATCTTCTTTCCATTTTCCATAATAGAAGAAATATAAAACTCTTGTTATATCTGTTCCCACTTTTCCACGAATTTCAAATATTCCATCATCTAAATGCTTACTATAAGGCTCTCTCAACTGATTTTCTTTTTCTTCCAGAACGTTAATTATCCCCAACACTTTCGCCCGCATTTTAGCATCCAGACCAAGGAAAAAATCTTTAGCCGGTTTTTCACCGCTGTCTTTAGTATAAAATTCCACTTCAAATTTATCCATCGTAATGTCCAATTCATTTTCTGCATTTAGCATATGGCAAATATGCCATGTTGTCAACAAAGTATCATCACGTTAATTACAACTTTACGTCTTAATCGAGTAGGAGGGAATTTCTCTGGTTGAGAAATTCCCGACCTCTCACACCACCGTGCGTACCGTTCGGTACACGGCGGTTCAATCAACTTAGAAAGATGTTTGTGAATTGTTAATCTCTTAAAAATAAAAAAAGCACACCGAACAGCAAAGTACCGCTATTCGGTGCGTTTTTTTGAAGGCAATTCCGCGGATGCGTTTTCTGCCCCTGTTTTCACTTTATCAATTCTTCAGTCAGCCGCAGGATTTCCGGAGCTATTTTTCTACGTTCCTTTTTAGCAACGTGCTGATAAACCGGATATGCCATTCCAACCGTAACCATTCCTATAAGGCCAATGATAATGCCGGGAACAAACCATCCCCCCTGCCATACCATACAGCAGCACATACCGGTTCCCATAACCAGTGAACCAATGACTCCCATAATCAAGGAAATACTTGTAGCCTTGTTTGCAACATGGGCGTCCATAGCCCGTACTTTCTGCAGCTTATCTTCTTCAGGCGGCAGATATTTCTTCCTGATTGCTTTCAGTTCCTCCTGGTCTTTGGCAGAATAGGTAAAGTTGAAGCCCTCACTTTGTTTCATGTTATTCATTTTTGATTTCTCCTTTTTTGATATTACAGATACCCCATTATGTTGCCTTGCTGCAAAAAAGTAATGAAGTTATGTTAAAGTATTATTATTTTTTTGCTTTAAGCTCCTTCGTAGATTTCACGATCATATAGACGGCCATGATAAGAACTGTCAACGTCACTGCCGCCCCAGTACTCCCAGTCATAATACGGTCAAAATCTCCTTTTTCCCCTTCTCCAAAAACTGTGAGCATAGTTGTTTCAAGCGTCAGCATGGAAACCATTGCAGCGGTAAAGCCGATTGCTTTCGCTGCTGAAAGGACGGGGCTCTGATATTTCCGGTAACGTATCATATTGATGACCGCCATTGTAAAGGAGGCAAAAGTATAAGCCGCCATCGCAATGGTTGTAATCATGTGATGAATAAACGTCCTGTTCTGCCATGTGATATAATATACAATCACAGCCAGTGCCAGATTCATCCCCATAAGGACAACACCGCAAAAGCGGTATCTGTGCAACTCACCGTTCTTATCTTCCCCCGGTATATGACCACCCCTCAGATACCGCAGCAGATAAAACCGCATGACTGACAGCATCAGATAATAAGCCGCCATAGAGTAATACCATACTGTAGAATGGATAATTCCAAGCCCTAATTGAAGGACAGTATAAGATACATTGATGGCAACAGAGCCATATAGGGAAACCGTCATCCGCCATGCTGTATCCTGCTGGTATTTTGCCACATACTTGTTTTTTCCCAGATATTCCTTCAATCCCCGTAAAACACCTGGCAGCCTGCAGCACATGGCAGTCAGGGTATAGGCCGAAAGGATATAGGAAGCATACTCGATACTCTGATGTACTTCTTCCGCTGTAAAGGCATATCCAAGCAGGGCTCCCGACAGCGGTACAAGAAAAAGGAAAACTGCTCCATTAGGAAACAGGAGAAGCCCTAAAATTTTTTTGCATATCCGCATAGCTTCACCTCATGATCTTCACAGTGAAGATACTTCCCTTTCCCGGAACACTTTCAACACTGATCTCCCCTTGTATAATATCAATCACACGCTTTACCAACGCCAGCCCCAGACCGTTGCCCTGTGTTGCATGGGAAGTATCCTCCTGATAAAATTTTTCAAAGATATGTGCCCCCGCTTCCGGTTTCATACCGCAGCCGGTATCTGAAATGGTGACAACAGCTCCCCTGTCATCTGCTGCAAGCGAAAGGGAAACCGTCCCATTTTCAGGTGTAAACTTAAAAGCATTGGACAGCAGATTGTTCCATACAAGGCTTAAGAGTTCTTCGTCGGCATGAATACAGACACCTTCTGTGAGATTGGTTTCAATGTTGATGTTCTTTTTTTCCCAGATATTTTCAAATTGCAGCAGGCTCTGACAGAGTTGTTCGGAAAGGTCGTATTCCCTTGCCTGCGGATAAATCTGCTGGTTTTCCAGTTTGTTCAGTTTCAGGATATTGGTAATCAGGTCTGCAAGCCGTCTGCTGGCATCTGTGACTGCCTTCGCATATTCTATGCGCTTTTCTTCCGAAAGTCCTGGCTGCCCCAGCATTGTCCCATAGTTCTGCATGACTGCGAGAGGCGTTTTCAGTTCATGGGATACATTTGCAATAAAATCAGTACGCAGTGTTTCCAGGCCGGACAGTTCTTTTGCCATCCTGTTAAAATATTGGCTGATCTCCTGAAACCCATCCATGCTGTCAGGACTGTCAGGGAGATTGATGCGTACTGAAAAATCGCCCTGCATTATTTTCTCTGCTGCCCTGATTATCTTTTTCACAGGCCTCTCAACCATATATTTACGACGTACCACATCTACCACCGTGCAGATCAGGCTGAGCAGGATCACATTCCCAAAGGTAAGCGTAGCGGCCTGCCGGATGTTACCCTCATGGTAAGAAATCCCGGTTGCCTTTTGAAACCGATCCAAAAACAGGAGCATACAATTTGTAATAATGAATGCCATCAACAGGAAAAAAATTATGTATTTCCAAAAAACAGCCATCAAGTGTTTCCTTTTTTTCTCTTTTTCTGTCATTTCAACACCGCCTTATAGCCCAGCCCATGAACTGTAACAATTTCAAAAGCTTTACAGGCGGCCAGCTTTCCCCTCAGTTTTGTCATATATACATCCACAGTACGGGTGCCTGATGCGGTATCCGCATCCCAAAATTCATCCATAAGCTGTGTGCGGGTAAATGTTTTTTTAGGATAAGAGAGCAGCTTATAAAGAAGATTAAATTCCCGGAGGGTAAGAGAAATTTCTTCCCCATCCAGATAGGCAGTGTGCTCGTCGGCATCCAACACAAGGTTTCCCACCTCTAACCTACGCGAAGATGCGATCTTTGCCCTCCGGAGCAAGGCGCCAATCCGCAGGAACAGTTCGTCAAGGTCAATTGGCTTTACCATATAATCATCAATACCAATCCTGAATCCCCGCTGTTTGGAAGCAATATCGTCCCGCGCCGTCATAAACAGAATCGGAATATCCTCATTGATCCTGCGGACGTTTTCAGCAAATTCAAATCCATCTGTCTCCTGCATCATGATGTCTGAGATAATGATGTCAAACACCTTGCTGTACATCATATCATAAGCATCCTCTGCGCTTTGGCAGCCGGTTGCCTTGTATCCGCTCTGGTTCAGGAATGAGCAAACTGTGTAGTTCAGGTCTGCGTCATCCTCTACAATCAATATCTGAAACATATTTTACACCTCCATTCATGCGGACATTATACCATGTAAATGTTAAAGTTTTGTTTACGATTGAAAGAATCATAAAAAAGAAAGCGGTGATACAGTTTTTCCGCCTTCTTTTTGTCTTGATTATTGGTGTTTGGCGGCGTTCTTTGCTCTTTCCTTACTGGCGGCTATCCGTTCCCTCTGCCTTGCTTCACGTTCCTCCCGCTCCTTTTTTGCCGCTTCTTCACGGGCCGCATTTCTCCTTTCCTAAATCTGAAAACTATTTTAATCCTTTTACCATTGGAATCAGGCACAGCAAGAGAACGATCCCCACAATTCCAATCACAATCCCAGGCACCAGATTGTTCCAGACCATGACAAGGCACATTCCAAAACCAAGAGCTGCCGCACCTGCAATACTGAGAAAAATCGTACCGATGGTCTTTGCTGTAAATTTGATAATGATCGGCTTGCCTTCCATCTTACGGCGGACAAGAATCATAGCTGCCAGCACCACAAGACCGACACAGCCAACAGCAACTCCCTGTGTAAACGCATTCCATTCAGGTATCATTGCCATGCACATACCAAGTGCAAACAAGATACCTCCAATGGTGCTGAGAATAAGGGTGATAAAATTTTTCTTTGTCATTTGAATGACCTCCATTTTCTTTTTTTGTGATTTCTCACTGGATGGCTATATCATATCTGTCTTTTGTTTGTGAAATGATTAGGATATGTTTCTGAAATGTTAATTTTCAAGTTTAATACATTTTGATTTTTCCTTAAAGGGTTCAAATTTCCCAAACAAGGGGGGCAAACTTTAGAGAGGAGGGTTCACGCACAAACCTTCTTCTCTCCTCCTACAAATCTTAGATAAAAAGAAAGGGCTTCCGGTCACTCCAAATGTGCCAAAAGCCTTTATTGTCTGCGATTTTCCCGATATTTTGTTTTTGTCCTTTGTATCAATCAAAGACCCCGCTGCAGAGCAGCGGGGTCTTTGACCCTCGCGGCAGTCGCCAAATGTCTGCAAGCAGACACTTGGCTCGTTGCTCGCGGGAATTAAGCGATTTTCATTTCATGCACATCCCTCCTTTTCCCGTTCCCGCCTGCAAATGATTTTTGTATCGGACGGATTGACCCTGTCTGTTTCCAAAATCAGCTCCCCAATGGAATCAGCGTGGATTTCACCGCGGAAAGGATTTTTCACACTGTCAATACTGCCGGATACCGTCGCGTGGACTTCACTGTTCTCAAATGCCAAATCCGTCTGTTCCATCGTACAGTCCTCTAAGATAAGTCCCTTGCAGTAACAAAGCGGCTGTGTACCGATAATATGACAGCGGACCAGTCTCAGGTTCTCCGAATACCATCCAAGATATTCTCCGCGCACAACAGAATCCTCGACCGTAACATTTTTACTGTGCCAGAAAGCATCCTTCGTATTTAAGTTGGAATTGCGAATCGTGACATTCTCCACATACTGAAAAGAATACTTTCCTGTCATAGTCAGGTCATCAATCTCCATTTCCCTGCACTCAAAAAAAGGATATTCCGATTCCAGGCTGCAATGACGAACCTGCAAATCGCTGCTCCTCCATGAAAACTCAGGAGAATGGATTTCACAGCCATCCAGCACAATATTTCCGTGACACTCCCGCAATGCTTTAATACCCTTCATGCGGCATTTCTCCAAAGTAATGTTCTCATCATACCACAGGGCTGCCCTGCAGTTCTCTGTCATTGTGATGTCACGGATTACCGCTCCCTTTGTATGCCAGAACGGATAGCGAAGATTAAAATAGCAGCGTTCCACTCTAAGCTCTGCCGTTTCCTTCAGAGCAGACTCCCCATCTGCCGGTCCGTCAAAAGAACAATCCACAATTTCCGCCCCACAGACTCCATATAAAGCCCTTTCTTCATCATAAACCTGATTACTATATTTCATAAAAATCCTCCATTCCTGTTTCTCCGTCTGCTAAACCAAATAATCCAGACAGTCAATCTGTTTTTGTACTTTATGCAAATCATCCAACAGGGAATTCCTGCTATTATTATAGCTCTCACGCCATCGCATAACAAATACTTATATTAAATACCAGTCTATGCTTGACGGGCATACTAAAATCACAATATACTTTTTGCGTGGAGGTGCAAACTTATGGGATTTAGGGTTTTACAATAATAAAGGGCTGTAGCAGGGTAAAAATGCAGTATACCTGCTTCCTATCACTGAATCGATTTTCCAAGTTCATAAGCCTGTTCCAGTTCAGGCTTTCCTTCAATATCACCCACTGACATATTCCCTCCGGCCAAAACATGACCAAGGTTTTTCCACTGCAGATGCTCCATCAGGTGGTCATAATAAGTAAGGACATCCTCAAAGCCGTGTCCCTCTGCCGCCATCAAAAGCGCCGAAGAACGGTCATGCCCTCTTAAAAGATTGCCGTCCCCTTCCTCCAGGGCAAACAGGCGGTCAACAGCCGTCCGGAGCTGTCCGCTCATATTCCAGTAATACAGAGGCGTAGCAAGCACCACCACATCGCACTCCCTGACCGCCGGATAAATCTGCATCATATCATCCTTTTGGACGCAGGGGCATTCCCTGCTGCTGTGACCGCCAAAACAGCCCTTACATCCATGAATATCCATACTGTCAAGGAAAAACTCCGTAACTGTATGCCCGGCTTCCCCGGCCCCTCTGGCAAACTCCGCTGCCAAAGCCGATGTATTCCCTTTTTTCCTGGGACTCCCGTTTAATATCACAATTTTCTTACCCATCCGCTACTCCTCCCTCTCTCTTAAAACTTATCTGCCAGCTCAGCCGCCCGCTTACATCCATCCGTCTTTTCTATATCCCCCGTGTTCAAAACGCCGGGAACCAGGACTTCACCGACCATCTTCCATTTCAACAAAGCAGCAGAACGCTCAATCGGATTACGGACCCCATCCATCACGGACATATCATCTTCCTCACAGCAGGTAATCAACGCACACTCTTTGCCTGCAACATCCTTACCCGCAACGCAGAATGAAAACAGCTTATCAATCACTCCCTTTATCTGTGCCGGAATAGAATACCAGTAAACAGGCATAGTGAATACCACCGCATCCGCTTCCAGGATAGCCGGGGCAATGGCGTTAAAATCGTCGTCAAAGGAACATGCCTTTCCTGTCTTAAAGCAAGTCTCACAGGCATGACACCCGCCCACATTTTTCATGGCTGCATCAAACCGTGTAACCGTATGTCCCTTTTCCTCAGCCGCCTTGATAAACGCCTCTGTCATGGCGAAACTGTTTCCGTTTTTTCTTGGACTTCCTGTAATTACCACCATTTTTTTACTCATAAAATAATCTCTCCTTTACTTGCGGAATTGACTTCTCCCGCTGCTGATATTATAATTATATCGAGAATAAACAGAAAAACAAGTACGCACATTCAGGTGCGATACTTACATTTAAGTTATATACTTACCTAAAGGAGAGTGTAAAATGAGCGAACGATGCATTTCACAGGAATGTTTGGAAACAACAGGTTTCAGCTATACGTTATCCCTCATCAACGGAAAATATAAAATGACAATCCTTTATACACTTATGGAATTTGGTATTGTACGTTTTAATGAGATGAAAAAATATATCGGCGAAATTTCTTATAAAACCCTTAGTTCCACTTTAAAAGAATTAGAAGCGGACCAGTTAGTACACAGAAAGGAATACCCGCAAATTCCCCCGAAAGTAGAATACAGCCTTACGGAGCGCGGAAAATCCCTAATCCCCATATTAGACGGAATGTGTGAATGGGGCGATAACAATCGAATATAAACCGGCACCTATACCGCAGGCATTCCGCTGCAAGTTCTTCTGCATCCGCAGAGGATGCTTGTCCAGGTCAACACCCCCGCTGCCTCATCTCCGTCACAACGCCAATGATGCAGACAGATGGCTTACTCCCCAAACTCCATGCGTCCCACGATGTCCCGCCATGCTTCCTCATCAATTTCCTCATCACGGAACAGTTTCTTTTTATCCGCATCCGTAATCCTGCGCAGTACTTTGCACGGATTCCCTGCAGCAATGCACCAGTCCGGAATATCTTTCGTCACCACACTGCCGGCTCCTATCACCACATTATTTCCGATATGCACACCGGGGCAGACTACCGTATTGCCGCCCAGCCATACATTATCACCGATTGTCACTTCCTTTCCATACTCATAGGCGGAATTGCGGCTGACCGGATGCACCGGATGCCCTGCGGTATAGATTGCCACATTAGGCGCCATCTGACAGTTATCGCCTATCTTAATCTTTGCAACATCCAGCAGTGTACAGTTATAATTGGCAAAAAAATTCTTTCCTACTTCAATATGTTTTCCATAATCGCAGTAAAACGGCGGATTCACAAAGGCATCCTCCGATTTTCCGAACAGTTCTTTTACGGTTTCCTTTATCCCATCAAAATCAGAACGGTCCATAAAATTTAACTTCTGTAATATCTTTCTGCACACTAACTGCTCCTCAAACACACGGTCGTCCGAAATATATGCTAATCCGGCATCTCTCCTCTGTATATTTGTCATTTCAGTCTGCATTCCTTTTCCCTCCGTCTGAATCAATTTTTACTTTGCATATTCTGATTTTGTCTATCTGTTCCATACGCCCAGCTTTACATCCCCTCTTTAATCCTCTCAATCAGCGTCCAATCTGCAGGCAGCCAATCTACACTATCTAACTCGGCTTTCGTAAGCCATTTAGCTGCTTCATGCTCCTTTAAGATTAAATCTCCAGAAACGACTTCCGCCCAAAAGCATTCCATAGAAAGATGAAATGTCGGATAATCATACTCAATACATTCAATTTTCTGTCCGACACAAATAACTGTATCAAGTTCCTCTTTAATTTCCCGAACCAATGCATTCTCCGATGTTTCTCCATCCTCAATCTTTCCCCCCGGAAATTCCCATCCATCCTTGAACTCCCCATACCCACGCTGTGTTGCAAATATCTTGTCATCATTCCTGATAATTGCTGCAACTACCTTCACTGTTTTCATGTTTTTTATTATTCCTCGTATAATAAGTTTGTAAGCAAGAAAAACAGCTTACAGACTTATTCT
>CAMXQE010000055.1 GCA_947246015.1 uncultured Lachnospiraceae bacterium | reverse complement strand
ACGGTAAACCGCCATGGCATATGCGGTAATCGCCGAAAAATATGCCGTCAGGATAGTCGCGGGAACTGCCACGATAATACTGTTCCCAAAGCCCCTGAACAGATTCACATAGTTGAATAACGCATCCCAGTTCTCCTTTAAGTGACTGCTGGGTATCAGGGTGAAAGAATGGGTAATTTCCACACCGCTTCTTGTGGCATTTACAATCATCAGCAAAAACGGAAGGAGACACATTGCCGCAAGTATGATTAAACATATATAAAGAAGTCCTTTTTTTATCTTTACTGCCATATTAATCCTCCTCCCCGCCTAATGTCTTAAACTGAATGATTGAAACAATCAAAATAATAAAGAACAGAGTATACGCAATCGCCGAAGCATATCCTACCTGATGCGTTTCGAACCCGAACTTATACAAATACATAACCACTGTCTGAAGGCTTCCCGACGGTTCTCCCGCCGTTCCCGGTGCAGCCCCCTGCATAAGAAAAGGAAGGTCAAAAAGCTGCAGCCCGCCAATCAGGGAAGTTACGAATACATACAGCATAATCGGTTTTAATAACGGAAGCGTGATTCTTGCAAATACCTTCCATCTGCCTGCCCCGTCAATTGCCGCCGCTTCGAAATAGTCCTTCGGGATACCCTGTACACCCGCCATCAGGACAATAAAGGAATTGCCAAACCACATCCATGCACCGATTACGGATACTACATACGGAGCCGTTGACGTAGAACCCAGCCAGTTCACCTGCTGCTGCGTAAGTCCCAGCGCCATCAGAATCTGATTGAAACTGCCGTATTTCCAATCCAGCAAAGTTTTAAAAAGGAATGCCACGGAAGTTGCCGCAATCAGGTTCGGCAGATAGTATATGGCACGGAAAATAGCAAGCCCCCGCATTTTGTACTTAATGTCGCTGAATACAATTGTAAGCAGGAACGCCAGTCCCAGCTGGAGGATAATATTCACACCCCAAATCTTTATGGTATTCCATAAATCCCTCCAGAAGAATTTATCCTTTACAACCCTTATATAATTGTCTATTCCGGTCCAGACCGCATCCCCATAACCCTTGTAATTGGTAAAACTTAAATACAATGTCCGGAATACCGGATAAACACTGAATATCAGAAAAATAATTACAAAGGGCAGTACAAATAAATAACCGGTACGGTTCAAATCTCTTTTTTTTGCACCTGTTTTTGCCATTTCTATACCCACTCCTTTCCCTGTGCACCCTGTACATAACAAAGGAGGAGCAGCATACCCGCTGCCCCCTCCTCCCATACTTCCTTATCTGTTTACCGTGATTTCCGGATATGTAGATTCCACTACATCGTAAAATTCACTGATTGCATCTTCTTTGGACTTTTCGCCCGTCTTGATTGCCGTGATTGCACTTGCCCATGCATCGCCGATTGCCTTGTCATATCTGGTAACTTTGGAATAATCAATTCCTTTTGCCTGATTCAGCCAGAATGCATACAACTGCTGTCCGCCGTACACTTCATTTGCATCCTCCGCATGTGCTTCCAGTACCGGAACCAAAGATACGGTATCGCCTTCTGACTTTACAATCCACCAGTTTGCAGTATCCTCATTCAGCGTACAGAATTTCAGGAAATCCCATGCCAGCTCTTTTCTTTCGGACTGGGAAGAAATACCGATGAAAGTACCGCCGCCGAAACCATAAGACGGCCCTGCGCATACACCCCATTTACCGGAAGTTTCCAATACGTTATCCCTCATCGTAAGTACGCCCCAGGAAGGAAGACCGAATGCAAACACTTCTGTGGTATCCATGCCTGCCGTTGCTTCTGCAAACTGCTCTGCATCCCATACGTTTACGGAATCATCTGCATAGTTCTGGATATCTGCGGAAAGAATCGGCACCGTTCCTGCCATTGCCTGATACCACGGTGTGGACCACTGGTTTGCATAGGCTGTCAAATCATCTTTGTATAAAGAAACGCAAAGGTCCATATAATCCAGTCTTCCCTGATCCACATTCAGGTTGCCATCAATGACCCATGCAGAGTCACCGGAGAAATAATTGATTTCCGCATCAGATGCAAAAATGCGATAGCCCGCGCCCTTTAAGGTCTGTGCCGTATTCAGGATTGTGTCATAGTCTGCAAACAGTTTTCCGATTTCATCCGGATCATCTGTTCCGAACACGGCAGATGCAATATCACGTCTGTAATAAATTCCTGCCGGAGTAATCTGGTAAGAAATTGCCCTCTGGATACCCTCTGCATCCTGACCCACTTCCCAGACATAATCTACAATCTGGTCCGCATAGTCCTGTGCATTGTAAGGCGCCTGGTTCAAATCTTCAAAATATCCCGCATCATAAAAATCTTCCAGCATCTGCGGCTCTCCTACAATGATATCCGGCTCTTTCTGTCCGCCGTTCAATGCGGTCTGTACTTTTGTTACATAGTTGGCAGGTTCGATTACCACTGTCTCAATTGCAACGTCCGGATTCTTTTCCATATAATAATCTGCAAACTGTTCCAAATCTGCAGCCAGTGTCCAAACGACTAATTTCTCACCGCCTGCTGCCTGTGAACTGCCTGTGTCTCCGGCTTCTGTTCCTGCTTCCGCCTGTGTACCTCCTGAAGATGAGCTGCTCCCCGACGCGCTTCCGCCACCTGATGTTCCACTGCCGCCGCATGCCGTCAGACCAAGTACCATAACTCCGGCAAGCATAACCGAAATAAGTTTTTTCAATTTCATAAAAATATCCTCCTTTTTATTTACATTTCTTTTGTTGTCTGTTGATAATTTGATTATAGGTTTTTTGACATTTGGATAAAATGTCTCAAATTTTACAAAGGTATCATTTTTTTAGTAGCAGATTGTATACCACTCTGTTCCTCTCATCCTAACCGAGCAGAATTTCAATCCGCTCCACACGCTTTGCACGCACATCTTCCGCTACCCTGCCTGCGGCATATGCTGCGGCCACATCCACTTCATTCTTATTCTTATAAATAAAATGCATACTCTTTACCGTATAGCTGCCCGGTATGTAATCCTTTTTCTCCTCCATCCGGTACTCTGCGGCAATTTCCCCTAACAGCGTTGCCTTCACCACCTTCTCCTCCGGAATCAGATATACCGGTATCGCCGGCTGCGGAGCAAAGGCAAGTTCTCCATTCTTCACGGTAAATACGTTCCTGCCGAACATCATTTGTTTCCACATACTGATAAATTCAATCGTAGAACCGGAAAGCCTTGCCACAAATCCTTTCCCGTGAATCTTCTCATTGGGATTCTTACTGCTCACAATGAAAGAGGAATTTTCATAAATGCTTCTCCCGTAAACCTCCGGGTCCAGGAACGGAATGGCCGCCTTATGGAAATCGTCAAAAAATTCCTCATACATGCCGCTTCTTAACAGTTCCAGCAAATACTTATATTCCATATGCAGCCAGACGGACTCATTTTCCAGCCAGCCCGGCGTAAAGGCACGCGCCCTTCCCAGCTCGTAGGATGCCGTCTCCAAAGAAGCGTTTACCTTATACATGGACAGCTTTTTGTCATACAAATCACTTTCTTTAATCTTCTCATAAAGGTTTTTCTTCACCTCTTTCGGCAGATTCAGCTTCAAATACCGTACCGGGCCTTCCAGGAATGCCGGAATCTGTTTCACTTCAAAACGAAGCGGACAGATACCCTCTGCTCTCTTCTCATACTCCGGCACCTCATAGGAGAAATACGTCGGACAGATGCCCCCGCCGAACACACATGCCTTTTCAATCCCGTGTTTTACGACCGTCTCCCACTCCTTCAATGCCGCCGCCAGTTCTTCACTGCGGTAAGTTTTCTTCTTTCCCGAAATACCGGAAAATGTTTTGTCCCGGTACCGCTCTTTCACATCGTTAATACGGTTCCAGAAGGAAAGTACTTCCCCGTCTCCTTCCAGGTTTTCTTTTTCCAGCCGTACAATCAGCTGCAGTTCATCCATCAGACTTCCAAGTTCTTCCGTTACGGCCACATTCTCCGGATATTTCTCTAAAGCAGAAACGGTATAGCAAAGCATTCTTGCCAGTTCGTATGTCTCTGCCATGGAAGAACCGAAAATTCCCGGCAGCCCGTTTAATGCATCGTACCAGCCCGGCTTTCCGCCCTCCATCTCGATTCCCATTCCATAGGCATCCAGTGCCGCAAACTTCACAGCGCATAACAGCAGCAGCTTTTCCATCAGGGTAACACGCACTGTTTCCCCCTTTCCAAACTGTGCACGCACCAGCTTTTCTTCTGTCTTTCGGCTGCTCTCCTTATTCAATGCATGATACTGGCGCAGTCCGTTTGCCGTTTCCTCATAGCGCCTTCCCCGGCGGTTGATATTCATTTGGGAAAGAAAGTACGTATAATCCTCCTCGTAGAGCATTTCATTTTCCTTTTCCGGATATATCTCCAGATAATCTTCGATTAAATCAAGGTTATAGGTCCAGTGGTCGCTCCAGTACCCTTCCCCAAAGTTTCCGTTCACCATACCGTCCGCAAAATCAATAATCCGGTAAAAAAGGGATTCTTCCCATTCGCCAAGCGTCTCATCCAGCTTTGCCCATAATGCCCCCGGCGTAAACGGAACCGACACAAAAGCCGTCAGTTCTCTTGCCGCCCCTTCTTCTATTTCCTGAAACAGCGCGTCTGCCTTCTCCGTCTCCAGCCGATAGGTCAGCTTCTCCACTCCCAGCGGATTATAGCCGTCCAACTGAATCAGGCTGTAAAATTCCTTTATGTTCTCCCTGCCCACAAATGGCGCAAAGAACGTATCGCAGCGGCGGTTCTGGTTCACGTCGCGGAAGTTGCCGTTGCCCTGTGAAAAATATTCCGGCAGCATGGAAAAATAGTTGTAATCCCGTTCCAAATCCCCGTGTTTCCTGGAATATACATAGTACAGCTTATTATTCCCCAGTGGAATCGGATAACCGCCCCGCAGCACATTGTCCATGTACGTATATTCACAATAAGTATCAAAACTCTCCGATGCCGTTTCCGTCGCAATGCCGCAGCAAAGCTCATCCATCAGGTTTTCGGCCTCCTCCCGTTTTTCTTCAAAATAAGCGCCGTCCCGCTTTTCTTCCAGAAACCGCCGGATATACGCCTTCTTTTCCACCTGTCCGATGACTTCATACAGTGTCAGCGCCTCCCCTGCCGCCAGATTCTGCTGCACACCGTAAAAACTGCACGGCAGGTTATTCATCGTAATCTGCTTTTGGGCATACACGCCGTAAAGCCCCTGCCCGGCAAACCGTACCGCCGTCTGCAGGGAACAGTCATAATCAAAGATAGCTTCCGCATCCACCACCGGCTTTAACAGCTTACCGTCTTCCAGACAGCCGAAGGAAAAATTGCCGCCCTCAATTGCCTGTACCGCCGCCGTATCATCCATACTTGCACGCACACGGAAAAACGGGATGTTTTCTTCCAAATCCTCCACCTGCATCCATGCTTTCGCCGTCTGGGTCATATTCTTGATACTGTCGGCATCCACCCCATAGGGAATCAGCGCCGGCATACCATCCAGCATTTCCAGCGCAATTTCTTTCTCATCCTCATTCGTTACTGTCACTTTCCGGACAAGCGCCCCTAGTTTTTCACCCGGCAAAGTAAAATAGTCTACCCGCACGGACAGCTTTTCTTCTTCGTTCTTCTCCTGAATGGAAAGGCTGTTCCTGCCGATTTCCATTTCCTGTTCTGCACTTTCCTTCGCAAAACATTCCATATAGGTTCCGTTTTTCCTGAGGAACGTACGGAATCCTGTCCGCTTTACATTCTGGTATGCCGCATGTGCCGGATAAAATTCCATAATTGCGTGGTCTTTATTATCCACGCCAAAGCTGACCACACACTGCCCGCGGTTTACATAGTAGCACCAGACAGGGATTCCCCGGATGCCCGCAATACCCGGCAGAAAACTTGCAAATTCAGACTTCCTTCCATAATCTTTCATGATAAATTTCTGTTGTCCTCGCTTCATCGCTAACCTCGTTTCTGCGCTGCCCTCTTTTTTATACCGTTTACGTCCGCAGCGCCGGACTGTCCTGTATACGGTTTTTTTGCTTATTGGCCGCACCGTCCGTGCGTTTACTGCACGATTCGCGGTACTGACCGTAAGAAAATGATTCAGAAGTTTAAAAATCCAGTAAAACTTTTATCTTATATGTTTCTTGCTTCTCTTTAGAACGCTTCTCTATTTCCTCCTTCCGTAAAACCGCTGTGGTTTTCGCATTCCCGTTTCCGTTCTGCCGTTCCGTTAACAGCAATTCTTTCCCTTCCATGACCGCAGATTTAATCCGATACTCCCCATATTCCAAACGCTTCGGGTTTTCCATGACAATATGAAAGTTCCTTCCCGCAAAGGTCAGCTTCACCTCCGCTTTGCCCGTCTCATCGAACTGTTCTTTCATAAGGGCAGGGGCGATTTCCAAATCTCCCGCATTTCCCCTGACGCCGAATACTTCCGTGAGAAACGTCAGCATGTACCAGCTTGCGGCTCCGGTCAGGTAATGATACATTCCACGCCCTTTCGCGTTAAAATATTCCGGAATGCCGGGATAGATTTTACTCGTCCCAAACTCCATCGCCGTATCCGCCAAAGTCTGTAATGCCTGATATCCTTCTTTGGCAAATCCTCTTTTATAAAGCGCATTGGCGTACATCACTGCCATATGGGAGAACACCGCGCCGTTTTCCTTTTCCCCGTAGACAAAGCCGAACATTCTTCCCAGGTCGGTTTTCAACTCATGAAAATCGGTATTCAGACGGTAGCCGCCGATGCTTTTCTCGTACAGATATTTGTCCGCACTTTTCGTAATGCTGCGAATCTGTTCTTCCGTTGCCGTTCCGCCCATTACCGCAAATACCTGTCCGGTCAGCATCATGCGCACGCCTCTCTCGTCCTCTCCCTCTACCTGCCTGCCGTGGTTATCGTAATACCCGTTAAACCATCCGTTTCCTTCCCGGTCTGTTACCCATTCCGTCTGCCGGATATGGTCTGCCATCTGTTCCGCCTTCTTCTCGATATTCGCTGCAAGTTCCTCTATTTTCAGGGCCGCCGTTTTCCCGCTTACGGTATGGCGGCAGGATGTTGTGTACTGTGCCAGTATCTTTCTTTTTTCATTGATACAATTTGCATCCATATTTAATAAATGCAGCATCTCTTTCGCAACGGACACCTCTTCTTTTCCCGTCTTTTCTCCATAGCGTCTGAGGTATTCCGCCAGCTCCCGCAGATTCCCTGCATAAGCATTCGTAAATGCCACACTTTCGCCGCGCTCCTCCGCCATATCCAGCGCATCGTTCCAATCGGCGCCCCGCATCCTGCAATGGTTGTGTTCCCCGACTTCAAAAAAAGCGCACAGATTCTGCAGCAGCAGATGTTCGAAAACCGTTCCGTAATAGACAGCACCATCCGCATCTTTCTGACAGTTTCCGTCTTCCTCCTTCCACAGCTCATCCACGGAAAAGCCGCGTTCCACCTGCCGGTCTTTAAAATACGGTACTTTTTCCTCCAAAATCTCCACATCTCCGGTTTGGTCCATATACAGCTTTGTCGTCATAAACGGCCAGACGCCGTGGTCCATCCATACACGGGTAATGTTATTCCGGTCCGCAATAAATTCTCCCTGCTTCGCGCCGATAATCGTGGCATTCGTCCCGTCCATGCGTACTCCGCCGAAATTATCCAGAAGCATCTGCCGTACACCCTCCGGATTCATCAGCAACAGCGCCAGGCAGTCCTGCCATAAATCCCGCCAGCCCCGCCCGCCTTTTCCATAATCGTGATGGGGCAGGAAAGAACAGCCGTATATTCTCCGCAAAATGGGCTGGAAGCTCACCCAGAGCATGAAATTGTCAAAGTCTTTGCTTCCCGTATGAAACCGTATGTTGACCTTTTCCTGCCAATAGGTTTTCATTTTTTCCAGTGCGGCATCCGCTTTTTCCCCGGTCCGGTATGCCTCTATGATTTCCGTGATTTCCTCCGGTTTCTCCGTTGCCCCTAAACAGATGGTAAACGAAGCGCTTTCTCCCGGCTCCAATACTGTTTTTGCAAATTTCAAACCGCCGACCGCCTCTTTCCCGCCGATACAAACGCCGGATGGAACCCCGCAGTGATTTTCTATGACCGCCCGCGGCCGTATGTAGCTTCCGCCCTCCCCGATAAACTCCTCCGCCACCGGAAAAAAGGATTCCGGAACATTTCCGTCGCCGGTCATACCGCAGACAAAATAGCAGACTTTATTTTCCTGATGTCCACGCTCGTCAAACGAAAGGGCAGGTGTCACCGTCACGCCCTCGTCCCTTGTACGGATACGGTGCAGCAGGGAGGTCACATGCCTGTGGTCGCGGATATTGTCCGCGCTTCTTCCATAAATGGGGATGGCTGCTATAGGGGTAAATTCCACCTTCCCGTTTCCAATGTTTTCCAGTTCTACCCGCATCAGCTCCACATCATGTCCGATAGGTACGAAAGAAGTCACCTTTGCCCGCATCCCGTATTTTTGCGAAATGCGTATCACGCTCTGCCACATGAAACCTGCCGTCATCCGGCTTTCCTCCTGCGCATCGGTAAACTTCGCCTGCTCTGCTTCCGCAGACGCTCCGGTTACAGACCAGCTTCCGATTCCCTCCACATGGCACCAGAAATTTCTCGTGGAACGGTTATTATGTAAATTCTCCGCACTGACCGGCTCTAACAGAAACTCGTTCTGATTCCGCTTGCTGTCTCCTCCGAAATTGGGTGTCAATGCACTTTTTATCCCGTTTTCCCCTGCTGCCGGAAAATACTGGTAACTGTAATTCTCCGGCATATCCAGCACAAACGTTCCCTCTTCGTCCAAAAAATAATATCCTTTCATGCCTGTATCTCCTTCCATCTTCCTTATGCTTCTACTTTAAAGGACCGGACCGCTTTCTCTAAAATCTCCATATTTTCTTTCAGCCGGTCCGCCTGATGCGTCAATGCCCCCGCCGCATCAACCTGCAAATGCAGGGATTCCTTCATCTGTTCGGAAAAATGCACCAGTTCTTCAGAAAGCTCACTAATGGAGCGGATAGAAGCAAGTGTGATTCCCCGTTCGTTATTCATTCCCTCTACCTGCACGGCAAGCCGTTCCATTTCATCCGTCGTGCTTTTCAGAAACTGATTCATTGCCGTAAATGCATCCGCCGTATTCCGCACGCTTTCGCCCTGCTTCGTCACAATATCTTCCGCAATTTCCACCCGTTCTACCGCCTCCCTGGAATAAATACGGATTTCCTGTATCATATTCTGTATGGAAGCCACAGTAGTTCCGGCATTGTCTGCCAGTTTCCTTATTTCCTCTGCAACTACGGCAAATCCCCTGCCGTTCTCCCCTGCCCTCGCTGCTTCAATGGAAGCATTTAAGGACAGCAGGTTAGTTTGAAATGCAATTTCCTGAATGTTCTCTGCAAAGACCGCAATATTATCCAGCTTTTCCCCTAAAAGTGAAACCTTTTTCTGCACTTCCCCGGTTGCCTGCGTCGTCTGCTCCGCCTGTTCCATCATGGCCTCCACTGCTTCCTGCCCGCTGCCAATCATATCCTGTGACCGGTGTACCTGCCCGATGGTTTCCGTAATTCTGCTGTTTACGGCTTTGATTTCCCCGGAGAGCTTTTCCATCTGCTCGTTGCAGTTTTCGATTTCCACGTTTTCGCTCTCCACAATATTCTCTACCCGCTTCATCTGTTCGCTCATGTCCTGCACATAGCGGCCAAGCTGTCTGCCCGATTCTTCCACGAGACTGCCGGAATCCGAAACCACTCCCATCATTTTTGCCACTTCCATTATCAACTGCCGGATTTTGGCTATGGTATTCCGGATTGCCTCATGCAGATTGCCAAATTCATTGTTTGGAATCCGCTCATTCTTTGCCGGAAGATACAATTCCCCTTCCGCCACGCGCCGCAGAGATTTTACGCTCCTGCCAATGTTACGGCTGATACCCGCGGTAATAAATGAACCGATGGCAATTGCCAGCACCATGGACGATATGACCAGGAAAAAGGTCAGGTTGCGGATTTCCACGGAACTTTTGACAATATTGGCTTTCGGCACCAGTACCGTAATATAACCGTCTACCACCATACTTTTGCACATCATATAAAAATATTCTTCCTGCTCATACGTTACATATTGTGTAAACCACCCGGTTTCTTCCGCTTTGCCTGACTGGAAAAATTCCGTCTCCTTAATGGGAATCCCTGCCCCGCTGTCAATTTCCTTCCCGCTGTCCGTCACAAAGGAAACCTGACTGTTCTCCCCGAAATCCAACTGGCTTAACAGGCTGTCAATTCCTTTTGCACTGACATCCATCACAATCAGGGCCTTATTTTCACCGGAACGGATGGCCTGGCTGCAAAAAACAGGATAGTCTTCCGCATCGATTTCCATTTTAGTGTCAATCAGAGGATGGCTTACATTCCATTTCACGAAATCCCCGTCCAAAAGCCCGCTGTCCTCCGAATCCTTCAGTTCTTTCATAAAGCTGTCGATTTCCGAACTGCTCAGGGTTTTGGTCGTCAGAACCGTCTCGCCTTCCACCGGAATAATATGGATGTTCTGGATGATGTCACTGGAAGTCTCCATTACTCCTATTTTATTTTTCACATCGTTTTTACTCTGGTTCTTTTTCGCGCCGTCCCTGCCAAGCGCTCCCAGCGCATAGGAGCGGACCGATGCCTCCTGCCCTAATTCCATTACCTCCTGATTAATTACCCGAAAAGAACTGTCCAGTGAATTCCTGGTCATCTCCAGCGCATTCATTGTGGAATTTTCATAATTTTCCGTCAGCCCCTCCGCTGCTTTATGGTAGGACACAATACCAACCAGCATCAGAAATAAAATCGGAATACAGAACCCTGCCAGCATTTGACTGCGTATACTGAAACCGAAGGTTTTGGCTGTTTTAGCCTGCTGTGGTTTCTTTATCTGTTTCTGTACTTCAACCCGTCCTTTTCCTTCCTTCATCTTCCGCCTCCTCCGTCATTATCACCGTGCTTTTTGTTTTTTTATTCTAGTAGAGCGGAAGAATGGATAAAAGGTATCTTTTATCAGTTTGGTATCATTTTTTTATTTTGCACGCAAAAAAGCCTCCTTAAATCAAACCATAAGTTTCATTTAAGGAGACTCCCAAATTCCTTATTTACAGTTCGTGATAGTAGGGGCATATGTCCTCATAATGCCCGTCTTTCATCCGGAACCCGCCCGGGATTGTTCCCAGCCGGATAAATCCAAGGCGTTCGTACAGATGCCTTGCATGGATATTCGACGCTACCACCGCATTAAACTGCAGGATACGGAATCCATGCCGTTTTCCCTGTACCAGACAGTCTGTCACCAGTTTTTCTCCGATATGTAATCCCCTGCTTTCAGAAGCGACTGCATAACTGGCATTGCATATATGGCCGCACCGTCCCACATTATTGGGATGCAGTATATAACACCCATAAACCTTTCCGGTATCTGCATCAACGGCAACCGCATTGTAAGTCTGTCCGGCAAAAAAAAGCTTCCCGGTTTCCAGATTCAGCGGTTCTTCCTGCGGAAAAGCAATTCCTCCCTCCACGATTTCATTCCATATCCGAATCATTTCAGGCAGGTCTGCCTCTTTATAAGCTCTTACTTCAATTTTCAACATTTGTCACTACCTCCTTCTCCCTGTTTTCCTCTTTCCTTAACTTCACAAAGCATACCGCAAAAAAGAGGATTCCGTAAACGGTAGTGATTGGCGTCGCCATACCCACCAGCATCAGGGAAGCATCCGGAAGCCGCGACATAAAAATGGAAACCGGAATCCTGATACAAAATGCGGAAGAAATCCCCTGAATCATCACCGGAATGCTCCTCCCACGCCCGTTGAAGTAGCCGATGCTGCTAAACAATACGCAGGTTAAGATACAATCTGCCGAAAATCCCCTTAAATAGTCTGCACTTTGGGCAATGACCTCCCTGTCACTGGTAAAGATGGAAGACAGCGCTCCGCCACCAAAAAAACCTCCAAAAAAAATCACCACTCCTATAGAACAGCCGGTAACCATAGCAGTAAGAAACCCTTTCCGTGCACGTTCCTTTTGCCCTGCCCCTATATTCTGTGCCACAAACGCCGATACACTCTGCATCACGGAAGAAGGAACCAGCATAATAAAGGAGAGGATTTTCTGGGCAATCCCGTACCCCGCCGAGGGCATGAGACCCATCTGGTTGATAATGGAATTGACCACAAGAAATGAAATCTGCACCATAGTCTCCTGAATGGCAATGGGTACGCCCACATTCAGAATCCGCTTCAGTTCTTTTGCATAAATCCTGCACTGCGCAAAGGAAAATTCAATCGGAAGCTTTTGCTTCCGGATAATTACTGCCGACAGCGCTACCGAAACCAGCTGGGCCAGAACCGTTGCCAGCGCTGCTCCTGCTACATCCATTTTCCATACACCCACGAAAAGTAAGTCCCCTATAATGTTCACCACACAGGCAATCCCGACAAAAAGGAAGGGCAGACTGGCATTTCCCACCCCTCGTAAAACACCGCTGATTACATTATACGCAATGATTATCAGAATTCCTGCTGAGCAGATGCGCAGGTAAAGGATTGTTTTATCCACCGATTCAGCAGGCACCTGCAGCATTCCCACAATCTTTCCTGCCAAAAGTTCCAGCACCACCGTCATCACAACCCCGATTCCGGCAAAAAGCAGAATCGTGGTTCCCACTGTATTCCCTGCTTCTTTAGGCTTTTGTTCTCCTATATGCTGGCCAATCACCACTGTAGAACCCATAGCCAGACTGGTAATGATAAAAGTAACCATCTGCATGAAACTGCTTCCGGTTCCTACTGCGGAAATACTGGATGCATCCCCAAACCAGCCCACAACCATCAAATCTACCGCACCATAAGCCGCCTGCAGGATGAGAGCGCCAAGCACCGGCACGGCAAACCAGATTAAAGACCCGAATATGGGGCCCTCCAAAAACGAATTTTCTTTTCGTTTTTTTATTTTTTCGTCTTCTGCTTTTTCTTGTATTTTCATTTCTATAACCATGCTCCTTTCTCAATGTGCGGCTTTGTGCTCTCAGGCACAAATTTGCTCTCCTTCCGCCGGGCCAACAGCTTTTCTTATCTTATTTCTCCCATTCCAGAAGCGCTGACGGCTTCCTCTGTCCGGCATGGTTGTGCTAACTGCTCAGGCAGATATGCTGCCCTCTGTACCTCTTCATTAGAGATAAAATCCAAATCCATCATTTTGTATACGTTTCTATCACGCATTCATGCTCTTTTGTCTTTTTGTCATAACTTACTCCCACCAAAATAAGATTTCCATGATATTCTTCCAAACTTCTGCAATATTCCTTCTTTTTTATCTGTTCCAATGCCCCTGCCGCACTTTTATCCCACTTTAATTCTACAATTAATGCCGGCTTTTGTGCAAAACGTTTTCTCGGCAGGAACACCAAATCTGCAAACCCTTTTCCGCCCGCTAATTCCCGATGTATCGTATAGAAATTCCTTGCCGCATATAAAGCCAGTGAAATGGTATAGCTTAGTGCATTTTCGTCATTATACTGAATATGGGATGTTTCAAAATGTGCCTCCTTCATGCTTTCGGCAACGAACTCCGGACGCCCCTGCCAAATGGCACGCAAAGTATCCGCAGAATTTTTCAATGCTTTTGATATTTCCCCCCAATCCGATACCGATACCGCATTCACATATTCGGAACGGACTTCACTGTTAGGAATAAACACGCACTGATTGATACAGTCATAACCAAGATATCCCAAATGAATCAGCAATGTGAGAACATCATCCTCCGTCCGGAAAGTTGCCATATCATTCGTAAAGCTTCCCGTATTTACCGGAATCTGCTCTCCGGCAATCATACTCAGTACATCATCTTTCAAACTGTCAAAATTCAAGTCAATATAAACCTGCAGCGCCTCGAATGTTTCTGTCTGGTTCCAGTAATTTCCGATTTTTCCGAACCGCATACAACTGACCACTGAACGTGGACTGTAGATGGACGGCTCCGCTTCAAACGCATACCCGTCATACCAGTTTTTCACCTCATCCATCTCCATTCCGTATTCTGCACAGAGTCCCTTCACCTCATCTTCCGTAAATCCCACATAAGAAGCCAGAGGCCCCGGATCCAGCATGGTAAATTCGTCAAACATATTCAGCGCCGGGTGTGTCCCATATTTTTTTACCGGAAGGATTCCTGTCATATAAGCAAGATGGATATAGCTTTTATCTTTCATCAGGTCGCGCAAAAAATCGAGATACTGCTCCTGCGCTTCTTTATCCGTCTTATATTCCCGAAATACGCAGTCCCATTCATCAATAATAATGACAAACGGACATTTTGTTCCGGCATATACATCCTGCATGGTTCTTGTCAGATTCGTACGGTCAAAATAACGGAAATCCGGATACTTTTCCACCAACTCCCAAAGGACGCTCCTGCGCACCAGCTCCAGCATTCCGTCCATATCTCTGCTTTGACTTAAAAACTCCTGCATATTCAGAAAAATCGTATCGTACCTGTTCAAATATTTTTTAAAATCATCACTCCCGGCAATTCTAAACGGGGAAAATAATTCTTCCGAATCACATTCACGGCTGTAATATGCCGCCAGCATGGCTGCTGCCATAGACTTTCCAAAACGGCGCGGGCGGCTGACGCAAAGATATCCCTGCATTGTGTTCAAAACTTTATTTGTATATTCCAGCATTCCTGTTTTATCCATATATATTTCCGAGTTCACCATTTTGCGGAAACTTTCATTGTCCGGATTCAGATAACTTCCCATATCACTGCCCCATCCTGTCTTGAATTTTTAAAATATGATTACAACTTACAAATTTACAATTTCTTCATGAAACAGATAATCCTGTTTGCTTCTGTGATTTTCTTTCACAAAAATGCCTTCCGTACCATTTTATCCCTTCTGAATTTATACTTATAGTCAGTATATCATATAACAATTTTCTGTCCAGCATAAAAAGAACTGCAGCAAACCAACTATTAACCAATCCGCATCCATGACGATATAAATACTGTGATAAAATCCATCAAAGGTGTGTGATAAAATGATACTGAATACAGGCAGCAGGACAGACATACCTGCCTATTACAGCGACTGGTTTTATAACCGTATCCGGGAAGGCTATGTCCTTTCACGAAATCCCTACTATCCGGCGCAGATTACCAAATACCTGCTGAATCCGGAGGTCATCGATGTTATGGTATTCTGTACCAAAAATCCGTTTCCCATGCTTGACCGGATTTCCCTGTTGAAAGCATTTGATATGTTTTGGTTTGTAACAATCACTCCATACGGAACAGAAACAGAGCCTTATGTGCCTCCTAAAGAACTGGTTATCCGGTATTTTCAAACTCTTTCGGAACGAATCGGAAAAGAGCGGATAAGCTGGCGGTACGACCCGGTTTTTATTACGGACAGGTATTCGGTCGATTTCCATATCGCACAGTTTCACCGGATGGCAAAGGCACTGGCAGGATATACGGAACAATGTGTCGTAAGTTTTATTGATTTGTACGGGAAAACAAAGCGCAATTTTCCGGAAGCACGCGCTGTCACGAAGAAAGAACAGGAAAAAATAATTGCCGCATTTTCCGAAATTGCAAAAGAAAACGGTCTGCAAATTCATTTATGCTGTGAAAATGCGGCGCTTGTCCGGGAACATGTAGACGCAGACGGCTGTATGTCACAATCCGTGCTGGAAAAAGCTCTTGGCTGTAAACTGATAGTACCGCAAAGGAAAATGGCACGGAAAGAATGCTCCTGCCTGCTGGGAGCAGATATCGGGGCTTATAATACCTGCGGTCATGGCTGCTTATATTGTTATGCCAACTATGATAAAGAAACCGTTATAAAAAACCAAAAATTGCATCATGTTTCCTCACCGCTTCTGATTGGAGAAGTAACGGAATACGATGTCATTAAGCAGGCGGAACAAAAATCATGGAAAAACAGGCAATTAGATATTTTTGATTTATTATAGCCCATATATTATAAAACAGTAATTTTCTTATAACTTTCCAACCGGAAAAAACATATAATTTTTCCCGGTCCGGGGGCAGGTAAAATCATGAACTGCCCCTGCCAGCGATATCTTATTATCTTCCAGATATTTTATCGTCTTTGCAAAAGTGTCATCACTTTCACATTCCACATAAATATACTCATAACCGGGAATGACCCACCTGGTCCAGCCTGCAGGAGCTTCTGCATCATCACGGCACTCCACTCCCGCAAGATACAGCCCCCTGCTAAAGTCCTCCCATGGTTGAAAGGAACGGGAAAAATCAGACATCGCACCCCATATTCCTTTTATATTTCCGTTTTCATCTTTCTTTGCCAGATGTTTCACTTCTTCAAAATGGGAATTGGCATTCTCCCATAATTTCTGAATGAATCCCACCCCGTCTGATGTAGAACCTTCTTTTCCTATTACTACAAAGGATTCTTTTTTGCCTCTTTCTAATTTCACCTCATTCACCATGCCTTTCCGCTGTTTGTAACCGTATGCAGTCATTCATTTCTTTGATATATTACTGCGGCTATTAAAAATCGATATTTCTAATAGCCGTATTTTTCGATATATTTTAACTTTTTATGCCGAAAATAGATTCATATTCTGTCAGCCTCTTTTTTCATAAAATGTCAATGTAAGCTTTTCGTTGACAGCTTTTATTTTGCCTGTCTGTCGATACCCCATTTTCTCATATAAATGGCAGTTTTTGGTTTCCTGCAAAATTGTGTCCAATTCCCAATTTTCATTTCCATGTTTTTCTTCACATAGCCGGATTGCTTTCTGCGCAATGCCCTTGCCTTGAAATTCCGGCAAAATAAATATAGGGGAAATTCTCTTGTTTTTTCCAACTTCCTTTTTGTCAACAATACGAATAGCTCCGGCTTTTTGCTGTCCGACACAGATAAAATAGTAAAACGAAAAATCTTGTTTCAGTCGTGCTTCTACCTTTTCTACACTTTCATTTCCGGGATTTGTGTCAAAATCCTGATATTTCTCTAACAGCTCTTTGAATGATTTTATCTGCATGGCATGTAATTCTTTTGCATCACCAATATTTGCCCTTAATAGTTCTACTTTCATATAGCCTCCATCTTAAACCACATCAATTCTTTCGAGTTTATGTATATTTTTATTTCTGTATATCAAATCTTCCCTTACAGTAAAACCAACCTTTTCCAAGAAAATATTGCCGGATACATTTTTCTCAAACACCATTAATTGTTGTCCCTCATCCAACTCCATGATAGCATTTTTGTAATCATACCCTTTCTTACTCCTTTCCAAACAAAAATACACCAAACATAATATGTCCAGTGCATTTCTAAAACCATCGGTCATTACAAACATTATATCATGAATCAAAGATTCATGATTAACATTCGCCGTTCGTCGAACATGCAAGCAATGCTCTCCTCACTAACGCTCATTATATCATAATTACTACTTACACCTACCGATTTATATGCACAGACATATCAGACCTACCTGCGTAACTGTGCATCCAATCGAAACACAATTACTTCTAAGTACGTCTGTAATACATGTACATATAGTTCATTGTATGATGTAAATTCTGCATTCCCATGTTCTCCTAAATTTTTTAATAACTTATCATAATTCCATTTATATGTCAAGGAATATTTTTGAAAAGAAAGGACAGAGTGGCAGAGACGAGATTATCTCTCCCCTCTGTTTCCTGCCTTTGCAGTTCGCCTTTCTTAATCAATCCCGCAAGCCCTTTCAGGTCGCGTCATCCTGCTCTTTCTCTCCTTTAACGCCGCTGTCTGCCGTCTTTTCGGTCTTGCCCTCTGCCTGAGTCTTATTTGCATCAGAATCTTTCTTATCAGTGCGTTCTGCCGCGGCAGCTTCGCTGGCAGCCTTATTAGCCTCCGCAAGTGTATTCATCTGTGAGGCTGTTGCATTTGCAGCTTTCTGTTCCAAATCCGCCAGCTCTGCTTCCTTCGTCTCTGTACTTCCGCTTTGCTTCATTTCTGCCTTTAAAACATTCGCTCTGCCCTCCATCTGTGTTGCCACGCTGCCCTGCACTTTTGCCTGTTTCATGGAACTGTACGCAGAAATCAATGCTGTCATGCCTGCCTGTGAAAATAAACTCACCTTTGGTGAGTTGCACTCATACCCATTCTGTGATTTTTTCTGCACCTGTTGTTTTCCACCAGGCATATCGTCCATAGATGAGCCTTTGCTCTGCTGCTGTTCCCTGCGCTGTTCAATCTGGTGCTGGCGGAGCTGTACCTTCAACTCAGAAATCTCCTGCCGAATTTCCTGCCGCTTCTTCATTTTGTCCTCAAGGCTCATGTCCTTATTTTCAGATAATTTTTGAACTTCCTGCTGTTTCGCCTGAATCTGATTCTGAATATTCTTGCTTGTCGCATCCATTCCCTGTGCCATCCATGTCTGCATTCCCATGCGAACCCCGTTCGCATTGTGAACCCCGTTCGCATTGTGAACAGAGTTCGCATTGTTCATGTTATTGTTTACGCTATCAACTCTCATTGCCATTCTCCTCTCCGTTCCGGTCGGCGCAAAGCTGACCTTCTAAAATATAAATTTTGTACGAGTCACTTCCGTAAATTGAAAAGTCAGTCTGTATTTCCTTTCTGTAAAAAAATTGTGAAATCCCTACTCCTAAGCCTGCAAATCCAAGTTTTCCCCGACTACTGCCTGCTGCTTAGAAGCTGCCTTGTCCTCATTGTCCTCTTTCGCAGCTTCGATTATCGTCTTAATGTCTGTGTCATACAGATAAATCATGCCGTTCTTTGAAGCAGAAAGTTTTTCGTTTAGCAGCTGCTCTGCTTTATTTTGAACTGAATTATCTGAAATCTGAATTATATCGCCACCTGTCTGCCCCTCTTTACTATCCTTGGATTTTTCCGCCTTTTCCTCTAATTTTTCTTTCTCTTCCACCACCTTTTTCTTATGTTTTTCAAGCATTTTTTCTGAGTTTACCCGCCTTTCTTCCCGAAGTTTATCACTCATGTTTATCATAAAATCATTTCTGTAATGCCCAACAGAATGATATTTTCCATTTTCATCTATGTAACTATGTTTATAGACACAGGTCCAACCACTGGCTTTAGTGATACTGTCTATCAAATTCATTGCCGATTCAACGCCTCTAATCAGCTCTTTTGTTTCTTTTTCCTGTGCCGGATCATTCTGCATTTTTTTCAGTAATTGCGGATTGACAGTCAATGATTTACCGCTTTTAGCTGATGACACAGCATTTCCAACCTTAAAATCTACACTTGGTACGAGTTTTTCCAGTCTCTTAGCATAGTCCGCTGTATCATCCGATTTGCTGCTTTCTGCACTTTTTGTCGTTGTTTCTGCCAACTTTCCCGATGTACTTTGTACATCCTTTTTCTTCATATTATTGGTTACATTTTGCGCCATATAACCGTTATAATTGTTCATAATCTCCATTGACATGATTTTTTCCTCCTATCTTTCTAAATGCTGTAGTCAAAGCGGCTTCCCTGTGTTTCTGCCTTTGATTCTTTAATATCCCCCAATCAATCTGACGATTTTTTTCTATCAGACCGCTGGCAGAATCCGCTTTTTAATGCTTTCCCACCATAATCGTGATACATTCCGTATCCATTCGTTTTGTCCATAATCATCTCCACTCCGTTCCGGTCGGCGCAATGCCGAAGTCCACCGGACTTCGTGCGCCCTCCCTGACTTTAAAATTTGAAATCCTTTTCCAGTGATGCTCTTATAGTGATTGTTTCGGAAGATAGGAACACAAACTTCAAAAAATGTTGCAAATCGACTTTTTTCTGTTGTGGGCGTATCCCGCCTTGCGGCCCGATGCAGGGCGGTTGTCAAATGCAATCCGGCAAGCTTGCTGCATTTTCCTTGTCGCCATATCAAAAAATGAGTGCGAAACGCACCCATTTCATACAGCCGCTAACAGCATGACCTTCAATGATACCTTGTTTTCTTTCTGTTCAATCAGCACATCCCCATAATACTTTTCGGCAACCGACTTTATATTTTGCAGACCAAAGCCATGCGCTTTTTTATTGCCCTTTTGGGTCTTTGGAAGCCCGCTTTCCTCATCCATGTCTAGCCTGCCATGAAACGAATTTTCTACCGTAATCAGATATACGTTTTTATTCCTGAATGATGATACCCTTATAAATCCCCCTGCTTCCGCCCCCTCTATGGCATTTGCCAGAGCATTTGACAATACCACGCTGACATCAAACGCATCCACTCCACAACCGGCCGGATAATGGAAATCAGCAGAAAATTGTATATTCTTCCCTAACGCAGCCTCCATTTTTTCGTGGAGAATCACATCTGTTACAGGATTTCCTGTTTTTATGGCGAAATCAAAGGTTTCCACCGCTTCGGAAAGGGATTTGGAATACTCCCGCACCTCTCTTGTTCTGCCCTGTACAATCAGGCTGTTTATGATTTCAATATGGTTTTTTATGTCATGCTTTACGCCACGAATACCATTATAAAGCCTTTCCACCTCAGCAATATGCGTCCGCATATCCTTCATCTGGCTTTCCAGCATAAGCCCCCGGCTCTCATCTTCCCGCTTTTTTCTTATGTCCTGATACAATATCATGACACTGACGATTACAGCTAATATCACCACATAGCAGAATATCCATAAAAGTTCAAGCGGTATATGCGGCTGAAAGAAAGAAATTCCCATTTCATTCTCATAGGCAACCGCATAAAACCGGAATATTCCGTAAACAACCATCCCGTTTGCAGACGGGATAATCATAAGGAGCATTTCACGCCATTCCAGATTTTCCTGTTTGTATAACAGCATCTTGTTTATTTTTCGGACTAATAAGTACAAAACCACTCCGCCTAATACAAAACCAGACAGGGAACTTAAGACGGATTCTATAAAATGAAACCTCCACATTCCCGGTTCAGACAAATCAAGGAAACTACCCGCAAGATTCAATACTGCCACAGATAAAAGACTGCTTATTTTACCCGACATGGAGAAAGCAATCCACCGGATAACAAAAAATGTGGCAAAAAGAAAAATCTTCATCTTGATATTCCTTCTGTCAAGCCATACGAAAACTGCAAATGCGGCAGCTAAAGCAAGGGAATATGCCACAAAACCATCAACGAGAAACGGCACATAATACAAAAATACCACACCCAAAAAATAAGCGCTCCCAATCAGTCCCGTCCCGCGCTTCCTTTTTATAAAATCCCTGCACAATAAGCCTAAGCAGATTGCAGCAATGAGCTGGTCTGCAAGGAAATTCACATCCGATACTATTCTGTACATCCTGTCTATATTTTCAGGCATATTTACCACCTCCTAACCGCTTATAAGCCTGCTTGTATATTTCAGATACTTCCTCACAAAATCCGCATATTTCTGTTTTGACATCAGGATTTCCGTTCCATTTTCCAATGTGATGCTGTTTGCCGAATATTTCAGCACATACCGCAGATTAACGATATATGCCCTATGGCAGCGCACAAAATCTTCTGAAAGCCTGTCCTCCAATTCAATCAGCTTTCCATAAAATTCAACCTCCCCATCCGTCTTATATATGATGACCTTGCGGTTGAACACTTCAAGATAAATGATTTTATACAGATAAATTTTCTTTGTCATGGCGCCTGTTTTTATGGCAATGCTCGGCTCATCTTTTGCTTTTTTTGCATTTATGGATTCACGCTCCGCCACGGCTTTCCGCAGGACTTCAAAGAATTTCGCCTTGTCAAATGGCTTCACAATGTAATGAAAAGCACCCACGTCAAAAGCCTCGAATACATATTCTTCTATGGCTGTCACAAATATAATCGTGGCTCTGCACCCACGCCTGCGCAGTTCTCTGGCTGCTTCCATGCCCGATATCCCCTCCATCTGAATATCCAAAAAGAGAATATCAAAGCTGCCCCCATACTCCACCAGAGCCTTTCCATTTTCAAATTGTATAATATCCGCATTTTCATAGAGCAGACGGATATTCCTCTCTATGCTGCTGCGTACCTCCCGCTCGTCATCACATATTGCAATCGTGGCATTGGTTGTTTCCATAGACATCACTTCCTTAAATTTAACCATTACTTTTATTATATCGACAACAAATATAGGAAAACAGATAAATTGTTGTAAAACGAGTTTTTTCTGTTGTGAAAATCATGTTAAAATGCGCATCCTATTGCTCTGTAATACAGGCGTTTGAATGAAATGCCAAAAACGGGCGCAAAAAACAGGAAACTTTTTATGGTTTCCTGCTTTCAGTGTATTGCGCTCACGGTGCAATAGGTATTCAATTTTTATCCAACTATACAAACGGGAATTCTGATAAGATGCTTTTTATAGCATAGGTTCAATGGGTCAAGGTTCAGCCAGTAATATCTCTTTGCCATAAATGCCTCCTTAAACGCACAAAAAGGACAGCCCAGACTTTTCCCATAAGTCTGTGACTGCCCTTGCGCTGTGTTGATGAAAAATTATTCCAAATCCCTTGAAAACACCTGCAAACAGTTGGGAAGAATTGCAGGATCATATACGGGATTTATATATTCAGTTTTGGTTGACAGCTTTCAATATATCTGCCCTAAATTTTCAGCTTGTCCGCACTATATTTGTGAATGATACGGAAAAGAATTTCTTTCTCTTTTCCTTCTGATTTTCCGTACAGCCTGCAAAGTGTTTCAAGCTCCGTCTGCGTGAGTGTATTGGCATAAGGCTTGTAATTTTCCGTGATAAAAACCCCACCGCCCTCGCCCGGCTTTGTGTAGACCGGATAAGCAAAAGACAATGCAATAATGTCATTCATTATCGTGCGCCTTGAAACATCAAGTTCCCATGCAAGCTCCCTCATCGTCATATGCCCTTTGGCACATAAAATGCTGATGATTTCCATTCTCCGGTGTGCAGTGTCCATGCCACACCTCCCGTCACTTTTTCTATGTAAAACTTTCGCAGTACGGTCCAAATTCATGTATGATTGACAGGACTATCTTTCTGTCCTCTGAACCACAGGTCACAGCCATTTTTTCCAAGCATTCCAACTGTTCCT
>CAMXQE010000054.1 GCA_947246015.1 uncultured Lachnospiraceae bacterium | reverse complement strand
CTCGCGGCAGTCGCCAAATGTTGCAGACACTTGGCTCGTTGCTCGCGGGAATAAACCGTCCGGCTGGCGGATGCTAAAACGGAAGTTATAAACATAAGATTATGGTATCACTCTGTTTATATCCCTTGGGAACAATGTGGAATACCGGACATTATCCTGCAAAAGCAATCTGCTTGTAAATCTTTCCAGTCCAAGTCCCAGGCCGCCATGCGGCGGCATTCCATATTTATGCATCAGGAGATAACTTTCAAAAAGTCCTGTGTCCATTCCTCTTTGTTCCATCTTTTTTACCTGTTCTCTATAAGAATGAATCCGCTGTCCTCCGGTCGTTACCTCCAATCCCCGGAACAGTAAGTCAAAACTCTCTGTTTCCTCCGCATTTTCCCTGCTTTCCATTGCATAAAAAGGTCTTTTCCTGCTCGGATAGTGTGTAACAAATACAAATTCGCTCCCTGTTTCCCTTTGGATATATTCGCATAAAAGTTTTTCTTCCTCCGGCTCGAAATCTTCATAATCTTTTATCATACGGCAATACTCTTTTGCAATCATCTCTTTCGCATCCCGAAACCGTATTGCCGGAATTGCTTCCAGCTGAGGCAGTTTTACCTTAAGCAGCTCTAATTCCTCCCCATAACCTTCTTCCAAATATGCAAAAGCAAACCGCAGCATCCTCGTTTCCATCTGCATGATATCTGTAAAACTTTCCAGATACCCCATTTCAAAGTCCACACTGGTATATTCATTCAGATGCCTTGACGTATCATGCCTCTCCGCACGAAATACCGGCGCTATTTCAAATACCCGCTCAAAAACACCAACCATCATCTGTTTATAAAACTGCGGACTCTGCGCCAGGTATGCTTCTTTTCCAAAATAGTCCAGCCTGAAGATATTGGCGCCTCCTTCGGCGCCTGCCTGCACAATTTTAGGTGTATGAATTTCCGTAAAACATTCTTTTAAAAGGAATTGCCGGAAGCCATTGCAGATTCCTTCCTGTAATTTGAATATGGCACGCTGTTTTTCATTCCTCAGGGTTATCGGCCTGTAATTCAGCAGATTCTCTATCGAGGTATCGACCAGCTTATGATTGATTACAATCGGACTTCCCTCTTCCGGAACAGACAACACTTCCAGCCCCCTCATCTGTAAATCATATCCTGTCTTAGAACGTTTTTCTTCCACTACTTTTGCCGTTACAATAACACAGCTTTCTTCTTTTAACTTTTCTTCCTCAAACTCTGCAGTCCCCGGTATATAAGTACACTGGAGGATTTTCCGCTTTGTCCGCAAAAGCACAAAGGAAAAACTGCTCATCTTCCTGATACTGTATATACTTCCATGGATTTTCACCTCCTCACCTATATGGTTTTTCATTTCCTCTACTTCTGTTACACTGTCTTTTAATTCTCCTGTAATCTGATTCATATTCCCTTTTCCTCCATTTCCAAAACTCTATCCTGATTGTAAAATCGCCGGCCGCATATAAAAAGAGCCCCAAAGGTAAACAATGCATTTCTTTACCAATGTGGCTCATCCTTTATTCCTGCAGACACGCAGTTATTTGCAATGGCTATGAACTTCCACACAGGTACAACACTTCAAGCACTTGTACCTGTGATATACAACAGCTACAAGCGCTACCTATCATCGTCCCTGTTCAGCTTTGTAAAAAACAACTGAGTCATAATCCCATTCTCCATCCAGCAATTATATTTTATACAATATCACAGCACTCATGCTTTGTCAATCAAATACCCCACTGCAAAGACGCTTGTTCCTGGTCACTGTCTGGGCTGGCGATTTCACCAGCAATTTCCAGCAATTCTTTCAGTGGGTTATTCTCTGGAACACTGAAAAAATCATCCTTGTGAGCTTCCCATAGGGCAAGGGCTATCCCGTTTATGTCCCGCTGTATTAAAAACTCGTCCTCGTCAATATGGGCGGTGATAAGCTGTCTTTGCTGTAAACGCAGGTCTTTCAATCGTTCCTGTATGGATAGTTCCATGCTCTCCCTCCTCATCTGCTCGTTCAATTCCAGTTTTATAGAACTCTATGCCCCACAATAACCGTATAGTTATCCGTATCGTATGAGATGCTGATTTCTTTGAACTTATTCTTGTGCCAAAAATGCTCTGCCTGTGGGTTTCCTTTTACCCAGCCGAGTCGAACCCCTGAAAGCCCAAGGGTTTTCAGATATACGCATAAATCATCAATTATTTTACTCCCAATTCCACGGTTTTGAACAGATATATCTGTCATAAAGAACCCGATGAATGCTGTCTTTTCGTCAGGATATGCCATGATAAAATCCATCACTGCAATTAGCTTATCTTTGTCAAAATATCCAAGATAATATTTATCATTGAGGCTCTTATTTGGCGGTAGAGCATTCATATCATCCATAATGCTTTGTTCAGTCACAGTCGGCGGACAATATTGATAATATAAGCTGTTCTTACTGCATAGTGCATAGACCTTAGATAAATCATTTTTCTCCACTTGCCGCACAATATATTGACCGGAAAAATTTTGAATGTCGATTTTCATAACTTCCTCACCACTTACTCATAAATATATATTTATCATTCTGCTGTTTTCATTCTATCATATTTCCGAGAGCGTAGAAATAGGCAGTTTTCCGGGCCGATTTCCGACTTTATGGATATACGGGACAGACGGTCATTTAGGTGTAGACTTATCTTAGTTCATCGATGAGCCGCACCTTGAAAGCCTTTTATCTCCCTTTATCTGCCTTTGTCACCCCATCCCAAAAGTTGAGTCAAAAGTTGAGTCAGGGCTTGACTTTTCCCAGATTTCCAGTATAATAAATCTTCGGAAAAGCCCATAAAATCAAGGCTTTTTCAAATCAAATCCGTGTGTTCGAGACCTTCCACACGTAAAACAAAACTAAAGGAGAACAGAATATGAAAACTCAAAACAACAAAGCGGTTCCTGTAAGAATCGCACCGGGCTACCCGTTAACCATGGTACAGGCAGCAATGATTGCTGCGCTTTATGTTGTACTGACTTTTGTAGCAAATGCCTTTGGACTTGCTAACTATGCCATACAGCTCCGTTTTTCTGAAGCGCTTACCATCCTGCCATATTTCACTCCGGCTGCAATCCCCGGTCTGTTCATTGGCTGCCTCATAAGCAATACATTAACCGGATGTGCTCTGCCTGATATCGTGTTTGGCAGTCTGGCCACTCTGATTGGCGCCATATTTACCTATAAATTGCGCTCCTATAAATGGCTTGCTCCCGTTCCCCCCATCATTGCAAATATGATAATCGTTCCTTTCGTTCTGCTTTACGCTTACGGAATCAGACCCCTGTGGTTTTCTTTCCTCACCGTAACAGCCGGCGAAATACTATCCTGCGGTGTATTGGGTATGCTGCTGCTTTTCACTTTGGAAAAATATAAAACGCATCTGTTCAAAAATTGATTTCCCTGCACCCCTGTGCATTAAAAACCGATAACCGCATTTTTCATCTGCGCGTTATCGGTTTTTTTCTATCTTACAAAATATCTTCTCCCTGACGAAACAGCTTACGTGTAAAATGTACATTAAAAAATTCAATCACCGGCCCGAATCCAAATGCCGTCACCAGCGTTCCAAGACCCACGATTCCTCCTGCCAGAAAGCAGACCAGGGCACAGACCGCATCTGTACATATCCTATGCCAGAAATAGGAAATCTTCGGCATACGCTTTGCCATAATCAATGACAGGCTGTCGTAAGGAGCTGTCCCTACATTCGGTGTCTGATATAGGGAAATACCAAAACCCGTAATCACCATCCCAATCAATACAACCGCAATCCTTACTGCCAGCAAAGTCGGCAGGGGAAACAACGCCAGCCAGATATTATAGAAAAAGGTTACAATATACCCCAGCAGAAATGCATTCACAACGGTTCCCGCTCCGATAAATTCCCTGCCAAACAACAGCTCTGCCAAAAAGATGAACACATTCAGCATAATCAGAAAATTGGCATATTCTATCTTTACGCACTCCGCCAATGCCATTACCATGCCGCTGAAGGGGTCGTTGCCCAAACCGGAAAATTTAAAAATGCTGATTCCCATTCCAAGGAAAATATTTCCCACCACCATAATCAACAGTCTCTTTGCACCAATTTTTTTTAAATATCCAACCAACATCCTCTTCCGACCTGCCTTTCCCGTTTTATCCGCTCTTCCGTTTCCGCCTGCCGCACTATGATTACAATAGAACAGCCTGACGTCGTTTATTGCAGCACTACTGTTGTATTTCCGCTGGAAGCCTGTGTACGTATCTGTATACTGCTGCCGCCCCCATAACTTCCCTGCGCCTCATTTCCTTTCCTGTTCCATTCCAGCAGATTATCAAAATCCGTCCGGATATCTCCGCTGACAGAACTTCCCGCATAAGTAAAACTGCTTTTCTCTGGAACTTCCAGATTAATGTTCCCGCTGGCAGTAGTGATTTCGATATCCTCCGATACTTCTGCAACGCATACCCGTATATTACCGCTTCCTGCAGAAGCATCAAATTTTCCGCTTACCCCTTCCACAGCTATTTCTCCGCTTCCCGCTGATACAACCGTATCACCCGTGCCTCCGAGTATCCGGATATTTCCGCTTCCCACAGAGATATCCCTGTTCCCCTCTGCATTTTCAAAACTGATATTCCCGCTTCCTGCGGAAGCTTTAATCCCTCCGGCTTCCACATTCCTGCAGCGGATATTCCCGCTCCCCGATACCGCCTGAAAATCCTTTAACCTCAAATCTGTCCCGGCTCCAATATTTCCGCTCCCTGTTTCCACCTTTACTGTTCCATGATAATCCTTTGGCAGATATATTTCCACTCTCTCTGCACCGCTGCCCCCGAACCTGAAACCAAACAAAGACACGACCGTATAATTATTGTGCTCCCGTCTTACAGACAGCGTATCGCCAATTGTCTCTGTCTGCACCTCCGTGCCTCTCCGGTTTTTATGCTGATATACCTTTACCGTGCACATCTCTCCGTCGCTTTCATCCAATACCACGTTTATGGAATCACATAAAACATCCACATTCTGTATTTCCGACATGTCAAATACTCTCTCACTGCTCAGCTCTGTGCTCCCCCACGCAAAAGAAAAGCTTCCCGAGGCAGCGCCATAGGCACCTGAATATCCTGCCGAGGCAGCACAAATCAGCAGTGCAAATGCCAAAAACGAAACTGCTCCTATCAAATATGTATTTTTCATACATCCGCCTCCCTTCCCGTCAGAAAGGAAACCATCGGATAATAAAGCGGAACCGTCAGGAAAATCACCCATCCCGGATGCCATGCACCCCAAAAAATACCGATGCACAAAAACAACAGCACTGCTAAAACCGGATACGCAAATATATATGGATTCCTGTGCTTCACTGCTTCAATAAAACTATGCCACAACGGTATCAGAAGAAAGAGCAGCCATGCCGGATGCCACGCTCCCCCAAAAATACCCACCAGCAAATACAATATCACAATAAGAGCTGCTGCCGGGAATTGATGATATGCAAACAATTGTGCCTTATTATATTTCTTTCCATTCACATACACCCCGGCTTTGTCAACCTGTACATTATCCCCCGTTTTTCTGTCGTCTACATGGATTCCGTCCCACCCCACATGAACTTCGCTTCCATCCTTATCCCGCACATGGATTCCCTCAAACCCGACCTGTACATATTCCTCCTTTTTCTGTTCCTCCGTTTTCTGTTCCTCCGTTTCCTCCATACCGTCATCCTTTTTTGCATATACGGTGCTGCTGCCTGACCCTGTTTCTTCCTCACTTTCGCTTCCGTCCTCTTCCCCTTCACGGACCGGAATCTCATCCTCTGTCTGCAATAATTCGTCCAAAGACACTTTATACAGACGGGCCAGCAGAATCAGGTTATCCGTATCCGGCGAAGCCTCCGCCCTCTCCCATTTGCTCACTGCCTGCCGGCTTATGCCCAGCTTTTCTGCAAGCGCCTCCTGCGACAATCCGTTGCTTTTCCTTAAATTAACCAATCGGTTTGCAATCTCAATATTCATTCTGTTTTCTCCCATCCAGTCCCCCTCCGGCACATCATGAAGGACTTTTATTATTTTGCATTCATTATAAGAATTTTTCCCAGACCGCACTACCTACTTTGGTTTGAAATGCCGCAACTATTGGTTGCAGGCTTCATAAATACGGCGTTTTCTACTCCTTCCTCTGATAAGTAATAAAGCGGTTTCCGTTCTCCTCGAACATCTGCATGGAATCGTTCATCCCCATCTTATAAGGTGTACCACCCGTCAAAGGATCCATCAGCACCGTATTTAATTCATTGAAACCTACAATCAATACGGCATTTCCGTCATTTAAAGATGCCAATACCGGAATGTCCCTATTGACATAATATAAAATAGCATCCAGACTGCATCCCGTCAGTTCGAGGACTTTGGCATCTTCCAGATTCTCTTCGAGGATTTCTCTTATAGTATCCCCACGGTTCAGCATATACTCTGTATTCCGCATAATTCCCTCATACTGAAGCATAACGTCCAGACATACGGCAAGACTGTTCTTTTCTTCCGTTATTGCTGCTCCCGTAATCGCCATAATCTGATTTTTAAGACTGCGGTTTCCTCTTGCCCACACATAATCCCCCTGCTCATCTACTACAATACCGGAATGCTCATATGCCATATTTACCGCATCGCCTTCATCCGTAAAAATACCTTCCACCCCGTTCTTTCCATAGACATAATAACGCGAAATGACCTCGCCCTCTTCCTTCAGGGCAATTTCCCTGCCGCCTTCGAACAATACCTCCTTCGGCGTCTGCAGCTTATACTTCTTCTCATCCACCGTACTTTTCACTGCAATCTGCGTCACCTTCTCATATATGTCAATCGCCACGGTTTCTACGACATTGTCACCCTCCGATTCAATCTTTGTATTGACTATCTGGTCGTTCCCGGCCGCAATATAATTGCCGCCCTCCTCACTACGCCGGATACGGTGCAGATTAATCTGGTTTCCTTCGATTTCGCTTCCTGTTACGTACATTCCCTCCTGCCTGTAAGTCTTAAGTATTTCACCGTTCTCGCTCTGTATCCTTACGCAGTACATGGGAAACAGGATATTACCTGTTTTATCCTGAACCACATCTTCTTTACGGGCCAGACCATATATCAAATCCTCTCCCATAAATCCAAGCGGAGCAATGTATTCCCCGCTGCCAGCCTCTATCTCCGTTTTTTCCTTTGTACTCAGATTCATCAGTACCAGCTTCCGGCTCTCATAAGGATTTCCGCCCATCTGCCATACTACCATGCGGTTGCTGTCCGAAACTTTATAGCTCCCTTCTTCCAGCCCTGCGACCATCACTTCGTAACTGCACTCCGCCAGATTTACCGCATACACTGCACCCTCATGCATAAAAAAGAAAATATCCGCCTTATTGACATAAGCCAGTTCCTCCAGTTCTGTCCGGAGCACCTCATATGAACTTTCCGCCGGAATATAAACCAGTTCCTCCACCGTATTCATCAGGCCGCTGAACTGATATACCGCAACTCCGACTTCCCCTTCGTGTCTGCCCCTGTTCATGTAACCATAAACAATGAACTGCACATTCCCCGCCTCATCCACATTCAATATCCGTACGCCGTGTTTCTGCCAGATTTCACGCTCATCCCTGTAGTCCCCATCATAAAAGCTGAACAGCCTGGACAGCTTATTTTCCGTTATATTATAGCAAAACAGTCTGCTGCCGTCCGTAAATGCGAAAACATTTCCTCCATCGCTCTCTACCAGTCCGATATTCTCTTCCGAAATAATCCCCAGATAAATCTTATTATTGGCAAATACACTGTTCTCTTCGTCAAAGAACTGCCTCATCGTTCTCTCATAATCCAGCAGATAAATCCTGTCTGCCGTATATCGTATCCGGTAAAACTCCTTCACCCGGAACAGACTCTCGTTACTGCTCCCTCCCAAAGTTACCATATACACCAATTCCAAAGAACCGGTCTGCTCTCCTAATTCCTTTATCGTAATTTCCGGTTCGGAAAGCACACTCACTTCCAGGTCTCCCCATGTTACCTGATTAAAGCTGCTATGGATATCCACTTTGCTGAACGTAGTATTGTCCCCGTCTGCATTGGATTCCAAATACTTTGTCAACTCCTTTGCTGCCTCCTTGTCAAAGGTTCTTTCATGAAAATCCAACACATAATCCAGTTTCTCCTTTTCATGATAATTCTCTGTCTGTATGATTCTCGTATAATAACGCAGGGTCTGTCCCCAGCTGTTTTCCAAAAGAAGCACCAGCATATATTCCGTATCCGCATCAATCAGATCCTTGACAGTAAACTCCCCTTCAATGCTTTCCTCCGTTTCCTCATAGTCGGTAATCTCCGTGCTTTCCACCAGCCGCTGTCCGTCAATGCTCCTGACCTCGAACATCATTTTCCCTATATCCTGCCCATATTTATTCACCACAAAACCAATTCTGCGCCCCTCGCCCAACGGCGTGATGCTGTCCCGCTGAAAGCTGCACTGCATGGCTTCTTTATACCCGTGAAGAGGATTCACCTTTATTCCATCTATCCTCATATGGACTACCGGATAAGAAGCCGGCCCCATTTCCATCGTCATATCCGTATTCCCCTGATTCAGAAACGAACCGGCCAAAATCAGCGAAATGACAAACACTGCCGCCAGATATACACATTTAAATAAAGTTTTTTTCATGCTCTCTCATTTTCCTCTTATTTCTTCATCAGCTTCTGCAATGTAGTATCCACATGGAGAAGTTCTGTCATTTCTTTCACCGATGTCTCTTTTGCTTCACCATTTTCCCGCCGTACTGCCCGAATCAGAATATTCTTCGGCGTATGCTCCATATCAATAAACTCCAGTATCTGAACATCATAGCCGCTTTCCTCCAGCAGATTCGCGCGTATGGCATCTGTCACCAGAGCCGCCGCCCGTTCTTTCAGCAGACCATATTTAAGCAGCGGCTTCAGTTCTTCCGCTTTTATCTGGCTGTTTACCTCATGCTGGCAGCAAGGCACCGACAAAATGACCTTTGCCCCCCAGTTTACCGCTTTTGCCAATGCGTAATCCGTAGCTGTATCGCAGGCATGAAGTGTCACCACCATATCTACCCTGTTTTCGCCATCCTCTTCCCCGGCATAAGTCCCGATATCCCCCTGACGGAAGCGAAGGTTTTCATAACCATATTTTTCTGCCAGTCCGTTACATTTATCTATCACATCCGCTTTCAAATCCAGCCCTGTAATCTTCACCTTCAATCCCTGAAGTTCCTTCATATAATAGTAGATAGCAAAAGTGAGATAGGATTTCCCGCATCCGAAATCGATAATATGGATTTCATCTTCTTTAGGAAGTGTTGGCAGAATATCCTCAATAAATTCCAAAAAACGGTTAATTTGCTTAAATTTATCATATCTTGCCTTTACAATCTTTCCATCCTTCGTCTGCACTCCCAAGTCAATTAAAAAAGGAACCGGCCGGCCCTCTTCCAGTAAATAGCGCTTCATCCGGTTATGGGACAGATTGACCGCTTCCGCCCGGTTTACCATTTGCTTTTCGACTGTTTTTTCCCCGAACTCTTTCCGCTTCACTGACACCCTGCCCTTTTTGCTGACCAATGCCGTTGCCCTTCCCTTTGTAGTCTCTATTTCACACTGTCTGAAATCCTTCTCCATATATTCCATGATACGGCATATCATTTCCTCTTTCCCGCAATTCTTATGAAATACCTGCGTTCTTATATATGCCGTTTCCTGAAATACCAGTTTATCCTTTACCATGACCGGACGCACTTTCACTTTCGTTATCTGCTCCCGGTTCCTGGAATTGCTCATAACTATCTGATACAGCTGTTCTCCCAGCATTTCTTCCAGTATCTCTTTCAACTGCTGCATATCCGCACACTCTCTTCCTTACCGCAATTTAACCAAATAAATAGTCATGGTGCAAAACACCATGACTATATTTTACTGACTTTAGACCAAAACTACAACTAAAACTTTAAAATCCCGTTCCGGTTCCCATGCCGCCGTTTATAAACTTCGTAGAAGAGGATAATCTGAACCATATCCGACATCCATTCCCATTTTTCCTTTGGAATTTCCACACCCGGCTTTTCTCTCTCATTCTGCTGTCTGATGTGTTCCATAACGCTCTGTGACAATCTGTACATCTGCCATTTATCCGGATACTCATCGTATATCATACTGCCTTCATAATCCAGCTTATCCAATATACCGGCAACAATCTTCTGATATTTCTTAGCTTCAGTTGGATACATCTGCTGTAAGTACTCCAAATCCCTCGTTACTGTATCTTCCTCCTGATAATAAAGAGGTAAAGGATATGTCATATAGAAGGGTAAGACTTTCTGATTATACATGGATAACATCCTTTACTAACATCATCGATTTTTATGTTATCATATGCGGAAAACAGGCAGAGGGTTCGCAGCATCCATACTATGAAGGACAGAAGAAAAGGCAGCCCTGTGCCAATAAAACCGCAAGGTCTGCCCATCCAAAACATAACTTTATACCTGACTCATATAAAACTGTTCATACTGTCAATTACCCATACTATGAAATAACATTAATACGGGCAATCGCCCTTTTTAACGCCGTTTCCGCACGAAGGATATCCGTTTCCGGCGTCTTGGTACGGAGTCTTTCCTCCGCACGTGCCTTCGCTTCTTCCGCACGTTTCCTGTCAATCTCGTCCGGCCACTCGATGATTTCTGCAAGAATCGTCACCTTATCTTCCAAAATCTCCACGAAACCTGCATGTAATGCCGCATTCCGTGCCCTGTCGCTTTCCGAAATCGTCAGTATTCCGGGATTTACGATGACTGTCATAGGGACGTGCCCTTTATAAATACCCACTTCCCCTTCTGTAGTGTTAAATTCCACCATATTTACTTCACCGTCATAAAAAACCCGTTCCGGCGTAATTACTTTTAATCGGAAATTTCTTTCATCTGCCATATCTCAACCCTGCCCTTTCTGTACTATTTTACACGGGCAAGTACATCGTCTATACTTCCTGCATTCAGGAAATAGCTTTCCGGTATGTTATCATGTTTCCCTTCCAGAATCTCCTTGAATCCGCGGATTGTCTCGTTAATCGGAACATATTTACCTTCCAGTCCGGTAAACTGCCCTGCAACGAAGAACGGCTGGGACAGAAATCTCTGTACTTTTCTCGCACGGGATACTACCAGTTTATCTTCTTCAGAAAGCTCATCCATACCAAGGATGGCAATAATATCCTGCAATTCCTTGTACTTCTGCAGAATCTCCTGTACACCGCGGGCTACCTGATAGTGCTCCTCGCCAACGATACGGGGGTCCAGGATTCTGGAGCTGGACTCCAACGGGTCTACTGCCGGATAAATACCTAATTCCACGATGGAACGGGACAGTGTCGTCGTCGCATCCAGATGGGCAAATGTAGTAGCCGGAGCAGGGTCCGTCAAGTCATCGGCAGGCACATATACGGCCTGTACGGATGTGATGGAACCGTTCTTAGTAGAAGTAATACGCTCCTGTAAAGCGCCCATCTCCGTCTGCAGCGTAGGCTGATAACCTACCGCCGAAGGCATACGTCCCAAAAGTGCGGACACCTCAGAACCTGCCTGTGTGAAACGGAAAATATTATCAATGAACAGCAGTACGTCCTTACCGCCCTTATCACGGAAATACTCCGCCATGGTCAGTCCCGTAAGACCTACCCTCATTCTCGCTCCGGGGGGCTCGTTCATCTGTCCGAACACCATCGTCGTTTTATCGATAACGCCCGATTCCATCATTTCGTGGTACAGGTCGTTACCTTCCCTCGTTCTCTCGCCTACACCTGTAAATACGGAATATCCGCTGTGCTCGGTAGCAATGTTACGGATTAATTCCTGAATCAATACCGTTTTTCCTACACCGGCACCGCCGAACAGACCGATTTTACCACCCTTCTGATAAGGGCAAAGCAAATCAACGACTTTAATACCTGTTTCCAAAAGTTCTGTTGCCGTAGACTGTTCCTCAAATGCAGGAGCCGGTCTGTGAATCGGCTCGTGTCCCACATCCGTAGGAGCCGGCTTATTGTCAATCGGCTGACCTAATACATTGAAAATTCTTCCCAGTGTATTCTCGCCGACGGGAACCGTAATCGGTGCACCGGTTGCGATTGCATCCATGCCCCTTACCAAACCGTCGGTAGAACCCATGGCAATACACCTGACAGTGTCATCACCAAGATGCTGCGATACCTCCACAATCAGTTCTCCGCCGTCGCTGGTCGGAATTTTGATTGCTTCGTTAATCTCCGGCAGCTCGCCGCCGGAAAATTTAATATCAAGCACAGCACCGATAATCTGGGTAACTTTACCGACATTACCCATCTCTTTCTTTATCTCTGCCATCTTTTCTTCCCTGTTACCTTTCTCATTATTTGCTGCTGCCCACTCCGTGAGCGGCAACACGCTTCACGGAGCACACAAAATACGCATATATGCATTCTGGCGCTGAAACATTACATAGAAATTGCATTTGCACCGGCAATAATCTCCGTCAGCTCCTGCGTGATGGAACCCTGTCTAGCCCTGTTGTACATCAGGGTCAGATGGTCAATCATCTCCTCCGCATTGCTGGTTGCCGAATCCATCGCCTGCATTCTCGCACCGTTCTCACTGGCTACCGATTCTACTAAACCGCCGAAAATAAGGCTCGTTACATACTTGGGAATAATCAAATCCAAAGCTGCATCGTCCTCCGGCTCAAAGTTCATCGGCGCCGCGCTCTTTGACGCATCTTCCGCACCATTCTTACCTGCCTTGTCTGCCACTTCCACCGGAAGCAGTTTCAACAGGGTAGGTACATGGACTACCGTATTTTTAAATCCGGTATAAGCCAGATATATTTCACCGATTTCTCCATTTACAAAATCGTCCAGTACCTTTCTGCTCACTTCCATTGCATCGGAATACAAAGGTTCTTCCACAATATCGGAGTAATCTTCCCTGATACTGTAACCCCGCCGCTGGAATGTTTCCTTTCCCTTCTTACCGATTACATAGACTTCCACGTCCTCTTTCTTAAAGTCGCCCTGTGTAATCAGCTTCGTCACATTGGAGTTATACCCTCCGGCAAGTCCTCTGTTGGAAGTGATGACGATAATCCCTTTCTTGGAAGAATCGCCCGCTTTCAAATACGGATGATTGATATTTCCCGCCTTGGCAAGCATGGAAACCACGGTTTCGTACATACAGTTAAAGTATTCCTTGGACTGCTCTGCACGCTGCTTTGCCTTCTGCAGTTTCACGGTAGAAACAAGTTTCATGGCTTTGGTAATCTGCTGCGTACTCTGGATACTGCCTCTACGCCTTTTTATATCTCTCATTGAAGCCATAACCGTTACCTATCCTTCCTTTCCGCAGGCGAGACTGCCCGCGGATATCCTTCTGATTCCACTTTATGATTTCTTAAACTGCGCCTTGAACTCCCCGATTGCTTTCTTCAAAGCTGCATCCGTCGTATCGGAAATCTGTTTTTCCGCTGCGATGGAGTTGGGAATATCCGCATATTTCGTATCCAGAAATTCGAAGAATTCTTTCTCAAAACGGGTAATGTCTTCTACCGGAATATCCAGCAGGTACTTATTCGTTACCGCGTAAATAATGATAACCTGATACTGTACCGGCATCGGCTGATACTGCGGTTGTTTTAATACTTCTTTGATACGTTCGCCCTGTGCCAGCTTCTCTTTCGTATCGGCATCCAATTCGGAACCGAACTGGGAGAAAGCTGCCAGCTCTCTATACTGTGCCAGCTCCGTACGAATCGGGGCCGCGATTTTCTTCATTGCCTTAATCTGTGCCGCACCACCTACACGGGACACGGAAAGACCGGCATTTACGGCAGGACGGAAACCGGAGTTAAACATTTCCGTTTCCAGATAAATCTGCCCGTCTGTAATAGAAATTACATTCGTCGGAATATATGCGGACACGTCGCCCGCCTGTGTCTCGATAATCGGAAGCGCCGTCAGGGAACCACCGCCGTATTCATCGCTCATGCGTGCTGCTCTTTCCAACAGTCTGGAATGCAGATAGAATACGTCACCGGGATATGCTTCACGCCCGGGGGGTCTCTTTAACAGCAGGGAAAGTGTACGGTATGCAGTAGCATGTTTACTTAAGTCATCGTAAATTACCAATACATCTTCGCCGTTTTCCATCCATTCCTCTCCGATGGCACAGCCCGAATAAGGTGCAATGTACTGCAACGGAGCAAGTTCGCTGGCGGTAGCCGCTACTATGGTAGTGTAAGCCATAGCGCCGTATTCTTCCAGCGTCTTAACAATGGTAGCAACAGTGGAAGCTTTCTGTCCTATGGCAACATAGATACATTTCACTCCCTGTCCCTTCTGGTTAATAATCGTATCAATGGCAATCGCCGTCTTACCGGTCTGTCTGTCACCGATAATCAGCTCCCTCTGTCCCCTTCCGATGGGAACCATGGAGTCAATCGCCTTGATACCTGTCTGTAACGGCGTATCTACTGATTTTCTCGTGATAACGCCGGATGCAACTCTTTCTATCTTACGGTATTTATCTGTTTGAATGGGTCCTTTTCCGTCAATCGGCTGACCAAGAGCATTTACTACACGTCCCAGCATTACGTCGCCTACCGGAACCTCAACCACACGGCCCGTAGTCTTTACAGTATCGCCTTCATTAATATTCTTATGGCTTCCGAGAAGAACCGCACCTACGTTGTCCTCCTCCAGATTGAGCACCATGCCGTAAACTTCGCCGGGGAACTCCAAAAGTTCTCCCTGCATGGCATTCTCAAGTCCATGTACGCGGGCAATACCATCCGCAACCTGAATTACCGTACCCACATCGGATACTTCCAGTTCAGACGCATATCTCTTAATCTGATCCTTAATGACAGAACTTATTTCTTCCGGTCTTAAATTCATGGATCTGTACGCACCTTTCTTATTTTTATGACAACTGAATCTTCATCAACTGTCTTGTAAGTTCATTTAATCTTGTTTTTATACTGCTGTCCACCACACGGTCCCCAATCCGGATGACCATGCCTCCAATCAGACTTTCATCCACGTCATAATGCATTTCCATCTTTTTAAAGGATGTGGTCTGAAGCAGTTTCTGCTCTACCTGCGCTTTCTGCTCCTCACGAAGCGGTGCCGCTGTCGTCACATAAGCAATGCCGATACCTTTATACCTCTTTACTTCCGTTAAGAAATAATCCAGTATCCCATCGATTTCACCATAGCGGTCTTTCGTCACGATTAAAGTAAGAAAACCTGTCAACTCATCCGAAATACGGCCTTTCAGCACATTCTGAAGCACCTGTATCTTCTCTTCCTTCAGGATTTTCGGATGATTCATGAGTTTACCGAATTCTTTATTCTGTGCAAAAATATCCTGCAGCTGGGTAATTTCCTCCATAAACACATCGACCTGGTTCTCTTCCACGGCAAGCTCGAATAAAGCCTCTCCATATGTTTTTGAAACTAGCTTAGCCATGTGCTTTCACCTATTTCTTTCAATGTCTCATCAACCAGACTGTCACGGACAGCCGTATCAATGGAAGAATTTACCACTTTTCCTGCCATCATGGACGCTATCACTATCATCTCGCGTTTCATGTCATCGACAGCTTTCTTCTTCTCAAGTTCTGCTTCCACCTTTGCCCGTTCGATAATCCTTGCTGCTTCTTCTTTCGCTTCCGCAACAATCTTATTTTCATTGGCAAGTGCTTTTTTACGTGCATCACTCAAGATAGCTTCCGCTTCTTTATCGATATTCCTGATTTTAGATTCATAATCCGCTTTCAGCTTTGCTGCATTCTCCATATCCTGTGCAGCACTGTCCAGTTCGCCTTTAATCTTATCCTGTCTCTTCTGCATCATATCCCTTACCGGATTGAACAGCAGTTTTGACGCAATTAAGAACAGAGCGAATACAGCGATAATCATAAGTCCCGCATCCGCTATCAGCTGGAGATCCAAATCAAACAATCTCGGCTCCATCTCGGCGGCAGCCAACATAAATCCTGTGCCTAATATATTCAAGACGTAAGCCTCCTTTCCCTAAAACTTTCGTTTTCCATTATATCCATAGATACTTTTAAATCCCAAAAGTCTCTTAAGGTACCAGAGGTTTTACGAATAAGAGCAGCATGGCGATAAGCAGACCGTAAAGACCGGTTGTCTCGGCAACTGCCTGTCCCAAAAGCATCGTAGAGGTAACGTCAGATTTTGCACCCGGATTTCTTCCTACTGCTGCAGCAGCATGACCTGCCGCAATACCCTGACCTACACCGGGGCCGATACCTGCGATAACCGCAAGACCTGCGCCGATTGCTGAACAACCCAATATAAAGTTCGTGTTAAATTCCATTGTTAATTCCTCCTTGGATTAAAAAATGTTTAATAAATATCCTTTATTCAATTGTTTACTTAAGTTAGGCAGCTGTCATTCCGTCGTACATGCATCCGCAATATATGTCATTGTCAACATACAGAATACATAAGTCTGAATTGCACCTGAGAACAAGTCAAAGTATACATGAAGCGCTCCCGGCCAGATATATGCGATTTTGGAAAGCAGACCGTAGACTAACGCCATCATAACCACACCTGATAAAATATTGGCAAACAGACGCAGCGACAGCGAAATCGGCACGGCTATATCGCCAATCACATTAATCGGCGCCCAAATCGGCCATGGATCGCACAATCCTTTAATGACACCCTTCACCTTCTGATGCTTGAACTTGTTAAAATGAATCGTCACAAAAGTCATGATACCGAGTGCAAAGGTAACTCCATAATCAGCGGTAGGCGGGCGCAGCCCAAACAGACCTGAAATGTTGCTCAGTAAGATAAATATGAATATCGTACCGATATAGTTGCGGAAACTAACGGCATATTTTCCCATTACTCCTCCAACCATATTGTCCAGCATTTCCACTACCAGCTCAACAATGTTCTGGAATGTACCAGGGACCTCGGATGCATGTTTGACCACCCGGTTCGCCGCAATGCAGAAACCGATAATGACCAGCATGACGATCAGCACACATACATGTGTGGTTGTTATCCATACAGTCTGCCCGAACAGTTCATAAGAAAAAACACCATGAACCATAAAATCAATATCAGCTGCTGAGGATAACAGAATTCCCTGTTCCATATTCTCACCTCCTCCTTATATTAGTTATTTATATAACCTAATACTTTATGAGTAAACGGCTGCAGATAAGCCGCTACTTTCAATCCCATCAGGCCCAAAAAAGCCGCAAGCGGATTCGCAAATCCGCTGACCATGATACATGCCATCACTGCAACTATAACTAAATAACGGATGATATTGTGCTTCGTCATCATCTTCACCGCAGTGTCGCGTTCAAAATCCAATGCCCTGTCCAAAGCCCACCACATATGCACGCCTGCCGCTGCTGCCAGCAACGTCCCCATCCAAAGTCCGAGACTGTACCCGCCTTTGTCCGAAACAAACCATACTCCCGCAAGCTGGCACAAAACCCCCCATGCCGCAATGCCTATGGATAATTCCAATAACGTCCGGTCCGGCTTCTTCTCCGCCGCGTTCCACTCTTCACCGGCTGCCCCGTTCATTTCCTCTTTTTCCTTTTCCGCTTCTGCTGTTTTTATTACGTTTGTTTTAATTACGCTTTCTTCCACGTCTGGTATCCCTTTCATTTTTCATACTGTATATCCTCTTTGCAAAGATATATACATTACGGAATCCTGCCATAGCCCCCACAAAAAATAAAATCACCATCCAAAACGAAGTATCAAACCTCCGGTCCAGATAGATACCGAGAAAGGAGCAGAGAAAAATCGGCACCAGCATATTTATTCCAAACTGTGTAATCATCGTCAACGCATGGTATACACTTTTTCCGTATTTCACTTCCGCCTCCATGCTTTTCCGCATCCCAACCGATGCATGATATAAACTGCTTTTATATTAAAAAATAATCACTTTAATAATTATACCCATTTTTTAACATAATGTCTAGCACATCACGCCAAAAAACATAATTTTCATTGACTTTTCAGTTCCGCGATAGTAGTATGTGGTCATACCTGTTTCTAAATACCAACCGCGCAAAAAGCATCATAAAAATGAGGTAAAATATGACAAATCCCACTTTATACCGTAAAAGAATCATGCCTGAAGAATGCATCCACTTAAAAGATGATATCATCATTGAATGCAATGAAGATATCATCCTGACCAAATGGAACACCCTCAAGCCTAAAAAAGACCTGCATCATGGCTATTCCTGCTATTTCATAAAAAAGGGCTTCAAAGTAAGCCAATTCCTGCGCGAAGACAACTCACTTCTATACTGGTACTGCGACATTGTAGAATATCTCTATGACAACGCAAATAACACACTGACATCTCTGGACCTGCTGGCCGACGTCATCATCTATCCCAACGGCTTTGTCAAAGTCATAGATTTAGACGAACTGGCTATCACGCTGGAACAGGGCACTCTCACCCAGGACCTGCTGAAGAAGTGCTTAAGCAGGCTCGACAATCTGCTCCAAATCATATATAAAGGAGAATTCCACACACTGCAAAAATACATAGAAGACTGCCATCCGCCGCTCTGCCCGTAAATGCGGCCCGCATCATCCGGCCAAAAACAGATGCCGCAGCCGCTTTCAGTAAAAGACATGTCCCCCGATATTAATGCCGCTCAATCCTTCTATCGGCGTACGGAAATATACGCAGTTCCCAACATTTGTATTTCCCCGCATCGCCTCGTCAGCCGCCTGATAGCAGCTGTCCGTCGCTTTATTATCCGCCAGCGCAGCCGCCAGTCTTCCGCTTGCCACAGGGGAAAACTGTCCCCCCTGATAAATCACGCCCACTACGGAATCCGGATACACGGAACTCAATACGCGGTTAATCACCACTGCTCCTACCGCCACCTGTCCGGCATAGCTTTCACCGCCGGCCTCGCAATAAATCAGGTTTGCCAGCAGATACCTGTCACCCTCTGCAAAGCTGACTTCCGAAATATCCCTCCACGAAGACTGGGCCGCCAGTCTGGAAAGCCTGATTTCCTCTGCAAGCTTCGCCTGCAGTTCCGCAATGTTCTGTTCCTGCTCCTTAAGCTTCTGTTCATAAGCAAGAGCCTCTGATTCCGCCTGAGAGATTTCATTCGTCTTTCCCGCCAGATTCGTAGATGTCTGGCTGACTAATCCGGATACCCTTTCTTTCTCTTCCTCTACCCGGACCTTATACTCATCCAGCTCCCGCTTTTCCTCTTCTAACTGCTGTTTTACCGCCTGTATCATCTCTTTGGTAGCAGTATATTCCTCAAGCTTCTTTCTGTCGTAAGCGGAAAGCTGTTCGATATAATCGCTCCGGTTTAAAAAGTCCGCCAGGCTCGCTGACTCGAACAGCATTTCCATCATCACATAATCCTGCGTTTCATAAATGAACTGGATGCGTTTCTTCATGCATTCGTACTGCCACTCCTCCGTAGCCTCCGCATCCGCCAATTCCTTCTCCGTAGTCTCTATCTCTTTTTTCTTCTCATCTATCTGCCGCTCCAGTTCCGCAATATTATCGCTCACTTCCTGCAGCTGTCCGTTCAGTGTACTAAGCTGACCCTGAAGGGAGTTTTTCTGTTGGTTGAGATTGTCGAGTTCTTCCTTCGTCTCACCAAGATTCTCCTCTGTCTCCTTCTTGGCATTTTCCGCTTCCTGCAGCTTCTTGCGGGTAGCTTCCGTAGCATATGCAGTCGATACGGCCGTCATAGGAAAACTGCCTAACAGCAATACCCCCGCAAGGATTGCTGCCATATTCTGTTTTCCTGTACGCTTCATTCTACCCACCTGCCTTTAACGTTATTACAATATTTCTCCTGAATTATTTCGTGCCGAATATTCTGTCCCCTGCATCCCCCAGTCCCGGCACAATATATCCATGCTCATTCAGCTTCTCATCCAGGGCGCCAATATACAGATTCACATCCGGATGCGTCTCCTTCATCCTCTCCACACCCTCCGGTGCGGCAATGATACACATAAAATGAATATTCCTGCATCCCTTATCCTTCAGCATCTGAATTGCCGCCACAGAGGAACCGCCTGTCGCCAGCATCGGGTCCACTACAAATACTTCCCGTTCTGCACAATCCGCCGGAAGCTTACAATAATACTCCACCGGTTCCAAAGACTGCGGATCACGGTACAGACCAATATGTCCCACTTTTGCAGTAGGAATCAACGCCAGCACACCGTCCACCATACCCAGACCGGCGCGCAGAATCGGGACAATCGCCATCTTCTTTCCTTTTAATTCTTTAACCATAGCCGAACAGACAGGTGTCTCTATCTGCACTTCCGAAAGCTGCAGACTTCTGGTCGCCTCATAGCAGATCAGCATGGCAATCTCACTTATGGTCTGCCTGAAATCCTTTGTTCCCGTATCTTTTCTTCTAATATATCCAATTTTATGCTGAATCAGCGGATGATCCATCACCATCACTTTTGCCATTCCATTGCCCCTGCTTTCCATCCAACCTGTTTTCACTGTTTTATTTCATTATTTTATTGTTTTATTTCATTGTTTCCTCTTCCAGAGCCTGAATCGCCGCCACTCTTCTGCAGTGCTTCTCTTCACCCGGAAATTGGGTATTCAGGAAAGTATCCACAATGCCCAAAGCCAGATTCGTTCCGACAATGCCCGCGCCAAGCGCCAGCACGTTTGCATTGTTATGCTCTCTTGTCAGCCTTGCCGACACGGTATCTGAGCAAAGCGCACAGCGGATTCCCTTTATTTTATTCGCTGTAATAGAAATCCCGATTCCGGTTGTGCAAATCACAATACCCTTATCACATTCTCCTGCGGCAACCGCCTTTGCAGCCGCGCTTCCGAATTCCGGATAATCGCATGACTGCGTATTCATACAGCCAAAATCCCTGTACTCAATCCCTTTCTCTTCCAAATACTTAATAACCTCCTGCTTCAGACCATATCCGCCATGGTCGCTGCCCAGTGCCACTCGCATACTTACATCCTCCTTTTTTAGTTTAGCATCCGTCTGCCCTTTATCGTACATCTATATCTGTTCCAAATGATGCCCCGCCGCTTTCAGAAGCCGGTTCATGATTGCCTGTCCGATTCCGTTTTCCTCTGAAGCGTCAAAGCTCTCCGAATAAATAACTGTCACTCCCTCTTCGTCAAACTCGCGCAGAATCCGGTATAACGCTTTCGCAATCGTGGCTTCCTCTTTCCGGTCGCCCGCGCTCTTCACACTGTCCGCCAGATATCCGGATACCGTATCGTCTGTTCCGATTACGCCTACCTTTTCTCCTTTTTCCTTCATCCGTTTCGTCCGCCGGTTGATTTCATCCACCACCCGCTCCTGCGGCCCGCCGATAATCGTCAGTTCCCCTTTGGGCGCATAGTGCCTGTACTTCATTCCGGGCGCTTTGGGCGGCTGTCCGGAACAGTTATCCAATACTGTTTTATCTACCCGGACCTCTCCCAAGACCTCTTCCAGCATTTCTTTTGTAATATAGCCCGGCCGCAGAATCATCGGAATCCCTTCTGTCAAATCTACGATTGTAGATTCCAACCCTATCCGGTTCTCCCCGCCGTCGATAATCATCTCGATTCTGCCGTCCATGTCCTCCGCCACATATTTTGCCAGTGTCGGACTTGGTTTTCCCGACCTGTTGGCGCTTGGCGCCGCCACATATCCCCCCGCTGCTTCTATAAAAGCCAAAGCTACCTTATGCATCGGCATCCGCACCGCCACCGTATCCAGTCCCCCCGTCGTTGCCCGCGGAACGATATCCGACTTCGGAAGTATCATGGTAAGGGGGCCCGGCCAAAACGCATCCGCCAGCTTCCTTGCAGTTTCCGGCACCTGTTCCACTATGGGATACAAATCCTCCATCCGGTATATGTGTACGATTAACGGATTATCCGAGGGTCTTCCTTTTGCCTGGTATATCCTGCCCGAAGACTCTTCATTCAGCGCATCTCCTCCCAATCCATACACAGTTTCTGTCGGAAATGCTACCAGACCGCCGCTTTGAATGATTTTTCCGGCTTCCTTCAGCGCCTCTTTGTCAATATGCTTCTCATCCATAGGGATTATTTTCGTTTTCATATAATTTCACCCTATATAGTATAACATAAAGTCTTTTTTTTGTCTCTATTTTATATCATATACCATAAAAATCCCCCGTCAGCCATTTCCGGCCCGGGGGATTCCTGTTTTTACCTTTTCAGCAGAACGTCCTGCTCATACTTCACGATTTCTTCAAACCACTTTCCATCCGCAGGCACGCCGCACCGCTCGCAATATTCATTCCAGATATCTCCGAGCGGATAAGTTTTGATTTCTTCCTGCATCACCATCAGTTCCGTCATGCGGTTCTCATCCTGCAGCTTCTTCATAGTTCCGTAAGGCGTGCACATCGCACTGAGCAGCGCTTTCTGCCAGCTCCTGAATCCTACTACCCATGCGGAAACACGGTTAATGCTGGCATCAAAGTAATCCAATGCCATATATACACGCTCTAATGCATCATTTCTTACGATTTCCTTTGCCATTTCCTTCGTTTCATCGTCAAACAATACTACATGGTCGCTGTCCCAACGTACCGGTCTCGTAATATGCAGTGCAATTTCAGGATAGAAGCACAGCAACGCCGGAATCTTATCGGATACCACTTCTGTCGGATGATAATGCCCGTTATCCATCAACGGCAGACAGCCTTCATGGGTTGCCGCATAGCTTAAAGTAAACTCTGCCGAACCGACCGTATAAGATTCTACGCCGATACCGAATACCTTGGACTCCACGCAGGGTTTCACCATATTTCTGTCATAAGGCTCTGACAGAATCTGCTCAATGGAATCCTTATACCGCATCCTCGGCCCCATGCGGTCCGCCGGAATATCTTTATATCCGTCTCCGGTCCATATATTCATAACGCAGGGAACTCCCGTTTCATTTGCAAAATACTGTGAAATACGCACACATGCCTTTCCATGCTCAATCCAGAACTTCCTCGTCTCTTCATCCGGGCTGGATAAGGTCAATCCGTCCTTTACCTTATCATGGGAGAAAAATGTGGGATTGAAGTCAATTCCCATATTCCTTTCCTTTGCAAACTCTACCCATTTTGCAAAATGTTTCGGTTCCAGCTTATCCCTGTCCGCAAATTCGCCTTCTTCAAAAATAGCATAGCTGGCATGAAGGTTTAACTTCTTCGTTCCGGGCAT
>CAMXQE010000053.1 GCA_947246015.1 uncultured Lachnospiraceae bacterium | reverse complement strand
CTGACTGCGCCGCCGATGCGTCACTTTAGTGACATACTTCCTCTGCATCGGCGTGTGTAATCAGGCAGGGAAACCTTCCCTGCCTCCCGCGCGGGGTGCGTGCTGCGCAGCAGCTAATTTCCTTACGCACCCATGTGCAATCCGTCAGGAAAGGTTCCCTTTCCTGACTGCGCCGCCGATGCGTCACTTTAGTGACATACTTCCTCTGCATCGGCGTGCGCATAAAACAAAATCCCTGACGCTTCATCAGGGACCTGTCATTCATATAATTTTAATTATATTTACGTTTTCTTGCTGCTTCGGATTTTTTCTTGCGTTTTACACTTGGCTTCTCGTAATGCTCTCTCTTACGAATCTCCTGCTGAATACCAGCTTTTGCACAGCTTCTTTTGAAACGACGTAAAGCGCTATCCAAAGTCTCGTTCTCTTTTACGATTACATTTGACATCCTACACCCGACCTCCCTTCAGTCCCTCCAAGCAACACGACTGATTGGGTTTATTCTATTTTTGTACATAAAAAGAACTCACGAACCATCATGCACTTTAATTATTATACCACATTTTTATGCATAGTCAACCCATTTTTTTCTTTTTTCACTTATCCTTTTTTCATCAGCTCTTCAGCCGGCCTATGCCAACTGCCCGTCCAGCACTTTTTCCGCTTCTGCTATGGCCGCATCCATGCCCGCCGGATTCTTACCGCCTGCCTGCGCCATATTCGGACGTCCGCCGCCTCCGCCGCCTACAAGCGATGCAATGCCTTTTAACAGATTGCCAGCATGGGCGCCTTTTTCCATGGCTGCTTCCGTTGCCATGGATACCAGATTCACCTTGCCGTCCACATCCGAAATCAGAACAATGACCCCTTCACCCAGCTTCGCCTTTAACTGGTCGCCCAGGTCGCGCAGGCCGTTCATATCCACGCCGGATACTTTCGCGGCAAGGAGTTTCACGCCTTTCACATTCTTCACCTGATTCATCACATCGCCCAACGCTTCCTTTGCTGCCTTGCTCTTTAAGGACTCATTTTCACTCTGGAGCGCCTTCATCTCCGCCATCAGGTGTTCTAACCGTTCCACCAGGCCCGACGGCGTAGTCTTCACAGACTTTGCCGCCTCTGCCAAAGTCTGTTCCAGTTCTTCGTAATAATGGAACACGCCGTTTCCGGTCAGGGCTTCGATTCTCCTCACCCCTGCGGCAACACCGCTTTCCGATAAAATCTTAAACGCGGAAATCGTGCCCGTATTTGCTACATGCGTACCGCCGCAAAGCTCGGTGGAGAAATCGCCCATCTTCACCACACGCACCGTCTCGCCGTATTTTTCGCCAAACAATGCCATCGCGCCGCTTTTCTTCGCTTCCTCAATGGACATGATGTTTGTTTCCACCGGAAGGGACTGGGCAATTTTTTCATTCACGATAGCTTCCACTTTTGCAATTTCTTCCTTTGTCATCGCGGAGAAGTGGCTGAAGTCAAAACGGAGCCTCTCGCCGTCCACATAAGAGCCTGCCTGTTCCACATGGGTTCCCAGCACCGTCCGCAGCGCTTTCTGCAGCAAATGGGTTGCACTGTGATTCTTACAGGTATCTCCGCGCCTTTCGGCATCCACAGTCAGCGTCACTCTGTCCCCTTTCCGGAACATGCCCTTCTTCACTCTGCCGATATGCCCTACCTTACCGCCTAACAGTTTTATGGTATCCATTACCTCAAAAACGCCCTCAGATGTGGTAATCATTCCCCGATCCCCGCACTGACCGCCCATGGTAGCATAAAAAGGCGTCTCTTTTACAAGGATGGTTCCCGTCTCCCCGTCTGTCAGCGCTTCTGCCAGCTCTGTCTCCGTGGTCAGCACCGTCACCTCGGACTCATGCACCAGACGGTCGTAACCTACAAATTCGGTTGTAATGCCCGGGTCTATGGACTCATAAACCGTCACATCCGCACCCATGTAATTCGTGGTTTTACGGGCAGAACGCGCTTTTACTTTCTGCTCTTCCATCGCTTCGGCAAAACCCTTTTCATCTACCGTAAAACCTTTTTCCTCTAAAATCTCCATGGTCAGGTCAATGGGGAATCCATACGTATCATATAACTTGAAAGCATCGGTGCCCGCAAGTTCCTTCTTTCCCTCTTTTTCCATGGATGCTTCCAGCTCTGCAAGAATGGCAAGTCCCTGGTCGATGGTCCGGTTAAATTTGCTTTCTTCCTGCGTCAATACATTGAAAATAAAATCTTTCTTTTCTTCCAGTTCCGGATAACCGTCCCTGCTGCCCTCGATAACCGTATTGCTTAAGTTAGCAAGGAACTGTCCTTCAATTCCAAGCAGCCTTCCATGCCTTGCCGCCCGGCGGATAATACGCCGCAGCACATATCCCCTTCCTTCGTTGGAGGGCATGATACCGTCGGAAATCATGAAAGTTGCGGAACGGATATGATCCGTTACAATACGGATGGATACGTCCCATTCATATTTCTTCTTATATTCTTTTCCGGCAAGCTCACATACACGGCTGCGCAGCGCCTGAATGGTATCGATGTCAAAAATGGAATCCACATCCTGTACCACCGTCGCCAGACGTTCCAGCCCCATGCCGGTATCAATATTCTTCTGCTCCAGTTCGGAATAGTTTCCTTTACCGTCATTGTCAAACTGCGTAAACACATTGTTCCATACTTCGATATAACGGTCGCAGTCACAGCCTACCGTACAGTCCGGTTTGCCGCAGCCGTATTTCTCCCCGCGGTCATAATAAATCTCCGAGCAGGGACCGCAGGGGCCGGAACCATGCTCCCAGAAATTATCTTCCTTTCCGAAACGGAAGATTCTCTCCGGTGCGATACCGATTTCCTTATTCCAAATGTCAAACGCCTCATCGTCTTCCAGATATACCGAAGGATACAGCCTGTCAGGGTCCAGTCCTACCACCTCTGTTAAGAACTCCCAGCTCCAGCTGATTGCTTCGTGTTTGAAATAGTCGCCGAAAGAAAAGTTTCCAAGCATCTCAAAAAAAGTACCGTGGCGCGCAGTTTTTCCGATATTCTCAATGTCCCCGGTACGGATACATTTCTGGCAGGTCGTCACCCTCTTCCTCGGCGGGATTTCCTGTCCGGTAAAATAAGGCTTAAGCGGCGCCATACCGGAATTAATCAAAAGCAGGCTGTTGTCATTATGAGGCACCAGCGAAAAACTTTTCATTGCCAAATGCCCTTTGCTTTCAAAAAACTCCAAAAACATCTTCCTTAATTCGTTTACTCCATATTGTTTCATCCTAATCACGAATCCTTCCTGTCACATTTCCATTCCATTACTTCCATCTATTCCGCCGGCCTCCCTCTTGAGGGCGCCCCGCCCTTAAAAGGAAAATTTATCTGCAAAATATGCATCCAGACTATCGATGGCAACCCTCTCCTGCTCCATGGAATCGCGGAAACGCACGGTCACGCAGCCGTCCGTCTCTGATTCAAAATCGTAGGTCACACAGAAAGGCGTACCGATTTCATCCTGTCTGCGGTATCTCTTGCCGATGTTACCCCTGTCATCAAATTCACAGTTATACTTTTTGGACAATTGCGCAAAAATCTTCTCCGCGCCTTCGTTTAACTTCTTCGACAGCGGAAGTACGCCGATTTTCACCGGCGCCAGCGCCGGATGGAAATGGAGCACGGTACGCACATCCCCTTCCCCGATTTCCTCCTCATCATAAGCGCCGCAGAGTACTGCAAGGAAAAGCCTTTCCACGCCCAGCGAAGGCTCGATGACATAAGGAATATATTTCTCGCGTTTCTCATCATCAAAATAACTCATATCCTGTCTGGATACATTCTGGTGCTGCGTCAAATCATAATCCGTCCTGTCCGCAATGCCCCACAGTTCGCCCCATCCGAAGGGGAACAAAAATTCAATATCCGTCGTTGCCTTGGAGTAGAAAGACAATTCCTCTTTCTCATGGTCGCGGACTCTCATTTCCTCCTCTTTCATGCCAAGACTCTTTAAGAAATCAATGCAGTATTTTTTCCAGTAAGCAAACCATTCCAAATCCGTATCCGGCTCGCAGAAAAATTCCATTTCCATCTGTTCGAATTCACGGACACGGAAAATGAAGTTACCCGGTGTAATCTCGTTCCGGAAGGATTTTCCTACCTGACAGATACCGAAAGGAATCTTCTTTCTGGAAGTCCTCTGTACGTTTTTAAAATTTACAAAAATCCCCTGTGCGGTTTCGGGTCTTAAGTACACCGTATTCTTGGCGTCCTCCGTCACACCCTGAAAGGTCTTGAACATCAGGTTAAACTGACGGATATCGGTAAAATTATGTTTGCCGCAGGTCGGGCAGGGAACCTGATGCTCCTCGATAAATGCCTTCATCTGCTCCTGGCCCCAGCCGTCCACGGAACCGTCCAGCGTCATTCCCTTTTCTTCCGCATAGTTTTCTATCATCTGGTCTGCACGGAAACGTTCGTGACATTCCTTACAGTCCATTAAAGGGTCGGAAAAACTTCCCAAATGCCCTGATGCTACCCACGTCTGGGGATTCATCAGAATCGCACAGTCCACACCTACATTATAAGGGCTTTCCATGACAAATTTCTGCCACCATGCCTTTTTGATGTTATTTTTCAGTTCCACACCGAGATTGCCGAAATCCCATGTATTTGCAAGCCCTCCGTAAATTTCCGAACCGGGATATACAAATCCTCTTGTTTTCGCCAACGCTACAATTTTTTCCATTGTCTTTTCCATAACCAAAACTCTGCTCCTTTATCTGTCTTCCTTTTTATTTATATATAATATAATATTTCTCCTCTGCTGCCTCATCGCCTGACAGCCTGGCCTCGCTCTTGCCGCTCACTGTCACATTGCTGCTGGCATACTGTATTTTTCCAGGCACTTTCACACGCATGGGATTCTCCGAAATCAGGATATACTGTTCCCCCATTTCCAAAAGTTCCGCCTTGCCGATGGTCTTTTCCCCCTTTGTATCCTGCATGGAAATATCCAGCGAATATCCGGCGTCATAAGCCTCTTTCACCGTTCCGCAAAACAGTTGCTTACTGTTATACTCATCGGTATTGTATTCGGAATAAACCTCCGCGGAAGAATAGGATATCTGTACCATGACCGCCCCGTCTTTCTGTTCCAGCTTGTCCACGGAAACCGTTCCGTCTGTATGGTTCCTGCTAAACTCCGCTGTCTCGGAAAGAATCATAGTCTTTAAGCTCTCCTCATCATAATAGGCTTCCGCAAAATCTTCCACCAAAGTCTCTGTGATACTGCCGTCTTTTCCTACTTCTACTTCCGCAGTCATCTCCTCCGCCGCTTCCACTTCCATATCACTGTCTCCCGTCTGGCTGTCCCCACAGCCCCACAGGGAAAGCCCTGCTAAAAGTATCATGACCGCTGCTGTTTTTGTTTTTCGCATCGCTTCTGTCCTCCGACATCGGAAATTTTCTAATTTTTTTTAATATTTCTTTTACATTTCTTTACATTCACATTATTATATCTGACTTAGGTTGGTTTTTCAATATAAAATTATTTTTATCTTGCGGGGAATATTCCAGATTTATACAGAATCAAACAGTGAGAACCGGATATGAGTGTCTAAGGCTGAAAATTCTTTACTTTTTTCAGTTTATTCTTTTAACCTTTTGTATTTCTTTTATAATTTCCTTCTGACTCATTGCGTTAAATTTATTCGAAAATACAAAATTCAAAATAAGGCTCAATCTGTCAATCGCAATTATTGCAGCATTTTTACACAGAATATAAGCATAGTCCGAAAAATAATCAGATGTAATAAAATATGGAGCTATAGGAGTAAAAGCATCAATATTCAGGTTGTTATAAATGACTTTATCACTTATACTACTTCGTTTTTTTGCAAAATCATTTGACTTAAGCAGATAAACAGATCCTGCCAGCTCCCGAATTTCCCCTGTACCTACGCATTGTCCCTTATAATGCTTTGCCTGACCGATTACATACAATATATTGTTATTTTGCTCCTCCGTTGTTAAGCATTGTACATATCTTTTATATCCCACAAAATCAATCCCCTGATCGTGAGATCTTTGCGTTGCATTTACGGATTCGCATTTGACTATTTCTTTTAAAAATAATGCACAAAGTTTTTCAAAATCATCCGCCGAAATTTCCTCAATTACTTTCGTAATATTTATTAAATCGCTCTTATAATGACGATCCACTTTATATATCAAAGTATCCGTATCTAATTCCAGTAAACTATAATCATAACTTTCCTTGACCGCATCAAAAAACAAAGAAATTTCTTCTGCTAATTTTCTGATTTCTTCCCAATCTTCTTTTCCATACACTTCCTCATACAACCCGCATACATTATCAATCTCATCCGAATAAATCAGCAATTTCTCAATTATTTCCCTGAACTTTTTTTCCTTTTCATAAAAGTATCCCATACATCATTCGTAACTCCTTATTTTCTTATTCCATCAGCTTTTTTATCAACTTGTTTTGCGCTTCCATCTTATTTAGCATTTCATTTATAATTTTCTTATCTTCCTCCGTCAGCTCTGTTAATGCACCTACATTAAGTTTGTTCAATAGTTTGATAATCTGCTTCAGACTGTTTTTAAATCCTTCTTTTGAATAAACCCCGCTTTCTTCCAATGCCGCACCCACACTTCTGCTTTCTTCCAACTTGGTCAAAGCGTCTTCGTCCATGATAAATCTCGCCAAATCCCTGATTTCATCCCTTTTCGTAATAATCGGATCCAATTGTTTTCCATTCTCCTCATATGGAACCAGCCAAGAAAAAAACCTTCTCATATTTTCTTTATTCGTAAAAGTATTTAATTCCCCATTCCATCCAAGCCACTGATCCCGTATTTCCCCCTTCCCCATTACCTCATAAAAAATAGTAGACAACTTACTGGGGATAAAGTATTCACCGAAATCCGGATCATTTTGGAATATTTCCAGCGCATAATATGTGTTCAATCGTCTTTTCACCTTTTGAACAGTAATTCCCAAACTTTCTGAAATATCCCTGAAATTCATTTTATGCTTTCTTGCCAGATTCGAAATCAATTCCGACTGCTCATAATCCCCCCACTCCTTTATGCCGCTGACATGCCGCAGCCCCATGATAATTTCATATTCCTTGTCATCAACATTATATAAAACAACATCGACACCATCGAAAATTTCGGGATTTAAATTCCCAATTTCCATTCCGTCCTCATACATCTCCTTCAATACTTTTAAAGTAGCAACTCTTCTGTTTCCCTCCACTACCATATACTCATTTTTTTTGCCAACATTCTTAACAATAATATTATCTATTTTCAGATATCCGTTTCCCTTAAAACTGTCCAGCAAATCCCTTATATTAGACGAATTATCCCCTTTCAGCATTTTCAAAACACGCTTTTGGACCATCACGTTATTCACGTTTTTATCTTCTACATACTTATAGTTCTGCTCCCCCCTGAGTCTGTAATTATTCGGATCAAGCAACAATTGTTCAACCGGAACTTTTATCAAATCCATTCTAATCTCCTCTTTTTCCATCTATACCATTATGATCAAAAAATCTATTGTACCAGATTCACATTATTATATCTGACTATAGTTGGTCTTTCAATATATTTTCAATGCCTTTCGTGGAAATAAAATCCGCTTCATTCTTCTGCACCGTCCTCTGTTGCCCCTGACAAAGAACCAATCCGCACTTTCTTTCCGCAAAAAGCAAATCCATGATAAAACCGCTCCGGTTCCTCCCCGGAAGGATTTTTTCCTGTATCAAAATAGCTGAATGTCTGTAAAGCAACTTTATTCATGTATGTATTCATTGCCTTTACATCATCTGCCATCAGTGCCTGAAGAAATGCATTGCTGATTCCCCGGCATCCTCCGAACCATCCTTCTATCATCTGCTCAAACATCATCCGGACTTCCATATTCGTCAGTTTCAGAGCATACTCTGCCCTCCGGCGCTCTGTATTCAATTCGTAATGCTCCACCTTCAAATATCCGCTTGCCAGCAGCAGGCTCCACACAGCATCGTCTCCCTGGTCTAACTGGTTAAATACGATTTGCTCGTCAAATGTGGTATGGAAAGTTTCCCCACGCAGCAATCTCTCCATCGTCATCTTGATTTCCGGGCTTCCCTCCCGAATCAGCTTTCCTGCCAGACTGTTACTGCTGGAATTTGCCCAGTATGTTCCTACATTCCTTTCATCCAAAAAGCTGATAATCGACCACGGATTGTAAATATCCTTCCTTTTTCCAAAAGAAAAGCCGTCATACCATTCCTTCACCTGCTCTGTCCGGTCAGACAATCCATATTCTTCCAATGCCGCAAACACTTCTTCTTCCGTGAAGCCAAAACAATCCGCATACTTTTCCGATGTGGTCGTCACCACTTTCAGATTGTTCAAATCCGAAAAAACAGACTCTTTACTGATTCTTGTAATTCCTGTCATCACGGCACGTTCCAGATAAGGGTTGGTTTTGAAAGTGGAATTAAACAGATTTCTGGTAAAAGAAACCAATTCTTTCCAGTATCCGTTGACATACGCCTCCTGCATAGGCGTATCATATTCATCCAGAAGAATGATGACCTTCCTTCCATAATAGCGCGACAGATAACCGGACAATGCCTTTAAAGCATAGGATGCTTCACTGTCTTCCATATCCACGGATACCTGTGTAAAATCTTTTTTCTCCCCTTCCTTCAGCAAATCCGTTTCCAGCAGAAAATCATATTTATTGTAAAGCTCCTTGATAATACGGCATATTTTCTTCCGTGCCTGTTTAAAAGAATCTTCTTTTATGTCGGCAAAACTTAAGAAAAGAACGGGATAGGTTCCCTGCAGCTTACGGTACTTTTCTTCCTTCCATATGGAAAGCCCCTCAAAAATCTCTCCTCTGCCTGCATAATCTATGGAAAAAAATTTCTCCAGCATACTCATATTTAACGTTTTACCAAATCGTCTCGGTCTGGTAATCAGCGTTACGCTGTCGCCGTTTTCCCACCACTCCCGTATGAAGTTCGTTTTATCAATGTAGAAGTATCCCTCCGTTTGAACTGTTTCAAAATCCTGATGGCCAATCCCTACTGCTCTTGCCATGGCAGCTCCCCTCCTTTTCAAACCGATATCATCCCCTGCAAAACCTCCAGACTCTTAAACTCCCTGTCCACAAACCGTTTGCGGAACCCGTCGGCGATTCCCTTCAATTCCGCAAGCACTTCTTCCGTAACCGTAAACGTATACAATTTCTCCACCGTACTCCCTGCTATGTAATTGACCGTATACACCGTGGAATCCAGATACTGCCTGCCTGTCGGAATCCCCGGAAATTCCCCGTTTAATGTCAGCGCTTTCAGTTCAAAAATATACCGCACCAGCTCATCCGGCAGGCTGGGAAGCTGCAATGCCCGCAGGGACTGGTACAGCAGTTTCAACATCTGCACTTCATCGTTGTTTTCCCTTGTATAATAATCCATGACTTCCAGAAAATACATACCATAGCAGGCGCCTTCATAATCTTCCCGAAGTCCTTCAAAATAATTGGAAATATCTGCCTCAGAAATATTATAAGAGCTCCTTCCCTCGTATATTCTGAATTCCCCGAATGAAAAGGGGGAGGCCGCGGCCGCCAGCCGGCTGGTGGGCTTTCTGGCACCCTTTGCAAAAGCGGAGATTTTTCCCCTTTCTTTCGTTAAAATAACGACGCGCCTATCGTATTCCCCGATAGGCACCGTCCTCAAAACCATTCCCGTTAACTTTATGAATTCCTGCATATGGGTTCTCCCCCATCACGGCGCACTCTCCCACTCTGCCATATCCGCCTGATGTTTCCCTGAATTTTAAGTAATCTTCCACTCGTCCCGTGTTTAAAAATTGTTGCCAGTAATTTGATTCTTTCATCTTGCGCCCCCTAATCTTTTAAGGTTCTATATTGTTAGGGTTCGCTTTTTTCTTCTTTCCTATTCGCTCCTATTCGGAATCTTTTGGATTGTATCCGAAATTTTTCATGTATAAATCGCTGTCCCGCCAATCCTTCCGGACCTTCACCCAAAGCTGTAAATTCACCTGACATTCCAGCATTTCCTCAATTTCCGGACGCGCCTTGCTTCCAATCTGCTTTAACATTGTCCCCTGTTTTCCTATGATGATTCCTTTGTGGGATTCCCTCTCGCATATAATCGTGGCTTCGATATCCACAAGTTTCTTACGCCCGGCATTCTTCCGGTATTTCATGCGCTCAATGGTTACGGCAATACCATGGGGAATCTCATCTTCCAGACAACGCAGCGCCTTTTCCCGAATCAGCTCCGCCACAATCTGCCTCTCCGGCTGGTCTGTAACCGTATCCTCGTCATAAAAAGCAGGGCCATAAGGCAGATATTTCATGATACATTCTATCAGTTCCTGCGTATTGTCCCCTTTCAGCGCCGATACGGGAACGATTTCCGCAAAATCCAGTTCTTTCCGGTACGCATCGATGAAAAGCAGTATCTCCTCCTTTTTCACCGTATCAATCTTGTTAATGACCAGAATCACCGGCGTTTTGGTTTTTTTCAGCTGCTCGATAATATGCCGCTCACCGGCGCCGATAAAGGTAGTCGGCTCCACCAGCCAGAGCACCACATCCACCTCATTGATGGTATTCTGCGCCACCTTTACCATATAATTTCCCAGCTTGTTCTTCGCCTTGTGGATACCGGGGGTATCCACAAACACAATCTGCCCTTCTTCTGACGTATATACCGTCTGTATCCGGTTCCTTGTGGTCTGCGGTTTATTGCTGGTAATCGCTATTTTCTGGCCAATCAGATGATTCATCAATGTAGATTTCCCCACATTCGGCCTGCCTATCAGGGTAACGAAACCCGATTTATAATTCTCTTTCAACATCTTCATAAGTCCTTTCGATTCAAAACCTGCTTCTGAATTCCTTCCTGTTCCGCTCATTCAGAGTCCGGTTCCTTCTTCTCCTGCACTTTTTCTTCCTGCTCTTTTTCTTCCAGCCCCTTCTCGCCTTCTGCCAAATGCTTCCCGGCTGTTTCATATGTTTCATATGTCTCATATGTTTCATAAATGTGCTGCATCTTTTCCTCTGTTTTCTTCCCGTTCCACTTCAAAGCCGCCCGTAAAATCAGTACGGCTATCAGCACCAGCACAGCCATGAAAATCAGATAAGGCAGACAGATAACCAGCCCAATCAGGAAATTCTTTATCCCTAAAAACAAATTCTGCCCAGACCGCACAAATCCCTGTCCCATTCTGGTCAAATCCGATACTTCCTCTACCGGTGTCAGCCTTTCCACCTCGTCAATTGACAGATACACCGTGGAAAAATCCACCAGATTATCATAAGTCCGAAGCTGGGACTCCATACTCTCCAGTGAATACCGCACCTGTGAAAGCCGTTCCTCGATGGCTATAATATCCTCCATACTGACCGCCTGCTCCAGCAGTTCTAACAGCCGCTCCTGCTCCACCTGCAAAGCCTTCTTATGGCTTTCCAAATCCACATAACTCAGCGTCACATCCTCCGTGCTCTCGCTCTTACTGACCACATTGGAAACCTCCGATACCTCGCTGACAAACCCGCTCAGATTTTCCTTCGGAATGCGGATGGTCATAGAAGCATCCCTGTTCCGCTGTCCGTTCCGGCTGCTTCCGTTATACAGATTCATATTTTCAATATATCCGCCGAGAGAAGCCACCTTCTGTTCCAGTCTGGCAAGCAGGCTGTCAAACTCCTCTGTCTCCACGCTCATATTTACCGTCTTAATCAGCTTCCGGTTCACAGCTACGGAATTTCCTTCCTCAGCCAGCGTCTCCTCCGCCTCATATCCCTGCTCGTAAATATCGCCGGAAGCATACCCGTTTTCCCCGGCCCCCGCACTTACATTCACAGCCGTATCAGCGGCTGCCGCCGGTGCAGCAGCCGTGGTGTTATCATATACCGAACTGCCGCAGCCGCAAAATCCTGCCACACTCCCCAAAACCACAGCCAGTCCCAAACCCCTGGCAATCCGTTCCAGTCCCTGCTTCCTCCTTTCCCCCTCTTTCTGCTCTTTCCTCTTTTTTCTCTCTCTCATCTCTCTCCTCCCGTCAGTTCACTCTAATGAAACAACGGCTCCACTGCATCAAACAGCCTGCTTCCTTTCAACTTCTCCTCATTCCCTACCACACACAGGCAATCCGCTTCCATGAATGCCCGGATATGCCCGGCCAGAGAACGGATAGTGTCCACTGTCACAGCCAAAAGTTCATCCCGCTCCTTCTGTACCCGCTCAAACGGCAGTTTTGTCATATATCCGGTCATAGAGTACACTCCCCTTGCCGCCGGTGTCATGGGCACATCCAAATCGCTGACCGCACCGATGATATACTGTGTAACTGTCCGCTCGTCAGCTTCAAATGCTTCAATATAATCCGCCGCTTTTTCGTATACATCCACCGTTTTTTCCAGATTCGGATCCCTGTAAGAAACAAAATAACTGTCCCCCGACCTTCCGAAACTGCACATACAGCCGTACGCTCCGCCTTTCACCCGTACACGGTTCCAAAGATAGTCATAGCCCATCATCACTTTCAGGACTTTTAGCGCTCCCGTATAGGAAAGCCCCTTTTGGACAAAATTCCCTGCACGGCATACATACTGTACCTGTGAGGAGGTCAGATATCCTTCATTTTTCTTTTCCAACACCGGCTGATATCTTTCTTTTTTCACTGGTTCGGTAAAAAGTTTCTCCCTGAAACCGATTACCGCTTCCTCGATTCCCTCATATCCTTTTTCGTCAGCCGTATAATCTACCATCAGATTTTCCGGCCTGAAAATGCATACCATCAACTGTTTCAGCTTATCCGCCAAATCTTCCTTTTCTTCCTCGAAACTGCTTTCCAGGCGTTCCAACAGCCGGTATTGCGGAATTCCGCTGATTTGCTCCGCTACTGCCGCCGTAGGAGAGAGACAGGACATGGCGCGGACCACTGCCAGCGAATGCGCCGCCGACGCCATGGAAGCCTGCATACGCGACTGTACCTCCGCAATGACATCATACAGACGCTTCTTATCATCAAACCTGGAACTTAAAAGGATTTCCTCCGCCAGCCGGAACGCCTCTCCCAGATTCTCGTAGAACGCTTTCACCTTTACCTCGAACGTCACCTTATACTCCTGCAGATTCTCCGCGTTAATATAAGTATTTACCACCATCTGTATGCCTCCGGTTTTGGTATTCACCTCATGATACAGTTCCCCGTAAGCATAATTGGCCGTGTCCACCATCCCAAGCATATTTTTCAGCACACCGATATAAGGGAACAGTTCCTCCGGCACATTGCCAATGTCGAAAACAAAGCGCAGATAACCGATGCCATTTGTAAATATATTGTGGAACAGAACAGGCGTATCCCCTGCATGACGTTCTTCGTTCACATAAGCGGCTGCTTCTTTCTTAATATCCTCTCTGTCAAGAAGGGGTATTTTTTCCAACTCCTCTTTCGGGCTGGGCTCTTCCTGATAACGTTTCAGTTCCGCAGTCTGCCTTACGATTTCCTCCACTTCTTCCCTGCTAAGGGAAGCTTTATATCCCTGCAGTTTCTTCTGAAGTTCCTCTTCTTTTTTCGTCGTCAGCCCTTTCACGGGAGAGAGGATAACGACCGTCTTATGCTGGTTCTGAAGCAGGTAAGTACGGATTAATTCCTCGAAATAACCGGTTTCCACCTCTTCTTTCAGCAGTGCGAACGTATCGTTGGCTTCCAAATGAATAAACGGCTTATCATCCGCATACAGCCAGCTGTCCAATGCCTGCAGTCCAAGCATCAGGCCCTTCGGATAACTTCCGTAATCCGACTCCCTGTATCTGAATTCAAAGTAATTCAGCCCTGCCCGCAAAGCTTTCCTGTCAATCCCCTTCTGTGCCTGTTCCTTCAACACATCCTCAATGACTGTCACAAATTCTTCTTTGCGGGAAGCATCCGCATTCTTTGCCACAACGGAAAAATAAGACTGCATAATACCATTATCATAGTTACTGTAAATCTCCTTGCCGATTCCGTGCCTGGTCAGGGCTTCCTTCAAAGGCGCTCCCGGAGCCGAACAAAGAGCATAATCCAATATCTGGAAAGCCAGATAGAGTTTCCGGTCCAGATTGTCCCCAATCACCGTATTATACGCCAGATATGCATTCTCCTCCTCCGACTCGCTCTCCGCAATCGGGTACTCCTTACAGATTTCCCTCGGCCTGTCAAATCCGGTCTGTACCGGTATTGCAGAATCTACGTCCAGGGCATCGAATCCTGAAAGATATTCCCTGTCAATAAATTCCAGCTGCTCTGCCATATCCATATTTCCGTACAGATAAAGATAACTGTTGGACGGATGATAATACTTCCTGTGAAAATCCAGATAGTCCTCATAAGTCAGTTCCGGAATCACATCCGGGTCCCCGCCGGATTCCGTACCGTAAGGCGTATCAGGAAAAAGAGAATTCATCACTTCTCTCTCCAGCATATCGTCCGGAGAAGAAAAAGCCCCTTTCATTTCATTATAAACCACCCCGTTTATCGTCAGCTCGTCCTCTGCATCTTCCAGCTCATAATGCCAGCCCTCCTGCCGGAAAATCTTCTCTTCCCTGTAAATATTCGGATGAAATACCGCATCCAGATACACATGCATCAGATTCCGGAAATCCTTGTCATTACAGCTCGCTACCGGATACACCGTCTTGTCCGGATACGTCATCGCATTGAGAAAGGTATTCAGGGAGCCTTTCACCAGTTCCACGAAAGGATCTTTCACCGGAAAATTCTTCGAACCGCAGAGTACCGTGTGCTCGATAATATGTGCCACTCCCGTTCTGTCCGCAGGCGGCGTCCTGAACCCGACATAAAATACCTTGTTATCGTCGTCATTCGAAAGCAAAGCCACCCTTGCCCCCGTCTTCTTATGCCGCAGCAGATACCCGTAAGAACTCAAATCCTTTACTTCACGCGCTTCCACTACTTCATAACTTTCCAATCCCCTTATTTTGTTTTCCATTTCCTTCCTATCCATGCTGTCCATCCTTACATACACCTTTCTTTATTTATCTCATTTCAAATTTCAAACCGTAAATGTCATCAAACCCAGTTTGGAGACCGAAATCTCCCTTATCATCAGTCCCATTTGCTTTTTTCTGGCCAGATTTAACTCTGCCAATTCTTTTAATGTATATACCTTATCCTTATAAACTGTCCTTACCTTTCCTGTCAGGCTCCTCTTCTCCTCCGGAATGCTTACTTTGATTTTCACCTTTAACTCCCGGTAAGTCCGATAGGCAAAGGAATCTTCTTTCATATAGTAAAAATGGCTTTCCAGTGTCGTGGATGCCTCCACTTCTTTCAGAATATACTGCGAAATCACCGTTTTCAGCTTAAAAGCAAGCATCTCTTCCTCCAGCAGCTCCTCATAGGAAAACCTCGCCCCCAAATAAATCTGTCCGGTATCCTGAAGCATGTATTTAAAATCCCTGTCCTGTATTCTGTCCGTTTCTTCTGTCCTGTGCATCGCTCCCTCTCCCGTTCCATCCGGCGGCTTACATTTTCCATGTAACAGCCCAGCCTTTAACCGGACTGTTACGTTTCCATACCATGGCGCCGTCAGCTTTCTTTTCTAATATACTCAATATGATGACCGCTCATACGGACTGCCTCCAAAACTTCTTCCTCTGACCATTCTGTTTCCGCTGCCAGTTCCTCTGCCGTAACCTTGCGCTGTAACGTTTCCGCCAGTTCTTTTGCCTGACCGGCCACCTGATTGACCCGCTCCAGCACCTTTTTGTCCTTGCGTTCCTGCTGCACATAATCGTTGATGCATTCCTCCATGGCGTCCATAATCATCTTACCCAGCATACCTTCCACTTCATGAACATGTTCCAGACAGCCTAACATCGTCACTCCCGCCGCCAGAGCCACATTGCCCTCACCGATTAAATCTTCCATAAAAACACCCTGCCCGCCATACAGCTTCGCAATCTCTACTACCTGCGGCAGATAGATTTCCACAAGACGCGCCTGCGCCTGTCCGTCTCCAGCCATCGCCGAAAGGGACAGCGCCTCCTTTTCCCCCTCCGGAACCTCTTCCATCCGTTTGAGTTCATCAAGATATAAATCCAGATAATGAACCTCTTCCTCCGTCAGATAATCCTCCAAACCAAGCGGCTCTCCGATACCTATTTTATGATTCTTCAGATATTCCTCCACCAAAGCCAGCTGTTCCCCCGCCAGCCCCAGTTCCGAAAAAGCCTCTTCTATCTGGTCTTTAGAGACACAATTCCCCTGCTCTTTTGCCAGCCGCTTTATCTCTTCTAATTTTTTTCCAAACAACAGTTCCCTGTCCATAAACCACTCTCCCATCCTCCGTCCCTTTCACCCGGACTGCTTCCGGCATCAGCGGGATTTTATATGCTGATGCGTAAACAAATGCTCCTGACAATATTCATAATTCCCTTCGCACTTTGAGCAGAAACGGAATTCCAAATCGTCCCCATCCTGTTCCGTCCGGCCACAGATCGCGCATTTGTGCTTCGTTACACCCGTATTCCTGCGCACATCCCTCTTAAACTCCTGCCTTCGTTTCACCTGTTTGGGAGACATATGGACATGGTTCTTACTGCTTATCCAGAACACTATGAAATTAAACAGGGACGCCGCCATGGCAAACCTGCTGTACACGTTGCCCTGAAGGAACCCCACCAAAAGGATTACCCCATATATGATTCCCAGCACCTTCACCTTCACCGGTATAAGGAACATCAACAGCACCTGCACCTCCGGGAACGTGGCCGCAAACGCAAGGAAAATGGACATATTGATATAATAAGTGGAAAAGAATAAAGACCCCACCTCTCCTGCATAAGACATCGGCACCCTGTAAAATATGGTGCAGAATCCCATCATCAGGAAACTTCCCACTACCGTGAACAGCATACCGGACAACAGGTACACATTATAACGGTAAGTTCCCCATGTCCTTTCCAGAGTAGTTCCGAGCGAATAATAAAAATAAAGCATAATCAATATAAAAAACAGATTCGAAGACTCCGGCGGCGGCACCACAATCCATGTAAACAGCCGCCATATCTGTCCGTGGAGTATCGCATAAGGATTCAGAGTCAGATACCACAGGAAGTCTGAATTGACCAAAGTAATCAAATACCCAACGGCATAACACATAATCAGCATAAGCGACAGATTCTTAATCGCATATTTCCCAAATTTTTTCTCAAAATTACTCATTCCTATTGATTTCCTCCATTCTTCCCATCACAAACTGTAACCGGCCAATACGCCGCGCGGGGTACATACCGCGCGGCGGCTCATTTCCATACGTACCTCTTGCGCATAAAAGCCATGAACATGACCTTGTCATGAACATGACCTTGTCATGTAGGCAAAAACATATGAATATATTCTAACATCCAGACATTTAAAAGTAAATAAATTAACTGCCGATTCTCTGACAGGTCATAAAATTTTTATAATTTACCAGTAATTCTTTACAAATAATTAGCACTCATTCATTGCATTTTGTAAAACGGTGTCGTATAATGTCTACGAATGTCCACTCCCCATATCCTATTACATATAAATAGGAAGAATATGGAATATGGACGGTAAGCAAACTATAAAAGAAAGGGCGGTATTATGAGCCAATTACATTATACTTTAGGAATCGATATCGGTTCCACTACTGTAAAAATAGCGATTCTGGACAATGCCCATGAAATATTATTCTCGGATTATGAAAGGCACTTTGCCAACATCCGTGAAACTTTGGCCAGTCTGTTAAAAAAAGCTTACGATGAGCTTGGCAATATCGAACTGCATCCGATGATTACCGGGTCCGGCGGGCTGACTCTGGCGAAACATCTGGAAGTTCCCTTTGTGCAGGAAGTGATTGCCGTATCCACCACGCTTCAGGAACTGGCGCCGAAAACTGACGTAGCCATCGAACTGGGCGGAGAGGATGCAAAAATCATTTATTTTGAGGGCGGCAACGTGGAACAGCGTATGAACGGTATCTGCGCCGGCGGTACGGGTTCTTTCATCGACCAGATGGCATCCCTGTTACAGACCGATGCTTCCGGTTTAAATGAATATGCCAAAGGGTACCATTCCTTATATACGATTGCGGCGCGCTGCGGCGTATTCGCCAAATCCGATATCCAGCCGTTAATCAATGAGGGAGCTACCAAGGAAGACCTTTCCGCTTCCATCTTTCAGGCAGTGGTCAACCAGACCATCTCCGGGCTTGCATGTGGGAAACCAATCCGCGGACATGTTGCCTTTTTAGGCGGTCCCCTGCACTTTTTATCAGAACTGAAAGCAGCTTTTATCCGTACCTTAAAACTGGATGAGGAACATATTATAGAAACGGGGCACTCCCACCTCTTCGCCGCCATCGGCTCCGCGCTGAATGCGAAAGAAGAGATACATTATTCCATGGAGGAAATGGTCGGGAAACTCTCCTCCGATATTAAAATGGAATTCGAAGTGGAACGTATGGAACCGCTCTTTGCCGATGACAGGGCCTATGCAGCATTCCGGAAACGCCACTCCTCCCACCATGTAACGACCTCAGATTTGTCCACTTACCACGGCAGATGTTTCCTTGGCATTGACGCCGGCAGCACCACTACGAAAGTGGCTCTGGTAGCGGAAGACGGCTCCCTGCTCTATTCTTTTTACAGCAGCAATAACGGCAGCACTTTAAAAACCGCCATCCGTTCCATTAAGGAAATCTATAACCTGCTGCCAAAGGATGCCGTTATCGTGCGTTCCTGCTCCACCGGTTACGGGGAAGCTCTGTTAAAGGCCGCTTTCCTTCTGGATGACGGAGAAGTGGAAACGGTGGCGCATTACTATGCCGCTGCATTTTTCAATCCGGCTGTGGACTGCATTCTGGACATCGGCGGCCAGGATATGAAATGTATTAAAATCAAGAACCACACCGTAGACAGCGTTCAATTAAACGAGGCATGTTCCTCCGGCTGCGGTTCCTTTATCGAGACGTTTGCAAAATCCCTGAATTACAGCGTGGAAGATTTTGCAAAAGCGGCTCTGTTTGCAAAGCACCCTATTGACTTAGGCACCCGCTGTACCGTATTTATGAATTCCAAAGTAAAGCAGGCCCAGAAGGAAGGCGCGGAAGTATCGGATATTTCCGCAGGTCTTGCCTATTCTGTCATCAAAAATGCATTATTTAAAGTTATCAAGGTGGCGGACGCTTCCGAACTGGGGAAAAATATCGTGGTACAGGGCGGCACGTTCTATAACGATGCCGTACTGCGGAGTTTTGAAAAAATTGCAGGATGCGAAGCCATCCGCCCGGATATTGCAGGAATCATGGGCGCTTTCGGAGCTGCTCTGATTGCAAGGGAACGTTACACCGAAAACTATGCTACAACAATGCTTTCCATTGAGCAGATTAAGGCGCTTCAATTTGAAACCAGTATGGCGAAATGCAAGGGCTGTACCAACAACTGCCGTCTGACCATCAATAAATTCAGCGGCGGACGCCAGTTCATTTCCGGCAACCGCTGTGAGCGGGGACTCGGTAAAGCAAAGAACGAAAACGGCGTACCCAATCTTTTTAATTACAAATTAAAAAGGATTTTCGGCTACGAACCCCTGACTGCGGAACAGGCAGGCCGCGGAAGGGTGGGAATCCCCCGCGTCCTGAATATGTACGAGAACTATCCGTTCTGGTTTACTTTCTTTACAAAGCTGGGATATCAGGTTGTTCTCTCCCCTTTATCCAACCATAACATTTATTCGCTGGGCATCGAATCCATTCCAAGCGAATCCGAATGTTATCCGGCCAAACTGGCGCACGGGCATGTAAGCTGGCTGATTCATGAAGGCGTGGATTTCATTTTCTATCCCGCCCTGTTCTATGAGCGCAATGAATTCAAAGAAGCCAACAACCATTATAACTGCCCGATTGTTACTTCCTATTCGGAAAATATTAAAAACAACGTAGAGGAAATCGGCCGGGGCGAGGCGGTTCTGCGTAATCCTTTCATGTCCTTCCGCGATATCAAAACGGTCACGGAAGCGCTGATTAAGGAATTCACCGAATTACCGCCCCAGGAGGTCATTGACGCCGCCGACGCCGCGTGGAAAGAACTGGCGCAGGCAAGACTGGATATGCAGAAAAAAGGAGAAGAAACCTTACAGTATCTGGAAGAACACCACAAACGCGGAATTGTGCTGGCCGGACGCCCTTATCATGTGGACCCTGAAATCAACCACGGCATTCCGGAATTAATTACTTCTTATGATATTGCCGTGCTGACAGAAGATTCCGTATCCCACCTGGCGGCACCGGAACGCCCGTTAATCGTTTCCGACCAGTGGATGTACCACTCCCGTCTGTATGCGGCGGCAAGTTTTGTAAAGACAAGGGAGGATTTGGACTTAATCCAGTTAAATTCATTCGGATGCGGTCTGGATGCAGTAACCACCGACCAGGTGAACGATATCCTCACCGGTTCGGACAAAATATACACCTGCTTAAAAATAGACGAGGTCAGCAACCTGGGAGCGGCCAGAATCCGTATCCGTTCGCTGCTCTCTGCGATTCGTGTCCGTGAGGAAAAACAGCAGTCCCGCAGCATCCATTCCTCCGCTATCCAGAAAGTACAGTTTACGGAAGAAATGCGGGCCGATTATACCATTCTCTGTCCGCAGATGTCGCCGATACACTTTGAAATTCTGGAACCTGCGTTCAATGCCTGCGGCTACCATTTTAAGGTACTGCCCAACGACAACAAACGTGCCGTGGATATGGGGCTGAAATTCGTGAACAACGATGCCTGCTACCCCTCCCTTATGGTGGTGGGACAGATTATGGATGCCCTGCTTTCCGGCGAATACGATTTAAACAAAGTCGCTGTCGTTATGTCGCAGACCGGCGGCGGCTGCCGTGCAACCAACTATGTAGGCTTCATCCGCCGTGCCCTGGAAAAAGCAGGAATGCCGCAGATACCGGTTATCTCCCTGAACCTTTCAGGACTGGAAAGCAATCCCGGCTTCCACTTAAATGCCGATTTGCTCCTGCGTGCCGCTTACGGCGCGGTATTCGGCGATATCTTCATGCGGTGTATTTACCGTATGCGCCCTTACGAAAAGGAAACGGGTTCGGTAGAAGCAGTTCATGCGAAATGGCTGAAAAAATGCCAGGACTTCGTGTCCGCAAAGCATATGAACCACTTCACCTTCCAAAAAATGTGCCGCCAAATCATTGAAGAGTTTGATGCCGTCCCGATTACGGATGAACAAAAACCGCGGGTCGGAATCGTAGGGGAAATCCTCGTAAAATTTGCTCCCGCCGCTAATAACCATCTGGTGGAGCTGTTAGAACATGAAGGCGCGGAAGCAGTCGTGCCGGATTTGATTGATTTCATGCTCTACTGCTTCTACAATCAGATTTATAAGGCGGATGAACTCGGTACCAGCAAAAAGGCGGCCCTTGTATCCAAATTAGGAATCGAGGCAATCGAATTTCTCCGTGCCCCGGCACGGAAAGCCTTTGAAAAGAGCAGGCATTTCACACCGCCCGTAAGCATTTACACTTTGGTGGACTATGCTAAATCCATCGTTTCCATCGGCAACCAGACCGGCGAAGGCTGGTTCTTAACCGGAGAAATGGTAGAACTCATCCACAGCGGCGTCAACAATATCGTCTGCACCCAGCCTTTCGGCTGCCTGCCGAACCATGTGGTAGGAAAAGGGGTCATTAAGGAGCTTCGCAAGCACTACCCGCTCTCCAATATCGTAGCCATCGACTACGACCCGGGAGCCAGCGAAGTAAACCAGCTGAACCGGATTAAGCTGATGCTCTCTACAGCACAGAAAAACCTGAAGAAAGAATTGCAGGAGGACGGAGAAATAAAAACGCAGGAAGTTCTGCAGGAAGAACCTCAGAACGATTGGACGCAGGATTCACCCCATACTGCATAGATATGCGTAACGGGCAGGGAAGATTTTCTCCCTGCCCGCCGCGCATTCACACGCTGCTTTAGCGGCATATTTCCACTTACCCTTCCTTGGGGGATTTTGGTTTTTTCCCTTCTTTTTTTCCGCTGCTTCTTCCTTCTTTCATTTCATCCCCGGCTGTTTGGTAAAAACCGTCTATCATTTTCTCAATCAGAAGTTTCTTTACATAGGCATCAAAACTCAGCATACAGATAAAAGAAAACAGCTGCAGCATCTCCCTGTTTTCCTCCGGCGCATCCTGAAATGTCTCTTTTGCCCGTCCAAACTTCTGTACTACATCCTCTTTCAGCAAATCCACATGGGACTTCTCCAAACCGAAAACCTCGTTATAAATATCTCCCAGATTAAATTCCTCTTCACGGAAAAAGCGCTCTGTCAGCGGATTCAGCAATGCCTGTATATCATTAATCGTCAGAATCCCTTTATAATAATAAATAAAAATCAACAGCACTACATGTTCCCTGGAATACTTCTTCTTTATCGGCGGCGGAAGCAGATTATTTTTGGCATAGTTGTTAATCATCGTCTTCGTCAGAATCTTGTCCTCCTCCGGATGACGTGCCGTATTCTTCAGCTTCTTTTCCATAAAGGTCGTCACCTGATCCATATACAGGTCAATGTTCGGAATGTCCTCCAGTTCAATATGCTGTATACGGTCAAGGCTTTCGATTATACTGTTTAATAAGTCGTTTTTATCTATTGTCATACCAACACCTCTATGCCTTATTATATAGTATCCAAAACCGCATAGCAAGTATTTGTTCCGGTATAATCCTTTAGATAGTTTTACACGTTATTCGTATCTATCAAAATGTAATAGGAAATTTGACCTCTTCTCCTACAGAGAAAACAGACTCTCCCGATATTTCAGTAACTGTGAAGCTTGCGCCATCCCATCCGTTAATTTTGATAATTCCTTTTACGCTTTCATCATTTGATATGAAAGCCAGTTCTCCGTTTCCATTGTCAGCAAAGGTTCCTTCTATTTCCCGGGAGTTTGACAGTTGAAAATTTTAAAAAATACTTGCAGGTTGCGTAAGACCTGCTTTTTTTGTGTCAAATTTATTGCTTTTATATATGTTATTTTATGTTATTATGTGTTATAATAAGAGTTAGAGGTGATTGTATGAATCTACATATATCAAAATCTAAAAATGCTGAATCATTTTATATTGCAAAATCTTACGTCAAGGAAAATGGCAGCACTTCTTCTACCATTGTGCGTAAACTCGGCACTCTTGAACAACTTCTTGTTGAACACGGACCAACCAGAGATGATGTTCTTGCCTGGGCAAAAAATGAAGTGAAGATTGAAACTGAAAAATACAAGAAACACCACTTTACAAGTTTTTCAAAAAAAAGTATCGTACAGGACTTTCTGATGTA
>CAMXQE010000052.1 GCA_947246015.1 uncultured Lachnospiraceae bacterium | reverse complement strand
AATAATGGTTTCGTAACCTGCCCTGGAAAACGCCCATGTGGCATGTACGGAACAGTAGTCAAACTCAATCCCCTGTCCGATACGGATAGGGCCGGAACCCAGTACCAGTACCTTCTTCTTCGGATGGGTTTCCACTGCTTCGCTTTCACTGCCAAAACAGGAGTAATAGTAAGGCGTGCTCGCCTCGAATTCGGCCGCACAGGTATCCACCATCTTAAACGCCGCCGTAATGCCGTTCTCATAGCGCATCTGCTTAATCTCTTCTTCGGTTTTTCCGGTCAGCCTGCCGATGACCTGATCCGGAAATTCCATGCGCTTTGCTTCCTTTAACAGTTCCACCGTAAGCGGCCCTTCCCGCAGTGCCTGCTCCATTTCTACCAAAACGGCGATTTTGTCGATAAACCAATGGTCTATCATGGTAATATCATGGATTGTATCATAGTCCACGCCCTTACGCAGCGCCTCCGCAATCACATAAATCCTCTGGTCATCCACAATCTTCATCCGGTCCGTCAGTTCCTCTTTGGACAGTCCCGAAAAATCATAACTAAGCAGACAGTCCACATGCTGTTCCAAAGAGCGGATGGCTTTCATCAGCGCACCTTCGAAATTCGTACAGATACTCATTACCTCTCCGGTCGCTTTCATCTGCGTAGTCAGTGTTCTTTTTGCCGTTATAAACTTGTCAAAAGGCAGCCTTGGAATCTTTACCACGCAATAATCCAGTGTGGGTTCAAAGCTGGCATAGGTTTTTCCCGTAATCGCGTTCTTAATCTCATCCAGCGTATAGCCCAGCGCAATCTTGGCCGCCACCTTGGCAATCGGATAACCCGTCGCTTTGGAAGCCAGCGCGGAAGAACGGCTGACACGCGGATTCACTTCGATGACACAGTATTCAAAACTGGTGGGATGCAGCGCAAACTGTACATTGCACCCGCCCGTAATTTCCAGTTCGTTGATGATATTCAGCGCGGAACTGCGCAGCATCTGGTACTCCTTATCCATCAGCGTCTGGGAAGGAGCCACTACAATGCTGTCTCCGGTATGCACGCCTACCGGATCGATATTTTCCATGTTGCAGACCGTAATGCAGTTGCCCGCACTGTCGCGCATGACCTCATATTCGATTTCTTTCCAGCCCGCAATACAGCGTTCCACCAGCACCTGTCCCACACGGGAAAGGCGCAGACCGTTTTCCAGTATTTTTTCCAGTTCTGTCTGATTATGGGCGATACCGCCTCCCGAACCGCCCAGCGTATAGGCCGGCCGGAGCACCACCGGATAACCGATGCCGGCGGCAAACGCCACGCCGTCCGGCACATTCTCCACGACCAGGGAAGCCGCGCATGGCTCACCGATTTTTTCCATCGTCTCCTTAAATTCCAGCCTGTCCTCAGCCTTTTTAATTGTCTTTGCCGTAGTTCCTAACAGTGTCACATTATGCTTTTTCAGAAAACCGGATTCATCCAGTTCCATGCCGAGATTCAGTCCTGCCTGTCCCCCCAGCGTGGGAAGCACGCTGTCCGGTTTCTCTTTCTCTATAATCTGTTCCAGAACCTTTGCCGTCAGCGGCTCAATATATACTTTGTCCGCAATATCCCGGTCCGTCATAATCGTAGCGGGATTGGAATTCACCAGCACCACTTCGATGCCCTCTTCCTTGAGGGAACGGCAGGCCTGTGTACCCGCGTAGTCAAATTCCGCCGCCTGCCCGATGACAATGGGGCCGGAGCCGATTACCAGTACCTTCTTTACATTCGGATTCTTTGGCATTTTCATTCCCTCCCTTTTATGCTGTCTTTCATGCTGTCAATAAACCGGTCAAACAGATATCCCGATTCCTGCGGCCCCGGACATGCTTCCGGATGGAACTGTACCGTAAAAATATTCTTTCCGGTATAAGCCAGCCCTTCATTTGTCCCGTCGTTCACATTGATGAATGCCGGGACGGCCATCTGCGGGTCCAGCTTGTCCGTATCCACCACATAGCCATGGTTTTGGGAAGAAATATACACTTTTCCGGTCTGTAAGTCCTTCACCGGATGATTGCCTCCCCTATGTCCGTATTTCATCTTATAAGTATCGGCCCCCATAGCCAGCGCCATCAGCTGATGTCCGAGACAAATGGCAAAAATCGGGATTTCCGTATCATACAGCTTTCTGATTTCCTTTATAATGGAAGCACATTCTTTCGGGTCGCCCGGCCCGTTGCTCAGCATAATGCCGTCCGGCGCATCCGCAATGATTTCTTCCGCCAAAGTCCATGCCGGATATACCGTCACATCACAGCCCCTGCTCACCAGAGAATCCGCGATATTATCTTTTGCCCCCAAATCCAGCAATGCTACCCTCTTGCCGGTACCATTTAATGTCCTTACCATACTGGGCCTCTTCTCATGGATTCCCGCCTCGTAGTTCTCACGGCTAAACCTCGCGCTCCCTGATACAGCGCCGTTTTCCTCCAGTGCTTTTACACCTTTTCTTTCATATTTATGTTCACAGGTCACTCTCTCTACCACTTTGCCGGTCGTATATTCCTTCAGACGGGGCAGGATGTCTTCCAGCGAATAATCCGCATTGGTCGTAATCATCCCATTCATTGTACCTTTCTCCCTGAGGAGCCTGGTCAGCGCTCTCGTATCGATTCCTGCAATTCCGGGCACTCCGTATTCTTCCAGAAATTCTTGAATCGTCATATCCGCCCTGAAATTGCTTGCTCTCCTTGACAATTCCCTTACGATAAAACCGTCGGGCCACGGTCCCCCTGATTCCATATCCTCTCTGCAGACTCCGTAATTGCCAATCAAAGGATAGGTCATGCAGACAGCCTGTCCCGCATAGGAAGGGTCCGTCAGCACTTCCGTATAACCTGCCATGGACGTATTGAATACGATTTCGCTAATGATTTCTTTTCTGGCGCCGATATGCGTCCCTTTAAAAACGGTGCCGTCCTCCAAAATTAAAAATGCCTGCATCTCTCTTACCCGTCGTCCTCTCTCTAAATTTAATCCAAATTGGTTTATTATACCACAACGTTTTTTCCGCTTCAATATGATAGCAAAAAACTTATCAAAACTTATCAAAAAATCCACTGTCAGATTTCCAATGTCTGCATATCCCGATAGTTCTTTTTCGTATACATCAGCACCATATCCCCTGCCTGAAGAACCAGCGACCCGTGAGGAATCAGCATCTTTTCACTGCGGCGCACCATGACAATCAGCGTCTGTCTGGAAATATCCAGCTCTTTAATCATCTGTCCCGTCCATGGATGCTGCTCTTTTAAAGTAACTTCCTTTAAAGTAATGCCAAGTTCCTCCTGATAACCTTCCGCGCCCAGAATTATATAATCCCCCTGCTGTATCCTGATATCCCCTCTCGGAACCACGACCTCACCCTGACGCTGGATAACCGCAATCAGGAGTCCCGGCGGCAGAGGCAGTTCACTTACCCTCTGCCCCATCCATGGATGATTTTCCCGGACTTCCAGCCGTACAAAACGGAGATTGGCTTCCGCGGAATAGTCCTTCAGGCTCTTAATACGGGTATACTGCTCCACAAAGCCTGCGGAAAGGATACCGGTAGGAATAGCCACCATCCCTACTCCTAAAAAGGTAATCACAATCCCGAAGATTCTGCCCGGAATGGTAATCGGATAAATATCTCCATACCCGACGGTAAGCAGCGTTGACACCGCCCACCAGAATCCTGAGAATGCGTTTTTGAATACCTCCGGCTGGGCCTCATGCTCCAAACTGTACATACAGAGGGAAGAAGCCATCATAAGTACCACAATAATGAAAATGGAAGAAAGAAGCTGGTCTTTCTTGCTGTGGATGACATCCCCGATGACATTCAGGGCATCATAGTAGGCGTTCACCCGGAACAGCCGGAAAATCCTTACCACCCGGAACATCCGGAACGCTACGATTCCCGTAGGCAGGAAGAACGGCAGAAAACAGGGCAGGAATGCAAGCATATCCACAATCCCGCCAAATGAAACCATATACCTGATAACTGCTTTCTTTCCTGGAAGTTCCGGATACAAATACTCCGCCGTCCAGATGCGCAGTCCGTATTCCACGGCAAAAGCCACTGCCGTAGCCGTTTCAATTATCCCCAGCACACCCAGATAGGGTTGGGCGCTTTCAAAAGTGACAAAAAAAGAAATGAACAGATTGACTAAAATCAGAACCATCAGCACAATATCAAAAGCCCTGCTCTGCCAGTCCTCATCAAAACCAATCTGAATAATATCAAAAATTCTTCTTTTCCCCGCCTCTCCTTTCATACACACCTTCCTCCGTTCTTACTGTCTCATTCGCCTTTGCATACTGTTGCGGCTCCCGCCATGAGGAAATATGCTGCAGGGCTATAAAGCCCGTATCATCCGGCTCTAAAATACAAACTGCACTAACAGCATATAGCAGATTGTGCCTCCCGCTATGGACACCAGCATCTGCCGCCTCCACAAATGCAGTATAACCACCAGCGCTATGGAGATAAACTCCGGTATCCCATGGCTTCCCGTAAACAGGCTGACATTTTTCAGACAGTACAGTACCAACAGGCCGAACACAGCCGAAGGAAGCACTTTTCCAAGATACTGTATGTATTTCGGCGTAGGTTTTCCTGCCGGAAAAATCAAAAAAGGCAGGAAGCGTGTCAATGCCGTCCCTAAAACCACCATCCCAATGGTAATCATCTGCTCGCTCCATGTCATTTTCTTTTTCCTCCTTCTTCCAAAGGCTTTCTGAACACAGTCAGCACTACAAGAATGGCAAGCATGGCCGGAATCATAAAATTCTCCGGGCCGAATGCAGTCAGGCACAGAAAGGAAATCCCGATTCCTGCCAGTGAGCTTGCATGGCGCTCTTCCTTCATCCATTGTTCCATAAAAATCACGACGAACATCGCCGTCATGACAAAATCCAGTCCTTCTGTATTAAAATGAATGAACGTTCCGAAAATTCCTCCCAGCGTTGCGCCGAAAAACCAGTAAAAATGATTCAGCAGCGTGACAAAGAACATAAACCATCCCCTGTCGATGCCTTCCGGTATGTCAGCCGTATAATTGATGGAAAAACTCTCGTCACACATCCCGTAAATTAAATAGATATCTTTCCTGCCATTTCCGCGGTACTTATCCAGCATAGAAATACCGTAAAACAAATGCCTTGCGTTAATCATGACCGTCATAGCCAGCGCCTGAAGAGGATTGAACGAACCAAGCAGCAGATTCACCGTCACAAATTCCACAGAACCGGCAAAAATCGTCAGACTCATAAGCATCGGATACCAAAAACCAAAGCCTGAAACATTCATATAAATCCCATAGGTCAGGCCAAGAAACCAAAATCCCGCAAAAATCGGGATAGTATGTGGAAACGCTGCCTTAAAAGCAGCCTTCCGCATCGCCTTTTCAGACATGCCATTTCCTCCTTCTATAAGTCAATTTTTTTCTTTTGCTTCTATCTCTCTTTTCAGTTCCGCCGGCATACTTCTTGGTCCCCTGACCGCATATACGCCAAACTGCTTCATCCGTGCAAATGACCATACTCCCGGCTCATACCTCTCCAAAAGTTCCACTTTCATCGCCTGTTTCACAGTCAGATTCTCATCCGAAAAATGATAGGGAATATCTACTTCCACTGCCTTACATTTATACAGGATAGATGAATATGGCGCTGCCACATACATATAAATAATATCGCCTGCATGAATATCACTGCTCTGTTTCCATGTCACGATATCAGAAGCTCCAAATGCACCAATCACATCATAATATTTCGGATTGGCCGGGATAATCCAGTCCTTTGCCGCCGTACGGTTCGACTTCTTCCTCCGCGGAGCGCCGTCCTTTGCAATACCGAGCACTTTGTAAATCTGCGTTTCCGCAGCGTCCGGGCATATCTCCTTCATATGATGCACAATCCGCTTCCAGGATTCTGAAGAATCTTCCTGATAGGCCGAAGTTACATGTCCATATCCCCAAAGATGCTCCGGAGTGGAATACACGGCAACAGCCCAGCCATAGTTTTCACCCTTCCTGTTTTTTCTCTGCCTGAAATCTCTCATACACAGATACATTTTCATTTCAAGGTCCGTGACAGTACCTTCAAAATTCTTCTCTCCGTCTTTACCAAAACCGGCATTCTGTTTTATCTCGAAAGAATACAATTCTGCATCCGCATTCTCTTCTGTAAACAAATCCATAATCTTCTTTTGGCGCATGGAGGCCTTCTCATCGTCCCAAAGCGCATCAAAGTCATATCCGTCTCTGCGGTAATTTGCAAAATATGGAAACCACTCTTTGGAAATAAATCCTGCCTTTCTATCAAAGAACTTCCCATAGACCGCCTGTCCGCTTCTGGCAATCAGCTCTCTCCACTCCCACGGATCACGCGCGGGGTCTTCACTCCACCAATATTCCGGAACCGTCTTTTCCTCCAGTGAAAATCCCGGAATATCGTTCTTAAACAAAGGCAGGAAGCCAATTTCGTTAATATACGCAATCGCCTCTTCTACTGTATGGATGCACGCAGGGTCGTCCTCACGGACACCATGCATGACCCATGTACCGGATTCATTTGCCATCTTAGTTACTCTCCATCAAACATCTGCTATCATCTGCTATAATTTGCTGTTACCTTACGCATTTGCCAGCTATATTATAATCTGAACACAGCCAGATTACAATCTATTCCTGAATCCTGTTTAACGTAAAGTCATCCACCGTTCCCCAGCTTGCGGCATTGCATTTCATGCGCACACCGATGGTAAGGGAGCCATCCGTAACCTCAATTTCCGGAATCACTGGGTTTTTCCAGTCTGCCCATGTCGTCAGCATAAAAGAAGCGGTTTGTTCCCCATCTTTTGTAACTGCGTACAATTCCAGCTCAGAATCTTCTGACATGTCACCGCCCTGGGCAAAAACGGAAAGCTGATAGGTTCCGGACTCTAAACCCGTCACTTCCTGCTCTATGGAAAAATCCATATCCGAATCTGACCAAAAGTGAAACGCCATATCCCCCGTATAAGCATCGTCTGCTTTGGACTGAAAATCCGTAGGATTATTGCCCCCTTCATAGTTTACCTTCCACATGGAAGTGTCCGCATCTTCAAAGCCCGGATTCTCCACATAGTTTATCATCCTGACTTCCACATGGCAGGTAACGGGCGTACCGTCTTCCAAAACTCCCGCCACCTCATAGATACCTCCGGCATCCGTATCCACTGCGGCAAGCTGTTCCTCATCCCATGTCACTGCCGCCTGTGTATTCGCCGAACGGTCATTGTATATAATGTCAACCTGTTCCGGCAGTTCCGCCTCACCGCCTGTCTGACAGGCAACGGAAACTTCCGGTACAAAGTCCACTGCCAAAGGCGCTGTTGCTCCATATTTCAAATATTTAAATACCTTTAAAGATGCCAGCGGATAACCGTCAAAATCAAACATTGCCTGATTCTCCCAGGAACAGCCGCCGTAATATAATCCGGCATCTTCCGGATCATAATCCGCGGCATAGCTGCTTGCCCAGCCGCTTCCGAACTCCTCCCATACAGGAGAATTATCTGCCGCCGCATCCCCCACCGGAATCCATACTCCTTCCCAATAGAACACTCCGATTATACCCGATTCCTCTGCCGCCGCACAGATATCACGTACCATGGAAGCCTGACTCTGCACCGTTGCCGCATATCCGTCCACCAAATCTTCGATGCCGTCAAAACTGTTCTCACTGCCGTCACCGTCTTCGGAAGTATAGCAATAGGAAGTTTCCGCAATCATCACCTTTTTCCCGTACTTCTCCTGAATATTCCCGGCAACTGCCTGCATCCCTTCGATTGTCCCGTCCCAAAACGGATAATAGGACAAAGCAAAAATATCATAATCCACATCAAAGTCCGCTAAATCGGAAGCAATGCGGTCGATTTCATCCGCCTGCTCAATGTTCGTATAATGCAGGGCAACCTGAATATCCCTTCCATAATCTTCCGATATTTCACGGACTGCACGGCTCCCGGAACGCAGAAGCTCCATCACCGTGGAAGTAACCGTTTCCCCGGACATTCCGTTGTTAATTTCATTGCCGACCTGCACCATCCCTACATCCACACCGGCATCGAGGATTTCCGTAAGGCTCTCCTTCGTAAACTCATAAAGCGCCGCACATTTTTCTTCCCCGCTCATGCCCTCCCATGCTTTCGGTACATGCTGTCTCTTGGGGTCCGCCCAAAAATCCGAATAATGGAAATCAATACAGACTTTCATACCGTATTTTGTTGCACGTTTCCCAAGCTCAATGGCAGCTGCCACATCATTATTCCCGCCGCCGTATCCGTTGCCGTTTTCATCATATGGATCGTTCCATACACGCAGGCGTATGTAATTCACGCCGGACTGTGCCAGCGTCATGAAAACATCCTGTTCTTCCCCTTCAAAATTGTAATAAGTAACGCCGCTGTTTTCATTCACAAGTACGGAAGAAGCATCCATTCCGCGGATAAAATCATCCGCAATGCCTGCCACCGCTTCCACATAAATGTCCGCTTCTTCCGGACCGTCCGGCAGCGGAAATGTTATCCGCTCCTCCGCTGCAGATGCCTCTGCGGGTTCCTGCACGGATTCTTCCGGCGCCGATACGGATTCCCGCGTTTCCGCAGCCCTCTCCTCTCCGGCTGTCCCGCCGCACCCTGTCAAAGCGGCGGCACACAGAAAAGCACCGATATAGAAAGCCACTATTTTCTTATGTGAATCATTCTTCCCTTTCCTCATTAATGTCTTCCTTTCATAACATTCATTCTGTAAAAATCTGCATAAACAATTCCGTTTGCATAACCACCAACACGTCATTTTCATTTGTCATTATACACAATCAAAATGTATAAAACAATACAGCAAACAATATAACTAAACTGTTACAGGGAAGCTGATACATTCACAAGCAAGGCTTGCCAAACCAGCCGGTTTCCCTTACAATGGGAATGAACCAAGCGGAAAAAAAACGAAATACCACACAGCATTCAGGAGGTGCTTTCTCCATGTATCATTCGAAAAAAATCGGCGTATTCATTTCCCATATATTCGGCGCATACCAGCAGGGCGTATGCCAGGGCATTATTGACAAAGCATTGGAATACGGCTACACCGCTGAAATTTTCACATCACTGGACGGGGAAAATCTCGGCACTTACGAAATCGGCGAAGAAAGCATTCTGCGGATTCCCAACTACGACAGCTTTGACGGTATCATTTTTGCATCTGACACCTACATATCCGCAGACTTAAAACAGAAAATTCTGGACAGACTGAAAACCCTTTCCTGCCCGATTCTGGAAATTGCCGTAACGGACAGCCATTTTCCGGCGGTTTCTCTGGAAAACAACTCCATGGCAGGAGACCTGACGACCCACTTTCTCTCCGTGCATCACGCCTCCCGCGTCTGCTACTTAGGCTGCTCGGAGGAACCCTTTTTTTCGGATTTACGGGAAAATTATTATGAAAAGGCACTGAAAAAACAGGGGAAAGCACCGGGCAAAAACGACATTTACCACTGTACCTATGATACCGCTGCCGCAAAGGAAGCGTTTGACTTTTTCTGTCAGGCAGGCATACCGGAGGCAGTCGTATGTTATAACGACCGTCTGGCGTTATTGTTTGCCGCTGCTGCCCTTGCAGCAGGCTGCCGTATTCCGGCGGATATCGCCCTGACCGGCTGTGACGATACACCGGAAGGACGCAGTACTTCTCCCATGCTCACTACCGTTACCTTTCCGGTCTATGAGCTGGGAGTTGCCGCTGTGGAAAATCTGCTCACCATACTTCAGGGTGGCAGGCTTGCTCCCGTTACCCTGCTGACAGCAAAGCCGCTGATGCGCAATTCCTGCGGCTGCAAATTCTCCGAAAACACCAACTCCATCTTTTTTATGCAGGAGTTGTCCGCACGGATTGCAGCGCTGGAAAACTCGATTCTCGGCTCCATGAATATGTCTTCCTCCCTGCAGCACATTACCGACCTTGATAACGGGATGGATTTATTGGAGCAGTATGTCCGCCAAATCGAACACTGCAAAGAATTTTATCTCTGCCTGTACTCTGACTGGGATTCCGTTTCCAGCCATATCCTTGCCCTTACGGACAACGAAGAAGCAACGCCCGATGCGGATACCATTCTGTTAAAACTTGCACTGAAAAACGGGAAACGGCTGCCGGAATGCAGCTACCGGAAAAGAAACCTGCTGCCGGATTATATTTATGACGGTTCCGACTGCGCCTATATTTATATTCCGCTGTTTTTTGAAAGTAAAGAATTCGGCTATCTTGCCCTTGCCTATGAAAACAACCGGATTGATTACCATTTCCGGCTGGTACAGTGGCAGATTAACATCAATCAGATGCTGCAAAGTATCTGCGATGCAAAAAGCACCGGAATGCTTGTGACCCGGCTGGAAGACATTTATATGAAAGATTCCCTGACCGGACTTTACAACAAACACGGGTATCACCATTTCGAGAAACAGCTGTTAGACCGCGCCATTTCCGAACACCTGCCGCTTACCGCATTTTTCATTGATATGGACGGACTGAAAAAAATCAATGACACTTACGGACACAGCGAGGGAGACTTTGCCATTCAGGTATTGGGACATGCATTGGAAAGCACTTCCGGCGGGGAGGATTTGTGCGCACGCTTTTCCGGCGATGAATTTTATCTGCTTACCGTGGGACTTTCCGAAAACGAAGCAAAACTCCGCACAGAATCCATCGCTTCTTATTTGGATAATTACAATAAACTAAGCAGCAAAGAATACCATATTTCCTGCAGCTGCGGCTATTCGTCCCTAGTCCCCGCCCCCGGCTTTACACCGGAACACATTCAGGAACTGTTTGCCAAAGCCGACCGGCATATGTATGAAGAAAAAAAGAAACATCACGCGGCGCGCACCTGATGCCTCTTACGGCGCGCCGGCATCTGACTGTCCGGATTTCCTGTACTCCGAAGGCGACTGCCCGGTAATCTTTTTAAATACCTTGGAGAAGTATTTCTCGTCATTGAATCCTACTTTATAAGCAATTTCGTATGTTTTCAGATAATTCTGCCGCAAATAGGTACAGGCGTGGTCAATGCGGATTTCATTTAAATAATCCACAAATCCCTTTTCCAACTGTTTCTGAAAAAGCGTGGATAAATAACCTGCACTGACTCCCACTTTTTCGGCTACATCCGCCAGCATCAGATTCTCGTAATAATGTTCCGCCACATATTCCCTGGCAAGCTCCACGATAGGATTCTTCTCCCCCTCTACGGCTTCCGTTTCTACCTTTTCCGCCCCAAACAGCTCATCCGCCGCCTGATTCAGCATACGCAGGATATCCGAAGACCGTACCGGTTTGAGCAGGTATTCCTTTGCCCCAAGTCGCAGCGCCTGCTGGCAGTATTTAAACTCATCATAGCCGCTCAGAATCATGGTATATGGTAAAATCTTAGCCCTTTTTGCTTCCTGCATCACTTCTATCCCGCTTTTTAACGGCATCTGTACATCTAAAAACATAATATCGGGCTTATTCCGGAAGATGATGTCAATGGCTTCCTGCCCGTTGGAAGCAAGATATATCTTATCAAAGCGGTCCGTATGCAGTTGTATGTATTTTGCAATTCCATTGCGGATTGTATCTTCATCATCCGCAATCAACAGTTTTTTGCTCATGTAACCGCAGCTCCTTTAATCCGCATGGTATGGACAGGATGACCTCCGTCCCATGCCCTTTCCTGCTTTCAATATCAAGTTCAAAGTCTTCATGATAAACAAGTTCCAAACGCTCCCTGACATTTTTTATCGCATACCGACCAATCCGCTGGCTGGCATATTTCCGGTTTTCCTTCTTCTCCCATATGGCATCCACCTGTTCTTTGCTCATTCCCACACCCGTATCCTTAATCCGGAACACCATATGCGACTGCACTTTCTCTCCGGTCACGGACAGAAAATAATTGCCTTCTATTTTTTCAAATCCGTGTACAATCGCATTTTCCACAAACGGCTGGAGAATCAGCTTCGGTATTTCTTCCTCTAAAATCTGCTCATCCAAAGAAATCCCGTACTCCAAACGTCTGCCAAACCTCATCTTCTGGATGTGCAGATACCGCTCCAGCAGTTCCGCTTCCGCCTGTACCGGAACAAAACCATTCCCCCTGTTCAGCACCAGCCGGAACAGCTGGGACAGGGAGTACACATCCTCCCCTATCTCCTCATTGCCTGATTCAATGGCTTTCCAATAGAGGGAGTCCAGCGTATTATATAAAAAATGGGGATTTATCTGTGCCTGTAAAACATCCAGCTCGCTTTCCTGCTCCTTAATCGCCATCACATAATTCTTGTCAATCAATTCCCGGATATCATCCACCATCCGGTTAAAGCAGGCGGAGGCTTCACCTACTTCATCATAAGTCATCACTTCCACTTTCTGACTGAAATCCCCCTGCTTAAAATTTTCCATCGCAAGACTTAAGCTGCGCAGCGGCTTCGATACAATCTCCGAAACCAGAATAAGAACCGGATACAGCCCCGCTAAAAAACCAAGCAGCAATGCCAGCGGCGCATAAAGAATCGAATCCACAAAATCACGGATACCGACTTTCGGCGCCATCTTGTAAACAACCGTCCCCGTTTCCGAATCCCTGCACTGGTAAATCCTGAAATTTTTCCAAGTACTGCTTTTCACTGATTCCTTTCCCATCGGTTCCCCGGCCTTTTCCAACAGCATTTCGGAAATGACATTGTCTTCCACACTTCCGCAGCGCACCAGCTCACTGCCATATTCACTCATCACAATCACGGCCTCTTCCTTATCCCGCAGGGAACTGATACATATTTCATCAAAAACCTCCGCCTTGGAACCGATGACAAGAAATCCCAGCCTTGTTTTTCTCGATAAATCATAGATTTCCCGATACATCACGATTTTATCATACTGGTTGAGCAGGTAAGTATCCGCCGGATGCTGCCCTACCCGCTGCCATAGAAATTTTCCCTGTTCCTGTACGGCAAGCGCATAGATTTCTTCTTCCCGCACCTGCTCCATATCACTGATATAAGCGGAACGGTCCACACAGCTTAAGTAAGGAGTCACGCCATTTTCCGGATAAATGGCAACGGTCTTAATCTGTCCGTCAATTGCCACCATATCCTGTATGATTTCCAAAGGCGCATCGTCCAGCCAGAGTCTTGCATCCCGGTTCAGTTCTTCGGGACTGTCGCTTGTCAGAATCCGTGTAATGTCCTTATTGATGCAGATATAAGTGCCCATCTCCATAATATTGCTCTGGATGACCCCGATGCTGCCTGCCACACTCCAAACTGCCTGCATACAGTTTTCTTCTTCCTTCTGCACAGCGGATTTATAGTTATGAAGAAACAGAAGCGCACTGATTAACAATAAAATAGGAGTAATGATTAAATAGCTGTAAAAAATTAATTTCTTCCGGATACTTAACCTTAAAATCCAATATTTTATCTGTTTCATAGTGTCTTCTGCTCCTTCAGGAAAAATGAATCCGATTACGGTCCGCTTGTGACCGGTAACTGAAATACCTTCATTCTATCCTTTTACCGCACCCATTGCAACACCCTTTGTAATATGCTTATTCAATATGACATAAACAATAACCGCCGGTGCCGCCGTAAGAGCCATAACCGCAAACTGTACTGCATAATTGGAGGAATACTCACCGGTAAATTCCAAAACGGAGAACGGTAAAGTCTTCCATGTCGGAGTACTTAAGTATGTGCTTGCCATCATAAATTCATTCCAGTTATTCAAAAACGTCATAATGGCTACCGTTGCAATGGACGGCTTTAACAAGGGTGTGATAATCTGGAACACAATCCGGTAAATTCCGCATCCATCCATGACTGCCGCTTCTTCCAGTTCCTTCGGAACCGACTGGATAAATCCTGTCATCAGGAACATCCCTTGCGGAAGGGAAAATGCCACATAAGGAATCAGCAGTGCCCAAAGTGTATCGGTCAGATGGATGGTACTGTATATCTTATAATTAGGAAGCAGGGTTGCATGAATCGGAATCATCATCCCCAGCAAAAGCAGGGTGCTCACAAAACCGCTCAGTTTCCACTTCATCCGCTGGCAGGCGAACGCTGCCATAATCGAAATGATAAGTACTAAAAGAACCGCCAGTGTATTAATTAAAACGCTGTTTCTTAAGTAGTGCAGGAAATTACCGTCCACAAATGCCTTGACATAGTTATCAAAACGTATGGTTTCCGGAATAATCAGCAGGCCATTGGTAAACATTTCATTGCTGCTGCCAAGTGAGAAATCCACCAGCCAGATTAACGGAAATAACTGGATGACCGCAACACAAACCAATACTACCCACAAAATTACTTTCCCGACTTTCTGCCATGTTGTCTTCATACCGTCACCTCCTATGCATCCTGTTTTTCACGGAATACCGTGTTCAGCACAACTGTTGTCACAATACAAATCAGGATGAATACCACACCGATTGCATTGCCGTATCCATACCGGAATGACTTAAATGCCTGCTGGTACAGGTAATTGGCCGCAAACTGCGTACTGTTGGACGGGCCTCCGTTGGTCAGCAGGTATACCGTTTCCATCTGCTTTAGAGCGGAAATAATCGCCATCGTTACATTAATCTGAATCACCGGCTTCATCAGGGGTAAGGTAATGCGGAAAAATGTAGTCCACCAGTTTGCCCCGTCAATGGAAGCCGCTTCATAGAGCACCGGGTCAATGTTCTTGATTCCGGTGTAATAAATCAGCATCCCCCAGCCAAACCCATGCCATATCAGCACCAGCAGTACCGACCAGATGGCATTCTGCTGTGACAGCCAGTTGATTTTTCCCTGATATCCAAAGAACTTTAACACGTTATTCAAAAGGCCGAAATCGGGATTGTATATAAATTTCCATAAGTATGCGATAACCGCTACGGAAATAACATTCGGTATAAAGTAGATGCAGCGGAATACCCCTTCCGCCCTTCCCTGTAATTTATCCAGTACGGCTGCCACCAGAATGGCGAGCGGATGCTGGATGCAGATAAACCCGATTGCCAGCAGCAGGGAATTTAACAGCGAACGCCCGAATGCGCTGTCATGGAACAGTGCGGCATAATTTTCCCATCCAATCCACTTAGCTTCCCCCATACCGGAATAATCAGTAAATCCATAATAGACACTTAAAATAATGGGAGCCAGTACTGCAAAAAGAAATACCAGTACTCCGGGTAAAACAAGCGAGAAAATCACCAGTTTATTACTGTATAATTTCTTCATAGCTATCTCCTTTCGTGCAACAAAATGTTCCTGATGCTCCTATATCCTCATATTCATGGAGGATGCCCCTTTCGAGGCATCCTCCGGCTTTTTACTTATTTATGCATTTATTTGCACGCATTGCCAATAGCCTCAAGAAAATCGTCTACACTTGTGTAACCATTGGATACACCCTGAATTTCATTTTCAATCGTTGTCTTGAATACGGACGGTCCGCAGTCATTAATCGGAGTTCCGGAAACGCTGGTTGCTTCTTTCAGAATATCCATGACCTGTTTCTGCAGTTCTGTCTCATTTCCGGTCAGATATTCTGTCTGATCCTGCGCGGACATACCTACGCCGTTTTCCCAGCCGTACTTGGAAAGTTTATCCGGCTGATACATGTAATTGAGGAATTTCACCGCTTCGTCCTTTACTTCAGAACTGGCAGAAACCGCATATCCTCCGCCGTTCCATGCAGCGATATCTTTTGCACCGCCTTTGCCGCCTTCTACCACAGGCATCGTAAATGCACGGATATTGTCACGGATTTCCGGTGTGATGTCTTCATTCAGCGCCATGGAACAGTCCCAGCTTCCCATGCAGTACATCGCTGCCTGTCCGTTGGTAAACAGGTTCATGGTCGTCCCGTAATCCTGGGAATCATATCCGGTCTGGAACATTCCCGCAGCTGCGGAATCCACTAAAATCTGTGTTGCTTCCCTGATTTCCGGTGCCGTAAAATCACCGGCTGCAACCGCATTGCGGATGATTTCCGCATAATCGGTTCCGGCAACTTTTACCAGAATATCGGTTAAGAAACATGCCATCGGCCATCCGTCGCCGCCGTCCATAGCTACCGGTGTAATGCCTGCTCCCTGTATGGTCTTGCAAAGTTCCAACAGCTCATCATATGTAGCCGGAACCGTCCATCCGTTGTCATCAAACATCTTCTGATTGTAGTAGAACAGCATAATGTCTGTATTTCTCGGAAGTCCGTATAATTTTCCGTCTTTCTTAAATCCTTCCAGAGAGCCTGCAATGAATTTATAATCCGCATAGTCCGCTTCATTCAGCTCTGCCAGCACGCCTGCGTCCAGCACTTCATCCAAAAAGGACGGCTGTCCCCAGATACTTACTACATCCGGCATTCCGGACATTGCATAGGCTTTGAATTTTGTCTTGTATGCTTCCTCGTCAAGAGCCTCTACTTCAATCGTTACATTGGGATTTGCTTCCATATATTCGTCAATAATCATCTGCTCCACCAATCCCTGTCCGTTCTTACGGTCCGGAAGATTGGAGAATAAGCGGATGGTCACATCCCCTCCTGCGGTTTCGGCCGCTTCCTGCGTATTTCCGGTATCCTCTGTTGCGGTGTCCTGCGCTGTTGTATCCTGTGCTGCGGTGTCCTGTGCAGTTTCCGTCTGCGAACCTGCATTTGTCTGTGTGCTGTTCCCTGATGAACCGCCGCATCCGGCAAGTGTTGATACTGTCAATACGGTAGCCAGCAAGGATGCTATCAGTTTTTTCTTCATTCCTTGTTTCCTCCCTTTGCTTGTTTGTTTTTGTTTTGCTTTATGTATCAATCTTAGCATCCGCATCTTTGCATTAACAGATATCAAAATTTCAAAATGGTGTAATATTTTTCACTCCGTTCTTCTTAAGAGCCGGTACATATTCCGGACGGATAAACAGCAGGGTCTTTGCCCCTCGCGTCAGTCACCAAATGTCTGGAGAAGCTCTGCATCTCCTAAGCAGACACTTGGCTCGTTACTCGCTGGAATAAAACAAGAAGGTGACAGAGATTTAAGATATGACAAACTATAGAAAATGATAGAGGAAAACACACCGCTGTCTCAACTCCCTAACGCTTTTCTTAAATCTGCGATATATCTTTCCTGCTGCTTTTTCAAATACAGCTTCAGAAACAGCTTCATTACTATGTTCTTTACGGTCACTTCTTCCGTAAAATCAATTTCAGCCCGCCCGTTCTTTTCCGAAAAAATACCTGTCCAATGCCCCTTCATATTCGCATTTTCCATATCAAATTCCCAACGCTTATACGGTTCTTCTGCCGTGACGGTGAAAGTTGTGGGATATCCGTCCTTTGTATACTCCACAAATTGTCTGTCGTTTATCTTCTCTACCCTGCTTAAATCACTGCGCCATGCCGTATTTACAAGGGAAGTTACCACATCCCAAACCTTTTGAATATCACATGGAAAATCTGCTTTTTTATTTACCGTTGCCATAAGTTCCTCCTTTATAATCCTGCCTTAATCCATCTGTGCATTCTTCCGGAATTCACTGGGCGATACCCCGCAGGATGCCTTAAAAAGTTTCATAAAATGCTTTTCGTTTTCATATCCGACTTTTGCGCTGATTTCAATTATCCGTAAGTCTGTTTCCGCCAACAGCTTCTTTGCCTCCTCCATCCGGATTCCCTTTAAATAATTTACAAAATTGCTTCCGGTATACTCTTTAAAAAGATAGGAAAACAGCGAATAATTCATGGAAATATGGTTGGAAACCACCGCCATATTCAAATCCTGCGCATAGTTCTCCTGAATATAGTCCATCGCCTGCTTAATTTTCTTCCGGTTCTTATTGGTATCAAACTGACTGTTCATACGCTCCTGAAAAGCAAGCAGCCATTCCATAAACTCCGCCTGCCAGGCCGCCAGTGCCGGAAAACCGAAATAATCCGCCAGCTTTTTCAGCTTTTCTTCCTCCTCTGCCAGCACATTGCGGTAAGTCTTTCTGATTTCCCGGAAAAAATTCTCCATGCACTCAGCAAATTCTTCCGGTGTTACCCATCCGTTTCTCACTGCGTAAAACAATCCGTTCCATGCCTTCACCAGTTCTTCCGTCTTATCTGTCCCAAGGAGCTGTACCCTCTGTAACTTCATTTCGGCACTGGTCAGCTTTTTCCCCTGCTCTTTAAAATTCTCCGGAATATGTTTCTTCTGTTCCTCTGTACGGTAAATCTTCTCTTCCAGACAAAACGCAAGCCTCCTTGCTTCCGCCGCCTCCCGGTAAGCCGCCCGCAGTTCCCGGATGCCGCTATGGAGCGCACTAATTCCCACATATTCCTGTACCAGCTCATTTTTCAAAAGAAACGGAGCATTTTTATCCGTGACAAGATATACATCGCTGCCTTCTACATTATGCAGGTAAATGTAATTATCTTCCATCACCTGAAAGTCCCTTTGGTTCGAAACATATACATAATAGTCCTGTAGTTCCAGTTCACTCTCATACTCGGACTGCATGGTATTCAGTTCTTCTTCCGTAATCCGTTCATTTAACATCAGATATTTTAACTGCTGGTGTCCGAGACGCTTGCTGGTACGGCTGCTTTCCTGACTTGCCGTAATCTCCCGCTCCAGCTTCCGCAAAATTTCCCACAATTTTTCCCTCTCCACAGGTTTTAGCAGATACTCCCGCACTCCCATACGGAGCATTTCCACCGCGTAAGCAAAATCCGCATAGCCGCTGACCGCTATGGTAATCGGTTTTTGGGGAAGTTCCTGCATTTTCTGCACCAACTCTATCCCATTCATTTTAGGCATACGGATATCCGTAAACATCACATCCACCTTCTGGCTCTGCAGGATTTCCAGTGCCATTTCGCCGTTGCTGCACTCCATAATCACTTCTACCGGAACTCCGCTGCGCTGAACCATCGTCCTTATTCCCTGCCGTATTAACTTTTCATCTTCCACGATTAAAACTGTTTTCATTTTTCCCTCATTTCTGCACCGTATCCGGTGTCATCCATCCCATGTGAACAGGGACACATGTCCGGACAGAACGTATGCTTTCAGCTAAACATACCGCATCGGCACACGCAGCGTAACTTTCGTATAACAGCCTGACTTCGAAGCGATGTCAATCCCGTACTTTTCCCCGAAACTCATCCGAATCCGGTCCTGCACATTCTTTAAACCGATTCCGTTTCCGGCTCCGCCGCCCGTCTCGATTTCCCCTGCGATTTTCTTCTTCAGCCTTTCTACCTCATCCTCATTCATTCCCTTTCCCGCATCCGTAATTTCAATCATACAATCGCCGTCCCCCAAAATGCCCTTGATATAAATGTTTGTGTCCTCCGCCAGCTCCTCAATCCCGTGATAAATTGAATTTTCCACAACCGGCTGCAATGACATTTTCGGTATCTCCTGCTTTAAAATCTCCTCCGGCAGATTCAGGGACAGATAAATTTCATAATCAAAACGTAAGTTAATCAGCGCCAGATAGTTTTTGATATACTCGATTTCCTCCTCTACCGTCACATTACCCGATACCCACTTCATACTGTAACGAAGCAGCTTCCCCAGCGATGTAATTGCATCCGAAATGGCATACTCCTCATCAATTTCCGCCATCATTTTCACGGATTCCAAAACATTATAAATAAAATGGGCATTAATCTGATTCTGCAGGGCACGGATTTCGGAATTTTTCGCCAGAAGCTCCCTGTCAATATTTTCCTTCATAAGCTGCTCGATACGGTCCAGCATTTTATTAATCTGTATTCCCAGCTCACCCATTTCATCATTCCCGCAGTTTTGAATCCTTATCCCCAAATCGCCCCTTTGTATTATGCGTATGGATTTCAGAATATCATAAAACTGCCGTAAAAGCCGCATCACGATAAAATTAATAAGAAAAGCCAGTCCCACAACAAGCACCAGCATAACTGCCACGAAGATATTTCTCATCCGGTACACATAATGTACATTTTCCGTAATATTTTTTACCGACAGCAGTGTTCCCTGCATTTCCCGAATATATAAATAAGAAATGACAAGATGTTCCCCTCCCTGTCTGGTATAAGTTGTGTAAATTCCGTCTTTTTCAAACCCTTCTTCCATCTTAAGCCGCACGAAATCTTCCGAACCTTCCTGTTCATTACGGCCAAAATAAAGATTCCCGTCCTCCGAAATAAAGCAGCTCCACTCATTCCTGATATCCTCATATAACGGCGGAAGCAGATTTTCCATTGTAACGGCCGTCTCTATCACACCAATCAGGCCGTTCTCATAATCTTCCACCTTTGTGACAAGGGAAGCAATTTCTTCCGTATTCCGGTTATCAAACAGCCTGTCCTGATAATCATAGTTCCAGCCGGTATAATCCGGTGCGCCTGCCCATCCCATCTTCTCCATGCGGGAACGGCTGTACAAAACCGGCATCATTTCCTGTACACTGTCATTCACTGCATAGACGCGCACTCCATACAGCAATGTATTGCTGTTGACCAGCCGCTCTAAGGATGCAATATCAGAATGGTAAAATTCCATCAGCTCTCCTGTATCTGTCTTCTCCTGCCGCGCCGCCTTTCCAAGCATCCGCAAAAGCGGTTCATCATTCAGGAAAAACTGTGTGGTCATATTGACGGAATCGATATTTTTCCATATATTATCCTTGTTGCGCTCCATCGTATACTGCATATAATTCCTGTTTTCACTGATTACGTTCTGCTCCATGTTGTAAAACAGCACGCCTGCCATGATGGAAATCGGCAGAATCACGAATAGAATAATCACCAGCGTAAACTTTTTATTCAATTTTAATCCGTTCAGTTTTTCTTTCCAGTGTCTTCCCATCTTTTCTTTTATTTTCTGCTTTTACTCCATTTCCGGTCCTATTCTTCTTCCGGCTCCTTTATCCGTCCCTTTCCGGTTTTTATCGCATTCCCATCCTCTACTGCATTCCCAGCTTTTCCTTCGCCTGCTTCATCAGCTCCGTTTTCGCCGTCTGAACTTCCCTGAAACCACAGGCATCCCTTTGTTTCAGAAATTCAGCGAAGATTTCGTCAAAACGCTCCTCTGATTCTGCCAGCAGAAGTCTCGGCAGCGTTTCGCTCCATAGCGCCACAATTTTATTCTCTTTAAAAGCTTCCTGGGAACCGTTCGGAAGAAAGGAATCGTACTGCCCGTTATATACCGGATAGCGGTAAGACCATTCCATAATCTGTCTCAGTGGCTCTGCGGGTTCCTGTTTCCATTGTAAATGCATCACGTCATCCTGAAGCATCCAGTACATGCCGTCCGCCCCGTACTTTCTGTCGTATTCCAGGCGATTTGTATTTAAAACGGCATTCACCTCCTCCTTTACCACCGGTTTTCCATCCACATAATCAAACGTCTCCCCCTCTACTCCAAGCGAAATACAAAGCTGCCCCTCCTCGCTGAGCATATAATCCAGAAAAGCAATCGCCCGTTCCGGAGTATCACAGTTTTTCGATATCATTGTCACTGTCCATCCGTTAATTCCGGTCGTTGTAAGCGTGTGGTCATCCCCTGCAGCATTTTTCGGCCCGTCCACTGCGAGATAAATCCGCTCCGGATGCGTGGCAAAAAGTTCTTTCTGCTGTGATACCATATCTGTATACTGGTAAATCATACAAAAATATCTGCCCTTTGCCATTTTTTCTTCCATCTGGGTTCTCTGGTCGATGAAAATATCATCAGCAAGCAGTCCCTCTTCCCCCAGCCTGCGGAACATCTTCAGCCATGCGATATAATCTTCGTCGGTATAGCGGTCATAAAATTCCCCGTTTTTCTCAAAAGGCACTGCCAAAAAATTCATCAGATACTTGTCAAAAGACACATTACCCTGATTGTTAAAAACATGTGCTCCCACCGGAATCAACGGTTCCCCGTCCACTGTAGGAAACATTTCCCGTGCTTTTTCCACTGCTTCCTGAAAGCCTTCCGGCGTTGTCATATCCGGACTCCCGATTGCCTCGTAAATATCCTTCCGTACCAAAAAAGTCTGATTGGAGCCGATATTGTCATTCTCCTCCAAATCCTTTGCCGTGAAGCTGGAATTTGGATAACTGTATATATTTCCGTCCTCCTGTGTATACCAGTTGACTACATCGGCATCACTGACCTGATAAAACCACGGGTCATACTGGTCGGCCAGCTCATTCAGGGCATAGACCATATCTTTGTCCATCATCTCATTCACCTGCGGCTCCCACCAGCCCAGCGTAATAAAATCCGGCAGGGAATCCGCCGCAATCAGTGCATTCAGTTTCTCGCTTTCGTTCCCGCCCGGCGTAATAAAATGAAGGCTTACGCCGGTTTCCTCCGTAATTTTTTTGGAAACCGCATTTTCCCCCCATCCTGCCGTAAACCATGAATAATTGACATACCAGTCAAACGTAACCTCTTCCCCTGCATATTTCTGCCATGCTGCCATTCCTTCCCCTGTCAAATCCGGTTCTGCTGCTCCGCCTGCCCCGCAGCCCCCGGCACAGCCTGTCCCAAACAGACATACCGATAACAAAAAAACTGCCTTTAAGATACTTCCCTTATTCTTTCTTCCCACATTTATACCCTTCCACACATGTAACAACTGCCTCTATGCATCTGCTTAATAGTATATAGCTTTTCGGATTCCATTTCAACGATTTTGCACCCACTACTCCTTTCCTTACGCACCCCTGCGCATAAACAGCGGACGGCACACTCCGCGAACCGTCCTTATGTTAAAAAAAAGCAGAAAACCCTTTTCAGATTTCCTGCTCTGTCCTGTTCCTTCATTTATACTTTCATTAGCTTTCCCTGCTCCAGCATTTTCAATACTTTTTCTGCTCCAGCCTGTGTTTCTGCAATAATCTCCTCCGGTGTCATATGGATATGACGCAGAGAATTATATTCACGAATTTTTCTAATGTCTTCCACATCAAATCTGCTGCTTATTTCCGGCTTACTCATCCTCATCCACCCTGACCATGGTATAATCTATCTCATTCAAATATTCCAGCAATATGCGAAGTTTTTCCTCGCCGCATTCATATATCTCGTTCATCACAATATTGGAAATGCAAACCTCATACCTGTTGCTTTTGAATATTTCCCATAGTTTCAGAGTATCATGCATTTTCTCTGGAGAATCTTCCTGATACAGATAGCTGACCACAGAGGTATCAAGATATATCTTCTGCTTTCTCATGTACTGCCTCCTGTTTGTCTGTAAATATAATATACCACATCTGCCAGCAAATAGCCACAAAAATCAAATTTTAAGTAATAGCCCTGCTTTCAGTCGAATTGTTACTTCTTTTATTCCTTCACACTTCCCGCCGAAATACTGCTGATAATATACTTCGAGCAGAAGCAGAACACAATCAGAATCGGCACTACCGAGATTGCAACGCCAAGGTAAATCGCTCCCTGGTTTTTCTGTAAATCCGTTGCCGCATTCAGGGTTGTAATCATAACGGGCAGCGTCATTTTATCCGGTGTATTCAACAAAATCAACGGCACCAGATAATTGTTCCAGTTTCCGATAAAGGAACCAATGGACATCGTTGCGATACCGGGCGCCATAATCGGTAGTACGATTTTATGGAAAATATGTAACTCGCCCGCACCGTCAATCCGTGCTGCTTCCAAAAGCGCTTTGGAAAGTGTTGCCTGCACATACTGCCTTAAGAAAAAGACTGTACCGGGGGATGCAATGGCAGGCAGAATCAACGGAAGATAAGAATCTACCATATGCAGTTTCTGACAAAGGTTATAAAATCCGATGAGGCTTAACTGTGCCGGAATCATCATGAAAATCACGATTATTTTAAACAGCCACTTATT